>CAXSFI010000001.1:0-84445 GCA_964236675.1 uncultured bacterium
AGCAGAAGTCTTTGAGGCAAAGTGGTAGTGTTGCGTTTAGAACTGGAATTCAGCACGCATAACTTGACGGAGATACTCAATAAGGATATCGCTCCAGGCAATCGCACGATAGATGACATCATTGACCTGTTCGACATATGGCTCGCCAAGCGCGACCCAGCAGTTTCCTATCAGCATCCGACCCAGAAGCCACCTACTCTGCACGAGAAGGCCTTACGGCGTTGTAGCAAGCCAGGTGAGATTATTCTCGATGTCTTCGCTGGCTCTGGTTCATTGGTGGTAGCGTGTGAACAGCTCAAGAGATCGTGCTATATGTCGGAGTTGGAACCAGTGTTTTGCGATGTGATTGTTGCTCGTTATGAGCAGCTGACCGGCCAGAAGGCGGTAAAGTTATGAAAGTGGGAGATATCTACCAGCTTGGCGAGCATCGACTAGCTTGTGGCGACGGGACCGATAGTCAGCTCGTTGAAAGACTCGTTAAAAATTACCAAGTGCGACTTATTTTAACCGATCCGCCGTACGGCGTGGCATATGTGGAGAGTAAGGTTGGTCTGGTGAAAAACATGACTCATACAGCCATCCAAAATGACCAGAATCAGTCCGCCGAACAGTACGAGGCATTTACCAAGGCTTGGCTACAGGCAGTCGTTCCACGACTTACCAAGAAAAATGCTAGCTACATATTCAACTCCGATAAAATGCTATTTGCACTCCGAGATGGCATGCTCGCTGCCGACGTCCGATTCAGTCAGCTCCTAATCTGGGTAAAGACGCAGGCCGTCATTGGCCGTCTCGATTATTTACCGCAGCATGAGCTGATTGCTTATGGATGGCACGGCACTCATGAGTTCATGCATAGCAAGGACAAGAGTGTGCTGGCATATCCGAAGCCGAGTAAAAGTAAATTGCATCCAACCATGAAGCCGGTGGGTTTACTGCGAAACCTGATTCTTAACAGTTCACGTATTAATGACATCGTGTACGATCCATTCGGTGGTTCGGGATCGACCTTAATTGCCTGTGAGCAGACTAAACGTAAATGTCTGATGGTCGAGCTTGACCCAAAGTACTGCCAGGTTATTATCGACCGTTGGCAAAAGCTGACCGGACTGGAGGCGCAACATGTCGAAGACTAGTGCTAATAAGAAGGCCTTGATTGACCAGCTTCGCAAGTCTCCAATCGTGCAGGTGACCTGTGAGAAAACTGGTATCAGCCGCGCCACCTATTACCGCTGGCGCAAAGACGATGCTGTATTCGCCGAAGCCTGCGACCAGGCATTGTATGATGGCTCGGCGTTGGTGAATGACATGGCGGAGTCACAATTATTATCGGCTATTCGTGACAAGAACCTGACGGCCATTATTTTCTGGCTAAAGCACCACCACAAGACCTATGAAACGCGTATCAAAGTAGGCGGTAAGCTCGAAATTGAGTCGGCTACACTAACTGATGAGCAAAGTGAGCTGGTGGCGAAGGCGCTATCGCTCGGTAAATTACTTAGTGTTGAAGGAGTAAATCATGAATGACCAAATGAATGAAATGGAGTGGGAGCGGATACGCAAGGATCGTAATGTCAGACTGGCAATTAGTAGTAAAAGCCCGCTGTGGTTCTTCCATCTATATTTCGGGCACTACATCCAATATCAAACGGCTGACTTTCAGCGGGAACTAATGGAGCTGTCGGCGGATCAGAGCCTTGAGCACTTGGTGGTTATGGCCTTTCGAAGCTCGGGTAAATCCACAATCATTACGACAATGTTCCCGCTGTGGGCAGTAATGGGTGAGCTGCAGAAAAAGTATGTACTAATTGTCAGCCAAACCCAGAATCAGGCGCAACAGCACCTGAAAAACGTTGCCCTTGAACTTGCGAGCAATGAGTTAATTAGCAAGGACTTCATGCCCTACGACTACGAAGAAAATGATCTAGGTATCAGCGCCATAAATTTGCCACGGTTCGGGGCACGTATTATTGCTGTGTCACGCGAGCAAGGTGTGCGCGGTCTGCGATCAGGGCCACACCGACCGGACTTAATCATCGCCGACGATGTCGAGGACACTAATTCGGTTAAGACTGCTGAAGCCCGCAAAAAGACCTACGATTGGTTTACTGGCGAACTGTTGCCGCTTGGCACCGAAAGCACCAAATTTATTACAGTCGGCAATATGCTCCACGAGGATTCATTACTCATGCGCCTAAAAGCGGGGTTTGCAGACGGCAGCCGTATTGGCCGATTTGCGGAGTATCCATTAGTTAAAAACACGCAGCCACTTTGGCCGGATCGATTTCCGGATAGTGCATCACTAGAGCGGCTTGAAAAGCGCATTGCCAACCCTATTACATGGCAACGGGAATATATGTTGAATCTTGTCCCAGATGAGGGTCAGGTAATTACGCCCGATATGATTCACTACTATGATAAAATCCCCGATACTTTGTACGGCCAGCAGGTCGCCACGGTAATAGGTGTAGATCTAGCGATCTCAAATAACGACTGGGCTGACTACACGGCTATGGTCGTACTGCGTATTATAGGCGAGCAAGATAATCAGGTAATTTATGTGATGCCACAACCATTCAATAAGCGGATCAGTTTCCCGGAAACAATTGAGCAGATCCAAGATCTCAATGTCGCATATCACTATCCGACATTTTACGTCGAAACCACGGCGTACCAGGAAGCACTGTTACAGTCCCTGAAGCAATCCACAATCGATGTGACGGGCGTTAAGCCTAATAACGATAAGCGTACCCGACTTAATATGATTGCCCATAAGATATCGAGTGGTGCAGTTGTGTTTCCGCGCCAGGGTTGTGAGCTACTCATAGCTCAGCTAACCGGGTATAAAATCGAAAAGCACGACGATCTAATGGACGCTTTAACGATGGCGATATTGGAGCATTCCAAGGATGATCGAAAAATTGGTACAGTCACCATCGGGCGTAATTTCCTGTACGATCGCCAGATTATGGCCAGTCGCAGTCGTTCTAGTAGTCAGAGCCGGTCATCAATGCATATGGGGCCGGACGGAAACTGGTATCAGCTATAGTTGGCATTTAGTATCTGTTACAGATATAATCAGCAATGTCTAGGTTTCACAATTTACGTCTGGCTCTTCGAGCCCGCGGTTGTTCATATAAATGGGCAGCCGCAGCAGTAGCGCAACCGCGTTTATTGTGAACCTAGACAGTTTAGCGGCTGTCCTTTTTTATATGAAACGACAGCCCCCATTAACCAATAAATGTCCCAAGGAGGGCTGTCAAAATGAGTAAAGAAGCAAAAACAGGTAATTGGTTTAGCAGGCACAAAATACTGACCGGTATCGGCGGCCTAATAATCATCGGCATTATCGCCAGCGCGGCTGGTGGGTCGAAGTCGAATACTCCAACTAAAACCGCGACCACAAATAATTCGCAGAAAACCGTTACCACCCAAATGATCGGGCTTAATCAAGCGGCCAACGATGGTAAGTTTGAGTTCACCGTCGCCAGCATAACCTGTAATATACCAACCGTATCTGATGGTTCGGGCTACTTAACCAAAACTGCCCAAGGTCAATATTGCGTGCTGGATATGAGCGTTAAGAATATAGGTAACCAGGCGCAGACCTTGGATAGCTCCAGTCAATACTTATACAACGCTAGCGGACAGAAGTACTCGGCCGATGCAACAGCGTCTCTGTATGATAACCCAAGCGGCAGTACATTCCTGGATAGTATCAATCCAGGTAACGCGGCGACCGGTAAATTTGTCTTCGACATACCTAAAGACCAAACTCCAGTCACTGCCGAGTTGCATGATTCATCATTCTCAGGCGGTGTAAAAGTCAAGCTACAATAACTATCGTACGATTCAACGTTAAATATGAGCCGGTAAATTTCGGCTCATATTTAACTAACGTCGGATTCGATAAGGCTTTCGGATAAAACCCTGCTCAGCGTTCTATCTTTATTTCTTTTTATTTCACATTCCCACACGACCAGCACTTTCCAGCCATCGTTGTTTAGTGCAGCATAATTTTTATGATCGCGAAGTACATTTCCGCCTATTTTTTCTTTCCAGAAATCAGTACGTGTTTTAGGCCATCTAAAGTCTTTACAGTTACTGTGTGCATGCCAAAAACAGCCGTTTACGAAAATTATTAGTTTCTTCCTGCCAATAACAATATCCGGTTTCCCGGGTAGGCTTGTGTGAAGGCGGTAGCGTACACCGTGAGAGTACAGATGTTTACGTATTAGCAGTTCAGGCTTGGTATTCTTCCCGCGTATACGAGACATGTTCCAACTTCTATGTTCTTTTGTCAGTCGATCCATAATAGATTACAAGTTAATAACTATTTTAACTTTTCACCCGTTTCGCAAGACAGCTGAAACATAAAGGACGTAAATTTGTGACATCATTATTGTCCGGATTTCCATCTGCATGGTATACGGCAAGATCCTTTAGGTTATTAGTGAGGTACTCTGCTCTTAAAATTCCACAGTCGTAGCATTTAGCGCCATGAATACGAAATGCTTCTTCCCGGTTTCCATCAAAGTTTTTCATGTGCGTGCGTTGTTTAAGCCGTTCCCTTACCTCAGGACGCTTGGTGTAAGTTGCGCTGTATGCTCTCGTTCTTGCCCTGTGCTCTTCCAAATGGCTTTGACGATATTGGTTTTGAGTTTCTTTCCATTCGTCCGATTTCGTAAAGCAATTCTCGCAATACCCCCAACGTTTGTGTTTTATATCAGTTGTACCGCACATTCTGCACTGATCGTACTTCCATGACCACCTGCTGCTGTTACTGTTAACAATCTCAATGAACTCCGGATATTTCTGCTTAATGAAAGGTATGACGCTTTCGGGCATGTCAAGAACCTTAAGAAGGCTCTTCTCGCCTACGACGTTAGTGCCACTTATTTGCTCCAGTATGCTATCGTAATTACTTTCAATTATTTCTTTATAATCACGCTTGGCACGATTCCTTTTATGAATGTTTTTTAGATGCTCTCTGAGCTCGTATGCAGATATTTGCGGTTTATCGGGGTCGATACGTTCGGTTTCGATTTTTATTGACTTCTCAAACAATTGCCGAGCTCGTTCCCGGGTTACGCCGACAGCTTCACCAAGTTCTGAAAGATTCTCCCCGCTCATATATCCGTTCATAATAGTAAATTCCTTCGAATTCTTGTAGCAATCCGCACAGTACCCGCCACCATAATGTGGCTTCTCGGTTGTTTTACATAGCCTGCATTTTAAAGCATGATTTGACCACTTGGATTTAATCTTTTTAGCATCGGGGCGCGTTACATTAAATATTAATACTTCTTCCAGACTAAGGCGTACCTGATTGCCGAACGGGTATATTTTAAGATCATCTACATAAATATTAACAAGTCTACCAAGCTTCACAGGTGAGCAGCCAATGATCTCTGCAGCCTTTGCTTTACTAATCAAATCATCTAAGCACGGAGCGCAATAGCCCTTGTCGATAGCGGGATTCTCTTGGCATTTACTGCACGTCATATTCTCCCTATAGGTGGTACTAAAGAATTCATTATCCAAGTAATCATAGCTGATACTTTTATGTAATAGCTTGTTGAAATATTGTTCGCTACGAGTATGAAGGAAGTTAGTAATGGCATCTCGGGTATACCGTCTATTACCATGAATATCCCGATTGGGTATCAGCTCTTCCGATGCCTCAAAACGTTTAAGAGTTGCAGTCGTGTACTCTAGAAGTTTTCCGACAAGAATAATGGATGCACCTTTGTCGCTAAACATGTTATCAATACAGGCACGGCATGCACCACCCAATTCATTCGAGGTATTTTTACTGCATAATTTGCATTGGATTTGAATAGACTTCGACAAGTTTCTCATTATATTCCTTAATCACCTTAGTATATAGTGAGTTATCAGATTACAAAGATTCATGTCGTATATTCTTACAGCGTAATATTAGCTATTCCAACGTAGGGGTCTTTAAATGACTAGTTCTTTCGGTACGGTCATAGGTTTCTTATTTATAAGTGGGATGGGCTTTATTAAGTCTTCCTTTTTGTTAATTGCGTTGAATTGCTCGAGAACACCGTATACTACATCTGCAATTTGCACAGCAAGTAAGGGTGGCACGGCATTTCCGACTTGTCGGTATTGCTGCGATCTAGGGCCAACAAAGTAATAATTATCAGGAAAAGATTGTAAGCGTGCCGCCTCTCTTACGGTTAGGCTTCTGACTTGATGCGGGTCGTAGTGGATACTATAGTGTCCATCCTTTGCTATGTGGCACGTTATGGTTGTAGCGGGTCTTTCCGACTCCTGAACGCGGAACCTATCATCAAACACACCCTTCTCAATAGCTTGGCTGACATTTTTATGCTTTGGAAGCAGCTCCTTAGGAAAATCTTTCATTCGGGGCGAGCGACCGGCAATGCTCGAAAATGTAGCCGCGAAAAAGTATCTGTAAAGATCCTCTTTCATGTGCCCTCGAGCAGCATGGTTCACCACACCGCCAATACGTGTATCGTTAAACCAATCTGGTCGATACGCAGTACTTGGTCGGCCTTTAATAAATTCGCCGCCAGTACCTAGATCGTTCTGGAGCTCAGTTAAATACTCTTGCATCTTAGCCTTCATAACGCTGGAGTCGATTGTCCCGCTATCAATTACGACCGGCTTATAATTACTAAACCAAGATTGTTTTGTTATTGCAGATACGAAATCGTACCATTCTTCAGTACTGTCAATCGCCCGCGTGAATGAACTTCTTAATGCAGGTAGGTCTGATAGAAGACTTCGGACGCTTACCTTGCCTTCTTTTGGGGTGAGAGTGCCCGGCTTGATGTCGATATCTTCCCGTATACCCAGTAGTATAACCCTGTGTCGCGCCTGTGGAATACCATAGTCTTCTGACTGTATGATGTAATCTTTCGGATCAAGTTCAGTGCCATCATCTCTTGAGACCACAAGAGAATATATTTTATATTTAAACTTCTTTACTTCGTCCGATGAAATGTAATCCCGCAGTGAATATTCATCAAGAGCTGCTTCTGGATCACGTAAGTCCTTGAGTATCTCGTGGAATATCTTCTTTCCGTCAACTTGTGCGGATAGAATTCCTTTAACATTCTCCATCACAAAAATTGCGGGCTTGAAGCGAGCGATCGTCCTGAGGTACTGGCGGTATAAAAAGTTTCTAGCATCTTTCTGATGAAGTTCTTGACCAGCTCCATAAGCCTGTAGACGAGATCGTCCTATCGTAGAATACGCTTGGCATGGTGGGCCGCCAACGAGCACCCAAGGCTTATCTTTATTTTTTGCAAGTATATGCTCGAGCTTTTCATAAATGACTTTATCGTCTTCAGGCTTACCTAAAGTGGCAAGAATTGCTTTTTCAGCCGCTGCCGCTGCTTCATCCGGATAAAGAGCAAATAGTTCATCGATCGATATTTCCTGACGGAGACACATGTAATACTCGACGGGAACATCTTCTTTTGAAAACTCATGAAAAAAACTTCGAAGCTCAAGAGTCTGATGAGCAAATGGATCCATCTCTACCGATGCACAGATTTTAAATGGATTGAACCCCTTGGATTTTACCGAATAAGCAGCGAACCCTTCGCTTAATCCGCCAGGACCAGCAAATAGATCAATAATAGGTATGTCCGTATTTTTATTGGATTTCATTTTCCCCACTTACTTTAAAGCCTAAGCGTTTTGCCTCATCTAATATTTTAACACTGTGTTCGGTTTGTTTACGCGATGGTTTTGAGCCTCTTGCGATCAGTGAGCCCATAGAATAGGCAATACCCCTTTGCCACGTCTGCAAATTATCGGTTTCTTTTGCCCATGAGGAGAGCTTAAACCAGGTATCCGCTGCTACTGAAATTACAGTCGATACATCTTCGCGGTCTTTATCGTCTTCCTCCCACTCACCCTTACCGGCAACGATACTACCGCTACGCCTGTCGAAGTCCACAAGCTCCTGATTTAGGTCAGCGGGTATTTGGATGTGCAGTTCCAGCAGTTTTCTCCAGCAATCTTCCTTCTTGCACCATTCTGTAACGTTAGCATTGCCCGGGGCGTTTACGATGTGCTCGAAAACTTTCTCGGAAACGCTGTCGATTGCTTCCTGTAGTGCCGGGGACAGCTTCTGTTTTTTCCATATATCGTCTAAATTCAATCGTTGAGAAGTAGCGTGTGAAAGCCAAGCAAGAGTGTATGTAACAATGTTCGCACGATAACCACCATAACGACGAGCATGAACAATCCTTTCGGCGCTTTTAAACAGTATTGCTTTTGCAGCCAAGTGTTCGTAATACGTCTGGTTCGGTACTAGTTTTCGTTTGTCTTTTAATCGGATCGTGAATTCGCGGAAGTTTTTCTGGGCACCCCGGCTCACGAGGTAAGGAAGTTGATCCCATGAGTTCTCATACTTTGCTAAATCCGTTTTGGTGAATTTCTGAGAGTTGGGGTTAACCAGTTCGAATGCCTTCTTTCGAGCAGGTGTGCCTTCACGTCCTTTATCATCTGTGTATTGTCCACGAGCTCGTTCGTAGTACCAGCGGGTTTGACGTTGGGTACCATGCAGTGCAGGTGCCCATATTGTACGCGAAAGTTCTTCAATCTGGCGATGGAAGGGATCGTTTGCGGAAAAGTCGGCGGTTTGTACTTTATTCTGGCTGTTGGAGTACTGTGATATTAGCGGTACAAACTCATCCATTCTTTCGATGTCATCTATAACTGTTAGCTTAACTTGAACAAATACTTCCGAAACATCAGCTTTGTCTTTTCTTGTCGCGTGGTACAAAGAGGCTGTAGTTTGTGCGCCGTTTACGATCTGGAAGTCTCTTAGCCGCTGGATGGCAAGACCGCCATCGGGTTGATCTAATGTGATTATTTTCTCTGATGTACCGGCAATACCATTGTTGTATGCCAAGAACATGTAGGGCTCTTCTAGGATTGTCTTCCGGATCCCTGAATTAACTTGTCCTCGAGCTTGTAGGAATGATCGTACGTTTCTCTCAAGTAATCGCGTTCCATACTCGCCATATAACTCGACTAGTACGCTTGCTGGGAATATTGCTAGGTATGTCGTGTATTTTGGGTTGCCTTTGGGCATTTTTAAACAAGGTATTGGAGCGCCAAACTGCTCTAAGAAATCTATTTCGATTGTTTCGCGCTTCTTACCTGAGCTCCAGACTTTGTACAATCTTTCGATGTCCCATAGGTGATAGGACACAGTGATTCCGTTAATCTCAGTCTCTTTTTGCTTTACATCTTTCACTATTCCATCGGTAAAGTACATCAATCTGATTTTTATAGCGGAACCTTTGACCTCATGAATGCGCTGCGCCAGATCAAATACTGGCGAAGCTTCTTCAAGCGACGTGTATAGCTTATTAAATGATTTTTCGACGAAGTTTAAGCCTCTTTTGAAGCCGGTCACAACATCGGTTGATCCGACTGACTCTGGAGGTGCTACTGCGTTGTATTTGGTTATAAAAATATCAAATGATTCATCATCTTCGCTAAAACTGTAGCCGTTGACTTGGAGCCCCTTAGCCCGGTAAGAACAAATGATCCCGTCATCTATTTCACCTGCATCAGTGAGGTACTCAATCATTAATTCTGTGAATTTGTCTTCACGGAATGTTTGCTCACCATCAATATCTGAACCAGTAATCACTTGCTGTAAAATATCTTGGCTGAACTCTTGAAGATTCTTCTTAGTTTCCATTTCTCGTCTTTTCCAGGTAATTAGCTAGCTCCGATAGCTCAACTGAGGAGTGCTTACATTCGGCAACACTTATAGAGTACCTTACATCTCCCACTCCTGCTCTTAATTCGCTTTCGAGTATGCGAGGAAATTCATCGTTCACTAAGAACAAGTTTTCTTCTCGTATTTCGTAACCTATGGATTCATACATATGCTCGTGCTCATCCAGGTAGCCGACGTCATTGAGGCCTTCATTGAAATATTGAAGTGCGCTAGGGTTCTTCGATATAGCTTTTCTGACGTTGTCAATCAAGGAGGGAAGGGTTTGCGCACTGGCTTCTATAGCGTCCAAAGACAGGTGATAGAGGTATAGTCTTTCGTAGAAAGAATTATCGAGCTGTCGTTCGCTTGATATCGTCAGCTTTTGGTGTTGCTTCGCCACGCATGTCTTTACTTCAATCGCAGCCTGGTCGACGTAAAAGTCCTGTTGACTAGCGGTAAAACCTTTCCAGCTATTAACTCCTGCTGCCCCAAGTTTGGGTAATATGTATTTCTCAATAAGATAGAGCTCACCGAATAACCCTCTTCGCGAGTCATTAGACAAGCCGTCCCTATCACCTTGTTCTGTAAATTGCTGCCATTCAATTAGGCGTTTAATTGTGAGCATGAGAGCTGCCTGCTCATCATGTGTTTCAAGTAGCTCGGTAGAAACGTCATCAATGAGCAATGAGAATAGATCAGAGAAGCGGGGACTTTTTAGTATTACGAACAGTGATGATACATTGGGCTTTTCGCTAACAGCGGGTCGAACTACGATGTCTAAACCCCTAAAGAGTGGTAAGCTATCCATCTTTTCGATTACGGAGTTCGCTATATCGAGAGCAAACAGTCTTTTGTTATCTGGGTGCTCGACCCCAATATACGCATCCAGTTTACTCTCTGGGATAATTCTCCGAACTAAAATGTGAGCGTTGCGTTTGTTAGTTGCTTCACGCTCAAGTTGTTTCCAGATCGTGGAGTATTCAGTCTTCATCATAGTTATCGTCGTTATCAATAGCTACTTCGTTCATTCGGTAAGTAATTTTCTCTGCCGTTTTGCTGCTCGGGAAACTAATGGCATAGCCGATTATGGGCTTTTCTGATTCTGTTACTGTCTTGTATGCCAATGGATAGAGCAATAAAGTGCCTTTTTTGGGATCTCTAAGGCTGCGAATAACTTTCCCGGTTGGTTTCTTTGGTGTACTCTTACCCTTTATCTCGCCGCGTGACCATCGCCGACCAGTCTCTTCGAGTGCGTTAGCAACTTCTTCATCGCTCAAGTCTTTGTACTCATCCGGTGGGCTTATAAGGTGGCTTTTCTTTAATGAGTAGACTTCTTTTTCTAGGTCTTGGCTATTTCGAGCTATTAGACCAACGTCTAGACCCCCAAGAGTATCCCTATCTTGGGTTTCCTTATTCGAAACCAGAAGGACGCTCCACTCTAGTAGTTCACCTTTTCGCATCTGACCTTTAATGTATCGAGCAAGTCGGTGTGAGTCAGCCTTAATTGCGTAAGGGTGCGTTGTGAGGCCCTCAATAAAGCCTGCTATATTCGAACCAGGAATGCCTCGCCACATATAGTCTTTACTGTCAGGAATCGGCGACCCGAGCCGCTTTACGAACTCATCCGCAAGTAAGTAATTTGCATAATTTATACTTGAATCCTTGTAATAGTGGGGTAGCTCAACCAGGTCTCCCTCATACGAGATTGGCACTTCTTGTCCTGAACGCATTTTATTTAAAGAAGTAATAAGAAGCCCTTCGGAGTGTGTTCGGACTCTGAGCCCATAATCCTGAGGTGTCCCACCAGTGCGATCCATGTTATCAAACTCCAGTAGTAGCTCTTCGCTAGCAAGAGTAACATGCTCGTACCAAGCAATGAGCTGAGGGGTGGTATATATTCTGCATAAATTCAAGTAGCCAGGTCGGTACCCAAACCATCTTCCCATTTGCATCAACGTGTCATACATTTTAGCGGGGCGCAGATAATAACTGACGGATAGACCTTCAAGAGTAAGGCCTCTAGAGAGTTTGTCGCCGCCAACTGCTATTACGCTTAATCCTTGATCTTTATATTCTTCGTATTCAAGTGCGTCCTTCGCCGTGCCATTCATCGTTCTGATAACTATCCTTGAGGTTACTTCAAACAGCTGTTCTTTAACTGCATCCCAGTGCACGATCACAGGATCGTAATCACTCATTTGTGAAGTTGTCCGTTCGAAATCAGTCTTCCATAGTTCCTCAAGCTCCTCAAGAATAGAATGAGGCGCGTTGCCGTCACCCAACTCAAGGCGATTGTGTATAGAGTGCAGGGCTTCTTTCAACATCTCACTGACCTTACCTTGGACTAATGTAAACCTTGTGACGTGAACAAGCATTGAGTTATGTGCTGAGACTTGTCCTCCTGCGCGTCTTGCCGCGCAGGCCAAAATAAACGAATTCAGAGCTTCTTTAAGCGAATCAGGCAGTTCCAGTGGGTCGTGATTTTTATCATGTTTTAAAGGAAATGCGTTTTCGTAGTCGCTCACCTCTCTTACTATTGGTAGTCGTGGTGAGGACTCAATCCCTGAATCAGGATCTGGGTTAATGCCAAATACTTTTGCCGGGCCAATGTAATTGGAAGGAGTCGGTAGATTAATAATAAAGTTTTTAGGAAAAATATCAGCACCATGCGTATCAGTTTTGTTATCGCTGGATATAAATATATTTGCAAACGGAGTAGCGGTATAAGCAATGTATGCACTTTGACTGAATATCGATAGAAGCTCTCTTATTTTGCCATTTATTGCAGATACGTCGTAATCATCTAGCTGATTACCCGACTCGTCAACGCCAACTTTCTTTGTGTTGATAGATGCATTGTCAGCCTCATCGTCGATCACAAGTAGAGGGATATTACGGATTACTCTTTTGCCAGTGGCCGGGTCTTCAGTACCTTGGACGCTAAGTGCCCATTGGCGAATATTTTCTAGAACACTTTTGTTCTTTTTAATTACCAATACTACGGGCTCACCACCAAATGTTGGCGAGGCTTGCTGCGCAAATTTCTTATTAAAGTCTCCGCTATCTGAACTATTTGTAAGAGGGTGGACTCTTAGTAGCTCTTCGCCAAATAGTTTGCCCACACCTATGCGTTCATAATTATTTTCGAAGCTTCTACTTCTTTGTGTATCGAAACCAAGCACACCTTCATCGATTCGAAGTTGAGTTTGGCTGCGTAGACTTTTGTGCATACCGGCAAGAATAATAATAACTTTGTAACCTGAGTCGATTGCCTTGCAGATAACCCCAGTATAGTTGGCTGTTTTCCCAGATTGTACTCGTCCAACAACCATGCCTCGATTATCCCAAGATCCTTCACGATTAGGGTCTTCGAGCTTCTCCAATATCATATCCGTTAGCTCATCAAGTCTAGTTACTACGGCTGGTGGGTAACCCTTTTGTTCTTCAATGTACTTCCTGTAACGTCTCCAAAAATTCCATTGTATGTTCGTGCGAGCTTCACGAAGCCATTCCTCGTGGTTAGTCGAGTCTTCAAGAATTGTAGCGCCATCGATATATATAGAGCATTTTGCCTCAATCTCGCGTATAAGGTCTTCTATATCAAAGTCTAGTTTTTTGCTTGGAAAAACAGTATTTGCAGCAATGATTACTTTTTTCCGGATTACTTCAGAGCTAGGATTTTGCTCGACCTCTATCAAAGCCATCGCGATTTTATATACTGTTCTTTCGTTTTCTGTGCTCATTTGGTTATCCTTCTATGCTTCCAAGGTATGAGTGAAGCTCATCATAGTATAAGTTGAATGGTTCCATTGTCTTAATTCTTTCTATAGTATCGTCTCTCGTAAGATTTCCCCGGCGCAATGTATGGTAAATGTCTGTCGCAAGTCTCTTGACCTCATTGCCAGCAACCCCATCAAATGGTTGAGCCTGCTTGCCAGGGTTCTCAGTGTTGTCGACGGTGATTAAAGGTAACGGTATAGTCTCTTCGACTAATCTTAGTAGACTTGAAACTTCCTTGCCAACATCAGCATTTGCTAGTAGCGACTTAACGAAAGGGTGTTCTCGGTTAATGCTGTAGAAGATTTTGCCGTGTGAGACCTTTCTGTCCCAGGTGTATGAGAATTTATTTGAATGCTCTCGAGCGATAATTTTGCCCCTATAACGATATACTTCAGCTGCTCGCTGTCGAGTTATCTGTGCAATTCTTTTAAGTTCTCGGCGGAAGAATGCGGGAGGATAGGCGCGTGATTTCTTCACATCTAGCTCCCAGTGTTCGTCCATTGAGTTTGGAAGATCTAATAATATCCGGGCTAGCTTGTAGTGCTCCTCTTTCTGAAAGCCCAAACCGAGCCAGTCACCAGCAACAACTAACCTGGAGTTACGATAAACATAGAAGCCTTGTTGTGCATTCCATCCGTTTGGACCAGCCGCTCTAGCGTGCGTTTCCTCAGATATTTTTGAAACATGGGGAAGGATATATGGCTTCACAATGAGTCTACCGTCCAAAATATCGTGTGCTTCTTCTGTTAGGTTTTGGGTAGCAGGCTCATTGCTAAGAAATGGATCCCACGCTTTAATTTGTCGTCCGTTGATAGATATTTTAAGACCATTAATGCGCTCTATAAAACGATGAAACACCATTGCCAGGTGGTTTTTTACTCGCTCAGCGTCCTCAAGAAATTTGTCATGATCACGCTCATTATCAACTTTTAGACCTTTAGTAAGTCTATCCATTGATTCCAATAGTACAATTGTCCCGGAAGTACGTGGCTCTAGCCCCTTACTTAATTCGGCCATGACTAAGGAACCGGTTTTGAGCAGCCGCCATTCGCCGGTAATCGTCACGTAGTCCAAATCCCAGCACCGTATAGATACAGGGTCATTCTCATTCTTTGATGCGACAGTGAGTTTTTTGCATTGTGAAAAGGAAGCTGTCTTGAGTCCCAGCCCAAATCGGCCAAGATCTTTAGGGTCTCTAACCTCTAGTGGGCTACGGCTTCCAGGGCGCATTGCTGTGACTAGCTGCTCCTCTGACATACCAGAGCCATCATCTTGGATTCCTATGTACGAATCTTCGCCATCCCAAAAGAAGTTGATGTCGATATTTTTAGCTCCGGCAGATATGCTGTTGTCTACAATATCAGCAATTGCTGTCGACAAATCATAACCAAAAGCTCTTAGAGATTGTATTAGCGACTCTGGTCGTGGTTCAGCAATATCATAGGATATCTTTGTATCGAGTGGTGAATCTTGTCTTGAGTTAATCATTATATTTAAAAAATGAGTGATAAATGCTGGAATGCAACTACATCTTGACAATATTATAGCCGCAAACAGCACATTTTACTAGAGGTGGGGGAGCGACTAGACGTACTCCTAGACTTATAAATTCTTTGCGGTACCTTGTACTTATGAATCCAATTATCCAAGACGTAAAATACTGCCTCTATGCTCGAAAATCGAGTGAGCAAGACGAAAGACAAGCAATGTCCATCGATTCACAGCTTAAAGAGATGAAAACCCTAGCCGAACGTGAAGGCTTAGATGTCATTGAGATAAAGCAAGAGAGTTTTTCGGCGAAACAATCAGGTAATCGACCGGTTTTTAACGAATTACTGAAGGATCTTCGTGCAGATAAGTTCGGCGGCATACTAACGTGGGCACCGGACAGATTGTCCAGAAATGCCGGTGACTTAGGGTCACTTGTCGACCTTATGGATGCAGGCAAACTGCAGCAAATAAGAACTTTTGGACAAAGCTTCAGCAATACACCGAATGAGAAATTCTTGCTTATGATCCTATGTTCTCAGGCGAAGCTAGAGAACGATAACAGGGGTGTTAACGTAAAGAGAGGTATTCGCGCAAAGTGCGAGCTAGGTTGGCGACCATGTATGCCACCACTTGGCTACTTCACGCGCGGTGCCACTGGTGGCGTGAAAGACGTAATATTAGATGAAGAACGCGCACCTTATATCGTCAAGATGTTTGAAATGTCAGCTGCTGGTAAGAGCGGTCGGCATATACGGCAATGGCTTGAAGATAATCACGTCCGAACTCGCGGCGACAAGCAAATACCACTCAGTATGATCTATAAGATACTCGGTAATACCTTTTACTACGGAGAATTTGAATATCCGAAGAATAGCGGCAAATGGTATCAGGGTAATCACTCGCCCATGATTGCGAAAGATCTATTCCTGGAGGTTCAAGAGCAATTGAAGGTACCGATAAAATCCAAATGGGGCGCAAAAGAGTTTCCGTACAAGCAATTCCTGAGATGTTACTCATGTGGATCGACAATAGTCGGCGAAGAAAAGTTCAAGAAAAGGTTAGATGGTAGTAAGAACAGATTCGTATACTATCACTGCTCGCGGCAGGTACAACTCGACTGCAAAGAGCCGTATGCGCGCGAGCAAGACATAGTCGATGAACTAAGCTCAATGTGCAATGGACTCATTACAGATTTAGGTGAAGTTGAGCCAGGCTTACACGAAGCGATAGATAAATTCACGAAAATGATGAAGGTTACGCACGAGACCTACAGCCCAACGGAAATGATAGGCGGATATATCAAGTACGTGTTGCGTGACGGCACACTATTCGAGAAAACTCGATTGGTACGAAACTTGAGTGTAAAACTAGCTCTTAGCGAACGAAAGTTGATAACTATAAAATAGATTCTAACTTACTTTTTAAAGTACGCCGAGACAATCAGCGCCGCGATTGCTGCTAATACAGATAATGCCGAAACACCAATAGCCCATCTCGCCAGAACAATGCTACTTGCAGACGAGCCGAGGTTTGCAACTGTAGAAAGTATATCTCTAATATCTTTGTCCAATGCCATTAGACGTTCGTATTTATCGTTAAGTTTCTCGACGATAAGCTTGTGAAAATTTTCAGATTCCGGGTAGGCCGCTGACAATTTATCTTTGTAGTGAGGTGATACGGTAACAGACAAAGCCGCTCCATCATACCAACGCTCTTTAGCAAGATACAGGACAATATCTTGCTTGATACTTGTGAGCGTAAAGCTCGAGTCCATAATTATACTGTTTAATTTATGTAAATTCTTAACTCTAAGTTTTTTATGATTTTGACTTGCTTGATCACGAAGATTAGAAAACTGCTTCTCTATCGAAGACAGCATTTCTTGAACTGCCAGCAATACCAAGGTATAACCCATAGTTTCTTCTGCCATATACGATATACCTGAATCTGCATCGGAATAATGCTTGAAGTTATCTGTAAGTTTGGTAAGCTTTGACCTTTTACCGATCAATCCCCATGTTCTTCTTGTATTTATATTTGGTATGGATGACTCATTGGCTTGTTGGAGTATTAGACCTGGGAGATGCGAAGATGTAATACGTCGAAGATCAACTATATCTACGCCTAATGCTCTGTATGCGTCCGACACATCGCGTTCCGGGAACTTCTTACTTCGACTAGTTGGGTCAAACTGCTCTGTAAGAATAATGTCTAAAGAAACATGTTGCTCATGGTGCATAGAAAAGAAGCCAGGACAAAACTCGGACATCCAGTTCCTTGCTTGGTCGTGAAGGTGCTCTCGAGATTTTTGAGTAGTTTTATAGGCAGACAAAAGTCTGTTTGATACCCTAAATCTCCCCGATGCGTAATGGATGCTTGGTTCGTGCTGGCTGTACCAAATGTCATCAATATAACCTTTTGAGTTATCGCTCAAACTAAAGCGAGCAACTACAGCAGTCAGTCCGGAGCCTATTTGTATTGCTTTTAGACTGACAACTTCGAATTCTTCAGGTAAGCGACCAAGGTTCGCATCAGGGATATGCCACTTGCTATCTTTCCTCATGACAGTAGCAAGCTTCCACCATGATGCACCTTGTTCAGCCCTAGCCGCCGATAGACGGCTTAGATTTGTATCTTTTTCATGATGAATTAACTTTTATTTATCCCAACCATTTTTCTTAATGGCCTTTTCAAGATTTTTAGCCTCGTTCGCGGTAAATAATTCAACTACTAGGATTGCTGGTACTGAAACATGCTCATCTTTAGGGATGTGAATATTGTTATATCTATCTTTTCTATCCCATGCTTTTTGGCGGTCATACTCATTAAACTGTAACAGTATGTTAACTAGTCGAAGTGATGCGTCTCGAAAGGCCCGTGGAAAAACTTTTTTACGCCAGCCTTTAAGCGGCCACCAAGCAATTTTATAAGGAACATCATACCATCTATTCCAGTTAGATCCAGCTTCAGGCACGGCTTCAAAAGCCTGAGTTATCGCATCGTTCTTAATCACTTTCTTATTGGTTTGTGGCATATCTTATACTCCATAAAGTAATTATATATACCATCTGTACAGAATGCTGTTAATACTAACTTTTTACCGTAAATAGTAAAGTGGTTATCGTTTAAGAGAAGAACTAGGGATTAGAGCTAAAAAACCGACATTCCTGCCGGTTTAATGCTGTTCAGGATTTATATCCAACAATTGACGAAAACATACTATGCAATCGGGTCATGTTAGGTGCAAATCGTGGCTGGGGATGAGGGATTCGAACCCCCGAATACTGGTACCAGAAACCAGTGCCTTACCACTTGGCGAATCCCCATAGCGCGATAGTTGTGAAATGCCACAGCTACAGGGGAGGATTATAGCAAATAAATGGCAGCGGGGCTAGTCTGCGAAACATGGTGTGATATACTGCTAGTACTTTAACAATGTAAATATACAGAGGCCGCGAGAGATCTAGCTCCATGACCGGTCAGCAACCTGCGGCAAACACGCAAGGTGCTCCATCTAGTCCCGACATTCGGGAAAGATATTGAAATACACTTTTATATATCCTTTCTCGGGCAACACGGGAGAAGGATATTTTTATGTCAGAACCAATCATTACGTTTTTCACCAGTGAATCGGTTTGCGCCGGCCACCCCGACAAGATTTGTGACGCCATCAGCGACGCTATTTTGGACGCCGCGCTGGCACAGGACCCGAATGCTCGTACCGGCATTGAGACTGTAGCCGGGGCTAACAAAATTGCGCTGTTTGGCGAGATCAAAACTTCGGCCGAGCTGAACTTTGAGCATATTGTCCGTGAGAAAGTTAATCAGCTGGGCTACAATGTGCCGGCTTGGGGTTTTAGCCAGGAGTCGGAGTTTAGTAATGACGTGCACCAGCAATCACCAGAGATTGCTATGGGTGTTGACCAGGATGGGGCCGGGGACCAGGGCATGATGTTTGGCTTCGCCGTAGATGAGACGCCGGAGCTAATGCCGCTGCCGATTGCCATTGCCCAGAGTCTGGCCCGCAAGATTGATGAATGCCGTGAATCTAAAATTTTGGCATGGCTGAGGCCGGATGGTAAAGCTCAGGTCACGGTGCGTTATGAAGACGGCAAGCCGATTGGCATAGAAAAAGTGGTGGCAGCCGTAGCCCACGATGAAGACACTTCAGCCGAGCAGGTCCACGCTGATATCATCGAACACGTTATTACCCCTGTACTGGATTACTACAAGCTAGCGGTACCGAGCAAAGAAAACATTGTCATTAATGGTACTGGTCTGTGGCACATACCGGGCCCGGAATCTGACGCCGGGCTAACCGGACGGAAGATTGTGGTCGATACCTACGGCGGCTATGCTCGGGTCGGCGGCGGCGCGTTCTCAGGCAAGGACCCAAGTAAAGTTGACCGTTCTGGTGCCTACGCCGCCCGTTTCATTGCCAAGAATATCGTGGCGGCTGGCCTGGCCACCAAGTGCGAAGTTGGTCTGGCATACGTGATTGGCCAGCCGCGTCCGCTGATGCAGACCATCGAGACGTTTGGTACTGAAACCGTCAGCCAAGCGGAACTGCATGCTTTCAAAGACCAACTGATTGATACGTCAGTCAAAGGCATCATCGAGCGTCTGGCGCTGCGCCGCCCGATCTACTCACAGACTTCGGCATATGGTCACTTCGGCAAAGCCGGTCTGCCTTGGGAAGAAATCGTAGCGCTAGCGGTATAGTGGGGGATTATGCCTCGCCGCCCGTTGACGTTTCAACGAACCATTCTTGCCACCGCGCCGGGGATCTTGTATTGTTCCTGGCCACTCGGTGCTCTGCTCAACGACTGGCCTGACTATTAATATTATTGCCTTGTGGACGGCAGCAATACCTTACATGGTCCAGCGATCATTTCGATGACAGCCGGTGTTCAATCAATATCGCGAAGCCGGAAATCGCAGAAGGCCAGTAAGTTAGTCACTTTGTAGCTTTAGTGACGAATCCTAATTGAAGAAGTTACTGCCGCTCAGCTCGTCGGGGAGAAAGCCCTTTGGGTGCTGAAAGTTGGCTTCCCACTTGGTACCTTTACCATAGCCAAGATCTTTCATAAGTTTGGTCGGGGCATTGCGTAGGTGAATGGGGACTGGCAGGTCAGGGTAGTCGCGGGCGGCGCTCATGGCCGCCGACATAGCGTCGGCGACTTCACGGGATTTTTGGGCTTTAGCGAGGACTGATGCGCAGTGGAAGAGGGCGTAGTTACCTTCGGGCAAGCCGATGCGCTCGATGGCCATAAATGTCGATAGCGCTAGGTTGAGCGCTGCCGGGGCCGCCAGGCCAATATCCTCAGATGCAAAGATGACCATCCGTCGAGCGATGAACTTGGGATCTTCGCCGGCTTGAAGCATGCGCGCCAGGTAGTAGAGCGTGGCGTTGGCATCGGAGCCGCGCATGCTTTTAATAAAGGCGCTGATGACGTTGTAGTGGTATTCGCCTTTTTTATCGTAGCCGGGCAGGCGACTTTGGGCGGCGGTCTCCACGACCTGCGGCGTGATAGATTTGCCGACGGCCAGCTGAACCGATAGCTCCAGATTCCCAAGCGCCACCCGGGCATCGCCACCGGATAATTCAGCTAGTAATTCCAAGCTCTTGGGCGGTATCTTAATCTTCTCAGCTTTGGCCGCACGCTTCAGGATGTCCATAATGGCGTCTTTGTCGAGCGGTTCCAGTACCAGTACCCGCGAACGACTGAGCAGGGGATTAATAACTTCAAAACTGGGATTTTCGGTGGTCGCGCCAATTAGAATAATCGTGCCGTCTTCGACGTGCGGCAAAAAGGCGTCTTGCTGGGCTTTGTTGAAGCGGTGGATTTCATCAACAAACAAGATGGTTTGCATGCCTAAGCGTTGATTCTGCTGCGCCCGCTCGACCGTTTTTAGTACGTCAGCTTTGCCGGCGGTAACGGCTGATAGCTCCATAAACTCGGCACCGGTCTCACGTGCAATGATCCGTGCCAGCGTAGTTTTACCACTGCCGGGCGGCCCCCATAGGATCAGACTGGTCGGTTGCTTGTGCTCGATGATCTCATGAATAATTTTGCCAGCGCCCACTAGATGGGCCTGCCCCAGCACATCGCTCAGTTGTTCCGGCCGCTGCCGTTCCGCTAGAGGTCTCGTATTCATACAGTTAGTATAAACGCTGACTTCTTAAATCCAGATTAAATTAGTTGAGCTAAACGGGCCAGGCTGCGATACTAGAGGTATGAATACGATAACTTGCAAGAGCTGTGGTGAAGTGATTGAGATCGACAAAGCTCTCGAAGGCCAGATTGAGGCCAGAGTGCTGGCTGCCGAACGTCACAAACACCAGGCCGAGCTAGTGCGCGTTCAAGCCGAGTCCGCAGCCGCTGCCCGACGCTCTGCTGAAGCGGCTATGAAACTTGCCAAAAGCGAGGCTGAAACCGAGCTGGAGATCGTTAAAAAGCGCCTGGAATCCGAAGTACTGTCAGCCCAGAAAAAAGCTGCTGCCGAATCTGAGCTGACACTCAAACAGCTTCGTGAAGATAACACGAGCGCTGAACAGGAAAAGAAGCAGTTGCGTGACCAGCTAACCGAGCTGACCAAAGCTGTCCGCGAGGCCAACCGGGCCAAAGATAATGCCGAACTTGATATGCAGAAAAAGCTAGCCGCAGAAGAGTCCAAAATTCGTGATGAAGCAACCCGACTGGCGGATGAAAAACAGCGCTTAAACCTGGCAGCCAAGGACAAACAGTTGCAGGATGCCATGCGCGTCAATGAAGAGCTACAGCGTAAACTGCAGCAGGGTTCGCAGCAGATGCAGGGTGAGATAATGGAGCTGGACTTCGAAGCGGCACTTACCAACGCTTTTCGTGATGACGACATAGAGCCAGTAGCCAAGGGGGTGAAAGGCGGCGATGTCAGCCAGTTGGTACGCAGCCCGCGCGGCACTGCCTGTGGCATGATCCTCTGGGAGATCAAACGTACCAAAAACTGGGTCGATGGCTGGATTCCCAAGCTAAAGCAGGACATGCGTGACGCCAAAGCCGTGGTTGCTGTTATTATCACCGAATCTATGCCCAAGCAGATCGAAGCCGACATCGGTTATCACCAAGGTATATGGGTGGCAAAACCAAGTCTGGCGATAGTGCTGGCCAGCCTGCTGCGCAAAAGCCTACTTGACGTCGGGCTGGAAAAAGCCCGGACAGAGCATCAGGGCGGTAAAGCCGAGGCTCTGTATAACTTTGTGACCAGCCACGAGTTTATTCAGCAGGTCGAACTGATGGTCGAGACGTACCAGGAAATGAATCTGCAGGTCCAAAAAGAGCGAGTCGCCTACGAACGTCTGTGGTCGCAGCGCGAAAAGCAGGCCCAGAAGTTGCTACTAGGCACGGCTAATATCATCGGCAGTATTCAGGGGAACATCGGCCAGGCGGCCATGCCGAGGATAAAAGGACTGGAGTTAGAGAATGATATGCTCGACGAGCCCGATGCGGCTGAACCAACACCCAGCCAACCGTCATTATTGTAATCTGCCACATTGGCAACGGAGGTGATATCATATAGCAATATGACCACCCGCGATTACGTTATCACAGCTGCTGGCCTGACTAAGTCATATGGCACCAATCACGTCCTGAAAGGTATTAGCCTCAAAGTCGAGCGTGGCACCATGCTGGCTTTATTAGGTCCGAACGGTGCCGGCAAAACCACGACGGTGCGCATTCTCAGCACCTTACTGAAAGCTGATAAAGGCAGTGTAACGGTTGAAGGTTACGATACGGTCAAAGACGGTGATAAGGTCCGCAGTGTCATCGGTCTCACCGGCCAGTCGGCGGCCGTCGATGAACTACTCACCGGTCGCGAAAACCTGGTCATGATGGGCAAACTCTATCGTCTGACCACAGCTAGTGCCAAAGCCCGAGCGGCTGAACTGCTCGAAGAGTTCGACTTGACTAAAGCCGCCGACCGCCCGGCTAAAACTTATAGCGGTGGCATGCGGCGGCGTCTCGACCTGGCCGTTAGCCTGATCGCCGCACCACCAGTTATCTTCTTGGACGAGCCAACTACCGGCTTGGATCCGCGCTCGCGCCTAAGTATGTGGGCCATTATTAACGAACTCAAAGCCAAAGGCACAACTATTCTTTTAACGACTCAATACCTTGATGAGGCTGACCAGCTGGCCGACAACATCATCGTGATTGATGGCGGCAAAGTCATTGCTGAGGGTACCAGCAGTCAGTTGAAAGCTAAAGTCGGCAAAGACCGTCTGGAAGTCAGCTTCAAAGATGCCCAGACCGTTGCGGCCGCCGCGAAAACTCTGGGCAAAAATGTTGTCGACACCAACGAAAAAGAAAACTCGTTGACCGTTGTGCTGAATGACACCAACAAGGACCTACGCAGAGTCCTCGATAGCCTGGCCAGCGCTAAGCTCGAACTGACGGGCATGGCGGTTCACAAGCCGACGCTTGATGACGTATTCCTTAGCCTGACCGGCAAAGTAAAACCGGGACTGGGGAAGGATAAATAACCATGGCAGTCGAACTACAATTCGAGAACAAACCAAAAGCTGTCATGAACTTCGTTGACGCTTGGACAATGATCAAGCGCAGCAGCACTCATATACTGCGCAACCGCGACCAACTGCTTGGTACTTTTTTCCAGCCGATCATGTTCCTGGTGCTGTTCGCGACCGTCTTTGGCGGTGCCATCTCCAAAGCCTTGCCACCCGGCGTCTCCTATTTGAATTTCTTAATGGCCGGCATCATTATCCAGACCATCGCCTTCGGCTCGACCACCACGGCCATTGCTATCTGCAACGACCTCAGTAAGGGTATTGTCGACCGCTTCCGGTCACTGCCCATGAACAATCTGGCCGTGCTGACCGGCCATGTCATATCTGATCTGTTGCGCAATATTATTTCACTGGTGGTGATGGTTATTACCGGCCTGATCATTGGCTTTCGGCCGCACGCTAACCTCACCGGCTGGTTGGCCATCATTGGCATCGTGCTGCTGTTCACCTTGGCTTTCTCATGGCTATCGGCCATCGTCGGCGTCTTTGCCAAATCCGTTGAAGCTGTCCAGTGGCTGACATTTGTGATTGTCTTCCCGCTGACCTTTGCTTCGAGCGCTTTCGTACCGACCGACAGCATGAATGCCGGCCTCAAAGCTTTCGCCGTTAATCAACCCATCACCCAGATCGTCGAAGCCATCCGGGCCCTCATCCTCGGTAAACCGCTTCACAACCACGGTTACCTGGCAGTCATCTGGTGCCTCGGCATCCTGGCCGTCTCAATACCTTTCGCTTCCTACCTCTTCTCTCGCCGCGCCGGCCAATAATCGATATTTGTAAATGCCCACAGGCATTGCCTAACAGATTGGCTTATGCTATAATTACAGATAAGAAAGCTGGCGCGAGCTAAATCAGCGCTATTTTAATGTTATGAGCCTGCAAGACCCCACAAAGATCCGAAACATCGCTATTATCGCCCACGTTGACCATGGCAAGACGACGCTGGTTGATGGCCTATTGAAGCAGAGCCAGACCTTCCGCGACAATCAGGCCGAGATGAGTCAGGAACTGATTATGGACAGCGGCGATCAGGAAAAAGAACGCGGTATTACTATTACGGCTAAGGTGACGGCGGTGCAGCACAATGACTATCGGATCAACATTATTGATACCCCAGGGCACGCCGACTTCTCCGGTGAAGTCGAGCGGACGCTGAACCTGGCTGACGGCTGCCTCTTGATCGTTGACGCCCAGGAAGGCCCGATGCCGCAGACGAAGTTTGTGCTGGGTAAGGCGCTGGCGGCGGAGCTGTCACCCATCGTTATTATCAACAAGATCGATAAGCCGGGCTCGCGGATTGCTGAGGTCGAAGACGAGTTGGCTGATCTGTTCCTGGAGCTGGCCGTGCATGAAGATCAGCTGCACTATCCTGTCTACTACGCCATTGGCCGGGCTGGTAAGGCCTGGAACACGCCACCGGCCGATCCGGAAGCTGACGCTGATCTGGAGCCGATTTTCCAGGCTGTCATCGACAAGGTGCCGGCACCAAGTGTCGAGCTCGACAAGCCATTCCAGATGCTGGTGACCGCCCTCGGTCACGACACCTTCAAGGGCAAGTACTCAATCGGTCGGATTACCCGCGGTACCATCAAGCCCGGCGAGCAGGTCACGCTTTGCAAGAAAGATGGCAGCTTTACTAAGTCTAAGGTTGATAACGTCTTCATGAGCCGTGGTGTGTCCAAGTTCGAAGTAGATGGTGGTATTGCTGGTGACATCGTCCAGCTGACCGGCATCAGCGATGCCCAGATTGGTGAGACTATTTGCCACGTGGACCACCCGGATGCCTTACCAACCATTGAAGTAGAAGCACCGACACTGCGTATCTATATGGGTCCGAACACCAGTCCATTCAAAGGTCAGGAAGGTGAGTTTAACACTTCGCGCCAGATCGCTGAGCGTTTGGCAAAAGAGACCGAGACCAATGTTGGTCTGCAGGTCGAAGAAAACGGCATCGGCTTCACGGTGGCCGGTAAGGGCGAATTGCACCTCGGTGTGCTTATAGAAACTATGCGCCGTGAAGGCTATGAGTTCGAAGTTGGCCGCCCGCAGGTCGTCACCAAAGAAGAAAACGGTAAGACTATGGAGCCAATCGAAGAAGTTATTATCGAAGTGCCAGCTGAACACGTCGGTTCGGTGCAGATGGAGCTCGGCCAGCGCCGGGCAGTGCTCAAAGAGCAATTCGCCAGCCCCAAGGGTGTTACCAAGCTGGTCTACACCATGCCGACGCGGGCATTACTCGGCATGCGCAACATACTGCTGACCAACACCAAAGGTACGATTGTCATGAACTCTTTGACCATCGGTTACGAAGAGCAGGGCAGTGCCTTGCAGCAGATCCGCTCCGGGGTGTTGATTAGCTTCAGCACCGGCACCAGCACACCATATTCGCTGCAGAATGCCGAAGCCCGCGGCACGACTTTCATTGGTCCAGCCGAAAAGGTCTACGCCGGTCAGATTATCGGCCTCAACACCCGAAGTGAAGACATGGAAATCAATATCTGCAAGCCGAAGCAGCTGACCAATATGCGTACCAGCTCGAGCGATGGTGTAGTCCAGCTGACGCCGCCGACTATCTTCAGCCTGGAGCAGTGTCTCGACTTTTTGGAGAATGACGAACTGCTGGAAGTCACCCCCCTGAATCTGCGCATGCGTAAGCGTGAACTTGACCCCAACAAGCGCAAACGCAACAAATAGCGTATATACTAACAGGTAGTCATGCTCTCCAATCTGTTTCACCGTAATCTACGTGCCCGCGACAACTTAGAACTATTTCTGTTGGCGGCGGTCAGCAGTCTGCTGTTGCTGCGTTTTTTTTTGAAGCTAACCGGCTATCCGCAGGTGGGTGGCGGCACGCTGCATATCGCCCACATGTTGTACGGTGGCTTGTTTATGATGGCGGCCATTGTGCTGATGATCAGCTTTATTGGTTCGCGGCTGCAGCGCTTCGCGGCACTGCTGGGTGGCATCGGCTTTGGCATATTTATCGACGAACTCGGCAAGTTTATTACCAAGGATAACAATTACTTCTTTCGCCCAACCGTTGGTATTATCTACGCGGTGTTTATGGCGCTCTATCTGTTATTTAACTTTATTAGCCGCAATCAGCCGACTAGCTCGCGCGGTTACCAGCTCAATGCGTTGGTGCAGCTGGAAGATGCGATTCTGAACGACATGGACCGCACTGAAAAGCGCCGGGCCAAACAACTGTTAGCCGCGGCTGATCAGGACGATCAGATTACGCAGCAGCTACAGGCCATGTTGGCAGCCATTAAGACAGTGCCGAACCCTGACTCCAGGTTGCAGCGAGTTCGGGAACGGCTCAGCACATCCTACCAGCGCTTTTGGCGCCTGCGTGGCTCCAATCAAGCTATTAGCCTGATTTTCATTGTTGAAGCAATTATATTTTTAGTGGTGATCTTTGGCACAGTCGTACATAATCTGAGTGTTCTGACGACATTCTTGCAGGCACAGAATTACCACAGTCAGCTACTGGTTGGCCAATTGGTCAGCTCATTGGTGGCGGCCGGTTATGCGATTGTCGGGGCCACACGGTTGCCAGGTTCGCGGGCAATTGGCTTTGAATGGTTTCGGCGGGCCACCCTGGTAACCATATTTCTGACGCAGTTCTTTATTTTTACTCGCATTCAGTTTGGTGCCATCCCTGGGTTTATTGTCAATTTAGCGCTGCTGGCCAGTTTGAACTTCGCCATCGATCAGGAGCATCGCAGCGGCCATGCTTATACAAAGCTAGCCAAAGAGAAAAAGCTTACAGCCAAGCTCCAGTAAGCGGCTCTATGATGAGCCCATTAGCAAGCATGAGCGGGTAAGCAGGGGGTATAGCGATGGCAGGATTCATACATTACGATGATGGTACAGAATTATTTGAGGCCTGCCTGGCCCAAGCAACGGCGGTAGTCAAACAAGTCCGGTTTGATCATTTTGTTAATTCCACCCCTGATAATGAATGGAATGTCCGCGATCTATTGGGGCATATGTTGTATGAACTCAGCTGGGTGCCTGACATACTGGACGGTCTGACCATCGATGAGGTCGGCAAAAAGTACAGTGGCAATCTGATTGGTGATGACGACGTTGACCTAAGCATCAACTGGCAAACTGCGGTCGACATGGCCGAGCGAGCCCTGGCTGATAGTGACCCCGAAGAAACGGCTCACCTTAGCTATGGTGATGTAACAATCGATGAATATCTGACGCAGGCTGCCAGTGACCAGCTGATCCATGCCTGGGACCTGGGCAAGGCCATAGGTGTACCGGTACAGATTGATGATCAATTGGCCAAAATATTATACGAAGCTACGGCGCCTCACAAGCAGCAGTTGCAGGCCAGCGGACTGTTTGCACCAGAAGTAGAGGTGATTGGTGATGTTGATATCCAGACGCGATTGCTGGCCCTGTTCGGCCGCCGCGCCGACTGGCAAGCTCAGGCTATGTAATTACTACGAGCAGCCCAGCTATTTTTTTAGGCGAGCATTGGACTGCTTCATGCGGTCGGTTTCGTCTTCTATTTCGTGACCGACAATCTCTTCGATCAAGTCTTCGATAGTTACAATTCCAATAATCTCATCATCGCGCTCGATAGGGATCAAGTGCGTGCCAGCTGAGATGAATTTACGAAACATGGTGTCGAGTGCCGTCATACTACCAACTAGTTGAGTCGGGTAGAGAATCATGTCTTCCACTTTAAAATTGTTTTCATCGAAATCTATATCAACCAGATCTTTCATCAGCAGTACGCCATAGCACTTCGTCAGCTGAGCGTTGAAAATGGGGATACGGCTGAAGCCCTTAGCTTTTATCTCATCTATGCGGGCGTCGTCGAGCAGGGTCTGGGGCTCCAGCCAGTAAGTGTGGCGAATGTCGGTCAGGATGTCACGAACCCGCTTTTCGCTGAGCGACAGGGCGCCGCGCATGATTTCCACTTCATCGCCGTCGAGTTCACTGGAAGTATTGGTTAGATGCTCGCCAATCAGCAGGCCTAATTCCTGACGGCTCTGGAGTTTGGTGCGCTGCCGAGGGAACAGTTTATCTAGTAGGAGTTGCAGCGGTTTGCTGACGACGAACGTCACTACAATCATAATTTTGAGCATGAAGCTAAAGCGGCTCGACCATAGCAGCGGGTTCTTGCTAAACAGGGCCTGAGGGATGACCTCGCCGAAAACCACAATAAGTAGCGTGCTAACCAAGCCAGCGAGGATACCTTCGAGGCGACTATCCAATACTAAGGTAGTGGCTGAGACCACTGCCACATTGGTTAGTAAAATACTGGCTAGCAACAGGTGCGTGTTGCGGCGCAGTGGCAGTACTCGTTGAGCATGCTTGCTGCCAAGTTTAGCTTTGCGGCGCAAGTCTGGCAGATCCAGAGACATGACCGCGACATTCAGCCCGGAACAAATAGCTGACAACAGTATGAGCGCAGCGACCTCGGCAATAATTAGCACAGTATTGGTATCGTTCATCTAGTTACTTATATGGTAGCATAAGTCGATGCGACATTTCAGTATCTCACTTATCATAACTGTCTTGTCCGTTATAGGGGCCGGCCTGTTTTTGGGCTTGGGAGCGGCCATCACTACGCTGATCCTGATAGCCATAGAAATTGCTTTTAGCTTTGACAATGCCATTATTAATGCCAAGGTCTTGGCGCGGCTTAGCCCGACCTGGCAACGGTTATTTCTGACTATTGGCATGGTCATCGCCATCGTCGGTATGCGCTTCGTGTTTCCGATACTGATTGTCATGGTGACGGCTCATCTGCCATGGAGCCAGGTGCTACAATACGCGTTACATGATCCCCAGCGCTATGCGCAGCACCTTGAAAAAGCCCACACCAGCATTTCGGCTTTTGGCGGCGGCTTCCTGCTGACACTGGCGCTGTATTTTCTGTTTGATGACAAACGCCGCGAACTGTGGCTGGTGCGAATCGAGCGGCCCCTGCAGCGCCTGGGAGGCAGCTTTTGGTTGCCGCCGGTATTGGCTGCGGTAGTGGTTATAGTCGCCGCCTCGCTGCATGCCGACACTGCGGCAGTGCTTATGGCTGGACTGCTTGGGGTGGGCGGCTACAGCCTTATCAATGGCTTCATCATTGCTCTCGGCAGATTGACGGGCCAGGCTGGTAGTGGTGCCCAGTACGTCGGCTGGGGCGCTTTCGTCGCTTTCATGTATTTGCAGGTACTGGATGCCAGCTTTAGTTTTGACGGCGTGCTGGGGGCCTTTGCTATTACCGACAAAGTTGTTTTGATCGCTCTCGGTCTGGGCGTCGGCGCCTTGTGGGTACGCAGCCTGACGGTCTATATGGTGCAGCGCGGCACGCTCGATGAATATATCTACTTAGAGCATGGTGCTCATTATGCCATTCTGGCACTGGCGGCTGCATTGTTACTCAGTCTATTCATTGAGATCCCCGATGCCATCACCGGAATTGTGGGCCTGGGCGTCATTGGTGCTTCGTTTCAGGCCTCAGTGCAGGCTAAGCGTGGCCCATCCCGGAGTTAAGCAGTGGCTGATCCCTATGCGTTTCTAGCAAAATCAGCGGCCGAGGTGGCTCCACGCCTGCTGGGTTGCTTACTGGTCCGCGAGCTGGATGGACAACTACTGACAGGCAGGATCGTCGAGACAGAAGCCTATGACCAGACAGATACCGCCAGTCACAGCTACCGTGGCCGAACCCCACGCACCGATGTCATGTTCGGCCCGGCCGGCCACTTATACGTTTACTTTACCTACGGTATGCACTATTGCTGCAATGTTGTGACGGGCCAGACCGGTGAAGGCAGTGCTGTTTTGATCCGGGCCATCGAGCCACTGGAAGGCCTGGACATGATGCGCCACCACCGCGGACGCCCCCTGCCAGATGGTCAGCTGACCAATGGTCCGGCTAAGCTCTGCCAAGCACTGGCGATTGATAAAACCTGGAACGGCCATGATCTACGCTTTGCGCCGTTTCAGCTGGTAATCCGAGACCCAGTACCAGCTGCTGACATCGTGACTACCACCCGCATCGGCATATCACAAGCCCGTGATCAACCGTGGCGATTCTACCTGCGAGATAATAGTTTTGTGTCCCGGCCAGCGGTCAACAGTTAAAAAACGTTGTGCAAAAATGCTTGCAATTACTCGGTCTTAGGCATAAGCTAAATGATAGGAAGTGTGAGGCTTCCGCGATCCGAGGCTTAGGTCTCGGATCTTTTTTATGCTTAAGTACTATAAGCTTGCAGAAGCTGGACGCATCTTTGTGCCCTTTTTCATGTTCACTGTCACCAGATTCGCATAGCTGTTAAACTATAAGCATGATTATCGCCGTTATTGCCTTGGGTTTTTTGGTACTAGTGCTCCTTATATTGGTGCTTAAGAAGCCGGCAGCGCCGGTGACAGATACTAACGCTGCCTTGCTGCTTAAAGCCGATATGACCGAGCTGAATAACAGTGTGACGGCGCTGAAAGATGGCTTGCAGCAGCAAATGACCGAACAGATGGGTAACAGCGCTAAAAGCATGCAGGCCCAATGGGCTTCCAGTAATAAAATTCTGACCGAAGTCACGCAGCGCCTGACGGAATTAGACAAGACCAATAAGAATGTCGGCGATATCGCCTCGGAGCTCAAGACGCTGCAAAACGTGCTGCAAAATCCTAAGCAGCGTGGCGTGCTGGGCGAATTTTACCTCGAGCAAATCCTCAAGAACATCTTGTCGCCGGGTGCTTTCGAGCTGCAGTTCAAAATCGCTGAAGGCATGATTGTCGATGCTGTCATCAAGCTCGATGACCGGATCCTGCCGGTCGATAGTAAATTTTCATTAGAGAACTATAATCGCTTGATCGATGCCAAAGAGGCCGATCGGGAGCCGCTGGAAAAGCTTTTCAAAACTGACATCAAGAACCGCATTGATGAAACTTCCAAATACATTTTGCCTGGCAAGGGCACGCTCGATCAGGCGTTGATGTTTATCCCGTCAGAAGCTATCTATTATGATCTGTTGGCCAACAAGGTCGGCCTGGCCGCAGTCAGCGGCCGCAATCTCATCCAGTATGCTTCGGAGAAGAAAGTGACCATTGTTGGCCCTTCGACACTGTCAGCCATGCTCCAGACCATCATGCAGGGCCTGCGCTCGATGGAGATTCACAAAGACACCGAGAAAATCCGCAAAAACATCGAGCAACTCCAGAAACATCTGATAGCCCACAATACCTATATGGGCAAGCTCGGTATCAGCCTCGGCACTACTGTCGGCCACTTCAACACCACCTACAAAGAGCTCGGCAAAATCGACCGCGACATCGTCAAGATCGCCGATACTGAACCCAGTGTCGAACCATTAATAGTAGACCGACCAACCTTACTCGAAGATTAATGCTGCAGCTTAGCTCTGCGATTTGAGCAGATCGATGATCAGGGCAGCAGTCCATGAGAACTCGGTGGCACCGGCCGGCTCGCCGGTCAGGGCATCAAAGTATTCGTAGGCACCAGAGCGCCCGACCATCTCCAGGCTACTTTCGGTCAGGACATCGGCGTGGGCATTGTAGCCGTAGCGTCGCAGGCCCTGGATGATCAGCCAGTTCATGTTAACCCAGGTTGGCCCTTGCCAGTACAGCTTGGAACGGAACCAGGGCGAATCTATCGGCACGCTGGGTACGGGATAGGCTGGCCCAAAACCATGTTCCTGCTCGAGGAGCCTAACTAGTTGGGCGGCCCGAGCTTTGCTGATGTGTCCTGCATATAGCGGCAGCAGGGTAGACACCGTCGGGATTTTGAGTAGCCGGTGGGTAATAAAATCACGCGAGTAATACTGGCCGGAATATTCATCCCACAGTTGATCAAATACGGTTTCGGTACGGCGCATGCGTTCCTGCAGTTCATCAGGAATTTCTTCGCGTAAACTTTTGGCAATCGCCATCAAGTGACGATTGGCCCGAATCAGGATGCTGTTAAAAGCCAGATCCTCGATAGCGAACAGCCCGTGGTCAAGAATCCGGTTGATGTCATAGGCCTTGCGACGCAGGCGCAATTGAGCATCGAACAGGGTTATGGCCTCAATGGTCGAAAAACGCTGATCCATCGGCACTGTCTGGGTGTCACGCCGAAACAGTGTGATCACACGGTCGAATTTAGACTTCTCGATCATGCGAATCCACAACGGCATCAGGTGCTCATGCATTTCAGCCATCCATGGTGGCGAGTTGTCGAGCCCGGTTTCCCAAGGATGAATCTGTAGTGTCAGACCTTCGTGATGTGGATCTCGTTCGTTATAGAGCCACTCGTGATAGTGCAGCAGCGCCGGCCACATTTTGGCGTACCAGACTCTGCGTTCCGGCCATTCCAGCTGGGCACCGACCTGGACGACTGCCTCGGCCAGCATCGGTGGCTGGGTGATGCCAGTAGTGGCGACATTGCTGGGTGCCGATGGGTTGACCCAGCTTCGCCAGATGTTCCTATCTGTTCTGTACCTCGCTTCCGGCCGGAAGATGATGTTGGGCAGCATGCCGTTATGCCACTGGCCGCGTAGCAGGCTGAGCAGCTCGCGCTGAGCTCGCGCCACGTCTGTATGCGCCCAACCAATAGCCGTAAAACAACTGTCCCACAGCCACTGGTGCGGATACAGCCCATGAGCCGGCTGCGTGTAGTCGCCGCGATCATTCATGGTCAGCACAGCGGTCATTTGCTCGAGTAGTTCAGGGTATTCCTGCATATGCTTTTAAGTATAGCTTACTCGGCCTAACTGTGGTCATAATATTGATGAAGAAACCTATTTGTGCTATCGTAAAATTGATTATGACGTATCCTGAAAATTATCCTGGCAATGCTGCCGTTGCCAAGCAACTGGCTCGTCTGACCATTATGCAGACTGCCTGCAATCTGACGCCGAGCATCACCAACACATCTTCTGCCAGCCTCGGTGAGTACGGGCCTCTGGAATACTTGCTGTCCGAGCAAGTCGGTCCGGCAGATGTCTGGCAGACTCATCCGGCGTATTGGGCACTGATGGCACGCAAGCTCGACAACTCGATCGTATCACCAGACACAGATGCTGATGACGTGACTGATCGCCTGGAGCAGATGGTCGCAACCGTCGACATAGATGATGTGCCGCTGCCCGCGTCCCGGACAGCCGCGCTTGAAAAATATATTGCCAAAAAAGCCCGACATCAGGCGGTGACGACTGTCGGCTTGCTGGTCATTAATGCCGTGCCAATCGCTGTTGAAGCAGCTTACGCTTATCGCCGTTGCCAATTAACAGTGCCGCTCGATCGCATGGTAGATGACAACCGTCCGGCAATCGACAGTGCCTACCGAAGTTATATGAGTCGGGTTATGGTGGAAAGTCTAGGACAAGCCTATGAGCAGCTTGAAGGATTAGCCGCTAACCGTGCTGTGCTCGTGCACGATGCCGAGATTTCACCGGCCCAGCAGTGGTGGCAACAGCTCAACAGTGACCTGTTAGCTTTTCAGATTGCGCACATCTAGAGTCGCTTAACGATAGTTGTTGAAGCTGAGCGGGAAGTCGAAGTCGGCGCCGCGCAGTAGCTGCATAACCTGCTGCAGATCATCTTTACTGGCGCTCATGACGCGCACAGCGTCGCCCTGAATCTGGGGTTTGACTTTAGGGAACTGCTCGCGGACAAGGGCAGTAATCTTCTTAGCCTTTTCTTGATCGAGGCCTTGTTTGAAGACAATTTCTTGCGTGGTTTTCATGTTGCTTTCTACGAGCTCAGCCGAAGTGTCGAGGAGCTTTTGACTCTGTTCACGGGCGGCCAGCTTCTTACGAACGATGTCTAGTATTGCCTCGATTTGCCATTCACCGTTGCCAGTAATCTTGATGCCGGCTTTGTCACCGCTCAGCCATTCGATGGCGGCGGGAGTGCCTTTAAAGTCATAGCGCGAGCCTATCTCACGCTGCGCCTGGTCAAAGACATTGTTCATTTCAGCCTTATCGAACTCGCTGACTACATCAAAAGAAAAATTTGCCATACTAGCAGTATACACTGTTCAGTTCGCATCGACCTCTGATATACTTGAGCAGTATGAATTACCAGAACCCTCAAATTGCCGAAACGGCTGAGCTACTACAACAGCGGTTCGCCGAACTTGATAACAAGACTGAGATCTTACGAGCTGTCGAACTCAAAGCACTTTTCGATCAGATACGCACGCTGCCGCCTGAAGAGCGCGGGGCATTCGGCCAAGAGGTAAACCAGCTGCGCCTGGACTTGCAGGCAATGGTTGATGAAACGACGGATGCTGCTACGGCATTGCCACCGATTGATATTACAGCACCGTTTGATAGCAATGTTACTGCCGGCCAGCGCCCAGCCTTATTGCCAAGTGAAAATGGCAGTATCCATCCATTAATGTCGGAGCTGGCGACCGTGCTGGATATCTTCTACCGTATGGGTTTCACGGCTGTCGAGTCACGCGAGATCGATGATGACTTTCATATGTTTGGCGCGCTGAACTTCCCCGAAGGCCACCCGGCCCGCGATGATTATGACACCTTCATGACTGAGCAGACTGATGGCAAAGAAAAGTCTTTTATTGCCCCGGCCCATACTTCGACCATGCAGCACCGCATACTACTGGAGCACAAAGCCGAGCTGGAGCAGGGCACACCGATAGCCGCCGTCATACCCGGCCGGGTTTTTCGTAATGAAGATCTGGACGCTCGCCATGAGCACACCTTTTACCAGCTGGAAGGTGTCTATGTCGACAAAGGTATCAACGCTGGTCACCTCATCGCTACCCTCAAAACATTTTTACAGACTTATTACGGCAAACAGTTAGAGGTACGGACCCAGCCATTTTATTTCCCATTCACCGAGCCATCATTTGAGTTTGCCATGAGCTGTCCGTTTTGTGACAAGCAAGGTTGCGCTATCTGCTCGCAATCTGGCTGGATCGAGCTGCTGGGCTGCGGCATGATCCACCCCTATGTACTGCGTGAAGCCGGCATCGACACCAATATCTACACCGGCTTTGCCTGGGGCATGGGCATCGAGCGCCTGGTCATGATGAAACATAACATCGAGGATATCCGCTACTTTGAGTCAGGCCGACTGGATTTCCTGAGGCAGTTCTCATGATGCAGCCATTCCTCGACTTCCTAAAAGATGAAAAATATTGTGTTATCTCGACGGCCAGCCCTGATGGCCAACCCGAAGCTGCGTGGGTGGCGTTTTCTGAAAATGATCAGCTGGAGATCATGATCGGTACTTCAGACCAATCACGTAAGTTTCAGAACCTGACGGTTAATCCGAAGGTAGCCATCGTGTTCTGTTTTGACGGCCAATCAACTATGCAGTATGAGGGTGTAGCCCAAGTGATTGCTGATGCCGACTTGCCGCCGCTACTGGAATCGCATCTGGTCAAACAACCTACGTCCGCCCGTTATGCACAAGATCCGACTCAAAAATACCTATTAATAAAACCGGTCTGGGCCCGCATCTCGCAAAGTGGCCCCAGGGTCCTGGAAGAGATAAGGTTCGACATATGAAAGTAAGCGTTAACTGGCTAAAGCAATATTTGGAATTTGAGCTGCCGCCGACGGCTGAGCTAGTGGCCAAGATTGGCGCACAACTAGGGGGTGTGGATGAAGTCGTGGACGTCGGCACAAAATACCGCGGTGTAGTGGTGGCCCGGATTGCCACCGTTACCAAGCTGGAAGATTCCGATCATCTCAATGTCTGCCTGATAGACGACGGCCGGATGACACCCAACGTCAACCGCGAGTACAGCGGACTGGTTCAGGTAGTCTGCGGTGCGCCCAATGTCCGCGAAGGAATGCTGGTGGCCTGGCTGCCGCCTGGCAGCGTGGTGCCAAGTACAGCCGATGATAAGGAGCCGTTCGTGCTCAGTGCCCGGCCGCTGCGCGGCGTCGTCAGCAATGGTATGTTAGCCAGCCCCAAAGAGCTGGCTATCGGTGACAGCCATGACGGCATACTGGAGCTAGACTCGGATACCGGCAAGCCCGGTGATGATTTTGCTGAAACCTACCAACTCAATGACACCATTATTGATATTGAAAACAAGATGTTCACCCATCGGCCGGATTGCTTTGGCCAGCTAGGTGTCGCCCGCGAAGTTGCCGGTATCCTCGGTCAACCGTTCACCTCGCCCGGCTGGTACATGCACACCAATAGTCTGGTGACCAAATCTGGCGATGTCAGCATGCAGGTCAGTCTGACCAACGAGATCCCTGAGCTAGTACCGCGCTACATGTTAGTGGCCATCGATGGCATCACGGTGGCACCGAGCCCGGTCTGGCTGCAGACCTACCTAAGCCGCCTGGGCGTCCGCCCGATCAACAATATCGTTGATATCACCAACTACATTATGCTGCTGACCGGCCAGCCCTTACATGCTTTCGACTATGACAAAGTTGCTGTCGATGGCTGGGCGCAGATAGTTGTGCGTAACCCGCATTTTGAAGAGCAGGTGACACTGCTGGACGGTAAGACAGTTACACCGCGAGCTGAAGCCATTTTGATCTGTGATCAGGACAAACCGATCGGTCTTGGTGGTGTCATGGGCGGCAAAAATTCAGAGATCGACGCCGCTACCAAGCGCATCCTGATCGAGTGCGCTAGCTTCGATATGTACAATATTCGCCGTACCAGCATGGAACATGGTATCTTCAGTGACGCCGTCACCCGCTTCACCAAGGGGCAGTCGGAGTGGCAGAATCCATCAGTGCTGTTTCAGGCGGTGCAGCTGGTGCAGAGCCTGTGTCCGGAAGCCAAGCCGGTGGGCCGGGTGATCGATAATCATCAACCCAACCGCGAGTATCAGTCCGTGCCAGTCGAGACAGCGTTCATCAACGACCGGCTGGGTCTGGATCTCAGCGCCGAGCAGATGAAACAGCTACTGGAAAATGTTGAATTTCAGGTCAAAGTAGTTGACGACGGCTTGTTGGTGGACCAGCCGTTCTGGCGCACCGATATTGAACTGCGTGAAGACGTCGTTGAAGAAATCGGTCGGTTGTATGGCTTCGATCATTTGCCGCTTGAACTGCCGTACCGTCAGATTGCGCCGACGGCTAAAGACCCGCTGCTCGAGCTGAAAAGTCGGATACGTACAGTCTTATCTAAAGCTGGCGCCAATGAAGTCCTGACCTACAGTTTCGTGCACGGTAATCTGCTGAATAAAGCCGCTCAGGACCAGGCGCTGGCCTACCGAGTCAGCAATGCCCTCAGCCCCGAACTGCAATATTACCGCCTGAGTCTGCTACCGAGCCTACTCGAAAAAGTCCATCCCAACATCAAAGCCGGCTACGATCAGTTCGTGCTATTTGAGATTGGCAAAGGTCATAATAATCAACATCATGACGACAGCGGCTTACCTGTGGAGTTTGAAATGCTGGAGGCGGTTTATGCGGCCCAGGATAAAAGCGCGCCGACCGGCGCGCCGTTCTATCAGGCGCGCAAACAGCTGGTAAATCTTATAACCGAGTTGGGTCTAAGGCCATCGTTTCGACCACTTGCAAAAGATTTGAACTTCTCAATCATCCAGTCATTCGAGCCCAGTCGGACAGCATTAATCTACTTGCAGGGCACAGATATTCTGTTGGGTGGCGTCGGTGAGTTTAAAGCGAGTGTCCGCAAAGGCTTTAAGTTGCCGGCGGCGTCGGCTGGCTTTAACATTAGTCTGACCGATTTGTTGCAGGCACTGCAGGGCAATGATACCAGCCGTTATGCATCAATCCCACGCTTTCCTAATGTTATGCAGGATATAACGCTAAAAGTGCCGGCCGACTTGCCATATCAGCAGGTATATGATCTGTGCTGGGATGAGCTAGCCAAACTGGAGCTGGCTGACACACTCTACCGTCTCGATCCAATCGGGATATACCAAAGCCCGGAAGATCCGGATCATAAAAACGTCAGTTTACGGTTGCATATAGCCAGCTACGATCGCACCATGACCGACGCTGAAGTTGCGAAACTACTCGACGCCGTAGCAGTTGCCGCCGGGCAGTCGTGGCAAGCGGAGCGGGTGTAATATGAGCGATAACCGACTGGTGCTAGACATCCATGCCGACTACGAAATAGCGCCGCACATGGTGGTCTTTAGTCACGGCTTCGGGGTGGAGCGCACAGCCCGGGGCATGTTCAGCGAAATAGTCAAATCCTTGCCCGTCGATTACGGCTATGTCATGTTCGATTATTATGATATCGATGGTAAAACGATCAATATATCGACGTTTGAAGACCAACAGCGGATGCTGCTGTCGATCATTGCCTGGCTCAGTGAGCAGGCGGATGTCACGGACATCTCATTAGTCAGTCATTCAGCCGGCTGTGTGGTGTCAGCACTGTCACAACCTCCAGAAGTAAAGTCGGCAGTCATGCTGGCGCCGCCGGTACAGATCAGTGGTTTCAGTGCATACTTCAAAGCCAAGCTGGGCGTAGTAAAACAAGACGATTTGTGGATCGTGCCACGCTCCGACGGCACCACCAGCTATATTCCCGCGGCTATGTTTGCCGAAATCGAAGATATTGACGCACTACAGGCTTTGCTCAACTATGCGGCTGTCCAGCCCTATGCCTTACTCATCCCAGCCCATGATGAAGTCCTCGGTGCAGTTGATTACAATGATCTGGCACTAGATGAAAATGTCACTGCTCAAACCATTGATGGTGCGGACCATAATTTTACAGGTTCTAGCCGTGCGCTAATGATTGAAGCTGTCGTGGACTGGTTGACGAGCTAGTCGGCTGGTCGTGTAACAAACCTCACATTCTTTTTGACAAAGCCCAGCGCTTACGGTTAGAATGTGGTATGAAAATTGGTCTGCCTGCTCTTACCTTTGACGACGTTCTCCTTATGCCTGGCCGGACTACCTTTAATCGTAGTGAAATTGACCTGAGAACCAAGCTTACGCGCACCATCAGTCTAGCCGCACCGTTTGTCTCGGCACCCATGGACACCGTGACGGAGCACGCTTTAGCTATTAAACTGGCTAGCTTAGGTGGCATCGGCATTATTCATCGTAATATGACGGTTGATGACCAGGCTGGCGAAGTTGAACTGGTCAAAGCCGAAAAACTGTTGGTAGGGGCCGCTATCAGTACCAGTCCCGGTTACGAAAAGCGCCTGGAGCGACTGGTCGCGGCGGGTGTTGATGTGATTGTTATAGACACCGCTCATGGCTTCAATCACCATCTGTTGGAAGCATTGAGTTACATCAAAGATAAGTACGCTGAAGAATTACAGGTAGTAGCCGGCAGCATCGCCACCGCCGAGGCCGCCGAGGCCCTAATCAAAGCCGGAGCCGACAGCCTGCGCGTGGGTATGGGTCCGGGTGCCATCTGCACCACTCGCATCGTCTCCGGTATGGGCGTACCACAGCTGAGCGCTATTATGGAAATATCGGCGGTTGCTCAGGCTGCCGGCGTGCCGTTCATCGCCGATGGCGGCATTAATTATGACGGCGATGTCGTCAAGGCCTTAGCTGCCGGCGCGTCGACGGTAATGATGGGCCGGTTGTTTGCTGCCACTGAAGAATCGCCAGGTGAGTTGGTCACTCTCAAAAGTGCGGAGGTGCCGCACCGTTTCCAGAATTTGCTTAATGGCTCCGATGAATACCGCTTTAAGACCTACCGCGGCATGGGCTCGATAGGTGCAATGAAGCGGGGCAAGGAGATTGCTGCCGAAGACGAATTCCACGGTAAAAGCTACAAAGATAATAGCAAGATGGTGCCGGAAGGCGTAGAAGGGCTGGTGCCCTGCAGCGGCTCGGTCGAGGACATGGTGCAGCGAATGTCTGAGAGTCTGCGCTCCGGCATGTTCTACGTCGGCGCACAGACCATCCCGGCTTTGTTCGAGAAAGCCCTCTTTCGGCCGATTACCCAGGCGTCGCTCCACGAGAGCCACCCACACGACATATTCGTCACTAAATAACTGCTTCCGTACGCCAAAATAAAAGTAATTGTGTTTTAGCAATACTTTTAGATTGTCACATTATTCGAAGAATACTACGATAAAAATATTCTTCAGAAAACATGACAAACTGATACCATACTAAACGAGCAACCGAAATATCCCGCCTGGCAGTCCATTAAGATAACTCCATTATAGGAATGGGGTAAAATCTCATATAATAAGCAAATATGAAACAACTATGGCGGATTATCCGCTTTACCCGTGATCTTTGGCCGCTATATGCGGCGGTCAGTATACTGACAGTGTTTTTAGCCTTGATGGGCGTACTGCAGCCATTGTTTGCCGGCTGGGCAATCGATGAACTACGACGCGGCACCCATGCCAATCTGCATTATTTGATCTGGCTGGCCGTCGGCATCTTTCTACTGGACTTCTTTACTAATATCTTTAGTAATATCGGTGGGCATATTGGTGACCGCTTGCAAGCCCGGCTGCAGTTTCACCTTTCGCATAATTATTATGCACATCTGCTGACCCTGCCGCAGCAGTTTTATGATGTAGAACTATCCGGTAAGATTATCAATCGGCTAAACCGGTCCATATCGCAGCTAACGAACTTTTTCCAGTTTTTGACGAATAACTTCTTGCAGATGTGGTTCACGACAATCTTTACGCTGGCTGTAGCTTATCACTACAGTTGGCAGGTTGGTTTACTACTAACTTCGATCTATCCGCTCTACATCTTGCTGACGGTGCGGAGCAGCCCGAAGTGGCAGAAATATCAGGCTGAAAAGAATCTTAATCTAGATATAGCTAATGGCCGTTTTGCCGAAGTTATTAACCAGGTCAAGGTCGTTAAAACGTATTTGCAGGAGCGGCGTGAGCTCCAGCTCTTTGATAAGTATTACAAACGCCTTATTGCTGTCAATACTCCACAGTCCAAGTACTGGCATATCAGTGACTTCCGCCGGCGGGTGGTCTTAAATGTTATTTTTCTGGCGGTCTATCTCTTCATCTTTGTGCAAGCGGCCCATGGCCAGTTGAGCCCCGGCAATGTCGTAACTCTCATACTATTTAGTGCGCAGATCAGGATCCCGATTTTTACTATCAGTTTTATGGTTGATAACTTTCAGCGGGCCGTCGCCGATAGCCGCGATTATTTTGAAATCATGCAGGTCGATCCAAGTATTGCCGACCGTCTGGACGCCATTACGCTCAAGATCAGCAAAGCCGATGTGGTGTTCGATACTGTGCGTTTTAGCTATGATACGGAGCCGGTGCTTAAGGGAGTTAGTTTCCGGCTCACGCATGGTACTAAAACAGCCTTAGTCGGCGAAAGCGGTGAAGGCAAAACGACCATCACGAACTTGCTGATGCGCCTTTACGATATCGACAGCGGTGCAATTAGCATCGACGGCCAGTCGGTCAGCGCGGTTACACAGGCTAGCCTGCGCCGGCAGATTGCAGTAGTCTTCCAGGAGCCGGCGCTATTTAGTGGCACAGTGCGTGAAAACATTGCCTATGCCAATCCCAAAGCTACCCAGGCCCAAGTGGTGGCAGCTGCCAAAGCTGCCAATGCCGATGAGTTCATTGGCAAATTTGATAAAGGCTATGACGCCGAGATCGGCGAGCGTGGCCTGAAGCTGAGTGGTGGCCAGAAGCAGCGGATTGCCATTGCTCGAGCGCTGCTGAAAGATGCGCCGATCCTGATACTCGATGAAGCCACCAGCAGTCTCGACAGCAAGAGTGAGCGCATGGTTCAACAGGCGTTGGAGCGGCTGATGAAAGGCCGGACGACGCTGATCATCGCCCATCGTCTGAGTACTATCCAAGCCGTCGATCAGATAGTGACGCTATCAGGCGGTCGGGTCGGTGAGACCGGCTCGCCTGCGCAACTTGCCAAGACGGACGGCATCTATGCCCAACTGTTGCTGCTCCAAGACGGCTCGGATGCTGCTAAGAAAAAGCTTCTAAGCTACGAAATGAAAGCCTGATTTTCGATCAGCCTGACTGTGCTATTTCCAGATTGTCATATATAACGAAGAAAATGTATAATAAGCTGAGCATAAACGTCAACGGGGTAACAACTATGGCACGCAAACGCGAGCGGGCTTTCGCGCTCTTTGGAGCAATTTTATTTTTAGTAACGTCATCTGCACTGACTATCGCAGTTATTTACTCAATCGTGCAGGACCATAACACCAAGCAGAGTGACGGTGCTAGCAGCACCAGCTCGCAGACAGGAGCCAAAGTGGACAACAAATTAGAAGGTACCGAACTCAAAGGGTTCACTCCAGTAGCCAGCATTCCAACATTACAGGAAGTTGACACCACGACGGGGACAGGCGATGAAGTTAAGCCGGGCGCTACTGTGACCGTCGATTACACTGGTGCCGTGGCGGCCACTGGCAAGATCTTCCAGAGTTCACTCGACAGCGGCCAGCCGGTTACCTTCCCATTGAGTGGCGTTATCCCGGGCTGGACCCAAGGGGTACCGGGCATGAAAGTAGGTGGCACCCGCCGCTTACTGATCCCAGCCGCCATGGCATATGGTGCAAACCCACCAGCTGGCTCGGGCATCCCGGCTAACGCTGATCTGGTATTCGATATTACACTACACAGTATTGGTAAATAGCCAGCTGTACTAAAAAGCACAATATATAGCGTCTTGTATATAGCGCAGACGCTATATATACTAATCACTAACGGATTACAAAATAAAATCACAGGGGATATCATGGTCAAGGACATCACAATTTTCACCACTAACACTTGCGGCTACTGCCAAATGGTCAAAAAGTACCTGGGTGCCAAAGGCCATAGCTACAATGAAGTAAACCTCGACCAGGAGCCACATCGCCAGGCTGAAGCGTTGCTGCTGTCAGGCGCTATGACAGTGCCTGTGACTGTCGTTACCAAAAGCGATGATACTCGTGAAGTCATCGTCGGCTACAATCTCGCTAAGCTCGCGCCAGCTGTTGCTTAGTGACAGACTCAGGGATTCAGAAAGGAAACACTATGGCCAAAAGTACTAATACTGACATTCCAAGCCATGACATTATTATCATCGGTGCCGGCCCGGCGGCACTGTCAGCGGCCATCTACACCACCCGTGAAGACATTGAGACACTACTTTTCGAGCGTGGTGTCGTCGGCGGCCTGGCAGCCGTCACTGACAAGATCGATAACTACCCCGGCTTTCCTGATGGTATAGAAGGCTTGACGCTAGCCGACGAACTGCGCAAACAGGCCGAACGCTTTGGCGCAGTCATTGAGTTGGGTGAAGTCACCGGTATTCACGATGAAGGCGACTACAAGCGCCTGGAAACCACCAGTGGCGACATGCGGGCCCGGGCCGTCCTGATTGCCACCGGCTCTGATTATAAAAAGATTGGTGCGCCAGGGGAGCTGGAGTTTTATGGCCGGGGCGTCCACTACTGCGCTACTTGTGACGGTGCATTTTATCGTGACAAGAAGCTGGCCGTCGTCGGCGGTGGCAATTCAGCCATTCAGGAATCAATCTTCCTGACCCGCTTTACCACGCATATCGATCTGTTGGTACGCTCGACCATCAAGGCCAGTGATGTCCTGCAAAAGGAGCTCCAAGAGTTCGTCGATGCTGGAAAGATCACGGTGCACCTCAATACTACTACTGACGAAATTGTTGGCGAGAATAAGTTCGTCACTTGCGTCAAAGCCACCAAAGATGGCGAGGCCGTCGAACTTGCTGTCGACGGAGTGTTCGTCTTCGTCGGCCTGGAGCCGAACTCGCAGTTTCTCAAGCCGACGCCGATTAAGCTAGATGAGATTGGCTTCGTTATTACCGACCAGCACATGGAAACGTCTATGCGTGGTGTGTTCGCCGCCGGCGATATCCGCTCTGGTGCTACCATGCAGATCGCAACCGCTACCGGTGAAGGCGCTACAGCTGCGCTCAAGATCCGCGAATATCTTGAAGGCCACTTGCACCCGGTGCAGAACTAAAACTCTCAGGAAATGTAACATATATGTTACAACGAGTATTTGGCTGGACTGTTTTTATTTCTAATCGCATTCCTGTATGGGATAATCTGTGCATTAGACCGGATGTTGGACGTATTTATTATAGGAAAAATATAACCGATTGAGCAATGTAACATCAATGTTACATTTCCTGAGAAAAAATCTAAATTATAGTACATAGGAATCAAGATTGCTTGCTAAGCTGAATAATATGCAGAAACGCCTAGATGCTCATGTACTCAGCGAAGACCAACCAAATCCGGTGGTTGAGAGACTGTTACTAAAGCAACGTTTGCTGAATGAGGATGATCACGCGCATTATGCTATCAAAACCGCTTTAGTAGTTGCGGGTGGTGGCATGAGAGGTATCTATGCTAACGGCGTTACTGAAGCACTTGAAGCGCTAAAGTTAACTAACGTTTTTGATAACGTTGTGAGCATATCAGCTGGCGCCTGTACGGCAGCCTATTTTCTAGCTGGCCAAGCTGTGATGGCTACTTTAGTGTATAGCGATGATCTGACTAATAAGCAGTTTATAGATTTACGCCGGTTTAACAAGATTTTAGATATCACCTTTATGGAAAATATCTTTAGGCGCAGTAAGGTGCTCGATCAATCATCTGTTAGGCGCAATAGGGCACATTTGCATATAGATGTAACAGATGTAGAAACCGGCGAGGGCGAATATTGAGCTGTCGATGATAATCCAGGACTAGATATTATTACTGCTGTCATCGCATCGTCATCCATTCCCGGTGCAACTGGCAATGTCGTCAATATAAACGGCAAATACTACAGTGATGGCGTAACAGGCTGTACCTCACCAATTGATTATGCTGTCAATCATTTAGAAGCCACAGATGTCTTAGTTATTATCAATCGGCCACTTAAAGATCGGTCAAATCTGTCATTAGTTGAGAACATGGCTGAAAAAATATTGCTAAGAAGCTTTTCAAAACCATTTAGACAAGCCCATCGCACCCAATATAAAACTCATCAGCTCACCGGAGATAGTCTGAATAACGCAGTGCACTTAGGCGTCATAGCGCCACCTAATCTAAATGTTAGCCGTCTCTCTAAAGATGGTACGGCCCTTAGAAAACTAGCTAACCAGGGTAAGGCCCAAACACTAGCTATTTTTAAGACTACTGCCTAGATGAAGCCGGCGTAGTTGGGGAAGAAGTCGCCAACTAATTGGTTTTTATTGAGACCAGCTTTTACCAAGTCTGCGTGAAGTGACTCAACCATTTCTTCAGGACCGGACACATAGACTAGCGTGTCATCGGATGGTTTTTCGAGGCCGAGGATCAGCTCTGCTGTCAGTTGGCCGCGCTCGCCGCCCCAGGCGGCCGTTGGTTGGTTGACCACTAGCGTGACGTGCTGCTTGGCTGCGTCATAGGTCTTTTGGAAAATAATCTCGCTCTCTTTTTGGACGCCGACGAGCATCTTGATGGGCCGAGTTTCTTTGGTGTCAGCTAGGAAGCGCAGCATGCTGTGAAAGGGCGTAACGCCGATGCCACCGGCTACGAATATCAGCGGCGTCTGGATCAGTTTGGGCAATACAAAATCGCCCAATGGGTCACTGATGGTTAGCTCAGCCCCGGGCTGGAGCTGGCGCAGGGCGGCCTTGAAAGTGCTACCATTTTCGGTGGCAAACTTAGTGGTAATACTTAGCAATTCCTGGGTCGGTGAAGAGGACAATGTGAACCAGCGCTTTATGCCGCGCTTATCAGCGTGGTCATGCCTGAGCGTCAGCTCGATGAACTGGCCGGCCGTGTACCGGACCGGTTGCTCCGGTTTAAAGTAAATGCTGGTTATGTTGCCAGCCTCAGCCACGCTGTGGTCGAAAGTCACTTGCATGGTACTAGTATAACTTACTTCTCGAAGAGGTCGGGATAGTCTGTGACCACACCGTACAAGCCATAACTGGCCCAGCGCTTGGCTTTGACGGGGTCGTTCAGAGTGTAAGCGCTAAGCTGCCAGCCGCGTTTAGCCATTGGCTGGATGAAGGGGCGCCATAGCCAGCGTTGCTGCATGGAGATGCGCTTAGTGCCGAGCTGGCGGGCGTGGTAGGTGGCTCGGGTGCCAGACCAGCGCTCGATGACCACACACTGAATCTCAGGTAATGCAGTGTGTAATTCACGTAGTGTCTTGTGGCTAAACGATGCCAGACGTAGGTCAGCTGGGGTGAAGCCGCTGCGCAGGGCATACTTCAGCTGCTCTATGACGGGAGCTGTTTGCGCATCTGGTTTAACTTCTATATAAAGTGGGATTTTGGAACCTACTTGATCAATTACTTCCCGCAGCGTAGCTAGATCGGCTTTGTGGGCCAACAGCTGGTCGTAAGTGTGCTCCTGGATATTGAGTTTGCTACCGGCAGCGTCGGTTAGGTAGGGGTCATGGCTGAGGATGCAAATATCGTCGCTGGTGACGCGGACATCGAACTCGATCTCGTCGACATGGTGCTGAGCGGCCTTTTGTAGGGAGGCGAGAGTGTTTTCAGGGGCTAAGCCCTTAGCGCCGCGGTGTCCAATGATAATCATCTAAGTAGTGTACAATAAAATTAACTGATAAGGAGTGCTTATGCCTGATTTTAACCAAGTACTAACCCCGGGCGATTACCAAAACGGTGTCGTCAATACCGTCGTCGAAATTCCTGAAGGCTCAATACTGAAGATCGAGTGGGACCGCGAACACGCGGCCATGAAGCTGGACCGGGTTGAGCCGGCTATCTTTGCCAAGCCCGTCAATTACGGCTTTATACCACAGACACTTGATGAGGATGGTGACGAACTCGACACGCTAATTGTCTGTGATCAGCCATTACCTACTGGCATTTGGCTGGAAACGAAGATTCTTGGCGTCATGAAGTTCGAAGACGATGGCGAAGTCGACGACAAAGTCATTGTTGCTCCGGCCGATGACCGTAACACCGGCGATGCCTTTAATACCATTGCGGATCTCGGCGAACGCTGGAAGCAAAAGATTGAGCACCATTTCATGCACTACAAAGACCTCAAAAAGCCTGGCAGCACCAAAGTTCTCGGCTTCTATGGCCCTGATGAAGCCAAAGCTATCATTGCCGAGTGCATCGAGCGCTATAAGAGCAATGGCTGAAACCCGGGCTGTCGCCAAGGCAATACTGGTCGCTGGCGATAAAATACTTGTACTCAAACGCAGCGCTGACGACACTCGCCGTCCCCTGCAGTGGGATTTACCTGGCGGTGCTATTGACCCAGGCGAAGATGTTAAGCAAGCCTGTGCTCGCGAGGTCCAAGAAGAAGCCGGTATCATGCTGGCGCCTAATGATTTCAAAACCATCTATGCTATGACCGAACCACTCAGTGAAACCCTGAGTGCGACCTTCATCTTTTTTCGGGCTAATTGTGAGCAAACTGATGTATTGCTCAGCTCAGAACATATACAATCGCGCTGGGTCACGCTCGAACAAGCCCCGGAATTATTCACCTATAAGCGCCATCTAAAAGTATTATCGTATATCAAACAGCATGGCTTATTGACTGCCGAAGCCAGCGATTAAATTACACAAACATGTTGATGTCATGCAGCAAACTGAGTAGATATGTACCAATTTGTGTACAGAGGCTTAACCTGTGGTTCACACTTGCGATTATCAGGGGCGGAAATAACATCGACCACTGTTTGCATAAGTGGTTTACTATGGGGTACAATACGCTTATAAAGCATAAAAACTAAGCAGGGAACGTACATATGAAGACACGAGTGGGTATCAATGGATTCGGACGGATTGGACGTAACGCCTTCAAGGTAGCGTTTGAGCGTAGTGACCTGGAAGTTGTGGCTATTAATGATTTAACAGATACCAAGACACTGGCACATCTGCTGAAGCACGATAGCAATTACGGCACTTATCAGTACAAAGTCAGCCATGACGACACCGGTATCATTGTTGATGGCAAGCACATCAAAGTGCTGGCGGAGATGGATCCGGCCAATTTGCCGTGGGCCGAACTCAAAGCTGACGTTGTCATCGAATCGACCGGCTTCTTTGTTGACCCGGCCAAGGCCCGGGCACACATCGATGCCGGTGCCAAAAAGGTGGTGCTGAGCGCTCCAGCCAAGGGCGAAGGTGCTACCACCATCGTGCTCGGCGTCAATGAAGACAAGCTAGACCAGGCCGAAGACATCATTAGTAATGCTTCTTGTACCACCAACTGTATTACACCTGTCGCCGCCGTCATCGAGGCCAACTTCGGCATCGATAAAGCTATGATGACCACTGTCCACAGTTATACTGCCAGCCAGAAACTGCAGGATGCTCCTTCCAAAGATCTGCGTGAGGCCCGCAATGCTGCCGAGAACATTGTACCTACTACCACCGGCGCTTCCATCGCTGCCGGCCAGGCACTGCCAGCTCTGCAGGGTATATTTGGTGGCTTGTCCATTCGTGTCCCGACGCCAGTTGTCTCACTGAGCGATTTCGTGATTATTACTAAGCGCGCCGTGAGCGTCGAAGAGGTCAATGAAGCTTTCAAGAAGGCCGCCAAAGAGCCGTATTACCAGGGCATCCTCGACGTCTCGGACGAGCCATTGGTCAGCAGTGACTACATCGGCAACAGCCATAGCTGTACGGTCGACTTACAATTGACTGCCGTCGTCGGTGGCACCATGCTCAAGGTTGTCGCCTGGTACGACAATGAGTGGGGTTACAGTAACCGTCTGGTAGAAGTCGTAGCCGACACTGGCCGACTGCTCCATTCCAAAGGTCACGCCCACAAACACGACGCCTAATACGTCTGCTACACTAATCTCATGAAGATCGCACTCACTACTGACCATGCCGGCTACGAGGCCTTGAAGCAACTCCAAGTCTTTCTGGAGTCGGCTGGTCACGAATGTGTTAACTATGGTCCGATTGTCTATGACGAGCAGGACGATTACCCGGCCTACATGTTTGCAGCGGCCCACGCTGTGGCTCGTGGTGATTGCGAACGGGCGATTATCCTGGGTGGCAGTGGCACTGGCGAAGCCATCGCTGCCAACCGCATTAAAGACGTCCGGGCAGCGCTATTTTATGGCCCGGCAATTGCTAAAGCCCCTATCGATGCAGAAGGTAACATGAGCGATGACCCTTATGAAATCATCAAATTATCGCGGCAGCACAACGATACCAATGTGCTGAGTCTGTCAGCCCGCTTCTTATCTGAAGATGAAATGAAGACCGCCATCAGTACCTGGCTTGAGACGCCATTTACCGGTCTGGAGCGGCATGCCCGCCGTATTGCTCAACTCGACGAGCCGGTGTAATGGCCATAGTCTGTCCAACCGTTACGGCCTACGATGAATATGAGTACAATCAGCAGTTAAAGACCCTCAAAGGCTTTGCCACCAATGTGCACATCGATCTAATGGATGGCGTGTTTGCACCAACGCAGTCGCCAGGCTTTGACCACATATGGTGGCCACATGAGTTAAGCGTCGATGTACACCTGATGTATCAGCACCCCATGGAATATATTGAGCAGCTCATCAAGCTCAAGCCGCGGCTGGTCATTATTCATAACGAGGCTACCGTCCACCACATGGATTTTGCTGCCCGGTTGCACGCCGCCGGCATTGAAGCCGGTCTGGCGCTGCTGCATGATACGCCAGTGCAGTGGGCTTACCAGATCATGCACTCTTTTGACCACCTTTTGATTTTTAGTGGTAACTTGGGTTTCCAGGGCGGCAGCACAGCCGACCTTGGCTGTCTCGACAAGGTCAAAAAAGCCAAGGAACATCACCCTGAAGTTGAGATTGGTTGGGACGGCGGCGTTAATGCCATCAATGCCAAATTGTTAATTGATGGCGGCGTCGACGTCCTCAATGTTGGCGGCTTTATCAAGAATGCCGATGATCCGCTAGCCGCTTACTCAGAATTACAGCGTCTGGTATAATCACAAGCAGAATGGCACAAAAACTAACTATCGAAAAGCTTGAGACGATAGCCAATACCATCCGTGAGGATATTATTCGTATGTTGGAGCATGCCGGCAGTGGCCACAGTGCTGGCCCGCTTGGTCTAGCAGACATCTTTACGGCGCTCTACTTTGACGTCATGAAGCACGACCCCAAAAATGTCGACTGGGAGGAGCGTGACATCTTGCTGCTCAGCAACGGCCACTGTGTGCCGGTGCGCTACGCAGCTATGGCTGAAGCCGGCTATTTCCCTAAAAAAGAACTGATGACACTGCGCCAGTTCGGCTCGCGGCTGCAGGGGCATCCGGAACGCCTCAAGCTCCCCGGTCTGGAAAGCACCAGCGGTCCCCTTGGCTCCGGCCTCAGTCAGGCCTGCGGCATGGCGCTGGGTCTGCGCATGAACAACCAGAACCACCGCTGGGTCTATGTAGTGATGGGTGACGGCGAGCAGGACGAAGGCAATGTCTGGGAAGCCGCCATGCTGGCGGGCAAGTACAAACTCAACAATATCATCGCCATTACCGACCGTAACAACATTCAGATCGACGGCCCCACCGAGTCAGTCATGCCGCTCGAGAATTTCAAGGATAAATGGGAAGCTTTTGGCTGGCACGTCCTGGAGATAGACGGCAACGACGTCGAGGCAGTAATAGATGCCTGTGCCATGGCCAAAGCCATCGTCGACAAACCGATTATGATCGTAGCCTACACAGTGCCAGGTAAGGGCGTCGACTTCATGGAGTACGACTTCCACTGGCACGGTGCTTTCCCGAATCACGAGCAAGCCGTTAAAGCCTTGCACGAGCTGCGGACGCTGGGCGGCAAGATCCGGAGCGAGCATGAGTAAGGCTAGCGCCAAGGCGTCCAAATCGGCCAAAACCAAGCGCAACGACAAGGGTCAGTTTCGGCATGACAGCTCAGTGGGCGTGCTGGCGGCCATGTGGGCCGCCGGAGTTATTAGCCTTGGTCTGGTCTGGTTGGCGGCGCGAGCTGTCATGTCTGACTTTGGTAGTTTCCGGTCCTGTAATGACAATACCGGCATTTTGACTGTCTCGAGCTGCGGCAAACATTCGCTCAACCTGGGTGATTTTATCATGCTCGGGTTACTGGCTTTGACGGCTTGCTTATCGGTTAGCCTGCTGACCGCCGCCTGGCGAATGACACGAAAAGGGAAGGTGATAGCATGACTGATTTGCATCTGGCAGAGATAACCGGCGACCTAGTTATGGAGCCCAACCGCAAAGGCTTTGGCAAGGGCCTATTGGAGGCCGGCAAGCGCGACGTCAATGTGGTGGCGGCCTGCGCTGACCTCACCGAGTCCACTCAAATCAGTATGTTTCGTGATGAATTCCCCGATCGTTTCGTAGAGATTGGCGTGGCCGAGCAAAATCTAGTAACCGTTGGCGCTGGACTGGCAGCTATGGGCAAAATTCCCTTCGTGGCTAGTTATGCAGCCTTCAGTCCGGGCCGCAACTGGGAGCAAATCCGCACTACGATCTGTCTCAATGATCGCCCAGTTAAAATTATCGGCGCTCACACCGGTCTTTATACCGGCAAAGACGGTGCTACCCACCAAATGCTCGAAGACATTGCCCTCATGCGTGTGCTGCCAAACATGGTGGTTATGGCCCCCTGCGATTCCATCGAAGCCGAAAAGATGACGCTAGCCATGGCCCTAGACTCCCGGCCAAACTACATGCGGCTAGCCCGCGAAGCACTGCCGACACTCACTACCATAAAGACGCCGTTTGAGATTGGCAAAGCCTACGTCTACGAAACGGGATCGGATGTGACAATTATCAGCACCGGTACCATGACTTATCAGGCGCTGCTGGCGGCCGAAAAACTCTACAAAGATGGGATTGAAGCTGAGGTCGTGCATGTACCCACCATTAAACCGCTTGACGCTGAAACCATCCTTAAGAGCATTCGCAAAACCGGGGCGGTTGTCACCATCGAAGAAGCCCAGATCAACGGTGGGCTTGGTGGGGCTGTTGCCGAATTGCTGGGCGAAGAATACCCGGTGCCACTGAAACGCCTCGGCATGCAGGACCATTTCGGCGAGTCTGGCGACCCGCTTGAGCTCTTCGAGCACTTCGGTCTTGATGCGAAGCACATTGCTATGGCTGCTCATCTAGTCGTCGACCGCAAAAAGTGATTGACTTTACAGTGCACTGCTCACGGTTGACTGGATCTGTGCTGATTGTATTTTGAGATGTACAGTCTATTGTACATACCTAATTCCAAGCAATCGAAATAGCGCTTCGATTTCTAATTTGCAAGCGCTAGCATTTACCAGTAGAGTTATTGTATGCCGCTAACACTTCGACAAATTCGCGATAATTGTGCGCTGGCCCGCGCGCGGATGGCTCAAGCTCGGGCCGAACATTGGGCTTTTGGAGCTTTCAACCTCGACGATGAGGCTACGCTCAAAGCCGTAGTACTGGCCGCTAAAGCCCAGAATGCGCCGGTGCTGGTAGAAGTTAGCCAAGGTGAGGTTGACGACATCGGTATTGATATCGTTCGCGATATGGTCGATGACTTCAAGTATGCTTACGGTGTTGAAATCTACATCAACCTGGACCACAGCCCCAGCGTCGAGTCAGCGATTGCTGGCATCGAAGCGGGCTTTGAATTCATCCACATCGATGTTTCACAGTCCAACCACGATGCTTCCGAAAACGAAATCATTGCCTCAACCCGGGAAGTTGTCGAATGGGCCCGGCTGACTGGTGCCAGTGTTGAGAGCGAGCCGCACTACTTTGGTGGCAGTTCCAATGTCCATACTGAGAAGATCGATTATAAGGAGATCAAAAAGACCTTTAGCACGCCAGAACACATGAAAGCCTTTGTCGACGCCACCGGCATTGATACGTTTGCGGCAGCTATTGGTAACCTGCACGGCAAATATCCGGTACCCAAGAAGCTCGATCTGGAACTACTGGCCCGGCTGCGAGAGGCTTCCGACTGTAATATCAGCCTGCATGGCGGTAGTGGTACGCCCGGACATTATTTCCGTGACGCCGTGGCGATTGGTGTTACCAAGATCAATATCAACAGTGATATGCGCTACGCTTACCGCACGACGCTGGAAAAAGTCCTGGCTGCCAACCCAGCCGAATTCTCAGTCTCCAAGTTGATAGCCAAAGAAGTATTGCCTGCCGTCCAAAAGGTAGTCGAGAGCAAACTGGTCGATTTCAACTCAGCTGGCAAAGCCCTCGTCAGATAATGAGTCGTAAATTCTAGCTTCTTAAATTTAGCTTAAACTATTTGCAATCGGCATCGCGCATTACTTATACTGAACCCATGGCAATGACACTGACTTCAGACGATCTTCTGGCAATTAGCAATGTGTTCGATAATCGCATGGCTCATGCTATCAATACGCTGGTACCACCCATGGTCGAACGGGCCATAAACACATTGGTACCATCCATGATCGAACAGGCGATAAACACATTAGTTCCACCTATGATCGAGCGAGCTATAAACAGCTTGGTTCCTCCAATGATTACATTAGCTGTTGAGGTGGCTATCGAAGATCTTAAGCTGATGATCGCTGCCGGTTTTGCCGACATGGATGAGCGCTTCCGGGACGTCTATGCTCGTCTTGATGCTATTGAGCAGAACCGACTGGAAGGCTGGTCCTGGTAAGCTTTCGAAGTTGTTGGCCAGGTAGTGACAGCATGGTAGACTAAGATCATAAGCATTATCTAACTGTATAGGGTGGGACCAGTGGCAGATCAACAACCAGATGTTATTAGTATCGGCGATATCGTAACAGATGCCTTCATTAAGCTGCTTGATGACCAGGCGGTGACTTATGAAAACGAGCAGGGCAAGTGGATCGCCATGCAGTATGGCACCAAACTGCCGTTTGACCACGTTGAGATCGTGGAAGCCGTCGGCAACGCTGCTAACGCCGCAGTCTGCTTCGCCCGCCTCGGGCTCAACAGCGCTTTTGTCACCAATGTTGGTAGTGATGACCATGGCCGTGACATGATCAAAGCCTTGCACGAACAAAAGGTCGACAGCCGATTTGTCCGCATCAACCCTGACAAGAAGAGCAATTACCACTACGTGCTGTGGTACAAGGATGAGCGCACCATTCTTATCAAGCACGAAGAGTACGACTATCACTGGCCACACCTCCGACCAGCTGAGACACCAAAATGGGCTTACTTTAGCTCGATTTCTGAGCATGCTATCCCATACCATGATCAGGTGGCTGACTGGTTGGAGCAAAACCCTGACCTCAAATTGGCTTTCCAGCCTGGCACTTTTCAGATGGCGGCCGGGGCTGATCGACTCCACCGCATCTACGAGCGCACCGAAGTTTTGATCCTCAACCGCGAAGAAGCGACGCTGGTCGGTGGCGGCAACCACGAAGATGTGCACGACCAGTTTAATAAGCTACATGCGCTAGGGCCAAAGATTGTCGTTATCACTGATGGTCCAAATGGTGCCTATGCCTCCGATGGTGAGCAACGCTTCCAAATGCCCTTATATCCCGATCCGGCGCCACCGGTAGACCGCACCGGGGCTGGCGACTCGTTTGCTTCGACCTTTGTGGCGGCGCTGATGAAGGGTAATACTATCGAAGGCGCGCTGCAGTGGGCGCCGATCAATTCCATGAACGTCGTTCAAAAGGTCGGTGCCCAGGCCGGTCTGCTGACTGAACCGGAGCTTGAGCTATACCTCAAGAATTCACCAGACTGGTACAAGCCGACGCCAATGTAATCATGAGCCTCAGAAAACTGTTGTTTTTGTGACGCTTATGGTAATCTGTTAGTAGTAGGAAATAACAAAAATAAGAAACAAAAAGTCATGACCCGATTTTTATCAGAATCGCTCCAGGCGCCAGAACCGATGTTCCGGCTCGGTTTACGTCACCTTGAGCGGGCCAATGGCCACCCTAATACCGACATTCGCATCTCAACCGAAGTCATGCAAGCCAGCCGCGCCAAGCTGCACGAGCTGGGGCTCGACCGCCGTGACACGACACCCCAGGAGCTCTATCACGCCCTGCAGGCCAGAGTAAAGGCTGATGATATTCGACTGACGCGAACATTGCGGACCTTGGCAGCCACGCATGTTTCCGCCGAAGCTGATGTCAATGACGGTTTGATCCGGGTAGTTCGGCAGGTAGCCAGTGACAGCACAGTTTATGGGCTGAAAATGAGCGTCCTAAAAACTCTGCTCAAGAAGCAGCCACCCAAAAAGGCCCTCAAGCAGCTCGGCTACCGTTCGCTCGACTCTATGCTGAAGCATGAATCTGCGCTGCAGATCTTGGCGGCGGCTTGGCTGACCGAAGCCACTGGCTGGCGACAGCGCTTCATGGAGCAATACAAGCGCCTGCAACCAAGTGACTTCGAAACCCGTAAGCTGATCGTCGACCAACCACGGGCTGATCGCTGGTCACAGCTGACGGCCCAGGCTTTGCGAGACACCAAGCACACTATCCTTGGTTTCAAAGAGCTGGGCGCACTGGTGATTTTGCCGATTCCGGCGCATGCGCCGAGCGGCAGCGTAACGGCGACGCTGACGCTGGCCTTGCATGAGATTAACGAAATTCGGGCTGGCAGCAGCTTCCTAAAGCTATGTCAGGTTCGCCCGGACTTCGGTGTCATCGTCCAGACAGTGGCCCTCAGCGAGCCGCAACTCAGCGCTCATGCCCTTGACCAGGCAGTGCCATGGCACATCATTCAGCGGTTTTACGCTCGGCTGCAGCACCTATTCCGTGAAGAGCTGTTTGAGCCGCACCTTGAGCTGCAGGATATGGCTTGGCACAGCGTTGAGGAGATTATGGCTAAGTTGGAGCCAAGCTTTGCTATCTGGGAGTCCACCGGCTATCTTGGCCTGGTACACGCCGGTCAGGTGGTCTCAATGAATCTGGTCGATGCCGCGCTTAATTATTGTAATAATCTGCCATTTGAGCAGCGTCTACGCCACCAATTCCAAAAATCCCTGTGGCACGAGCTGCTAATGCGCTACCTGCAACCAGAGACTGTCGAGCAAGCAGTACTGTCCCAACTACAACCAGCGTACGCAACCGAAACTATAATGGCCTGACCGCCCCGAAAGGAACTAAGCTATGTATCAAATCTGTGTCTCCGGAGCTGCCAAAGGCGATAGTGTCGAAGAAGGCAAGGAGCTAGCCTACGCGCTTGGTGCAGCTATAGCTCAGGCTGGCCACAGCCTCCTAACTGGTGCTACCATTGGCTTACCGAACTATGCAGCTGAAGGTTATAAAGCTGCCGGTGGCATAATGAGCATTGGTATCAGCCCGGCCGCCAGCAAGGTCGAACACGTTATGAAATACCGTCTGCCGACGTCTGCCTATGACTGCATCATCTATAGTGGGCTGCACTATGTGGGCCGTGACACCCTCCTCATTACCTCTAGCGACGCCGTAGTCAGTATTGGTGGCCGATTGGGCACATTGCATGAGTTTACCATCGCCATGGAGACCGACACGCCGATTGGCTTTCTGCAGGGCGCCGGCGGCATCTCCGAGGAGATTCAGACGCTGATGAGCTTGGCTCATCCGCTGCGCGCAGGTGCAATGGTCACTTTCAATGATGATTCAAATCAGTTGATCAAAGAATTAACCGATCATCTTGACATCGAACATAAGAAATATAAGAATTTATATCAGTAATCCAAAACCAAAACAACCATAAAAACAGGAAACACCAAAATGGAAATGCAAGTAAAAGAAGAAACTGGTTTTAGCGCAGTAGAAATGCTTCTCTGTCTGATCATCGTCATCATGATCAGCTTCGTCGGTTACTACATCTATAACACCCAAAAAAAGGCCGACGCCACTTATAATGCTGCTAGCAAGTCTGTTACCACATCTGTAAAAAAGGTTTCGACAAGCCCCGCGCAAAGTCGGTAGCTTTATTGTTACAACCGACAAAACTGAAGCCAGCCAGTATATCTTCAATGATACTGCAGGATCGACTAAATACGGTGTCATTATCAGTGCCACCTTAGCCAGCGATCTGACGCTGACTAGTTTAGAACAAAACATAAATATTAGTGATTTCTTAACATTAGTTAACTCACTTACATTCGAGGCAAAGTAAATTTAGAATCGAACAGCTTGCTACGGTTGTTTGATGTATAGTATATTTAAAATAACCTTAAGTGGAATTTACTCTGATGACTCGTAATCCTAAGTCTAGTACTAATCATTTAGCCAAAAAGGGTAGTGTACTGGCCGTGGCTGTAGTCTTACTTGCACTTGTTGGCTTCTTCGTTTACCACGCTCAAAAGAAAGATAATAACACCCATAAAGTCGTCAGCAATGCCGCCTCTGTGAAAGCGGTCAAAAAGGCCACGCGGACGGTTGCCGCTCCTCCAGCCCCGACTACAGTTAAAGCCAATGATTTTGTGGTGGCGGAGTGGGGCGTCAAGCTAAATTTCCCAGATGCGACTACGGTAACTTATAAGCTGGCAGCAAGTGATACAAATCAGCTTCACTTTTATTTGCAACCGTCATTGGCTGCAAGTGCCAGGTGTCAGGATCTAGGATTAGGCATAACCCGTTCAGTAAGTACTGATAAATCAGCAACCGCTAGCGGATCTGTCAAAGTTGGTAGTTACGCTTATGCACTCAGCGGCTCCTATACCAGCTGTGGTGGCAGTACTATGGTTGAGGAACTACGGTCGCATATGAGCAGTGTTACGCTGCCGGCGGCCTTCAAAGCCATGACTGCTACGCAGTAGCGCCCGTATGACAAGTGTATTAAGCGGAGAAGTGAGCAAGGCACACCATAGTTGACTAGCTGCTATCATGACAGCAACTCTTATATTTTGACAGTTAGTGCTATACTTCAGCTATGAAAACAACTGCTGCCATTAGACTTACTAAAACACCTGAGGTGGAAAAGGCGCTGAAAGCTGCCCGTAAACTTTACCCAGCTATGGCTGATCCAGAGCTATTGAAGCTCGGATTGAGCCAGCTGATTACTCGATCGGATGAGGTTGACGAGGAGCTCGCCGAAGTTAATGCCGCGATGACGTTGGCTTTTGGCGAAGAAAATTTAAATAATCCGGCTGAAGATGCTTGGGTCGCGCAGATTATCGAAGGTCTCGATAAGCGTGCAAGCGAGTAATCGAATTTATAAGATCTATTTGGCTAAAGTTAGCTTTTGGAGAAATCAGCGTATAAAATACGCCCTGTAATAATGGTGAGTGACGCACATGGCCCACATAAAATTGCTGCGAGCATCCCGTTAACTTCACAGGCAAGCACGACTTCCGTCGCTATCGCGGTAAAGGATTACCATCTAGCTAATTTGCATGAGCCTTCGGTTGCCCAGGTCTATCGTATAATGCCTACACCTGCCACGTCACTATTGAGATGTGTTGGTGAATTGTCTGAGCGAGATAATGTGGCTGTTACTGGCGGGCTACGGAAGTTACTCAAGTTGTAGCCGGCTTGCTACAATAGAGATATGAGTAAGTTTCAGATCAAGAGTGATTATAAGCCGCTGGGTGACCAGCCGGCGGCTATTGCCCAGTTGACGCAGGGACTGAAGGATGGGCTCCATCATCAGACGCTGTTGGGAGTTACCGGCTCCGGTAAGACCTTTAGCATGGCCAATCTGATACAGAATGTACAGAAGCCGACGCTGATACTCAGCCATAACAAGACGCTGGCGGCCCAGCTGTATGGTGAGTTCAAGAACTTCTTTCCGGATAATGCCGTCCACTACTTCGTATCATATTTTGATTACTACCAGCCGGAAGCTTACATTGCTCGTTCCGATACCTTTATTGAGAAAGACAGCCAGATCAATGAGGAGATTGACCGGCTGCGCCATGCCGCCACCGATTCGTTGCTGAGCCGCAAAGACGTCATCATCGTGGCCAGTGTCAGCTGCATCTATGGCATTGGTAGCAAAGAAGACTATGGCGGCATGTCGCTGGATGTGGTGCTGGGCGAGCAGCGCCAGCGCGACAAGATGTTGCGCCACCTGACCGATATGCAGTACCAGCGCAACGACATTGATTTTCACCGCGGGACATTCAGGGTGCGCGGTGATGTGGTGGATATTTTCCCGGCCGGTGAGGAGGTAGCTTACCGCTTGGAGTTTTTTGGTGACGAGGTTGAGCGGATTACGAAGATTGACCATCTGACAGGGGAGATTTTGAAATCCCTGGAGACACTGCGCATCTTTCCTAGCTCGCACTACGTGACGCCCCAGGATAAGCTAAAAGTTGCCCTCAGTAAGATCCAGGATGAACTGCAGGAGCGCCTAGCGCAGTTCAAGCTTGACGGCAAACTACTGGAAGCCCAGCGCCTGGAGCAGCGCACCCGCTTCGATCTGGAAATGCTTGAGGAAACCGGCTTTGTGAAGGGGATTGAGAACTACAGCCGTTACCTGACCCACCGCGAGCCTGGTGAGCAGCCGGCAACACTGCTGGACTATTTCCCGGATGACTACCTATTGCTGGTAGACGAGTCGCACATGTCGATCCCCCAGGTCCGTGGCATGTACAACGGCGACCGTTCGCGAAAAGAAGTGTTGGTGGAGCACGGCTTCCGCCTGCCAAGCGCGCTGGACAATCGACCGCTGACCTTTACGGAGTTTGAGCGCCATATCAACCAAGCGGTCTACGTCAGTGCCACGCCGGCCGAGTATGAACTGACTCGCTCGCCCGAACCGGCCCGCCAGGTGATTCGCCCGACCGGACTGCTGGACCCGCCTATCGAAGTGCGGCCGGTCGATGGCCAGGTCGATGATCTGCTGGCTGAAATCCGTGACACCATTGCCAAGCACGAACGGGTGCTGGTGACGACCCTGACCAAACGCATGTCTGAAGACCTGACCGAATATCTCCAAGAGCTCGGTATCAAAGTCGCTTACCTGCACAGTGACGTCGACACCCTGGACCGTACCGACATTCTGCGCGATCTGCGGCTCGGCGTTTACGACGTCCTAGTCGGTATTAACCTGCTACGCGAAGGACTCGACCTACCTGAAGTGTCACTGGTGGCGATTTTGGACGCCGATAAAGAAGGCTTCCTTCGTTCCGAGCAAGCACTGATCCAGACCGTCGGTCGCGCTGCCCGCCACGTCGACGGCCACGTTATCATGTATGCCGACCATATCACGCGTAGTATGCAGGCTACTATCGACGAGACTGATAAGCGTCGGATCATCCAAGAGGCCTACAACAAAGAGCACAACATTACACCGACTGGTGCTGGCCGGGCTGTGGCCGATGGCATGCAAGGTGACGCCAAAGCCGTCAAGGAAGCTAAGGGCCGCAAGCTCAATCTCAATAAGATCCCCAAAGACGAATACAAAGCCCTTATCAAAGACCTGGAAGGCCAAATGGCCCTGGCCAGCGCTAATCTCCAGTTCGAGCAAGCCGCCGACCTGCGTGATACCATAGCTGATATCAAGAAGAAGTTAGAAAAATAATACGAGAGATCCTAACAGAGACTGAATGTTAAAATATATTTTATATGGCACAAGTTATTGAATATTTGATGGATGAACCGCCTACTAATGAGCTGGCCATGGAACATGCCATACAGGCTATTCACGCAGGCGAATTGTTTGAGCTGAGTTTACTGCCAGTAGCGGAAGTGCCCCGCCCATTACCAGTCAAGATGCAAATGCGCATAAGTGATACGCATCATGACCAAAATGAGGGCCATCGTTTTAAAGGCTCAAACCATGACAGTGACCGCATATACATAGACACAAGTGTCAATGGCACCCAGCCGGCCTATGCATGGATTGTTGCAAGATAGTATCAGTTACGATACGAGATCTCAATTTATCTGGTCGTGCGCTGGATTCTGACCAGCTGATCTTCTATACTAAAGGAAATGGCTGACTTAACTCGGGACGATATTTTAAAATTGGCTAAACTGGCGCGGCTAGATCTGTCTGAAGACGAAATTGCTGAATATGCTGTAGAGCTAAGTGAAATCTTGCACTATGTGGAGCAATTGCAGAGTATTGACGTCAGCGAACTAGCGCCGACTAATCAAGTTACAGGCCTGACAAATGTGACCCGCAACGATAAGATTATGGATTATGGTTACGAGGTTTCTGATCTGTTAAGGAATCTGCCGGCAGTTGAGAATGACCACATCAAAGTCAAACGGATGATCGGCTAATGGCGTCGCAGTGGCTGCCGATTACTGACATTGTTGCCGGAGTGCAGTCCGGTCAGTTGAAAGCTGTTGATCTTGTTGAGCAAGCCCTGGCGGCCATCGAGGATAAAAAAGACTTTAATGCCATTATCGCCACCACTGCGGAGCGGGCCCGGGAACGGGCCAAGGCCGTCGATGCGGGCGACAACCAAGGCCGCTTGGCTGGTGTGCCATTTATAGCTAAAGACAACTTCCTGGTATTTGGAGCCGATACCACGGCGGCCAGCAACATTCTCAAAGGTTTCGCTGCGCCTTACCAGGCTCGAGCCATTGAAAAGCTGGAAGCCGAAGGCGCCATCTGTGTCGCCAAAGCCAACCTTGATGCCTTTGCCCATGGTTCCTCGACTGAGAATAGTGACTTCTTCACCGCCCTCAATCCGCATGATAAAACCCGCGTGCCTGGCGGCAGCTCTGGTGGCTCGGCCGCAGCTGTCATGCTTGACATGGCTCCATTTGCTCTCGGCACCGATACGGGGGGTTCAATCCGACTGCCCGCCAGTTATTGCGGAGCAGTAGGATATAAGCCGACGTATGGTCTGGTGAGCCGTTCGGGTGTTGTCGCCATGGCCAGTAGTACCGACGTGATTGGCCCGATAACGCGTACAGTTGCAGACGCCGGACTAGTACTGGATGTGATGGCCGGAAAGGATGATCTAGATAGTACCACTATTGACCGCGAAGCGGCAGGTTACGCTGAACTAAATGATCATCAAGCAGTGAAAATTGGTGTTATCAAAGAATACATGGGTGAAGGTCTGGAGGCAGGCGTGCGTACCCAGATAGAAATGGCCATCGAATCATTGCGGGCTGCTGGTCATGAGGTCGTGGAAGTCAGCCTGCCTAGTCTGCCAGCGGCTTTGGCTGTCTATTATATTCTGTGTCCGGCCGAAGTTAGCAGTAACCTGAGCAGATATGATGGCCAGCGCTTCGCCCATGCGTATCCTGATGCTAAAAATCTGGAAGAGAGCTATAGTAAGGCTCGTTCAACCGGCTTCGGCAAGGAAGCCAAACGGCGGATTATGATTGGCACCTATGTACTTAGCAGTGGCTACTACGATGCTTATTACAAAAAAGCTCAGACCGTACGTACGAAGCTTATTAACGAGTTCAGAGAGGCCTTTGAACAAGTCGATTTCTTGGTGGGGCCGACAGCACCGGGTACAGCCTTTAAGATTGGTGAGAATATTAGTGATCCATTGCAAATGTATTTGGTAGATATCTTGACAGTAGCAGCTAACCTAGTGGGGGTGCCATCCATCAGTGTGCCGGCTGGACTGAGTGATGGCTTGCCAATAGGTTTACAGATCATGGCGCCGCAGCGCGCCGACCGGGCATTATTACAAATCGCAAAACAAACTGAAAGGTTATTAGCAGCATGAGTTCAACAGTTTATATTATTATCATCGCGATTGTGATCTTGGGTGTTATCAGCCTTGGTGAATTCTTCCGCCGCAAGCCCAGCAAGCTTCAAACCGCTTTCTACACCGAGCGCTGGCGTGAACTGCAAAAGAACTGCGCCGATAAAAAGACCTGGCCGTTAGCGATCATTGATGCTGATAATTTGCTGGACAAAGCTCTGCGAGCCCGTAAATATAAAGGTAAGACCACTGGCGAACGCTTGGTTTCTGCACAGCATGGTCTAAGCGCTAATGATACTGTCTGGTTTGGACACAAACTCCGTAACAAAATTGTCCATGAAGACGTTCGCAAGCTCCGCAAGCAGGATGTACTTGAAGCCCTTAACGGCTTTCGCCAAGCACTCAAAGACCTTGGAGCTCTTGACTGATGATTAGCCCTGCCATCCGTGCTAAGTACACTGCAACGATTGGTATTGAATGCCATGTACAGCTTAAGACCAAGACTAAGCTGTTCTCAGCTGTTGGCAATGATGCCCGCGAAGCATCACCCAACACGCTGGTCAGCCATATTGACTTCGGTCTGCCCGGTGCGCTACCGGTGCTGAACCAAGAAGCCGTTCATCTGGCCGTCAAAGCAGCTTTTGCGCTAGGTACTGAGCCAGAGCGTTTCAGCAAATTCGACCGCAAGCATTACTTTTATCCCGATTTACCTAAAGGCTACCAAATTAGCCAGTTCGACGAGCCCATCATCGGCAAAGGTAGTATTACTATCGATGTTGCTGGTGAATCAAAGGTTATTGGCATCACTCGAGCACATATGGAGGAAGATGCTGGTAAGAGTAGTCATCCGGCCGGCAAGGACTATTCGCTGGTCGACCTCAACCGGGCCGGGACGCCGCTGCTGGAGATTGTCAGCGAGCCCGACATGCACACTGCAGCCGAAGCCAAGGCCTATGCCTATGAACTCTACCTACGTATGCGCTACGCCGACGTTTCGGAAGCCAATCTGTACTACGGCAATATGCGCTTTGACGTCAATGTTAGCGTCAGTCAGACCAGTGCACTGGGCACCCGCAGCGAGTCCAAAAATCTCAACAGTTTCCGCTCGGTCGAAAAGGCTGTGGAGTATGAGATTGAACGCCAGATCGGTGTGCTGGAGTCCGGCGAACAGGTAGTGCAGGAGACCCGCGGCTGGGATGATGACAAGCAACGGACGTTTAGCCAGCGCTCCAAGGAAAATGCCGACGATTATCGCTACATGCCCGACCCGGACCTGCCGCCTATCGTGCTGAGCGAAGATTTCATTGCCCGCGTCAAAGCCGAGATGCCGATTATGCCCGATGAGTGGCGTCAGCGCTTAAGCTCACTCGGTCTCGACAAAGCTCAGACGCAAACGTTGCTCGATGCCCATATCGAACTCGGCACCGAGCACTATCTGGAGACGTTGCAGCTAGTGCTGGATGAGGCACCGCTGGCTAAACAGGTCGCCAATTGGCTGGTTAATGTCGATGTGCCATTCATACGCGACCAGCAAACACTGCAGAATGCCATAGACCGCGTCAGCCTATACCGGGCCACCGCGGCGCTTATAGCCGCTGGCAAGCTAAGCTCTACCAACGCCAAAGCGCTGATTATGGATCTGTTAGTCCAGCCGGTGCTGCCAGTTGATATAGCTGCTTACGCTGAGGCCAAAGGCTTCATTCAAGAGTCTGACGAGACCGCCATCAATGAAATCGTCAAACAAGTCCTGGCCGAAAATCCCAAGGCTGCTGCCGATGTGAAGAATGGTGAAATGAAAGCCATCGGCTTCCTGACCGGCCAGGTCATGAAGCAATCCAATGGTAAGGCTAACCCTGCCCTGGCTCAGCAGGTTATTAAACAGCAAATAGGTCTGTAATGCCCGAAGATTGGCAGCGTATTGAGCCGACAACGCAAGTTAAAGCAGCTTATAGGAGCCTGTTCGATAAAAGTTTCGTCATGCCTGATGGCCAAACCCACATTTTTACAACTATACATCCGGCAGGCGCCAGCGCCGCATTTGTAATTGCTTTGACGCTGGATGAAAAAGTTATCGTGGCCCGGCAGTATCGACCCGGTCCAGAACGTATTATGGATGAACTACCAGGTGGCGCAGTCGAGCCTGGCGAAACGCCAGAAGTTGCCGCCCGCCGTGAATTACGTGAAGAAACAGGTTACGTAGCCGATGCATTAGAGTATCTAGGTAGCTCCGTCCGTGACGGTTACAGTAATGCGGTTGACTATAACTACCTGGCACTCGACTGTCAGTTAAGTGAAGACGGCCAGGAGCTAGACGAGCAAGAGTATATTGAGCCAGTCCTTATGACTATTGACGAGTTTTTGCATACAGCTAAAGCTGGTAACATTACTGACCAAGCTGCGGTATTGTTTGCCTATGACAAATTATGCGAGCTGAGAGACAACCGGCGAAATTAATGTAAGTTAATGTATCTCGTACAGATTGCATGATACAATCGTTGCATGAACAAGCCACCAGTCACCAAAGCCGTCATAGCAGCCGCAGGCCTGGGCACGCGCTTTTTACCACAGACTAAGGCGATGCCTAAAGAAATGTTGCCGCTGATCGATAAGCCGATCATTCAGCATATTGTCGAAGAGTTGTGCGCCGCCGGCGTGACCGACATTGTCATTGTAACTGGTTATCACAAGCGTTCCATAGAAGATCACTTCGACCAAGCCAGCGCCGAGCTGCGCTACAGTCTGGAATTTTCCAATAAGCGTGACCTTCTAAGTGCCACTAACGCCGTCGCCGATCTGGCGAACTTCGCTTATTTGCGGCAAAAGGGGCCATATGGTACCGGCACGCCGCTGCTCAATGCCGCCCACCTCATCGGTAACGATCCGTTCATCTATACCTTTGCCGACGATTTTGTAGTGTCTGAAGTGCCTCGCTTCAAACAGTTGCTTGACGTTCATGAAGCATATGGTGGTTCAGTCCTGACCTGCATGCGCCGCGACGAAGATATAGAGTATGGCCGTTACGGCTATGTCGGCGGCCAAGAAATAGAGGTCGGACTGATTGATATGAACGCCATCGTCGAAAAACCTGGTAGTCGTGAAGCTTCGCCTTCCAGTTTGGCTTCGGTCAGTGGCTATTTATTGGATGCCACTATTTTAGAATATCTACAGCGACAGCTGGCTGTCTATGACCAATCGAGTGGTGAATTCCAGATCCAGGATGCTATGCAGCAGATGATCAATGATGGTCATCACTTCTATGGTTACGAGGTGAAGGGCGGCACGCATTATGATACTGGCAATCCCCTGGAATATCTCAAAACTGTCTTCGACTTTGCCTTGGAGCGGGATGATATCGGCTCGGAGCTGACAGAGCACCTGCGAAAAAAATTACAGTAATCTGAAAGGGAAACTGTATACTGGAGTTTACTATGAGTACTACCGACACCGTCCTTCTCATCATTCTCACCTCACTGCTTAGCATCTTTTTTATTCTCTGCATTACTGCAGTGATCGTCGCTTTGAAGCTGCTGGCCAGCATTAAACAGGCCGTCGTCAAAGCGGAAACTGTTATTGACTCTGTGGAGTCGGCGGCAGACACCTTCAAAAATGTCGGCGGCAAATTATCGTTACTCAACCTCGTCAAGAACATTTTCGACATAACCCAACGTAAGAAATAAGGAGTATCTCATGGCTAAAACCGTCAAAAAACTTGCAATCGGAGCTGCTGTCGCTGGCGCAGCTGGCTACGTAGCTGGAATCCTAACCGCCCCCAAAGCCGGCAAAGAAACCCGCGGTGATATCAAGACAGCGACTAATCGCGGCGTCACCGAAGCCGAAAAAGATCTTAAGAGATTGCATACTGAGCTCGGTTCACTACTCACCGAAGCTAAAGACCAAGGCAACAATCTCACTGGAAAGACTAAAACCGAGCTGTCAGACCTGATGGACAAAGCCAAGGACACGAAAGAAAAAGCCCGTGAGATGCTTAGCGCTGTTCACGAAGGTGGTGCCGAAGACAAGGACTTACGCCGCGCCATCAAAGATGCAAATAAGGCTGTTGACCACATCAAAGACTACCTCAAGAAATAACTTTTCTAATCGCATTCCTATACGGGATGCTATATATGCCACCTTTGCTTAGGATATCTTCATTATAGGAAATGTAACATCTATGTTACATTTCCTGAGAGTTTGTTGTAAATGTTAGCCTGCCCATACAGGTCTATTCGCGCTATAATAACGTCTAAAGAGGGTACATCTTAATGACGAAAAAGGCGCTAGGCGCTATCGATTACGTTCATCTTCACAACCATACGCAGTACAGCCTGCTTGATGGCTTGACCAAAGTGCCGGCGCTCATCGAATATACCAAAGATATGGGTATGGTAGCGGTGGCTCAGACCGACCACGGCACCATGAGCGGCGCTATTGAATTCTATAAAGAGTCGCAGGGCAGCGGCGTCAAGCCGATTATCGGTATGGAAGCATACGTGGCAGCGCGCACTCGTCACGATCGTGACCCGCAGAAAGACAAAAATTACTTCCACCTAATTATCCTGGCCATGAATAATACCGGCTATCAGAACCTAATGCGGCTAAGCTCAATTGCTAACCTCGAAGGCGTCTACTATAAGCCCCGTATTGACCATGAGCTGCTGGAGAAGTACAACGAAGGTCTGATTGTCCTGAGCGGTTGTATCGGTGGCGAGATCGGCGATAACCTGCGCAATGGTCAATATGACAAAGCTGTTGAAGTCGCTAAGTGGTACACATCAGTCTTCGGCGATCGCTATTATCTGGAAGTTCAGGACCACGGCCACCCGGACCACCCCAGCAAATGGGACGAGCAAGTCACCGTCACTGAACTGACCATCAAGTTATCTGAGGAACTAGACATTCCTTGTGTGGTCACGTGCGATGCTCACTATCTGAGGCATGAAGATCAAATTGCCCACGAGATATTGCTGTGTGTGCAGACTGGCGCCTTTCTGAGTGATGAAAAGCGGATGAGTCTGAGCGACTTCGAATTGCACGTAACAGATCCAACTGAGATCATCCAACGGTGGGGTAAGGACCATCCTGATTACATAACCAATACTCGAGCTATAGCCGACCGCTGCGAAGTGACGATTGAGCTCGGCAAGATCCTGATACCGAAGTTCCCGGTACCGGCCGGAGAGAGTGAAAAGTCCTACCTAGACAGATTGGTTTATAGTGGTCTGGCCTGGCGCTACGGTGGTGCCGCCAAGGCTGAGGCTATGAATTTGTCTGTTGCCGAAGCCCAAAAGACGCTGCCCGACGAGGTTCAAACCCGCACCACATATGAGCTTGGCGTCATCGATAAAATGGGGTTCAATGGATATTTTTTGATTATTTCGGACTTTATTGGCTGGGGCAAGGACCAGGGGATAGTCTTTGGCCCAGGGCGGGGTAGCGCTGCCGGTTCGATCATTTCCTATGCCTTAGCCATCACTGAGCTTGACCCGCTCAAATACGATCTGCTGTTCGAACGTTTCCTCAACCCGGATCGTATCAGCATGCCCGATGTCGATATTGACATTCAGGATACTCGGCGTAACGAAGTTATCCAGTATTGTGTCCAAAAGTATGGCACCGAGCGCGTGGCCAATATCGTCACCTTTGGCCGGATGGCCGCTCGCAACGCTGTCCGCGACGTGTCGCGGGTGCTACAGGTGCCATATTCAGAAGCCGATCGTTTGTCTAAGATGATTCCGGCCCCCATCCAGGGCATGAACATCCCTTTGGCCAAAGCTCTAGCGACTGACTTTGACTTAAAGCATGAATATGAGACCAACGAAACCTCCAAAAAAGTGTTTGACCTAGCTTTGCAGCTCGAAGGTACCATTCGATCCCATGGCGTCCATGCCGCTGGTGTCGTCATTGCCCCCGACGACATCGTGAAATTCGTGCCGCTGGAAATGGCCCAAAAGGGCGTTGTGGCCACGCAGTATCCGATGGGCCCCGTCGAAGAGCTCGGCCTGCTCAAAATGGACTTTTTGGGATTGTCCAACTTAACGACTATCAAGAATGCCCTGCGTATCATCAAGCGTGTCCACGGTGACGACATCGACATCAATGAGATTCCGCTCGATGACACGGCAGCTTATGAGCTGCTGCAGCGTGGTGACACCACCGGCGTCTTCCAGCTGGAATCAGCCGGCATGAAGCGTTACCTGCGTGAGCTGAAGCCGACGACATTTGAGGATATTGTGGCCATGGTGGCGCTGTATCGTCCGGGTCCGATGCAGTTCATCGATGACTTTATTGCCCGCAAGCATGGTGAACGCCAGATTGTTTATCCGCATCCGAGCATGGAAAACTCGCTCAAAAATACTTACGGCGTCCTGGTTTACCAGGAGCAGGTGATGCAAATCTCCAAGGAAGTCTGTGGCCTGACAGGTGGTGAGGCAGATACGCTGCGTAAAGCTATTGGTAAGAAAAAGATCGACATTATGCGCAAGATGAAGCTACGCATGATTGAGGGTGGCCAAGCTGTGTCTGGCATTCAGCCGGCGCTGATGGAAGCCTTCTGGAAGCAGCTCGAAGAGTTCGCGGCCTACTGTTTCAACAAGTCCCACGCTGCCTGTTACGGCCTGATTGCTTACCAGACGGCCTACCTCAAAGCCCACTATCCAGCCGCTTTTATGGCCGCCGTCATGACCAGCGATTACGATGATATCGATCGGCTGGCTATTGAGATTACCGAATGCAAGAAAATGGGTATTACGGTGATGGCGCCGGATGTCAATGAATCGTATCTCGAGTTTGCCGTGGTGCCAGAGACCAATCAGATCCGCTTTGGCATGGCAGCTATCAAAAATGTCGGCACCGGGGCAGTCGAAGAGATTCTGAAAGCCCGCGACGTGGCCAACTTTACCAGCCTGGAAGACTTCCTGACCCGCGTCAACAGTCGGGTCGTCAACCGCAAAACCATGGAAAGCCTGATCAAAGCCGGTGGCTTCGACCGCTACGGCGAACGGGCAGTGCTGCTGCACAACCTGGATATGCTGCTGGCGTTCGCCCAGCGCCTGCAAAAGCAGGCCAGTAGCGGCCAGGTTGATCTGTTCGGTAATGAAACTGGCGGGTCAGCCAAGCATGTCAATCTGGAGCTGCAGCCGGCGCCGGCGGCTATTGATATGCGTGAGCAACTATTGTGGGAGCGTGAACTGCTCGGGTTGTACCTCAGCCAGCACCCGCTAGCCATGTTTGAGACTTTCCTTAAGGAGAAAACTGTGGCTATCAAAGAGCTGAAGGGTGCCCACGACGGCAAGCCGGTGACTATTGGCGGTGCTATCACCGATGTCCGCGAGATCACTACTAAGAACGGTCAGAAAATGGCTTTTATAAAGCTCGAGGATCATACAGCCGAGATCGAAGTCATCCTCTTTCCCAGTGCTTATCAACAGACTGTCGGCCTGTGGGAGCGTGACCGGGTGGTGCTGATCCATGGCAAGGTCAACGGCAAAGACCGCGAGGGTAAGCCCAGTGATGAGGCCAAAGTTATGGTCGACGACGCCCGTGAGATTACTTCGGCCCAGGCCCAGGCATACCAAGAGACTGGCCGTAAGGCCCGGGTGCCCAAGCCAGCCAAAGCCGCAGCCCTGGCTGCCAAAAAGGCTGCTTTGGCTGTTTCAGGCACCAAAGCCGCCGCCGAGCCTATAAGTGTAGAAAAATTATACATTCGTTTACTGAGTAGTAGTGACACGGATACGCTAATGTCGCTCAAGCAAATGATCGATGCTAACCGTGGTGAGACCGAAGTCATACTAGTACTTGGCGAGGCGGCTAGTAAGCAGGCTATCAAACTGCCAGGTGGCTTTGACCATTTGAGCGAAGGCCTGGGCCAGCTCCGTGAGCTGGTCGGTGCCGACAACCTCGTCCTCCGTTAATCTCAGTCATCTAATATGGAAGGATCAAAAATAGAGTTATGCTTTAGTCCTATTTCCAGATTGTCATGTTTTTTGAAGAATAATTTTAGGTTAATATTCTTCAAAAAACATGACAATCTGATAACTGACCAATTACCCGAAGAGAAAATCCTGATCCTTATCAATGTACGAAAATCCTATTATAGAAATATGATTTAACGGATGAAACCGGAGGTGCGGGTTAGCACGAAACCTGCCATCACGATAGCCAGGAATACCACATCAAGCATAGCATGATGTGCAACAAACCGTTCGCCGCGGACTAATACGCGTTGCAGGCGCAAACCATGACGCAATATGAAAACTACTAAGGCGGTGCTAGCGATGAGCGATACGGCAAACAGGCTCCAGGTAGCCCGACCGCCAGTTAGCAGTTGAATGCGCGACACATTCTGAGCTTGGATCTCAGTCGCGGCCAAGGGCTTAATTGTTGAAGCGCCGGCTACGGCAGGGGGATTCGGCACAGTGAAGGTGATGTTAGCCGCTGCAGCCACCGGCGCCGCATACTCGGCCACGACCACGGTCGCCGGCCCTTTACCTTGATAATTCGGCGAGCTGGCGGTGGCAAACCCAACCTGGGTATAGCCGGCATTCAGGATATTGGCTTTATGCTCGGCGCTATTCATCCAGCCATTTTCGGTGGCACCAGCATCACTGAAGCCGTAAGCCAGATTCTCTCCAGCTGTCTGATATTGATAGCCCGAAGCAGTTATAAAATCCCAGGGGGTCTTGCCATCCGGGGAGTTGTGGGCCCAGTAATTCTTGGCGATCAGATCATTGGCTTTGGCTTGAGCAGCCGCCGTCAGCTGCGGGTCGAGGCTGAGGGCCGATTGACTGGAGGCGGCCCGACTGGCATTGGTAGCCTGTAACAGCGCCGTCGCACTGTAATCGCTGCTAGCACCAAGCACGCCACTACTGGACCACAGAGTATTTACAAACAAGCCCATACCTACCACCAGCAACATTGGCAGGTAAGGCCAATAATGCTTCAAGTACTGCTTACCTTGCTTATGGTGTTGGCCGACCCGTCTTTTTTGGGCGACCGCTGGTTTGCGTTTTTTGGGAGTGACTAGTGCCATAGTTTTTATGTTTAATTTGTAAGCTTACTATAGCATAAATCCGTTCCAGCCGGAAAAAGACCTTAGGCGCGGTAAAACCGACAATGATAGAGAGCCATGGCTGCAGCTTGAACAACATTGAATGATTCTTTTTGGCCCAGCATCGGAATAACCAGCTGCAGATCTGTCAGAGCGAGGATCTCCGACTCGACCCCTTCGACTTCACGGCCCAAAATGATTGCTAGACGCTCAGGAGGTTTATAAGTGCTGAGATCGCGGGCAGTAGCTGTCTGTTCCAGAGCGGCAATGGTGTAACTCTGCATACGCAGTTCATGTATCAGCGCATTAATATCACTCTGGTGCTGCCAGACTACAGACAATTCAGCCCCGAGCGCCGTTTTGGATATGTTCTTATTAATCTTGTGGGCCAGGTGGGGCAAACGCATATCATCGACCTGCGCCGGATAAGGCGTATAGCCGGTTAGGTACACCTGCTCAACGCCCAAGCCGTCAGCGGTGCGTAGCAACGAGCCGACGTTATGAGAGCTCCGTAAGTTATGGGCAATGACAATGAGGGATCGCATGTCTAAACTATAACGCATCAGGCAGACAATTGTGACTTGATAGCGCTAATGCTTTATACTAACAGGTAATGAGCCAAGATGCCCGCATAGATGAAGAACAGGCAACGCAGCGCCGCGCCCGGGTGCTGGGATTGGACTATGTCAATACCGCCCATATTCAGGACAAGCAGCTCTACCGGGACGTCCTGACTATTCCCGAGTTACGTACCCTGCGAATGATTCCACTCCGCGAAGATCAAAGCAACATTTTATTCGGCATAACCACGACCACTTCACAACAATCCATGAATGGCATTCGACAGCGTTTCCTGGACCAGCGGATTGCCTTCGCAATCATCTCCGACACCGGCTTTCGCGACTATATGTTGCTCTATGATCCACCGCAAAAAGTCGAGTATACCGACATTAGTATCGACCAGACCAATAGTCAGCAGCTGGTTCACCAGGTGTCAGTCGTGCTGGATCAGGTGCGGGCCGATGATATGCTGGCTTACTTAGTCAGCCAGGCTCACAATCTCAACGCCTCAGATATTCACATTGAAACCCAAGCCGACGATGTTCGGATTCGCTTCCGAATAGATGGCGTATTGCACCCGATCGCCAACCTACAATACGACAAATACCGGGTATTGATGTCAGCGATTGCCAGCGCCGGCAACGTCTCAACCTCGGCTGATGATGCCCAGCAAGGTCATATTGCCCAAAAGGTCACCATGGCCGATGGTACTGCCGTGGATGTCAATGTCCGTCTGGAAACGGTGCCGACCATCAATAGCATGGACGTGGTGATGCGCTTATTTAACATGGACCAGTCCATGTATACTTTGGATCGCCTCGGGCTATCACAGGCCGAGCGAGCTGTGGTTGACGATATCATTGCCAAGCCGAGCGGGCTGGTCATGGTGGTCGGACCAACCGGTTCGGGCAAGACGACTACACTCTACTCGATGCTCAATTCGCTTAACAATGATGAACGCAAGATCATTACCATCGAGGACCCCGTCGAATACCAGTTCGCAGGCATCACGCAGATCTCAGTACATAGTAAAGCCTCGGGTGATGACGGCAGCTTCGCCGGCAAGCTGCGCGCCGTACTCCGTCTGGATCCGGATATCGTGATGGTCGGCGAGATCCGTGACATGGATACTGCCAAAACTGCCTTGCAGGCTGCGCTGACCGGTCACCTGGTGCTCAGCACTTTTCATGCCAGCTCTGCCTCCGCTGCGCTGACACGCCTAGGCGATGTCATTGGTCAAAATCCACTTTTTGTCTCCGCCATCAGATTGGTTATGGCCCAGCGTTTGGTCCGTCGGCTTGATGACTCTATAAAGCAGGCTTACAGCCCGAGCGAAAGCGAACTGCAGCGTATCCGGCAAGTCACTGATACTATCCCGGAAGAGCGGCGACCCAATCTGGAGGGCCTACAGTTGTATCACCCCGGTGCTTCGGAAGCCAACCCCTATGGTTATAAGGGACAAATAGCTATTCGTGAACAGTTCACCATGACTAATCAGCTGCGGGCACTCCTGGAAAATCCAAACGCCATGTTGTCGGCGCAGGCTATCGAAGAAGCCGCCGTCGCCAGCGGCATGCGCACCATGACCCAGGATGCTATGCTCAAGGTCATTGCTGGCGAAACTACCCTAGAAGAGATCCTGCGCGTCGTCGGTTAATCTTGCTTAACTTGAAAAAATGGTGTATAATGTACATCTTATGTCTTTTGAAATAGCACTTAGAGCCGACGAACTTGTTCGCCAGGCGTCACAAGCAATGATCCTGACGCCCAGTGAAGAGCAAGAACTGCGCGCGCACTTTATTGAACGCGAGTTGTTAATCTCCAGTGGTGAACAACCTAAGCCCGAAATAATCCCACCGCAAAACAACGTAACTATTGGTATGACTGAGGCGAGCCGACAACCAAACATTCGAAATATTATAAGCAAAGCAGGACCTGTAGTCAGCAAATACGGAGCTTTAAAGGTGCTTACAGGCGCAGCAGATAGTAATCTATGTGCAAAAGTTGGTAATCCAGACCTGTTTAGTACTGATGAAAAAACCAGCAAGGCTAAGATAGATGTTGCTAAAAGTGTCTGCGCAAACTGTCTGTCACTCGTTACATGCAGAGAAGGCAATTTAGATAATACCGACTCTATGATTTATGGAGGTTTGACACGAGCTGAGCGAATGCGTATAAAACACCTGGGCAAAATCGTGAGCCGCTAACTCTTGCATAACAGATAGAACTAGTGTAGAATTGGACCAATAACTGAAAGATTCTATGAGTAATGCAAATGTGATCAAAGAGATTAGCGACAGCTTCAAAAAGTCAGCTGTTGTCGACGTCCGCTCGGGTGACACTGTCAAGGTCCACCAGAAGATTCGTGAAGGCGCCAAGGAGCGGGTTCAGATCTTCCAGGGCCTAGTCATCCGTACCGACATGAAAGGTTCGCATACCTCGCGCATCACCGTACGCCGGATTGCCAGCGGTATTGGCGTAGAGAAAAGCTTTCTTTTGCACAGCCCACTGGTCATCCAGGTGGAAGTTACTAAGCGTAGCAAGGTTCGCCGCAACTACCTGACATATATGCGTGATCGTACCGGCAAAGCCGCCCGTATGACCGGTATCGATTTTGACAAGCGCGCTGTCAACGACATCCATGACGCTGCTGCCGAAGCTGAAGAAGCTGCTATCAAAGAGCAAGTTGCTGTAGAAGCCGAAGCTCGAGCTGAAGAAAAAGCTGCTGAAGGCGCCGAACTGGAAGCCAAAGCCGCTGAGGTCGAAGCCCGTCACGCCGAGACCACTGAATCTCCAGCCGAATAAAACACATGCCTTCATGATAGTTGGGATTGATGAAGTTGGGCGCGGCTGTTGGGCGGGTCCGCTAGTGGCCGGCGCAGTGTTGCTGGGCATGCCAATCCCCGGGCTGAAAGATTCTAAAAAACTGAGCAAAGCCCAAAGGGAAGCACTAACGATTCTCATCGAGGAACAGGCGCTGGAAATTGGGCTAGGATGGGTGACGCCAATGGAAGTTGATGCGTATGGTTTAACGGAGGCAGTTCGGTTGGCAATGACCAGGGCGCTCGCGCAAATTACGGCCGACTACGACGAAATCATCATTGATGGCAGCTATAATTTCATGGCCGATAATCCAAAAGCCTCGACACTAATTAAGGCAGATGATCTGGTGCCGGCTGTCAGCGCGGCTAGTATTGTCGCCAAGGTTGCGCGTGATAAATATATGTCAGACCTAGCCTTAGAATTCCCCGCTTATGGCTTCGACCAACACGTTGGTTATGGCACGCCGCTGCACGTTGCTGCGCTGAAACTACATGGTGTGACCAAGCATCATCGCCGGTCATATAAACCTATCCAGGCTCTGTTACAATAAATATCTATGAATACCACGGAGATTGGTCGAAAAGCCGAGTCAGCAGCCAAGGCCTATCTGGAGATGCGCGGCTACGAGATTGTCGAGCAGAATTTCCGGCGGCCACACACCGAGATCGATATTGTGGCCCTCAAGGACGAAACTATCTTTTTTGTCGAGGTAAAATATCGCTATGATTATGATGAGGGTGGCGGCCTGGAAGCGATTACAGCCAGTAAGCTGGCCAAAATGACCCGCGGTGCCGACACCTGGGTTGGTGAATATAAATGGCCTGGTCAGTACGTGCTGGCGGCAATCGAGATCGCTGGTGACAAATTTACTGTTATGAACTTCATCGACAACGCTTACTAAGGTTTGAAGTAGGCTTTAAGGGTGTCCAGGTCGCGGGCTTTCCAGGCAGCCTGCCACTGAATGGTCTCGATGGCTTGCTTGATGGGCCGCTCAAAGGCCGGCGACAGTTTGGACTCAAAGAAAGCTTTGAACTCCGGTAGGAAGGCTTCGTCACTGTAGACTCTGCCGGCATAGACCGGCATTCGGTAAAAGCTAAGGTCACTGCCGATGTTTTTGACCAGCCAATCCCAGTTGTCTTGTAGCCACTGCCAGGTGTCGGCCCGGGCGTAGCGGTTCATGAAGCTGTAAGCTATCCAGTAAGGAGCATCCTGCAGCCGGACATCGTCGGTGGTGATGATGCCTAACGCCCGCTGGCTGAGCTCCGGCTGCTTAAAATTCGTCAAGGCCGCCGCCAGAGTCACCCGGTCTTCGCTATTGGTGCCGGTGTTATGCAGCTCCAGAAGTTTATCAAATTCAGTCTGACCGCCCAGCCGGGCGACGGTACCGTAGATGACACCTCGTAGATCCGGGTGAATCACATCGGCGTTGTTAGGATTAACTTCTGCAAAACGCCGCTGGGCCTCAGCCACTACCTCTGGTTCCTCACCAAACGAAGCCAGGCCAAGAATGCTTGGGCGAAGCAGGGTATCAAATAGTGATTCACCTGGCTGCTCGTCCCAGCCGAGGCGGACATACTGCTTATTAACCAGGTTACGAATGAAGGGCTTCATATCATCTCGAAGCTGGTCATCCTCCATGACGAGACGCATGTTACCGAGGTTACCGGAAATGATGTCCCAAACCACCAGACTGTCTTCGTCGCGGTAGGCTTCGAGCAGCTGCAGGGCATCGAGGCTTGAGCTATAGCCGGCCTTGGCCGCTTCAAAGGTGTCGCTTAGCAACCCCAGTCGGTCGACATCACTAATCCGACCTTGCTCGATAGCTTTGGTAACATTGGCCAAGTGCTTACTATCATAGGCCACGCGGTAAAAGCTGGTACGGTTGTGGTTGAGTAGGAATTCATCAGTCAGCTCCGGCACCGTAATAGTCGCTTCAGTAGTTTCAAGTGTATCAATGTTTAGGGCTGTTGATGCTGCTAGGGGTATAGGCCATAAAGCCGCTTGCTTATCAGCCGCTGGATTTAAGTAAAAGCGTTCCTGTTGTAAGCTCGGATTATCAGCGGTTATGAAAGCCTGAACGATGGGATAGCCGGGCTGGCTTATCCAAGCGGTCATGAAGTCGGTCACCGGCAGCTTAGAGACTTCTTCCAGGGCTGCCCACAGGTCGACAGTATCGGTATTGCCATAGGCATGTTTTTTAAGATATGACCGCAGGCCATCGCGGAAGGTATCGGCGCCTAGGTACTGATGCAACTGATGCAGCACGCTGGCGCCTTTTTCGTAACTAATGGCGTCAAAGATGGTTCTGATCTCATCAGGATGGTTAATGGTTACCTGGATCGGGTGGGTATGCTCCAGCGAATCCGGCTTGAGGGCTGCCAACTGTTCATCTACCACAAACTGCGTCCAGACTTTCCATTCCGGGAACAGATGGTCGACGGCCAGATAGCTCATCCAGCTGGCGAAGCTCTCATTGAGCCAGAGGTCGGTCCACCAGCGCATAGTCACCAGGTTGCCGAACCACTGATGGGTCAGCTCATGGGCAACCACATTGGCGACATACTGTTTCAGATGCAATGAGGTGTTCTTGGGGTCAACGATCATGGCTTGCTCACGGAAGGTAATACAACCCCAGTTCTCCATGGCACCGCTGGCGAAGTCCGGCAGGGCAATAAAATCACATTTAGGCAGGGGATAAGGGATATCAAAATACTGATTGTAGAACTCCAGCGTTTTAACGGCGCAGTCCAGCGCGAACTGGGTGTAGGCAATATTGTCCGGCGTGGCAAAGGTGCGTACCAGCACGCCGTCAGCAGTCGTGGCCTCCAGTGATTGCATTTCGCCCAGCACAAAGGCCAGCAGATAAGTCGACATCTTGGGCGTGGTCTCAAAGGTCGTCACCAGTTTACCACTGGCTGTCTCCTGAGATTTGACCGGGGTGTTGGCAATGACGGTCTTTACTTCAGGCGTTATCAGTGTCAGGTCGAATGTGGCTTTGGCCTCCGGCTCATCGATGCAAGGAAAGGCTTCGCGGGCATGGTGACTCTCGAACTGCGTGGCAATCAACCGTTTTTCGACGCCGTCATGCTTGAAAAAACAGGGGTAAATGCCATTCATCGGTCGGGTGATGGCGCCCTCAAAATATATAGTTACGGTATATTCACCCGGGTAGAGCGCCTCAGCAGCATGCAGCCGAACCTCATCAAATTTGTCGTGATTATTGATGCGCGATACTTCATGGAATTGGTCGCCCTTTTTGTCGTGCTTAGTAATGGAGGCGGCAGTAATCTTCAGTTCTTTCTGATGAAAAGTTAGCCGCTCGCTGGGCCGGCCGACTTTTTTGCCGCGGATCATCACTGTACCGCTGAATGTCAAAGCTTCAGGGTCAATAGTAAAGGCCAGACCATACTGACTGGGCTGGAATTGTTCAAACAGACGCTTTACGGATTTCGACATACAGTAACCTCCACTTCTATGTCTTCCAGTGTAACAAGGAAGTATCTAACGGAGAAGTGCGTATGCTAGACAAAGCTATGCAACTGCGGTATTATTAAGGAGTTACTTCCGGCCGACAGGTCGGATTTTTTCGTTTCAAGAGACTGGGAAGGGGACTGATTACGAGATTTACAATTTAGAAAAGATTATCTGTAACAGAGAAAGGATCTATATGGATATGGATTTTAAACAATTAGGTGTTGCCATTCGCACCATCGCTGAAGAGAAAAATTTACCGGAAGAGACCGTACAGGAAGTCGTCGAACAAGCCCTGGCCGCTGCCTACCGCCGCGACTACGGTGACCGCGAGCAGGAGATTCGGGTGACTATGAACCTCAATACCGGTGACGTCGATGCTTACATTACCAAGGAAGTCGTCGAACGTGTCGGAGACCCGGCCTACGAGATTAGTGTGGCTGATGCTCAGGTCATGAAAAAGGACGCCAAAAAGGGTGACATGATGGAGCTGCACGAAGAAGTCAAGACCTTTGGCCGGGTAGCTGCCCAGACCGCCAAGCAGGTCATCCTGCAGCGCCTGCGTGAAGCTGAGCGCGAGATCATCATGAATGAGTATGAGGATAAGATTGGTACGGTCATTAATGCTACCGTCGCTCGTGTCGAAGGCAATATTACCCGGATCGATCTTGGCAAAGCCCAGGGCATCATGCCGCGTTCCGAGCAGATCCAGGGTGAGCGCTACTACCCCGGTCAGCGCCTCAAGGTGTTTTTGAAAGATGTCGAGCGTGGTTTCCGTGGTCCGCAGCTAGTGGTCTCTCGCGGTAACAAAGAATTCATGGAATGGTTATTCCGCGGTGAAGTTCCGGAGATGGAATCCGGCGCCGTCGAGATCAAAGGCATCGCCCGTGAAGCCGGGGTCCGCTCCAAAATCGCCGTCTTCTCTAATGTCCCTGGTGTCGACCCGGTCGGTACTTTCGTCGGTGGTCACGGTACGCGTGTCAATGCCGTGGTATCAGAGGTAGGTGAGCAAGAAAAGATTGACATTGTTGTCTACTCCGACAACATCACCGAGTATATTACCAACGCCCTCAGCCCCACCAAAGTAACCCGGGTCATCCTTGATGAAAATAACCACAAAGCTAAGGTTATTGTGCCTGAGGATCAGCTCAGCATCGCTATCGGTAAGAGTGGTCAAAACGTCCGGCTGGCCAGCAAACTGACCGGTTACGAACTGGATATGGAAGCCGATCAGGCAACTGTTGCGCCTGTCGACAAGCCGGTTGTAGGTGAAGCTGCATTAGTACAAGAGACTGCTGCACTGGCTGAAGCTGCGGCGGTCGCGCCGATTGCTGATGAATCACCGGAAGGTGTCGTTGAGACTACCGAGCTGCCAAAACAACCGAAGCTCAAAAAGAAGACTGAGCTGGAGAATAGCCTCCTGGAGTCAATCGAACAGTTCGGCGAATAAGCCGCAAATGCCATTTACTAATCTTAGTTATATGGTATAGTGAGTTAATGGATTCCAAGCTTCGAGAAACTTTTACGAATCACCGCCTGCTGGTCGCGAGTTCGTTGTGCACCACCGGTGCAGGTCTGTTACTGTATGGATATCTGGAGATGAGCGCCGGCGATGAGGCACATGTTCCGGTGATGCCGGTCGCGGGTTGCCATATCAGCGAAGTCCTGCCTGCCGAAAGTGCTGACTGTCCTGCTTATCGGAATCAGTTGTCTGAATATCAGGATCAAAACGAGCTACCGAAAGCTGTACAAACTATCGTGCAAGAGGCAGGTATGCTGGCGCTTATTTTTGGAGCTGCCGCATTCCCGGTTGATTCCCTGCAGCGAAATGTGCAAAATCGAGTGGTGGTATATCAGGCCAATCAAATTCGTAAAGGGAAGGCTTAGCACTATGCGACCGGGCTACGCCGATACGCTTTTTCTATTCGGCAGAGATGAGGTAAATGTCGCTGATGAAGCTCATTTTTGGCAGCGCGACCATGAGCTGGGGCGGTCGGTCATGAGAGCGTTTGATGCCAGTAGTAATGCGGCAATTCTGGAGGGAGAGCTTGGCGACTTGACAATTTTGGCCTTGCTGGAGGCTGGTCGGCGGTACGTTGATCATCAGCCAAAGCTTATGAAATATCGTCCAAATGCCCAGTACCAATACTGGATTTCCAATCAAGCCCGTGCCATGATGGCAGAGTATGCTACCTATCTGGTGAACTGATGTAGGTAATATCACAGTTAGCACTCTTGACGTGAGAGTGCCAAGTGGTATTATGGAAGCAGACTATTCTTTATAAAAAGTATAGAAAGGGGTGAGATCTATGATGCCTAGTTCGCCAGATTTTCAAGAGTTCCTAAATCACTTAACCAATAATGCGCTGCAGAGCCTGAAGCACGCTGATGCTATTGCGCGCTCATTTGGTAGCGCTTACATCGGTACCGAGCACTTGCTGCTCGGCGTATTAGCGCAAGATGGCAGCATGGGCAGCAAGCTGCTGGAAGGTGTTGGTGTAACACTTGACCGGGCCCGCTTAGCACTCAACCTGACACCTAAAACCTTAGTCATTAATATGGGAGCCAAAGGCCTGAGTGAGACAGCTAAATTAACACTCAAGATGGCCTACGACGTTGCTCAGGACTACAGCCAGGAGTATTGCGGCACTGAGCACATTCTCTACAGTATCCTCAGCCAGAAGAATGCTCGCGCAACCATTTTGCTGCGCGATATGAATGTTGATCTTGATGCCCTCAACAATGAGCTCGAGCAATTCCTGAACCGTCAACAATATGAAGAGGGTGAAGTCGGCAGCAGCGGCCGAAGCCGTAGCAATAAAAAAGCCAAGAAGACGGCTTTGGATTTCTATGGTACGGACCTGACAGCTCAGGCCCAGGCCGGCAAACTCGACCCGGTCGTTGGCCGGGAAGCCCAGATTCGCCGCGTCATCACCATTCTCAATCGTCGTACCAAGAATAATCCGGTACTCATTGGAGAACCAGGTGTCGGTAAGACGGCCATTGTCGAAGGCTTGGCTCAACGGATTGTATCTGAGGACGTGCCAGATAGCTTGCTCGACAAGCGGATTGTCATGCTCGATCTGGCCGGAATGATCGCTGGTACCAAATACCGTGGTGAGTTCGAAGAGCGCCTGAAAAAAGTCATGTCTGAGCTGGAAAAAGATACTCGAACAATAGTATTTATCGATGAACTGCACCTAATAGTCGGCGCCGGCGCCGCCGAAGGCGCTATGGACGCCGGCAATATTCTCAAGCCGGCTTTAGCCCGCGGCAAGATCCAGGTCGTTGGTGCAACTACTACTGCCGAGTACACCAATCATATCGAAAAAGATGCCGCGCTGGAGCGGCGCTTCCAACCCATCCAGGTGCCGGAGACCAGCCCCAGCGAGACGCTGGCTATTCTCAAAGGCCTGCGCAAGCACTATGAAGCTTTCCACGGCGTCAAACTATCGGACGAAGTGCTCGAGGACGCCGTCATGCTGGCCAAGCGCTACATTGCCGATCGCTATATGCCCGACAAAGCCATTGATCTGATAGATGAGACCTCGGCCCATCTGCGCGTCGATAAAGGCAAAACCAGCCCCGAGGTACGCAAGCTGCAAAAAGACCTCAAACTCATCAACACCCGTATTGAAGAAGCTGTCGACAATGAAGATTACGAAAAAGCCGCACAGTTCAAAACCCGTGCCAGTCAGATTAGCGATCAGCTGACAAAGTTGCATGCCGACGGCAAACAAACCAAGCGCCTGACGGTTAGCTCGGAAGATCTGGCAGACGTGGTCTCGCGCATGACCGGCGTGCCGGTCAAAAAGGTTATCCGCTCGGAAGCCAAATACCTGCTGAACCTTGAAAAATCGCTCAGCAAGCATGTTATTGGACAACGTGAAGCCGTCGAAGCCGTTTCGCGGGCTGTCCGTCGCAACCGTAGTGGCATTGGTAGCGAGAAACGGCCGATAGGCTCGTTTATCTTCCTTGGTCCAACCGGCGTCGGTAAAACTGAGTTGGCTCGGGTCCTGGCCCGTGAATTTTTCGGCTCGGAAAATAACATGGTCAAGATAGACATGTCGGAGTTCGGCGAACATCACAATGTCTCGCGACTGGTTGGTGCTCCTGCCGGTTATGTCGGCTACGAAGACGGTGGTCAGTTGACCGACAAAATCCGCCGGCAGCCATATAGCCTGGTGCTGTTCGATGAGATTGAAAAGGCCCACCCCGACGTCTTCAACATGATGCTCCAGATGCTCGAGGACGGCTACCTGACAGATGCCAAGGGCCGTCGGATCGACTTCACCAATACCATTGTCATCATGACCAGCAACATCGGCGCCGACAAGTTACAAAAAGAAGCTAACTTTGGTTTCCGGGCTACCAAGACCAGTGAACTCAAAGACCTCGATGAACTGCATCAGATCAATAAAGACCGGGTGACCGACGAGCTAAAGAAGATGATGCGCCCCGAGCTGCTCAACCGCATCGACAAGGTAATCGTCTTCCGGGCTCTGACCCAGAAGGACATCTTCAAGATCATTGACCTGCAGATTGATGAGCTTAAGAACCGCTTGCAAAAGAAGGCTCTAAGCCTGCAGCTGACACCCGGTGCCAAGCAGTATCTGCTGGAAAACGGCTATGATGCCAAGAATGGCGTCCGGCCGCTGCGTCGGCTGATCCAGGACACCATCGAAGACCACGTGGCCTTCGAGTTACTCGACGAAAAATATACCAAAGGTGATATTATTCAGATAGCAGCCAAAAACAGTGCTCTGACCTATGCCACAACCAACGAATGAACAGCCTTCAAAAAGGAGTAAATCAAAGCTCTCGAGCCTGATAAGTTTGCTGGTGCTATTGGCTGCGCTGGCTGGTCTGCTGGCCAGTCAAAATAGGATCTTTGACTGGTGGCGGTTACGCGGCTATACGCCCGAACCGGCGGCCGTGACATTGGCCAATGATACCACCATGAACGACTATGCCCGGCATCTGTTCTATCTTAATAAGCCGCAGATTGTCTCGACTGTCAAAGGGTTTCGGGCACTATGTCCTGAAAATCAGGAAACGATAGTGCTAGGCTGTTACCATGCCGTGGAGAAGGGCATATACATTTACGCTGTGCCAGACACCTCACTAGCTGGCGTCCAACAGGTAACAGCGGCCCATGAAACACTGCATGCTGCTTATTCGCGGCTCACTCGACATGACCGGGCGGTGGTCAACCAACAGCTGGAGGCCTTTTACAAAACTGGTGCACTGAGTGATCAGGTCAAGAATGAGATCAAAATCTATCAGCAAACCGAGCCCAACTCAGTCACCGATGAAATGCACTCGCTATTTGGCACCGAAGTCACTGCATTGCCGCCCGAGCTAGAGGCATATTATAAACGCTATTTCTCTGACCGTTCCAAAGTTGTCGGCTATGGACAGCATTACCAGGCGCAATTTAGCCAGCGTCAATCGGCGATAGCGTCTGATGATAAGCAGCTGAACGATCTGAAGCGATCCATAGACAGCCAGGAAGCGTCCGCCAAAGCCCAGCTGGCGCAGATAAGTAGCGATCGGGCACGCATTAACGCTTATGCCAATAATAATATA
>CAXSFI010000001.1:84455-309140 GCA_964236675.1 uncultured bacterium
ATATAGCTCAATATAATGCCGAGGTACCCGGTTTCAATGCCGAGATAGATGGCTACAACAAAGCGGTCGCCGGCCTGCAAGCGGCGGTTGCTGGCTACAATCAGCTGGTGGCAGCTCGTAATGCCGTAGCCAGCCAACTGGCCACACTCGATAAGGCGCTCGATACCCGAACGACTGCTACGACTGTCAGCCAATAGGTTGGCAGGTATTAAATAAAGCTTAAATTACTTACCATCCTGGCTGGGTCGTAGTACACTGGGTTAACCAAGAGGAGTCGACAATTTATGGCCAAAAAACCAGCTATTCAGTACATTTGTAGCAATTGTGGCGCCCCCCATAGTAGCTACGCTGGCCGCTGTGACAAGTGCGGCGAATGGAACACGCTGCAGGAGCAATTGACGGCCGCCAGCGTAGCTGGTACCGTCACCGGCGGCAGCCGCTTAACTACGCAGTCGGTTTCAGCTTCGGTGGCCCATGACCAGCCACGACTGCAGACAGGTATTGCAGAAGTTGATGCCGTGTTTGGTGGCGGGATTGTAGCTGGGAGCGTCAATCTGATTGCCGGCCAGCCAGGCATCGGCAAAAGTACCTTGCTGTTACAGTTGGCATACGCCGCGGCAGCTTCGGAGCCGGTGCTCTATGTCAGCGGTGAAGAGTCAGCTCATCAGATTGGCCTGCGGGCTGAACGCCTCGGTACGGTACGCAACGAGCTGAAGCTAGCTACCAGTACTTCGGCTGACGACATTGCTGCCACTATTGGTGCCGCTGACTATAAACTGGTCATCGTCGACTCCATCCAGACCATCAGCTGCAGCGCCATCGCTTCGGCGGCGGGTAATGTTTCACAAATAACCAACAGTACACAGCTTATTACCGCTGCTTCCAAGCAGTCGAACACCGCTGTTATATTAGTCGGCCACGTTACCAAGGAAGGTTCGATCGCCGGCCCGAAAGTGCTGGAGCACGTGGTGGACGTAGTGCTGCAGCTGGAAGGCGACCGTTATGGTGGCTTCAAGATATTGCGGGCGGTCAAGAATCGCTTTGGTTCGACCAATGAGGCCGGTATCTTCGAAATGGTAGAGCAGGGTTTGCAACCAGTTGAAAATCCGTCTGCAGCGCTGTTAGCTGAGCGCCAGATCAGTGACGGCTCGGTCGTTCTGGCCACCATGGAAGGCACCCGGCCGCTGCTGGTCGAGGTGCAAGCCTTGGTCAATAAAACAAGTTACGGTTACCCCAAGCGAGCTGCCAGCGGCTTTGATCTTAATCGATTAAACCTGTTGGTGGCCATGCTGGAGCGCCGTACAAAACTACACCTGGCAGAATATGATATTTACATCAATATTGTCGGTGGCATGCAGATCCGGGAGCCGGCGGCCGACCTGGCTATCTGTATGGCAATTGGTTCAGCGGCCAAAGGGCTGCAGCTCAAGAAAAATGCTGTGGTTTTCGGCGAAGTCGGCCTGTCAGGTGAAGTCCGCCATGTGCCCCAGGCCGAAAAGCGGCTGGCTGAAGCCACCAAGCTGGGTTTTGATGGCGCCATCGGGCCACAACAAAAGACAGGCAAGCAGCCGGCAGGCCTGCACGGTGTAGCCGATATCCGGGCAGCGCTCAATCAGTTTCTCGAAAAAGATTGAGTCAGTCCGTCACTGCCGACCCACACTGCCGAAGCACAGCCCGTCTAGCTGCGTGTAAAGTTGACGACGCCAGACTGATTGCCTTCAGCATCTTTGACGTATAGAGAGTACTGGCCGGGACCGCTAAGGCTGATGGAACAAGAAGTGTTGGAACTATTGCAGCCATAGCTTTCACTGCCGGTGTTTTTCTTCACCTGGACAGTAAAGGTAGCGCTCTGCACCGTGGCGTTCCAGGTAACAAGCACAGAGTTTGAGCCGAAGGTCTGGTTCGGTGTCGGGCTAATGACAGTAATGGCCTGAGCAGCGGCAGCCGGTGCGTATGTTATGTGGGCCGAGTCGCTGGCAGAATACAATACACTGTCAGTGACGGTGGCCGTCAGCGTATCATCGCCGGACGATGACGGCTTGTATGGGAATGATATGGTGCTGGGAGAATCACTGACGTTGGCAGTGTAAATCTGGTTGCTGCCAAGATTGAACGTTATGGTACCAGGGAACTGGGCATACTGGTCGTCGGTAAAGGGATGTGTACCCTGGCTGACAGTGGCGGTAATAGTACAGCTGCTAGTACAGTCAGATGGCGCTGTCAGGGTAATGGTCGGCGGGCTATCGTTACAGTTATGAATGTCATCGGTCGGGGCAGCGCTGTTACTGCCGGGGCTGGTTGACGCACCACCATTGATGCTGGTTCGGCCACCGTTGTAGATATCAACATTCCAGAATGCCACGTTGCCGTTAGCCTGTACCTGTTTGGCGCTGGCCGGGGTACAGCTGGTAGCGACTTTGCCCGATACCTTGTCCAGTGTCTGCGAGGTATTTTTATTGTTGGTACCACTGCCACCGGCGTACCAGCCCGGATAGAGGTCGGTGGTTGGTCCAGGCACTTGCTGGGTACGGTAAGAGGCATGAGTGAGGGTATAAGCGGCGGCAACTTTTACGCTTGCTGGCTGCGTCCAGTTGACCGGTTTGACGCCAGCGTGAGCGTACTCCATCCAGGCGCCTGTCAGCGGCTCGGTGTAGTTCTCCATGGCCGTGGTCTTGAGCTGTACCTGACGGGTGCTGCTGCCGATCCAGCTGACTACCGCGTATTTGGTTGACCAGCTCGTCATCAGGCCATCATAGTTGAGGTCGGTCGTGCCGGTCTTAATGGCGAAGTGCCAGCCCTGATAGCGATGGAATTTTGTGCCCGTAAAACTGGTGGGTGTGCAACTGGTGTCATTACAATTACCGCTCAGGTAACTAGCGCGCGGATCGGAAGCCATGTCATTGAGGATATAGGCGGCGTCGGCCTTGACGACCTGCTTGGCCTGGGGCTGCGTCCATTGGTAGAAGGGCTTTTTGCCGGTATCGGTGATGGACATGATGTAGGTACGTGGAATGGCGTTGCCCAGGCGGGCCATGGTAGCTAGCCCATTGACGTGGTTGTCGAGCGTCAGATAGGCACCATCGCCAATAGCAGCTGCCGAACCACATTGATTGGGGATGGTCAAAGCTGCATCGGCGTAGCAGTTATACGTTTTTTTGTTGTGGTCCTGAGCGTAGGTATTGTCCATCATTGCCGAAGCCGTGTTGATGACGGAATTAATAGAGTTTATTTTACCTTTGCTGGTGTCGTTTGGCACGGCTGATGTCATAGCTTTGACAGCCGGCACGTTACGTGAGCCACCAAGGGCATAACGTAGCGTCAGTGGACCGGTATAGTGACGATCGAAGTCCCAGAGGCACTTAGCGCTACCATCTGGATCACTGGGATTGGTGGTCTCCGGCGGCGTTTTGTCAGAACAGGGGTAACCGGGGAGAGCGCCCTGCGTATCGTACTCGACCGAGCTGGCGCCGACGTTATTATTGTTATTGATGAGCGTTACGTAGTCATAGGGCTTAAAACTGGAGCCCGGTGGAATCTTGACCCGGGCGGCATAATTATTCTGGTTTTTAGAGAAATCGGTACCACCGACCAACATCACTATCTGACCAGTCTGGACATCTTCACCGACCATCGCCTCTTCGTCGGCGCCAATAGCTGCTGCCCTTGTGGCGTTACTGGCGACCAACTGTTCGGCTTTAGCCTGCAGGTCCAGATTGAGGGTGGTTATGACTTTCCAGCCACCATGATCCACGACGCTGGTGCCGTATTTTTGTATCAGCTGGGCTTTGGCAGCATCGACGAAGAACGGCGCCTTCTTATTGGCGTCATGAGACTGCAGCGGCTGCACCTGAGCCAGCACATCGACCTTTTTTGCGGCATCGGCTTGAGCCTGGGTAATGTAATGCTGCTCGACCATTTTGGCCAAAATGTAATGCTGGCGCTGGATCACCCCGGGCTCGTTGAAAGTACTTTCAGTCGCTCCTGGATTATATTTGGGGCTATCATACGGTGCATATTGGCCGGGTGACTGCGGTATGGCCGCCAGCAAGGTTGACTGCTCAAGCGTTAGATTCTTGGCGGATATGTGGAAATAATCCTGGGCGGCAGCTTCAATACCGGTGTCCGTACCGCTATACGGTGCGATGTTGAGGTATCCGGTCAGAATGTCAGCTTTGGTATACTCACGCTCGATTTCCTCGGCCAATATCAGTTCTTTGACTTTACGGGTGATGGTACGGTCATTGGTCCAGTTCTGATCCAACTTGACCAGCTGCTGGGTGATGGTCGAGCCACCCTGGGTTGAACCACCGGTAGCATCATGGGCGGCAGCCCGAATAATGCCGCGAATGTTGAAAGCGCCTTCCTTATAGAAATCTTTGTCTTCGATGGCGACGGTTGCTTGACGTATATATATGGACATTTCGCTGGTCTGCACGGGCGTGCGCTTGAACTCATCGTAATCCTGAAACAGTAAAGTCTGGCCGGTCCGGTCGTAGTAACTGACGCTGCCCCCCTGGCTGGAACCGTCAATGTCTTTGATCTTAGGCAGGTCTTTGCGGAAGTAAGCGAACATGCCGATGATAAGGATGAAGCCCAAAACAAATGACACACCGATGACTCTCAGGGCCATAATGCCGCCTTCGCGGCTGAACCAGTACCTGGCTACGCGTTTTGGCTCCAAGCGCACCAGTATCCTTTTGAGACGATTCTTAGGCAGGGTACTCAAGTACTCAGCCTTTGCGGCCTGGCGGGCGACTCTACCAGCCTGACGACGATCATTCAAACTACGGTTAACAGTCAAAGTCTTGCCACTGCTGGTAGTAACGCTGTTCTTAGGTCGTCGACTGCGCTTGGAACGCCCCGGCAGCTTAGGGGCTTTTGGTGCTTGCATGCTAAATGTCTGTATCTTTCATCAGTGGTTTATCTCTGGTTCATCCCTAGGGTATGCGCCTCATTATAGCAAATGCAAGTCACAATAAGCTCATATTTTTTGCTAATGTTTCAGTCTAGATACAGTTTTCGCGGTTTGGCCGGTAGCTACCTCATGCGATATACTGGAGCTACTACTATAAGGACACTTACCATCTATGACGCTTTCCGAACAACTGACCTGGCGCGGTTTCGTCAATCAAACTACTTATAAGTCTGCCGCCGCACTTGATGGTGAGCCGATAACCTTCTACCTCGGCGTCGATCCGAGTGCCGACTCTATGACCATTGGTAATCTGGCCATGATGATGATGGTCCGTCATTTCATCGACTATGGTCATAAAGCTGTTTTATTGGTCGGTGGAGCCACTGGATTGATTGGTGACCCCGACGGCAAAGCTCAGGAGCGTGATCTGAATACGCCAGAGGTGGTGGCCGCCAACAAAGCTGGTATTGCCGGCCAGTTCCAGCGTTTGCTGGCCGGTCAGCCGTTCGAGATGGTTGATAATTATGATTGGTTTAAGGACATGAGCTACCTGGATTTTTTGCGAACCGTCGGTAAGCATGTGCCCCTCAGTCAAATGCTGGGCCGGGAATTTGTACAGAGTCGTTTAGGCGCCGGCGGAGCTGGCATTAGCTATGCTGAATTTAGCTATTCACTCATCCAAGGTTATGACTTCTTGCATATGTATAACACCATGGGTGTCAGCCTGCAGATCTGTGGCGCCGACCAGTGGGGCAACTCGATTGCCGGTGTCGATCTGATCCGGCGGGCGACGGGCAAGGAGGCACATGTCTGGTCAGCGCCGCTGGTTATCAATAAATCAACTGGGGTTAAGTTCGGCAAATCCGAAACCGGCGCTGTCTGGCTGGATGCTGCCAAAACCACACCGACCCAGTTTTATCAGTTCTGGATCAATCTGGATGATGCCGGTGCGGAAGATTATTTGAAAATTTATACGCTACTCGATGCTCCCCAGATTGCCAGCATTATGACGGACCATGAGCAGAACCGTCAGGCGCGGATTGCCCAGACGGCATTGGCTCAAGCTGTTACAGAGCTGGTACACGGCGCTGAAGCGGTGCAGTTTGCACAGACAGTAACTGACTTCTTGACAGGGCGTCAGGCAGTAGCCGATGCTAGCCCGGAGGTTTTGGCGGAAATTCATAGTAACTTGGCTAGCGCCAGCACCGGTGCTAATTCATCGGTGCTCGAAGCCTTGGTTAGCACTGGCCTAGCGACATCAATGTCTGAAGGCCGCCGGCTGCTACAGTCCAACGCCATTTCGGTAAATGGTCAAAAAATTGACCGTGAACATTTTCAGGCCGATGATTTTAGCAATGGCGTGCTGCTACTACGGCGCGGGAAGGCCTACAAAGATTCGGCGCTGATTGAGCTCGCTTGAATAGCAAATGATATACACTTAAGACAATATAATAAGGAATCATATGGCAAAAGCACCAACCTCAGTACCCAAGAGCAGTCCCAGCAAGTCTAACAAGAAGGCTAATCAGGATAAGTACAATGATTCGACATTTAACTACTTGCACTATTGGGATGAACGGCAGTATGAGCATGACGCCGAAGAATTAGCCATTCGCCGGCTGCTAAGCGGACGCCGCTTTAAGCATGCTGTTGACATTGGTGGAGGCTACGGCCGACTGTGTTTGATGCTAGAAAAGTATGCAGACGTCGTGACGCTGGCTGAGCCCAGCCAAAAGCAACTGGATATTGCGGCTGATTTTTTGAGGAAGCGACCAGCCATTGAACGCAAGCTGATGCAGGCTGACGATCTCAAATTCAAAGACGGTTCGATTGACCTGCTGACGATGATCCGTGTCATGCACCATCTGCCGGATCCAGCTCAGGAGTTTAGTGAGATCAGCCGCGTGCTAAGTGACAAAGGTTACGCCATTATTGAAGTCGCTAACTATGCCCACTTCCGCAACCGCCTGAAGCATGCCGTCAAAGGCCATCGCCTGCCGGTAAAACCAGTCGATATTCGGACCGCTGACAACCGTGATGATGCCAGCATTTCATTCGTCAATCATAACCCTAAAACTGTCATTCGCCAGTTGCAGCATGCCCACCTCAAAGTTGTGAATACGCTGTCTGTGTCCAACCTGCGCAGTCCGCGCCTCAAAAAGCTACTACCTAAGGCTGTTATGCTCGGCGCCGAACGAGCCATGCAGCGGCCGCTGGCCAGAACTTATTTTGGGCCATCAGTCTTTTTCCTGGTTCGCAAAGACGTCTAGCAATCGCCTGGCCGTATACTAGGGGTATGACTTCGAGTGATTCAGTAACCGAACTAAAAGGTGTCGGCGAAGCGGTGGCCCGCAAATTTGCCATACTTGGCCTCAAAACGGTGGCTGATCTGATAGATAACTATCCGCGACGCTATGAGGACTATTCTGAAGTGACGCCGGTCAATCGGCTCCGTCCTGGTCTGGTAACCATCCAGGTGATGATCGAACGGGCGTCTGGACGCTATGTCCGGCGGGGCATGCACATTACCGAGGCGGTAGCGGCTGATGAGACCGGCAGTGTAAGGCTGACCTGGTTCAACCAGTCATATCGAGCTGGCGCCATTCATGCTGACCGCCTTTATTTTGTGTCCGGGCTGTTCGAGCTGAGTCACGGCCGGCTGGTGATCATGAATCCCACTATTGAGCTGGTTAGCGATTTTGTAGTCAATGCCGCTAGAATTTTGCCTGTTTACCGTGAAACCAAGGGACTGACATCGCGGCAAATACGAGCGGCGCTGTATCAGGTCCTGCCCATCATCCACTCATTGCCAGAAACTCTACCGGCGCACATCGTTAAACACCAAAAACTGGTGAGTCGGGCCGAAGCTTTGCGAGCGATCCACTTTCCGGACTCTGCTGCCGATCTCGACACGGCCCGCCGCCGCCTCGGCTTCGAGGAAGTCTTCAGTCTTAGCCTGGCAGCGCTGCTCAATAAGCAGGCCAACCAGCGCGAGCAGGCGCTGGCCGTGCCCTTCCACGAATCATTGGCAAAGGAATTCGTTAGCAACTTGCCATTTGTGCTGACTGACGCCCAGCGCAAAGTTATTTGGCAGATTTACCTTGATCTCCAGCGGTCGGAGCCCATGAACCGACTGGTTGAAGGCGATGTCGGCTCCGGCAAGACGGTGGTGGCAACGATGGCCGCGCTGATGGTCATGCATGAAGGCTGGCAGGTAGCGCTAATGGCGCCGACCGAGTTGCTGGCTAGGCAGCATGCCGAGACCATCTATAATCTGCTGGAGCCGATCGGCCTGGCTGACCAGGTCGGACTGTTGGTCGGCAGCCTTGGCGCCGCCCAAAAGAAACGCGCCCAGCAGGCCATCAGCAATGGCCAGACTCGCTTCATGATCGGTACCCAGGCATTGATCCAGGAAAAGGTCAATATGGAGCGTCTGGCGCTAGTAGTGATAGATGAGCAACACCGCTTCGGTGTCGACCAGCGCAAAACACTGCAAGCCAAGGCTGGCCACATGCCGCACGTGCTAAACCTGACGGCCACGCCCATCCCGCGCTCACTGGCACTAACACTCTACGGCGAGCTGGACATCTCGGTCATTGCCGACAAGCCAGTCGGTCGCTTACCGATTATCACTCAGGTCATGTCACCCAACTCGCGGCCCCAGCTGTACAAGCAGATCGACACTGAGCTGGCTACCGGCCGGCAGCTGTTCGTAGTCTGCCCGGTCATCACCGATTCCGAAACTCTGAACGTCAAATCGGCTGAATCGGTATATGACGATCTGCAGAAGACCGTCTTCAAGCACCGCCGGATTGGCCTGCTGCACGGCAAGCTCAAGCCAGCCGACAAGACCGCAGTCATGCAGGCATTCGTCGACAAACGGCTCGATATACTGGTCGCCACCACTGTCATCGAAGTCGGTGTCGACGTGCCCAATGCCACTATCATGCTGATCGAGTCGGCCGAGCGCTTCGGCCTGGCACAGCTACACCAGTTGCGCGGCCGGGTGGGGCGCAGCCATCACCAAGGTTATTGCTACCTGATGCTGTCTGACTCCAAGCCGCCATCCCGACGTCTGCGAGCACTGGAAAGCTCCGGCGACGGCTTCAAACTAGCTGAGCTAGATCTGGAGCTACGCGGGCCGGGCGCCATCTACGGACAGATGCAGCACGGCCAGCTGGACCTGCGGATTGCCAGTCTCAGCGACGTCAGACTGATTGCTGCCGCTCGCTCTGAAGCCCAGGCGATTATAGATAGTGGTCAGGATTTGCTAAAATATACCTATCTTATGAATCATGTTAATCGCCTGCGGGCAGTAACGAACCTCAACTAATGTACGCCGGCTCCACGCTGACGCCCGCTTCCGGGCGGGTGCTCGGCGCCCATCAGAAGATTGACCGGGTGGCCCGGCGCCACCTCAAACAGTTGGCTCCCCACTGTTACTTCCCGGCCATTCGGGGCATTCTGCATTTCGAAGGTGTAAAAGGCCCGGACGCCATCAAGCGCAAAAGCCCGGCCAAAGATGAACCCTGGCACTATCTGCAACCATTCGACATCGATGACACCCAGCTGATCACGCTTATAGAAAGCCATTACAAGCTACTAGTCAAAGCTCTGAAAGGCCATGACAGCGTCCGAGCCGGCTTTGAAGCCGCCTGGCTGGCCCACGCAGTGGTCGATGGCCTGACGCCAGCCCACCACTATCCTTATGAAGAAAAACTAATCGAACTCCGAGGTGGAAAGGGGCTCGAAACCCGAACTACTTTTAAAGAAAAAGCGATCTTTCCAGGTGACACGCTCCGCGAACAAGCTAGTAACAACTGGAAATTTTGGGGAGCTAAAGGGTTGTTTACCACGCACTATATGTTCGAATGGGGCGTGGCGGTGCTGATTGCGCCGTCGCATCTCAAATGGAAAGCCCCAACCGCCGATAAGCTGGCGGCTTTTTCAGAGCGGACAATTGGCCAGTGGTATCGTGATCTGGCGCAGGATATTGCCCGCAAGGAGTTTTATGATGACTACTATAAGTCGGGCTGGACGCTGCCACTTGCCAGGCGGGTGCGTAACCAGTTGGCGCCGGCTCTGATGCAAGCAGTTACAGTTATCTGGTATGGAGCCGCCCGCGAAGCCGGCACACTGGAGCAAGCTTAGACATGAGAGTTATTGCCGGCTACCTCGGCGGCCGCCCCTTCGAAAGCCCGCATGGTCACCGCACGCATCCGATGAGTGAGAAAGTCCGCGGTGCCATCTTCGGCATCCTTGGTGACATTACCGGCCTTACAGTCCTCGACGTCTTTGCCGGCTCTGGTGCGCTCGCCATCGAGGCCATCAGCCGCGGCGCGGCCTCTGCAGTCTGCATCGAGGTAGATAAAGGTGCCGACTCCATTATTCAGAAAAATATTGCATCACTTGGTATCGACGAACAGATCAAGACTGTCCGGGCCTACTACAATGCCTGGTCGACCCGACACCAAGCTCAGTTATTCGATCTGGTATTCGCCGACCCACCTTTCGACAACATTCCGTGGCGCGACATGAAATTCCTGCATCGCCACGTGAAAGGCGACGGGTTACTAGTACTGAACTGGCCAGGCAAGGGTGACTGGCCAGCATTGGATCAGCTGGTAATGATCGAAAACCGTAGTTACGGCGATACTCAGCTGGCCATTTACCGCAAAATCTCGTAAAATACCCCAGGTCACATGCGGATGTGGTGAAATGGTAGACACGCTAGTTTTAGGAGCTGGTGCCGCAAGGCATGGAGGTTCAAGTCCTCTCATCCGCACCAGAATATATATTCGAATCTGAATATAACAGAGGTACCAGCCGGCCAGCTAGTACCTCTTTTCATGCCATCCCGCAACCTGAGTTATATGTTTCGAACAACCGTGACCCCTGTCAGAAGTTCAAACCCTCCCGGCCTCGATCTGAGTCGGGAGGTAAGACATCGGGCGTATTCGCTGTTTTTGGCTCAGGGGTGACGCTCCCGGCCCGTTGTTAGAACTGCATCATATAAGTCGTTCGGTCTAAAGTAGAATAAGAGTGTGAGAAAGATTTCGACAACCGCCTACCAAGCGCTACGGGAAGCGCTTCCAGTCATCACTTGGCATAAGCGCCTGTTCGAGACGCTCCTGCGGACGGCACTGCGTGACTCGCCCGATCTGCTTGCCGGCCTGAACTTTCAAGAGCCCAAGCGAGTCGTTTCAGACCAGTTGGTAGATCGCCTAGTCGCCAGGGAGTCCAAGAATCAAGACGTGACGCTTGATCTCATGCTCGAGATCGCTGCTATGACGAGCTTTTCCAACCTCGAGCAGTTGAAGGATGCAGATGACCGTAAACTCCGGCTCTCAGAGGCACGGGCCGCAGTCGCTCGATTGAAAGCGCTGACGACCGAGTTCTCTGACCAGGTCGCCGAACGCGAAAAATCGCAGGCCAAACGCGAGGCAAACCGACTCGGAGCCGAAGCCACCCGTCGTTTCTCCGACGAGATCGACAACCTCAAGAGTGCGTTCATGACGTTGCAGTCGACCGCTGATGTCCATGCGCGCGGCTACGCCTTCGAGAAGCTGTTGGCCAAACTGTTCAGGCTGTTCGACATGGAGCCTCGGCTTGCCTACAGCCTTGAGCGCGAGCAGATTGACGGCGCCCTGACCTTCGACACCGACGACTACGTGGTTGAGGCCCGCTGGCGCAGGGAACTCGTCGACCGAGGTGATGCCGACATTTTCACGGCCAAAGTACGCCGAAAGGGCAAGAATGCCATTGGGCTCTTCGTCAGCGTCAATGGCTTCACCCAGCCAGCGCTGGATCAGTACAGCGAGGGCACGACGTTCCTGACGCTCGACGGCAGCGACCTATTTCTCATACTTGACCAGCGCTTGCGACTTGACGATGTACTCAAGACCAAGCGGCGCCATGCCAACGAGACCGGCTCTTGCCATCTGCCGGCTCAATCGATGCTGTAGATCTAGCAGCTAGACCGCGTGCTCAAGCCGAGCAACTCGGCCATCTAGATCAGCCAAGTCAGCGTTGGTCGCTTTGACGGCTGAGACCACGGTGTCAACCTTGGCCTCAAGACGCTCGAGTTGCTCAGCCATAGCCGGGATCTTGGCAACGTGCTGCTGCATATCCCCAACCGCTTCCAGTACAGCTTGGTTTTGGTCGCGGATCTGCTCGAGCAAAATGCCCATGTAGTTTTCGTTGGTGTCGCTCATAGACAACGAATTATACGCCTGAACATAGTCTGATTCCATGGCGCTTTTCACAACCCTCTTGAAAAGTTCGGGGGGGTAGCCGATAATCCCCTCAAACAACTTGTGTTCAAAAGGGTTTTTTGAAGCCCATTTGGGAGCAATTACTAAAATCATGATCTTGCTGCGCTTGAAGAACGTATAGCGGATCTATTTAGGAAAGGACTCCAGCTCATTTCGTATCGATTGACGATGAAATCAGACAAGCCCAACTTGGAAATAAGCTTGATCTCACAATCGATAGTGTTGATAACCTCAATGCCAAATGGCGACAGCAATTCGGTTCCGTTTAGATTCATATGAGCGCATCACATAAGGCACCCAGCATTGCTGGCTTTTTGTTGAACGAAATCGTGGTTAAATAGGAAGTGGCTATGTATACTAAGCGCAAATTACATTTGATATATGTACCAGGGCTCGGCGATCATCGGGTGGCTGGCCAACAAAAGCTGGTTAACACCTGGAAATGGTGGGGTGTCAGCGCCGAGCTATTCCAGACGGGCTGGGGCGATGGTGAGCAGTGGGATCCCAAGTTTGAGCGGTTGTTGGCGCGGATAGACCATGCTGTAGGTCAGGGTAAGACCGTGGGACTGGTTGGCGCCAGTGCCGGAGCTACAGCGGTCATTAACGCTTTTCATGCCCGCCAGCAGGAGGTGGCCGGTGTGGTGCTGATAGCCGGCAAGATCAACCGGCCCCATGCTATCGCGCCCCAGCTCATTCGGCGCAACTCGGCTTTTGGTGCGGCGGCCGATACCGGTTTCATTGCCCTGCAGGCTTTATCTAAGTCCGAACGCCGGCGTATTTTGTCACGGTACGGTATCATCGATCCGATTGTGCCGGCAGCAGACAGTCATATCCCCGGCGCTCATAATCGTGTAGTACCATCTGTCGGTCACGCCTTTACCATTGCTACGCAACTGTTCTTCGGAGCGCCTGGTTTCATTCGGTTTTTACGCAGGCTAATTACAACGAAAGTTTAAGCTAAATTTAATGACTTAGGCGCGGCAGTAGTGTTTACTTATTATATGAAGCAAAACGATGATGACCTGCCAGTGACCCAAAGAGATCTTCGGTTGTCGATGAAAGAGTTCAAATCAGAAATCATAAAAGATATGATGAAAGAGGTGGAAAGTTTATTCAGCACCTTCACACAATTGATATTCGAGCGATTTGATCTGCAAGATGCGGAACTTGCAAAAAAGGCTGATAAAACCGACATTGCAAGAATTGAGAATAAGCTTGATGCGACTATTGATCAAGTCGATGACCATGAAGGTCGTATTGATAAGCTTGAATCTCAAACAGTCTAGTCCAGTTGCGGTGCTATGACCGGTATTCTTGTTTTGCAGGTCCAACTATAGGAGAATGAAGTCAATGGCACTATCCACTCAACCCTACAAAGGGGCACGCGACTTCTATCCGGAAGATAAGCGCCTCCAAAAATACATGTTCAATACACTACGCCAGACGGTTGAGCGTTTTGGCTATGAAGAATATGATGCGCCAATTCTCGAACCACTGGACATTTACCTCGCCAAAACTGGCGAAGAAATTGTCAATGAACAGACGTACACTTTCGAGGATCGCGGTGGCCGCAAAGTTGTCATTCGCCCCGAGATGACACCGACAGTCAGTCGGATGGTCGCTGCTAAGCGTCAGGAGCTCGCCTACCCACTGCGCTGGTACAGCATTCCTAATCTTTGGCGTTATGAGCGGCCACAGCGCGGCCGCCTGCGCGAGCACTGGCAGCTCAATGTCGATGTCTTCGGTATTGCCAGCACGGCTGCCGAATTAGAGTTGATTACACTTGTGAATGGTATTTTCCAGGCGTTTGGTGCGAAGTCCGATATGTATGAGATCCGGCTTAATCACCGCCAACTCATTAACTATTTACTGGCTGATTACTTGCAGCTGGACGAGGCAGCTCAGCATGCCGTTGGTAAGCTGATTGATAGGATCAACAAAATGGACCGCTCGGAGTTCATTAGCAAAGTTGATGCAGTCATTTCCGATCCCGCCCGCGCAACCGGTGTGACTGAAAAATTACTGGCTATTTTAGACGTTAGAACGCTGCAGGACTTGCCAAGCGAGGTTAAGTCACAAAGCTCATATCATGAATTGGACAACTTATTGCAGCAGCTGGCCGCCACCGGTATTTCCAATGCAGTCTTCGATCCGACTATCATGCGCGGTTTTGACTACTACACCGGGATCATTTTCGAAGTGGCTGATGCCGATGCCGAAAATAATCGTTCGATGATGGGTGGCGGCCGCTACGACGGCCTAGTCGGACTGTTTGGCGTGGCAGCAGTGCCAACCGTTGGTTTTGGCTGGGGCGATGTGACGCTCGAGAATTTTCTGCGTTCGCACCGACTACTGCCGGAGCTAAAGCCGGAAACTGATCTGTACATAGTACTGATCGGTGATGTAAATGCCCAGGCCCAACCGATCATTGCCAACCTCCGCCAAGACCTAAACGTCGCCGTCGACGTCTCTGGCCGCAAACCTGGTGACCAGTTCAAAACTGCTGAGAAGAAGGGAATTGCAAACGTACTAATTATTGGTGAACGTGAGCTTGCCTCAGGCGAATTCAAACTAAAAAATTTGCGGACGGGTGACGAGCAAAAGATGACCGTAAATGCTGTTATACAGCAGTTACAATGACCGCTATAAATCATGCTGTAACCGGTGCCGTTGTCGGTCTCATAATTGGCCAACCAGTGGTCGCCTTGCCTGTGGCCTTTATGTCGCATTTTGTCTGCGATGCCATTCCACATTTCGGCATAAAAGACGACGGCTGGATTCGCAGCAAGGCATTTCGCAATCTCATACTGGTCGACAGTATGCTCTGTATCTTACTGGTAGGAATGTTAGCAGCCACTCATCCGCATCACTGGTTGCTGGCTGCTGCCTGTGCATTTCTAGCCACTTCACCGGATTTACTCTGGCTCAATCATTTTATAAAAGCCCGCAGTGGTAAACCGTGGAAAGCTAATGTACTGGAAAAATTTGCGGCTGGTATCCAGTGGTTTGAAAGGCCATCCGGCGCGATTGTTGAAGTAGCATGGCTAATAGCTGGCATCAGTATGTTGACCGTTCTAGTAAAATAACAGCTTGGCATATGCGCTCCGCATCTGGTACAGTAAATCACTATGCAAACTACACGCCAGACCCTTACCCCTACTAAAATTAAGCTGAGTATTACAGCCGACCAGACGCTGATTGACGCCGTCAAGGCAGATGTCGTAGCCGTCCTGGGCAAAAACATCAAGCTCCAGGGCTTTCGTGCTGGCAAAGCTCCCAAGAACCTGGTTGAAAAGCAGATCGACCAGCGACTGCTGGAGGCTGAGTTTCTCGAACAAGCCGTCAACCGGGCATATGTCGATGCCGTCCAGTCAGAAAAGCTTCGGCCGGTCAGCCAGCCGCAGGTTACCATTAGTAAGTTTGTACCATACACCACGCTGGAGTTCACTGCCGAGCTCGATGTCATCGGCGAGATCAAGCTGGCTGATTATAAAAAGATTAAGTTAACCCAAAAGCCGGCTAAGGTCACTCCTGAGCAGATCGACGCCGTCATCGCTGACCTCAAAGCCCGGGTTGCTGACAAAGAGGATGTGGCCCGAGCCGTGAAGTCCGGCGACCAAGCCACTATTGACTTCAGCGGTGTCGACGCCAAAACCAAGGAGCCGATCAGCGGTGCCGATGGCAAAGATTACCCTTTACTCATCGGTAGCAATAGCTTCATCCCGGGCTTCGAGGAAAATGTCATCGGCATGAAGCCGGATGAGACGAAAGACTTCAAGATTACCTTTCCGGATGATTATAACGTCCAGACTCTACAGAAACGCAAAGTAGTATTTACCATCACCGTCAAAAGTGTCCAAGCTGTCAAGCAGCCCAAGCTCGATGACGCGTTTGCAGCCAAAGTCGGACCGTTCAAAACTTTTGCCGAGCTCAAAGCCGACATCAAGCAACAGCTGACCGCCGAGGCTGAAACCCAGAGCCGCCGCAATTTTGAGAATGAACTGCTGGAGACCATTGCCGAAAAGAGCGAAGTGGCCATTCCTGACAGTCTGATCGACGAAGAGATTGACCGCCTGGAGGAAGAAGAAAAACGCAATCTGGTCTACCGAGGCCAGACCTGGCAGGAGCACCTTGATGAGGAAGGCCAGACCGAGGAAACGCACCGCGACAAAAACCGCCAGCCGGCAACCCAGCGCGTCAAAGCCGGCCTGGTACTCGGCCAGATAGCCGACAAAGAGCAGATTGATGTCAGCCCCGAGGAATTGGAAATGCGTCTGCAGCTGCTAAAAGGCCAGTATAAAGACGTGGCCATGCAGGCTGAGCTCGATAAGCCCGAGAACCGCCGCGATATTGCCAGCCGACTACTCAGCGAAAAAACCATCCAAACGCTAGCTGACTATGCAGCAGCTGCCAAATAACAACACATCTGTTATATGATCAGAATTAGCACTCTTGACATGAGAGTGCTAATTTTTATATACTTATAACAGTTAACGATCTATTCAAAGGAGGCATATGTCAGTATTAGTTCCAACCGTGGTCGAGAGCGATGGCCGCTATGAGCGTGCCTATGACATCTATTCGCGCCTCCTCAAAGACCGCATTATCTTCTTGGGCTCAGATGTCAATGAAGCCTCGGCCAATGTCGTAGTCGCGCAGCTATTATTCCTGCAATCAGAGGATCCCAAGAAAGACATTTATTTCTACATCAACAGCCCCGGTGGCAGTGTCTACGACGCTTTGGCCATCTACGACACCATGCAGTACATCACCAATGATGTCCAGACCGTCGGCATTGGCGTCCAGGCATCAGCCGCCGCCTTTTTGCTGAGCTCGGGCACCAAAGGCAAACGTTTTGCACTACCCAACGCCACTGTCATGATCCATCAGCCATCATCAGGTACCCGAGGCAAAGTTACCGATCAAGAGATTGACCTGCGTGAGTCATTGCGCATCAAGGCATTGCTCGAAAGCATCATGGCCAAGAACACCGGCCAGAAAGCCGACAAAATACATACCGATATGGAACGCGACAAATGGCTGACAGCTGACGAGGCCAAAAAGTACGGCATCGTTGACGCTATCATCACCAGCCCACCTAAGTCATAAGTTTAAAAAGCTTATCTTTGCAATACAATCCATAGAGGTATAAGGTGGAACGTATGACTGTTGCCACGACCTCTGTACACTATGAGCGAAGCGCTGCCGACCCACTGCTCGTGGAGCAGCTGACTGAGCCAGATCAAATAACAGCTGCCATCGCCCTGGGGGCAATGCAAGTTTTAGCTAACGGTTATGCTGCCTCACGAGGTATCAGCGCTGTAGTGCCACGCTGGGCCATCTATGATCATTTTGTACCGCTTGACGCCGAAAAAAAACTACAAAGCCAGGCAATAATTGAGCAACAGAATCTAATGCAATCAGACGTCGCCGCCGGCAACAGCTATTGGATCAGCCGTGAGCTGGAAGACGATGGCCGCATGACCGGTCTGGCTAAAACCAATCCATCTCATGCCACTAAAGTGCAGAAAACATTAAAAGCTATTGGCCGTCATTCACCAAATGTTTTCGTTGCCGAGCTGGTAGAAGTGGCGCATGCTAAGGGTGCAGAGCCGGCGCTATTACATGCTGTGGTTAGCCATGGCGGTTACAATCTCACTCGCAATGTAGAGATTGATGTCTATGATGCTAATACTTCACAGCGGATACTGGTAACGCGACGTTTGGGCATGGAGCCGGTGGCCCGCGGCGACAGCTACAGCATTATGGGAAAACAACTGAAATCTACGCGCTATGAGAGTCGGACGGCTAATCTGAGTCAGGTTCAGAAATACCTGGAGGAATATGCCGGCTGGCTCAAAACAGGCCAGTTAGTTGAAGCTTGACATACGTGTGACTAGTAAGGCATACTTATATGTAAGAAGTAGTGTAAGCTGGGGTGCTTATGACCATAGGTCGCTTATCAAGCCAAATACCCCCACTTAGTTAACCTTCGCGCGAATCATCAAACAATCACAAACACGGCTCTCATAAATACGTAGACTAGATACGTAGACGAAAACGCCTAGCATTTTGGTGTGTTGCAAACCACTTATGCAGGCCATAGTCCAGATCGATCATTTACATAACACAGGGGGCACAGCGCGCATATGGCCAAGACATCAGCACCAGCATCTAAGCGAGTCTATTACACTACGCAGGACGATGCGATTGAATTACCAAGCCTGGTAGATCACCAAAATAAATCATTCCAATGGTTCGTAGAAGAAGGTCTGGGTGAGTTACTTGCCGAAATCAGCCCGATAGATGATTACACCGGCGGCAAATTATCATTGAGTTTTAAAGATTACCATTTTGGCGACCCCAAACTGTCCGAGGCTGATGCCCGTGAGAACAATGTCAGCTACGAAGCGCCACTGATGGCTAATGTCGAACTGACCAACAAAATCACCGGTGAAATCAAAGAGCAGGAGATCTACTTGGGCGATTACCCGTGGATGACTACCCGCGGTACCTTCGTGATTAACGGTGCTGAGCGCGTCGTGGTTTCGCAGCTAATCCGTTCGGCTGGTGTGTTCTTTACGGCCGATCCGCATGGTGCTACTGCACTATACGGCGCCAAGGTTATCCCTGGCCGTGGTGCCTGGCTGGAGTTCGAGACTGCTGCTAACGGTGCAATGTATGTCAAGATAGATCGCAAGCGCAAAATCCCCGTCACCACACTGCTGCGGGCTCTCGGTGTCACTGAGACCAAAATGCGTGAGAACTTCAAGCATGTCGACACTGGCAAGACCAGTCATATCGAGCTTACCCTCGACAAAGATCCTTCCAAGGGCCAGAACGACGCCCTGATTGAAGTTTACCGGCGCCTGCGCCCGGGTGACCTGGCTACCGTCGACAATGCCAAGGGGCTGATTGAGAATATGTTCTACAACTACAAGCGCTTTGACTTCAGCCGCGTCGGCCGCTACAAGATCAATAAGCGCCTGAACCTGGATATTCCGAACACCCTTGAGAACCGGATTATGCGCCTGGAAGACATTGAAGCCATCATCGCCGAGATTATTCGTCTCAACAATACTCAGGAACCAGCCGATGACATCGACTCATTGGCCAATCGCCGCGTCAAGCTCGTTGGTGAGCTGGTGCAGCGTCAGTTCCGGATTGGTCTGCTGCGCATGGAGCGCAACACCAAGGACCGTATGTCTATGTCCGAGATCGAGACGGTCACGCCTGGCCAGCTGATCAATGCCCGCCCTATCGTGGCTGCCGTCCGTGAATTCTTTGCCAGCTCCCAGCTATCGCAGTTTATGGACCAGATTAACCCTCTTTCTGAGCTGGCCCACAAGCGCCGCCTCAGCTCAATGGGCCCTGGTGGTTTGTCCCGCGAACGCGCCGGTTTCGAAGTCCGAGACGCCCACGCTACGCACTATGGTCGTATTTGTGCCGTTGAGACACCGGAAGGTGCCAACATCGGTCTGGTATTGAACTTAGCCAATTATGCCCGCGTCAATGACTACGGATTCATCGAGACACCTTACCGTAAAGTCGTAGATGGCAAAGTCACCAGCGATATCGTCTACATGGACGCCTACGAAGAAGAAACGGCTGTCGTGGCCGGTGGTGGTAGCCAGATCGATCCTAAGACAATGAAATTCGTTGAAGAGCGCGTTAGCGGTCGTTCACGTCTGAAGTCATCTGAAGTTGACGCTAAGGATGTCACGCACATCGACGCTGCCCGTAATCAGATTATTGGTTCGTCTGCCGGTCTCATTCCGTTCATCGAAAAGAACTACGTCTACCGCTCCCTCATGGGTAGTAACCAGCAGCGCCAGGCTGTACCGTTGATCGTGCCTCAGAGCCCGATTGTCGGCACCGGCCTGGAGGCTACAGCCGCCCGTAACACCGGTCAGGTTGTCTTAGCGGAAGCCGCTGGTGAAGTCACCAAAGCTACCGCTCATCAAGTAGTCGTTAAGTATAAAGATGGCTCAGTCACTTACGAACCACAACGCTTTGTCCGCTCTAACGAAGGCACCAGCGTCAACCAGAAGGTTGTCGTTAACACCGGTGATAGCGTCAAGCCTGGCGACGTACTGATAGAAGGTATGTCGATTGACGGTGGCGAGCTGGCCCTGGGTAAAGACCTGATTGTGGCCTTTATGCCATGGGCCGGTTACAACTTCGAGGATGCTATCATCATCAGCCGTAAGCTGGTCGAAGATGACACTCTGACCTCGGTGCACATCGTCGACTTCATGATCGAAGTCCGCGAGACCAAGCTGGGGCCGGAAGTTGTCACCCGTGATATTCCTAACGTCTCGGAAGAAACCTTGCGCCACCTCGATGAGGACGGTATTGTCCGTATCGGTGCCGAAGTTCACCCCGGTGACATTTTAGTCGGTAAGATTACGCCGAAGGGTGAGCAAGAGCTCAGCTCTGAGGAGCGACTGCTGCGTGCTATCTTCGGTGAAAAAGCCAAGGAAGTCCGCGATACTTCGCAGCGCATGTCCAACGGCAAGCATGGTAAGGTAGTCGGCGTCAAAGTCTTCTCCCGCGAGAATGGCCACGAGCTGAAAGCTGGTGTCATCATGCAGATCCAGGTTTTCGTCGCGCAAATGAGAAAAATTGCGGTAGGTGACAAACTCGGTGGTCGCCACGGTAACAAGGGTGTTATCGCCCGCATCCTGCCCATCGAAGACATGCCCTTTATGGAAGACGGCACGCCAACCGACATCGTGCTCAACCCGCTGGGCGTCCCTTCACGTATGAACATCGGTCAGTTGTTTGAGACCCACCTAGGTATGGCCGCCCGCGCCCTTGGCATTAAGGTTGCCAGCCCATCGTTCAATGGTGTTCCGGTTAATAAAATTCAGGAATTACTTAAAGAAGCCGGTTTCCCCGAAGACGGCAAGCAGTATCTATACGATGGCCGCACCGGCGAACGCTGCATGGAGCGCACTACCGTCGGTAGCATGTACATGATCAAGCTCAATCACATGGTGGCTGACAAGATCCACGCCCGCAGTACCGGCCCGTACACCATGGTTACCCAGCAGCCCCTCGGCGGTAAGGCCCAGAATGGTGGTCAGCGCTTTGGAGAGATGGAAGTCTGGGCCCTTGAAGCTTATGGCGCTGCCAGCACCCTGCAAGAAATGTTGACCATTAAGTCAGATGATGTGTATGGACGTTCTAAAGCCTATGAATCAATCATCAAGAAGACTGAGATCGTCGGGCCAAAGGTGCCCGAAAGCTTCAATGTCCTGGTCAAAGAGCTCCAAGGTCTTGGTCTGAAGGTCGACCTGGTTCATTCCAACACGATTGTCGATGCCGAAGAAGTCCTAGCTACGAATATCCATGAGGAGGCTACGCATATTTCAGAACTGGAAGTGCCTCAGGCGGCAATTTCGGAAGTTGACGTAACCGAAGAGGCTGCTGTCAGCGACGAATTCGCAATAGTGGATGTTGACGACGATTTAGTTACTAATAATGATGATACGGCAGCTACAGATGACGATGATATCGCCGTCGCAGTAGTAGCCGCTGATGATAATGATGAAAGTGAGGAGGCGTAATATGGGCCCACAACGTTACACCCCGACCGGCACCGACATTGCTGATTTTGACGCCGTCCGCCTGGCAGTAGCCAGCCCGGAAGATATTACTGACTGGAGTTACGGCGAGGTTACCAAGCCGGAAACCATCAATTACCGTACCCAGAAACCAGAGCGTGATGGTCTGTTCTGTGAGCGGATATTTGGTCCGGTCAAGGACATCAATCCTCATGATGCTAAATACAAGGGAGTCCGTAGCCGTGAAGCTGCTGTCGACAAAAATGGTGAGCTCGTCACACGTTCCATCGTTCGCCGTGAGCGCATGGGTCACATCAATCTGGCCGTGCCGGTAGCCCACATTTGGTTCCTGCGTGGTACGCCATCGGCCATGGGACTGCTGCTCGGTATGACAGTCAAAAACCTGGAGCGCGTGGCTTACTTCGCCAGCTATGTCATCAAGACTGTCAACATGGAAAAGCGCGACCAACTGCTGCATGACAAAGAAGCTGAGTTCTCAGCGGCCAAAGAAGCCATCAAGCTGCGCTACGAAAAAGAAGCCGAAGCTGAAGATGCCAATGTCAAGGCTCTAGCCGAGATGATGAGCAAAGAAACCGAAGAAGTAACGGTTGACTTCGAAGCCTACAAAGCCCAGCTGGTAGCGCTCAACAAGCTCAGCCTGATCAACGAGACCGATTTCCGCAATCTGCCAGATGACCTCCGGGCTATCATTACTGTTGGTATGGGTGGCGCTGCTCTCAAAGACCTGCTGACTGCTATCAATCTTAAGGAGCTGATCGCTGAACTGACTGCCGAAGCCGAAGACGCCAAAGGCCAGCGTAAGAAGAAGCTAATGAAACGCCTCCGACTGCTGGAGAGCATGGACCGCGCCGGCATCAAGCCAGGCAGCATGTGTGTCTCTGTCCTGCCAGTGATTCCTCCGGACCTTCGTCCGATGGTGCAGCTGACTGGTGGCCGGTTTGCAACTTCTGACCTTAATGACCTCTATCGTCGTGTCATCAACCGCAACAACCGTCTCAAGAAACTAATGGACCTTAACGCTCCGGAAGTCATCCGCCGCAATGAGCAGCGTATGCTCCAGGAAGCCGTCGATGCACTAATCGACAATAACAACGCCCGCAGTGGCCGAGCCGTGGCCGCTACCGGTCAGCGCCGCCGCCTGAAGTCCCTGAGTGATATGCTCAAGGGTAAGCAGGGTCGTTTCCGCCAGAACTTGCTCGGCAAGCGTGTCGACTACTCCGGTCGTAGCGTTATCGTTGCCGGACCTGAGCTCAAGATTCACCAGTGTGGTCTACCTAAGATGATGGCCCTCGAGCTGTTCAAGCCATTTGTCATTGGTGAGCTGATATTCCGTGAGCAAGCTCACAACATTCGCAGCGCTTCACGCCTGATTGAAATGGGCGAGACTGTCGTCTGGGATGCCCTCGATGAAGTCATTAAGGGTAAGTATGTCCTGCTCAACCGGGCGCCGTCACTACACCGTTTGTCTATCCAGGCTTTCCAGCCAGTGCTGATCGAGGGTCGGGCTATCCAGCTACACCCATTGGTCTGTAAAGGCTTTAATGCTGACTTCGATGGTGACCAAATGGCCGTGCACTTGCCACTCAGCGACAAGGCGCAAGCTGAAGCTCGCGACATCATGGCTGCCAACCGCAACCTGCTGAAGCCAGCTGATGGTTCACCTATCCTGCACATTGAGCAGGATATTGTCCTCGGCTGTTACTACCTGACCTACGAACGCGCTATCAATGATGCCAGTAAGCCAAAAGCTTTCTCCAGCATAGCTGAGGCTCAGATGTCATTGGATGCTGGTGCAGTTAATCTCCAGAGCTATGTCCGAATGCCATTCCGTGGCGAAGTGCGAGTTACTACGCTAGGACGCGTATTGTTCAATGAGATGTTCCCTGAGGACTTCCCATTCCAGGACGAAGCCATGACCAAGAAACGCCTCCAGAAGGTGATGGGTCAGGTCTATGCCCAGTATGGTCAAGAACGCACTGCCGAAATTGCTGATGACCTCAAAGACATTGGCTTCTACTACGCTACGCTATCTGGCATCAGCATGGGTATGGGCGATTTTGAGTCAATCATTGGTATGGACGAAGTGGTCGACAGTGGTGAAGAGCGGGCCGCGGCTATCGCTGACCAGTACGAAGAAGGCTTCATTACTGAAGATGAGCGTTACCGTTTAACGGTTGATAACTGGACCAAGATCGATGGTCAAGTCCAGGACATGTTGACTAAGCAAATGGTTGGCCGTGACTCATCTATGGCTATTGCCATTACCTCTGGTGCCCGTGGCAACATTGGTCAGATGAAAAACGCCGTTGGTATGCTGGGTGTCCAATCCGATGCTACTGGTGGCGCTATTGAATTGCCGATCAAGTCTGGTTACGTCCAAGGTCTGAACCCACTCGAATACTTTACCGGTACTCGTGGTACCCGTAAGGCTCTGATTGATATCGCGCTCAAGACGGCTGACGCCGGTTACCTGACTCGTCGTCTGGTTGATGTTTCCCAAGATGTCTTTACCCTTAACGACGACACGACTGACCCTGGTTTTGCGATGCTCCGTATTGACGCCGCCACTATTGGCGTGCCATATGCATCACGCCTAACCGGCCGCTTCGCAGCCGAAAACGTTAAAGGCCACATCAAGTCTGGTGAAATGTTTACGCCAGCGGTTGCTGAAGCCATCATGGCCGACGAATCACTTGATGGCATTAAGATCATGAGCGCCCTCAGTTGTACCAATGTCCGTGGTGTCTCTCAGAAATCATATGGCGTTGATCCTGCAACCGGTCTCATAGTGGCTGATAGACACCCGATCGGTGTCATTGCGGCCCAGAGTATCGGTGAGCCTGGTACCCAGCTGTCGCTGGACTCCAAGCACCGTGGTGGTGGCGTCCTGGCTGATGACTCAGCGCAGGGTCTATCGCGTATCGAAGAGCTCTTCGAAGTCCGTACACCAAAGGGTCAGGCTTACTTGACTGAGATCCCTGGTCTCGCCAACGTCTGGGAAGAAGGTGACCACTACGTGGTCCAAGTCACAGCCGACACGAACAAGAATGTCACGCTAGACCTCGGTGAGCGCAAAGCCAACCTCAAATCCGGCACGGACGTCAATGTGGGTGATGTCATCGCTTCGCTTGATGACAAGTCTGAGCCACTAGTAGCACCAATGGCCGGCACCGTTGAATTCACCAAGAAGCAGGCCATCATCAGCCCGACCAAGCAAAGTGTCGTCCGCTATGAGATTCCTGGCTTCAAGCAGCTGAGTATTGTCGATGGCGATGAGGTCATCCCTGGCCAACGCCTGACAAATGGTTCGATCAACCTGCAAGACCTAATGCGCTTGCAAGGCGTTGAATCTACCCAGCGTTACGTCATGAACGAAATCCTTAGCATCTTTGCTGGTCAAGGCCAAAACATTGCAGATAAGCACCTGGAGATCATCGTGCGTCAAATGTTCAGTCGCGTCCAGATCGAAGATGCTGGTGACAGTGACTTTGTAACGGGTGACGTCGTGTCGAAGCTGGCCGTCGTCGAGGCCAATGAGAAGCTGGTCGAAGACAAGAAAGAACCAGCGCAGTATACGCAGCTATTGCTTGGCATCACCAAGGCCAGCCTGTCGACCGATTCCTTCCTGAGTGCCGCTTCCTTCCAGGACACCACTCGTGTCTTGATCGGTGCCGCCACCTCAGGTAAAATCGATCGCCTCTATGGCTTGAAAGAAAATGTCATCCTGGGCCGTAAGATACCTGTTGGTACTGGTGTCCGGACCGATGAAGATGACGAGCAGGAAGCACTCGAAGCCGAAGCCAACATAGTCATCGGTGACGAAGTCCCCGCCCAGGTCTGACCCAAAACTTAAAATAATCTTAAACTCGCCCGGAAACGGGCGAGTTTTTAATGACCTGGCGTTACAATTGATGCTCATGCAACGCTACATATCCAAAGTTGGCAAGTTGCCTGCCACGACATATGAAGAAGCTAAACGTTTGGCGCGTCGGCGATTTCATGAGATCGAGAATCAGAGCAGGCGCAAGCCGTATATCCGATCCAAGTATTTCAGTAAGCAGAAAGTATTCTTGCATCAGTTTTGGGATCATCTTAACCAGAAGGATCGTCGCGATGGTTTTCGTAGAGTAGTACTATTTTCAGCTGCTATTGATCTCATTATCAATAGTCGTAATGCCCCCGAAATGAAAGTGAATCCTAATTCAAAACACGAAAAACTCTATAAATTTAGCGGTCAAACCAATGAGGGCGTTATATTTTTCGTTCAAATCAAAGACAGCGGTAATGGACGCAAATATTTGATGTCCATATTCCCCAAATAAAAAAGTCTTCCGCAAATGTGGTGCAAAACCATGGAGCTGAAGACTTTAGTGAGACCTACCGCATTGTGGTGCAAAAACCACGGGCCGAAGGTCTTAAATTAATGATATCAAACCTAAAAACTATTCGTCAATACCCAAGGTGGCGGCGATTGAATATGTCAAATTGTATATGCTTGCATAATTAAAAAAACAAAACTATCATAATCTTATGTCAGAATTTTGCCAAAATTGTCCGATGCGCGGTCAAGCTACGGGCACAATCCAAGAAGCATATACTGCATCTATTAGCTATGAATCCCGAGCTTTGATGGGTAAGGGGGCTCTACGTGATGCTTATGATGGTACGATCGCGACTTTAGTTGGGGAAAATGGTGGAGTGTCTAGTCCGTTCAAAATTCCTGAGCAAGAACGACCTATCGCTGAACGTGCAAAGGCACGTCTTGATGAATGTGAGAGCCCATACACAAAGGATCATGGTATTTTTAGACCTAAATTATTTGTCACAGGTTGCCCAGCATTGGGAAGGTTTGCATTGAGTCCATCAGTCGCCGTCCTATATCAAAATATGTTCCAGCAACAAGTGAATCTAAATACTTTTTAACAAATTCATGGATCCTTGATATGTGTACATATATCTGTTAAGATAAGAGCATAGCAATGTAAGTGATCCGAGCCCTCCAGTCAGGCATACTGGTCGCAGCAGCAGATCACAGCCGCAAGGGAGCACGAATGCCAACAATCAATCAGTTAGTGCGCAAGCCACGCGTCAAGATGACTACAAAAAGTAAGTCACCGGCTATGCAGCGTGTCACTAACAACCTCAAGACCCGTAACTACGAGAAGCCAGCGCCTTTCAAGCGCGGCGTCTGCGTCAAGGTTACGACCAAAACACCAAAAAAGCCGAACTCGGCCCTGCGTAAGGTCGCCCGTGTGCGCCTGAGCAACGGCTATGAAGTCTGGGCTTACATCGGTGGCGAAGGTCACAACCTGCAGGAGCACGCTGTTGTGCTGGTCCGTGGTGGGCGCGTCAAGGACCTGCCTGGTGTGCGTTATCACATCGTCCGCGGAAGCCTCGACCTTCAGGGTGTCAATAATCGCAAGCAGGGCCGCTCCAAGTACGGCACCAAGAAGGAGAGCAAGTAATGCCTCGTAAAAAAACCGCTTCACTAGTTCGCGAAGTCGCGCCCGACCGCCTGTACAACTCTGTTCAGGTTCAGAAACTCATTAATCGCGTCATGAACGACGGCAAGAAGCAGATAGCTGAACGTCTGGTCTACGGTGGTATGCAGAAAGCTGCTGACCGTTTGAAAGTCGAGGATCCATACGAAGTATTCGAGCAGGCTATGAAGAACATCATGCCGCACATGGAGACTCGTAGTCGCCGTGTCGGTGGCGCCAATGACCAAATCCCATTTGAAGTGAAAGGCCAGCGCCAGCAGCACCTGACCATCATGTGGTTCGTGGCTGCTTGCCGCTCCAAAAAAGGCATGAGCATGCTGGACCGGATTGCTATCGAGCTCCAGGACGCCTACAACGCTCAGGGCACCAGCGTCAAGAAGCGCGAAGACACTCACAAGATGGCCGAAGCCAACCGTGCCTTCGCTCACTTCGCCCGCACCTAAAAACTGCTATGAGTGAAATCGATACTATTGCATTAGAAAATGCATTTAACTTAGGCAATGTTTACCTGGATGTGCCTCCCGATGGCAGTCCGATTCTTACGGCGATTGATGCACATGAGCGTGCATCTCAAGCCGCCAAAGGTTTTAACATGCATGTCAAAGCAACCGAAATACTCAGCGACCTCCGAAAACCTCTGACAGAAAATCAAATCGCTGAAATGCTTTGCCCCGAAGTCATAATGTGTACTCACTGGGATGCTTTGGCAAATCCAGCATTGACAGTATTTTTGGGCCGGAGCTTTAGACGAATGCAAGCCGGCATTTTGGGATGGTATGGTGCGCGGCTATTGACCGGCTCCGAACGCTAGTTGCATTTATGGCGGAAATCCGTCACAATAACAGATAACGCAAGCGGCTTTTTGAGTTTGTATTTATGAAGCGAGACATCAGTAACTTTAGACAGGTAACCACAGCATATGGCAATTAAAAAAACTCCCATGAACCGGATCCGTAACCTCGGTATTATCGCGCACATTGACGCCGGTAAAACCACGACTACCGAGGGCATCCTGTACCGTACCGGTTTAAACCATAAGATTGGTGCAGTGCATGACGGTGAAACTACCACCGACTGGATGGCCCAGGAGCGTGAGCGCGGTATTACTATTGTCGCGGCTTCTGTTACCTGTTTTTGGAAAGATCATCAGATCAACATCATCGATACTCCGGGTCACATCGACTTCACGGCTGAGGTCGAGCGCTCACTGCGCATACTCGATGGTGCTTGCGTAGTCTTCGACGGCAAGATGGGCGTCGAATCACAGTCCGAGACTGTCTGGCGTCAGGCTGACAGATACGGCACACCACGTATTTGTTTTATCAACAAGATCAACCAAACCGGCGGCGACTTTTACAAGTCACTTGACAGCATACACGCCCGCCTGAGCAAGCATGCCTTCCCGGTGCATCTGCCAATTGGCTTCGAGCAAAGCATTAACGGCATCGTTGATCTGGTGGCTATGAAGGCCTACAGTTACAAAGAATTTTCAGATCATGAGATGGTTGACGCCGAGATTCCAGCCGATATGCTGGATCAGGTCAAGAAATACCGTTCATTGCTTATTGAAAATGCTGTCGCTGAAGATGAAGCCATGCTCGAGAAGTTCTTTGAAGTCGGTGAAGAAGGCCTGACTGAAGCCGAGATCAAGCAGGCTATCCGTACGGCTACCCTGACTGGTAAATTCTTCGTCGTTACGGGCGGCGATGGCCGTGGTGTTATGGTTGAAAAAGTCCTTGACCTTGTCAATGACTATCTGCCGGCACCAGATGACCGTTCCAATGTCTGGGGTATACAACCGAAGACTGGCGACGAGATCGAGCGCAAGCACAGCGAATCCGAGCCGTTTGCATCGCTGGCTTTCAAGATCACTTCTGATCCGTTTGTAGGTAAGCTGGCTTATTTCCGGGTATATTCTGGTAAGGTTACGGCTGGTTCATACGTGCTCAATAGTTCCACTGGCGAAAAAGAACGCATTGGCCGTATTGTTCGCCTGCAGGCTGACAAGCGTGAAGACGTCGAAGAAGTATCGGCAGGTGATATTGCCGCTATCGTCGGTCTGAAAGGCACGACCACTGGTAACACCCTTTGTGACCCGGCTAATCCGATTGTCCTTGAGAATATCACTTTCCCCGATCCACCCGTCTCGATCGCCATTGAGCCCAAGACCAAAGCCGACCAGGAAAAAATGAGCCTGGCCCTGCAGCGTCTCGCCGAGGAAGATCCAACTTTCCGTGTCAAAGTCGATGATGAAACTGGTCAGACAATCATCTCCGGTATGGGTGAGCTGCACCTGGAAATCCTGGTTGACCGCATGAAGCGTGAGTTTAGCGTCGAGGCGAACATCGGTCAGCCACAGGTAGCTTACCGCGAAACTATTCGTGATAAGGGTGTCGAAGTTCAGGGCAAATTCGTCCGCCAATCCGGTGGTCGTGGTCAGTATGGCGACGTCTGGATACGTGTCTCGCAGAACGAAGAAGGCAAGGGCTTTGAGTTTGTGAACTCTATCAAAGGTGGTGTAGTGCCAGGTGAGTACATCAAGCCGGTACAGCAAGGTATCGAAGAGGCTATGGCCAGTGGCGTACTGGCCGGCTACCCGGTGGTCGATGTCATTGCTGAACTCTATGATGGCTCTTACCACGAAGTGGATTCTAACGAAAATGCCTTCAAGATAGCTGGCTCCATGGCCTTGAAAGAGGGCGTTCGCAAGGCCAAGCCGGTCTTACTTGAGCCGGTCATGAAGGTCGTCGTAGTCACTCCTGAGGAATCGATGGGTGATGTTATCGGTGGCTTGAACTCCAAACGTGGACGCATTGAGAGTATGGAAGACCTGGCCGGTGGCGTCAAAGAGATTACCGCCTATGTGCCGCTCGGTGAAATGTTTGGCTACACTACCGAAATCCGCTCCATGACCAAGGGTCGCGCCAGCTCCAGCATGGAGCTTGACCACTATGCCGATGTACCGGGCCACGTGGCTGAAGCTATCATCGCCAAAAACGCTAAATAGTCCGTTGTTACACTTTACAAACACCGTAGGATTCGATAAGATGTTTCGGTAACTCGTGCGAGGCTTTGTACTTGCATGTAAGTAACTGGCAGCAATAACCAAGTTATTAACTAATAAACTAACCTTCAAGGAGTCATACATATGGCAGAATCATTTGACCGCACTAAGCCTCACGTCAACGTCGGTACCATGGGACACGTTGACCATGGTAAAACCACTCTAACCGCAGCCATCACGGCTGTCCTTGCCAAGAAGTTACCTTCTTCAGTCAACAAACCGGTCGCCTACGACATGATTGACAATGCTCCCGAAGAACGGGCCCGTGGTATTACCATTGCCACCTCACACCAGGAATATGAATCAGAAGCCCGCCACTACGCCCACGTCGATATGCCAGGTCACGCCGACTACGTCAAGAACATGATCACCGGCGCTGCTCAGATTGATGGTGCGATTCTTGTGGTTGGTGCCAACGATGGTCCTTTGCCGCAGACCCGCGAGCACGTTTTGCTGGCTCGCCAAGTGGGTGTGCCAAAAATCCTGGTCTTCATGAACAAAATGGACCTGGCTGATGCTGAACTGGTCGAGCTGGTCGAAGAAGAAATTCGCGAACTGCTCGAAAAGAACGGTTTTGACCATGACGCTCCTATCATTAAGGGCTCAGCCACCAAAGCACTGGCTGGTGATGCTGACGCCGAAGACGCTATCATGGAACTCGTCAAGGCTATGGACGACTACGTACCAGAGCCGAAGCGCGAACTCGATAAGCCATTCCTGATGCCTATCGAAGACGTCTTCTCCATCAAGGGCCGTGGTACAGTTGCCACCGGTCGTGTTGAGACCGGTATCGTCAAGGTCAACGATGAAGTTGAAATCGTCGGTATCCGCCCAACCAAGAAGTCAGTTGTTACCGGTATTGAAGCCTTCAAGAAGAGCCTGGATCAGGGTCAAGCCGGCGATAACGCTGGTGTGCTACTACGTGGTATTGAGCGCGATGACATCGAGCGTGGTCAGGTCCTGGCTAAGCCCGGTACCATTACTCCGCACACTGAGTTTGATTCCGAGGTCTACATTCTGACCAAAGAAGAGGGTGGTCGTCACACACCATTTTTCAAGGGCTACAAGCCTCAGTTCTACTTCCGTACTACAGATGTAACTGGTGAAGTTGAACTGCCAGCTGACAAAGAAATGGTCATGCCTGGCGATACTATCACCTTTAAGGTTAAGTTACTGGCTCCAATCGCCATGGAGCAAGGTCTGCGCTTCGCTATCCGCGAAGGTGGCCGTACTGTTGGTGCAGGTGTCGTTACTAAAATCGATAAGTAACCCCGATCGAAAAATAATACTATTAAGTATTTGCAACCGCCCCGAGTAATCGGGGTTTTTGTTTGCCTGGGTCACACCTTAAACTATTTAAGGTTTGGAGCATTTGGCGTTGCTATCATTAACTCACTAGCGCTACAATATCAGCATGAGTTTAACTACTAAGGATCTTCACGCCATACGCCTCATCGTTCGGCAAGAAGTTAAAGCCGAGGTGGCTACACAGTTTGATGAAAAATTAGAGAAAAAACTAGATGAGAAGTTCGATGAAAAACTAGCTAAGTTTCCAACGCGTAGCGAAGTTAAGCAGATTGTTCAAATTGCCATTAAGCCGCTACGGGGTGAAATCAAAGCGCTTCGCAATGATATAGCAGAGATATATCATCTACCCACCATAAAGCGCGAAATTATGGGGTGATTGGCAAAAGCACCATTTTATTGTAAGATTAGAGCATAAACTAATTTGTGCTGACTAAAAGTCATTATGATTCACGCAATACATAAAGATGTTACAGCACCGCGCCGAAGTTACGTTCGGTAGAAGGACACCATTATGGCTGAAGCTCCTAAAGCTGATGCAAAACAGCGGATTCGCATCCGTCTTAAAGCCTATGACCACAAGGTCATTGACCAAGCCGCCAAGCAGATTGTCGATACGGCACTGCGCACCGGTGCCAGTCTGGCTGGGCCAATCCCATTGCCAACCCGTCGCACGACCTACACGGTAGTCAAAAGCCCACACGTCTACAAGAAAGGTCGTGAGCAGTTTGAAATGCGTGTTCACAAGCGCCTTATCGATGTCTTCGAGCCAACACCTAAGACGATTGACTCGCTGATGAACCTGTCGTTACCAGCTGGTTGTGACGTTGAAATCAAGATGTAAATTACGGATTTTATCCACCCATTCACGCCACTTTCAAATTGTATTAAATTCTCAAGGATCTTTGAGAGAATCATACTAACTGAAAGTGGCGTGTTTAGTATTCAAATTTGCCGCTGAATAGCATTGTGTGGTTAACTTAAGCGGTAATGGCAAAACCAAAAGCAAAATCCAAAAAGCGCATAGTAACGCCCAAAGAACTCGACAGCACTTACTTTTTGAAGCTGGTGCTCTATCTTATCATCGGTGCTCAATGGCTCCGGCTAACAGTGGGGAATGGCCAGACCCAGCTACCACTACCCGTAGGCTTATTTATCGGCGTATTATTCGCCAGCCATGATCATTTCCAGATTGACCGTAAGATTGAATTTGCAGTTCTACTTATCGCTATGTTCATCGGCTTCTACGCCCAAATCGGCGTTTTTGCTAATCTTTAGCCAGCAATTGTAATAGTATTATTTGCAACACATTGACAGTAGTCAGCATAACGTGGTAATCTGTTATGGTATCGCAAAAATTGTGTGCTTGGTATGTGTAGATAGGTCTCTCGCGTCATGGATATAACGGAGGTGAAACCACTCATTACCAAGAATTTTTATGTAACACCTCCTGACATTTCCACGGAGTAACAGTAAGTAAAAAGGATAGTATGAAAGCATTGATCACCCGCAAACTTGGTATGACCAGCATCATCTCCGAAGATGGCGTGGTTGACGCTGTTACTGTTCTGTCGGTAGCCGAGCATACTGTGCTCACTCATAAAACTGTCGACAAAGACGGGTATAGCGCCGTGCAACTAGGCGCTGAAGTCGCCAAGAAGCTAACTAAGCCAATGGCCGGCCATGTCAAAGCCCTCAATGTCATGCCTAAGATTATTCGCGAATTTCGTATTGCAGCAGATGACGAAATCGGAGAAGAACACAGCGTCGGCGCCAAACTCGGAGCCGACGTTTTTAATGTAGGCGACATTGTCAATGTCACCGGTACCAGCAAAGGTAAGGGATGGGCTGGTACTATCAAGCGCCACAACTTCCACCGCCAGCGCAAGACTCACGGTGGTAAGGGCAACACCCGTCAGCCCGGTTCTATCGGCTCGATGTACCCACAGCACATTTTCAAAGGCACCCGCATGGCCGGTCAGATGGGTCACGAGCAAGTTACTACTACTCACATGACTGTCAGCTTAGTAGATGTCGAGCGTAATGTCATAGGTGTGAAGGGTGCAGTACCTGGCCCTAACAAAGGCATTGTGCTGGTTAAGCTCCACAAGGAGGCTAAGTAATGTCTGTTGCTACTTATAACAAAGCCGGCGCCAAAGCTACTACTGCTGCCAAGCTCGACCCAGCTGTCTTCGGCCTCGAGGTCACGAATCATGAACTGCTCAAGCAAGCTTATGTTACCTACATGGCCAATGGCCGCGAAAACTTAGCTAAGACTAAGAAGCGTGGTGAAGTCAACGGTTCGACCATCAAGCCCTGGAAGCAAAAGGGTACTGGCCGCGCTCGTTTCGGTTCGCGCTACAACCCGATCTGGCGTGGTGGTGGTGTGGTCTTCGGCCCATCCGGCAACGAAAACTACACTAAGGCGCTCAACAGTAAAGCTAAGCGTTTAGCTGCTCGTCAAGCATTGAGCATGACTGCTTCCGAAGGTCGCGTCAAAGTCATTGAAGCATTTGACAATGCTGAGGGCAAAGTTGCAGTTACTGCTAGCTTATTCAAGAAAATCGAAGCTACCGGTAAGGTTCTGCTAGTCGTTACCACCAAGGATAATCTAGTCGACCGGGCCACCCGCAATCTGACTGGCGTAAAGACTGTTTCGGCAGACTACGTTAACGTCTACGATGTTATGAATGCTGACCTGATTGTCATCGAACAAGCTGCCCTCACAGCCATGACTACTCGTTTAGGAGGTGACAAGTAATGAGCAAGTCTATTACTCTCAAACCTCGTTTAACCGAGAAGACGCACGGCCTGAGCCAGAAACGTGTCTACGTCGTCGATATTGATAAAGATGTTAACAAGCACACCGTCGCCCGCGCTGTTGAAGCCCAGTTCGAAGTCCAGGTTGCCAGCGTCAACATCACTAACATTCAGGGTAAGGCTAAGCGCACGGTCAGCATTATGGGCAAGCGCCAGCGCAACCAAGCTGGTAGTCGCAATGATATTAAGAAAGCCTATGTGACGCTGAAAGAAGGCTTTAGTTTGCCGTTCTTCGATGCTGTCGAAGAAGCTGACGAGAAAGAAACCAAGCTGCAGGAAAAAGTTGACAAGGCTGCGCTCAAGCAGGCTGAAAAAGCTGCGAAGCCAGCCCGCAAGCTCGGTCTAGGCCGTAAGACCAAAGTTGTAGAAGGCGAGGAGAAGTAAGATGGCTATTAAACAATACAACCCAACTACTCCCGGCCGACGTGGTATGACCAGCCAGGACTTTGACTCTATTACCACCAAGAAGCCCGTCCGCTCATTGCTTGTCGCTCAGCGTCGTGGCAAGGGCCGTAACAATCAAGGCCGCATTACCACCCGCCACAAAGGCGGTGGTACCAAGAAGTTTTATCGTTTAGTTAACTTCAAACTCACTCCTGGTATCACAGCGACTATCGAGCACATCGAATACGACCCGAACCGCAGTGCCCGTATTGCCCGTATTAAAGAGAACAACGGCATCTACCACTACATCCTTTGTGCTAACGGCATGAAGCAAGGCCAAGTCATCACCAGCGGTGCTGATGCGCCTATTGAAATGGGCAACCGCTTGCCTATCAAGAACATCCCGCTCGGTTCCACTATCCACGCCATCGAACTAAAGGTTGGTGGTGGTGCACAGCTCGTCCGCTCGGCCGGCAACAGTGCCCAGCTGATGGGCCGCGATAATGGTTATGCCCAGGTGCGTCTCCCATCCGGTGAAGTCCGCTTGATCAACGAAAACTGTACGGCCAGCCTTGGTGTCATCGGCAACGAGCAGCACCAGAACGTCAAGATTGGTAAGGCCGGTCGCAACCGTCACCTCGGTAAGCGCCCAAGTGTCCGTGGTGTTGTTATGAACGCCGTCGATCATCCCCATGGTGGTGGTGATGGTGGCCGTCACGGTATCGGTGGTGGTAAGAACCATGGTTCGGCTCCTAAGACCCCTTGGGGGCAGAAGACCCTTGGTTTCAAGACCCGCCGCCGCAAATCGACTAATAACATGATTGTAAGAAGCCGTCACTCGGCCAAGAGAAAGTAATAAGGAAGTAATATGTCACGATCACTCAAAAAAGGACCATACATCGACTTCAAACTTGCTAAGAAGGTTACAGCTCTTGGTAACGATGATCGCACCATTATTAAGACATGGGCGCGGGCCTCTACTATCACGCCTGACATGGTTGGCCGCACCATCGCTGTTCATAATGGCAAAGTTCACGTACCGGTCTTCGTAACTGAGAACATGGTTGGCCACAAGCTTGGCGAATTCAGTCCGACCCGCAAATTCCGCAACCATGGCGGTAAGTTAGCGAAGGGTAAGTAGTCATGCCTGTTAAAGCCGTCGCCAAGGGTGTTAATATTTCACCTCGTAAAGTCGCTGTTGTAGCCGCTCTGGTTCGTGGTCGTACGGTCGAAGAGGCCCTGACGATCCTAGAGCACACGCCTCGTCGCAGCGCTTTGGCCGTCAGTAAAGTTATTGCCAGTGCCAGGGCTAACGCCGACCACAATCACGGCTACAAACCAGCTACACTGCGCATCACCGAAATCTCCGTTACCCATGGCACCCGCCTGAAGCGTTACAAGCCAGCGGCACACGGCCGGGCGCTACCATTTGTCAAGCGTAGTAGCCACATCCGTGTTATCGTCGACGGTGATATCCGTGAGATCAAGAAACCCGTATCTACAAAACCAGCTGTTCCAGCCGAAGTAACTGAGAAGGAGACAAACTAATGGGACAAAAAGTAAATCCAATCTCGATGCGTCTCCAGGTCAACAAGAACTGGACTAGCAAATGGTTCGTTGGCAAGCGTGACTTTGCAACTTTCTTAGCTGCAGATCTTAAGGTTCGCAAGCTGATCAAAGACAAGCTTGGCTCACGGGCGGCTATTAATAAAGTCGAGATTTCACGCACTCAGAACTTAGTAACAGTCACTATCGCTACCGCCAAAGCCGGCGTCGTTATTGGCCGTGGTGGCTCCGGTGCCGCCGAGCTCAAAGCCGCTATTGAAAAGATCTACGGCATTCCGGTTCGAGTAAACATTGAAGAAGTCAAAAAATCTGACCTGTTCGCTAAGCTTGTTGCCGAGAACATCGCTCACCAGTTGGAACGCCGTATGAGTTTCCGCCGCGCCATCAAGTCAGCTTCAGCTGCTACCATGCGGGCTGGCGCTAAAGGTATCCGTATCCAAGTCGCTGGTCGACTGAATGGTGCTGAAATGTCGCGTACTGAAAAAGAAGTTGCTGGTTCTGTACCGCTTCATACGCTTCGTGCAGATATTGATTACGCCCAAGTCAATGCTAAGACCGTTGCCGGTATTATCGGTGTCAAGGTCTGGATCTACAAGGGAGAGGTGCTCTAGCATGTTGATGCCAAAACGCACAAAGCACCGCAAGGTGCGAAAGGGTAAGATCCGCGGTGTCGCCACTAGCGGCAATTATATCGCCTTTGGTGACTATGCCCTCCAGGCCCAAGGCCAAGAGCGCATTACCAGCCGTCAGATCGAAGCTTCTCGTCAGGCTATGACCCGCTACATCAAGCGTGGCGGTAAGATATGGATCCGCATATTCCCGCACACGCCAGTCACCCGTAAGCCACAAGACGTGAAAATGGGCAGTGGTAAAGGTGCACCAGAATTCTTCGTCGCTAAGGTTCGCCCGGGTACCATCCTGTTTGAAATGCAAGGCGTCTCTGAAGAAATCGCCCGCGAAGCCATGCGCCTGGCTGCTCACAAACTGCCGGTCAAGACTAAGTTTCTTGCACGGGAGGAGTCATAATCATGAAAGTCATTGATATCCGTAAACTATCCACCACCGAACTCACTAAAGAGACGACTAAAGTTCGCGAAGAAATTACCGAGCTGAAGCGTCGTGTCCATCTCGGTGAAATCCAGAATGTTCGTATCATCCGTACTAAGCGCAAAGATTTAGCGCGAATGCTAACCGTCCTCGGTGAAGCTCTAATGCAGGAGGCCAAATAATGGCAAAAACTATTATCGGTACCGTGGTCTCTGACAAGGGCGACAAGACGATTATCGTCAACGTGCAAACTCGTAAGACACACCCGCTGTACCGCAAACAATACACGGTCGGCAAGCGCTTTATGGCGCACGACGAAAACAATGAAGCCCAGGTCGGCGACAAGGTTAGCATCACTGAATGCCGCCCTATCAGCGCCCGCAAGCACTTCAAGCTCGATACCATTCTGGAGAAGCCAGCACTGCGCGAAGACAGCTTAGCACTGACAAAAGCCGAAGAGCCAGTTAAAAAGGCCGCCACTACCACCGAGGAGACCGCAGAATGATTCAGCAAGAAACCCGTCTGACTGTCTGTGACAACAGCGGCGCCAAGGAGATCTTATGTATCCGAGTGCTTGGTGGCACCCGCCGTCGGTATGCGCGAGTTGGTGATGTTATTGTCGCTACCGTCAAGCAGGCTGCGCCTAATGGCACCGTCAAAAAGAAGTCTGTTATCCGCGCCGTCGTCGTTCGCACCCGCAGCCAGATCACCCGCAAAGATGGTTCGACCATTAAATTTGATGACAATGCTGCCGTCGTGATTGGCGAAGACAAGAACCCGCGCGCTACCCGCATCTTCGGCCCCGTACCACGTGAGCTGCGCGACATGGGTTACTCCAAGATTATTTCATTAGCACCGGAGGTCCTATAACATGGCGTCACGTACTATGAACCGCACCGAGACCATAGCTAAAATCTTTAAGATTCGCCTCAAGAAGGGCGACATGGTCATCGTCCTGGCTGGTAAATACAAAGGCCAGACCGGTAAGATCAGTGCCGTCCACCCCCGAGAAAACAAAGTCACTGTTGATGGTATCAACATTGTCAAAAAGCATGTCAAGCCCAACCAGCAGCACCCTCAGGGCGCTATTTTGGAACTGACTAAGCCGATCTGGGTCAGCAAGGTTGCTATCGTGGAGCCAACCACCAAGAAAGCTAGCCGGATTGGTCTGAAATTAAATGACGATGGCACTAAGACTCGAGTCTTTAAGTCTACCGGAAAGGAGATTAAATAATGGCTGAAGTAAAAACTGCCGCCAAGGCAACCAAACCAGCAAAAGCTACAAAAGCCGTTGTTACTAATGGTGCTCGTCTCCAAGTGGCTTATAATTCGACGATTGCCAAAGAACTCCTTAAGGAGCTTGAGCTGAGTAACCCACACCAGGCACCGAAGCTCGAGAAGATCATCATCAACTGTGGTCTCGGTACTGCCAAAGATGATAAGAAGATCCTGGAAATTGCCACCAACACGCTGCGCAAAATCACTGGTCAGCAGCCAGTTGAGACAATAGCTAAAAACTCTATCGCTGGCTTTAAGCTTCGCGAAGGCAATAAAGTCGGCCTTAAAGTTACCTTGCGTGGTGAGCGGATGTACGAATTTGCTGATCGCCTGATAACGATTGTGCTACCGCGTCTGCGTGACTTTCATGGAGTAAGTGCCAAAGCATTTGACCAGCAGGGCAACTACTCACTAGGCATGACCGACCAATCGGTCTTTCCTGAGCTTACCTTTGAAGAGACTACTACCCCCCATGGTTTACAAGCCGTATTTGTCATTAAGTGTGAAGAAAAAGCCCATGCCCGCGCCCTCCTTGAGAAGTTCGGCATGCCATTTGAGAAGGAGACTAAGTAATGGCAAAGAAATCAATCGTAGCTCGTGATCTAAAGCGTCAGAAAATGATTACCCAATATGCGTCTAAACGCAAAGAGCTTAAAGAGCTTGGTGACATGGAAGGTCTGGCCAGGCTGCCACGCAATTCCAGCCCGACCCGCTGGACTAACCGCTGTGTCGAGACCGGACGCCCCCGGGCTTACATGCGCCAGTTCGGCCTCAGCCGTATTAGTTTCCGCGAGCACGCCAGCAAGGGTGAAATCCCTGGTATTACGAAAGCGAGTTGGTAAAATATGAGTACTACCACTACCGATCCAATCTCCGATATGCTAACCCGCATTCGCAATGCCATTGCCGTCAACAAGCAGCAGATCAACTTGCCGCACAGTAAGATCAAAGAGGCGGTGGCCACGATGCTCAAAGACAGCAAATTCATTGAAGGTGTCCAAATAGCTGATGCCGCTACCGGCGTAGGCAAGACACTGACATTGACTTTGAGCAGCGACAGCACCAATGCCAAGATCACCGAAATTGTCCGTCTGAGCAAGCCTGGCCGTCGCTACTACGTTAATGCTACCGAGATCCCTGTGGTCAAGCGTGGTCGTGGTCTGGTTATCATCTCCACCTCCCAAGGTCTGATGACTGGTGACGATGCCAAGAAGGCCAAAGTTGGCGGCGAATTAATCTGTCGAGTTTATTAAAGGAAATTAAAGGAATACTACTATGAGTCGTATAGGAAAACTACCGATCGAAGTCCCATCGGGTGTGACAATCACTGTCGACGAAGCTGAAGTTACCGTAGCAGGTAGCAAAGGAACGCTGACGCAGTTCACCATGCCTGGCATCAGCATCGCGCAGACCGATAACCAGTTGATCTTCACCCGTATCAATGACGAGCCCAAGATTCGTGCTAAGCACGGTCTGATGCGCGCCCTGGTCAATAATATGGTGATCGGTGTTAGCAACGGCTTCAGCAAAAAACTTGAGATCAATGGTGTTGGTTACCGCGTGGCCGCTCAAGGCGGCGACCTTAAGCTCAATCTGGGTTTCTCGCATGATGTTATCTTCAAGATGCCAGCCGGTGTAACCGCTGCCATAGAAGGCACTAGTATTACCGTTACCGGCATTAGCAAGCAACAGGTGGGACAGGTTGCCGCCGAGATCCGGGCCCTCAAGAAGCCAGAGCCGTATAAGGGTAAAGGTATTAAGTACGAAGGTGAACGCATTATCCGCAAATCAGGCAAGAGCGGGAAGGAGAAATAGTCATGAGCAATAATAATCTTGCCCGCAAATTACAGAACCGCGCACAGCGCAAAGGCCGCATTCGCGCCGTCGTTTCCGGTACAGCCGAGCGTCCACGCCTGAGTGTCTTCATTAGCAATACCCATATTACAGCCCAGGTAATCGATGATACGGCTCACAAGACATTGGTCTACGTATCGACAGTTGGTCAAAAAGTCGCTACCGGCACTATGACCGACAAGGCTACCAACGTGGGTACCGAGATCGGCAGACAGGCTAAAGCTGCAAATATTACAAAGGTCGTTTTTGACCGTGGCGGCAAGCTCTATCATGGTCGAGTCGCCGCCCTAGCAACTGCAGCCCGCAACAATGGATTGGAGTTTTAATCATGGCTGACACAACTACTACAACCGCCGCTGCTCCAGCGGCAACGGCACCCCAAGCACAAGGTTCTCAAAGCAATAATCACGGTGGTGGCCGTGGCAATGACAACCGTCGTTCCCAACGCCGCGATGACCGTCCGGTCGAAGAAAAGCAGTTCGATGAGCGCACCTTACACATTGACCGCGTCGCGCGGGTAGTCAAAGGTGGCCGTCGTTTCCGTTTCCGCGCTCTAGTCGTGGTTGGGGACCGCAAGACTAAAGTTGGCATTGGTATGGCTAAGGGCGCAGATGTGACTGCCGCTATTACCAAAGCTACTGAAGTCGCCAAAAAACACATGATCTCGGTATCATTGTATAAGGGCACATTGCCACATGAAGTCGAAACCAAAGTTTCTGGTGCCCACATCTTACTCAAACCAGCCAGCGCCGGTACCGGTTTGATTGCTGGCGGTGTTATCCGGACTATTCTAGAAGTCGCTGGCGTTAAGAACGTCCTGTCCAAATCACTCGGTTCCAGCAATAAGGCCAACACGGCTTATGCTACCATCAAAGCCTTAGAAGAAGTAGTCCCTGCTAGCAAATGGGTAACCACCGTCCCTAAATCTGCCAAAAAACCAGCCGCCAAGAAGTCTGAAAAGTCAGCTGTAACTGCTGTATCTCCGGAGGAAAAGAAATAATGAAATATCACGAATTACAAGTCGTAAAGCCTAAAGCCGGCAAGCGCGTTGGCCGTGGTATTGCCGCTGGTCAGGGTAAAACTGCTGGTCGTGGTACCAAAGGCCAGGGCGCCCGTACCGGTTCCAGCGCCAAGCCTGGTTTTATCGGTGGTTCCACACCACTAATGATCCAGCTGCCGAAATTACCTGGCTTCAAAAGCAAGCGCACTCCTGCCGAGAACGTCTATACCGGACAGCTCAATGCTTTTAAGGGCACCGTTACTAACGCAACTCTAGCCGAAGCTGGCCTGATCTCAGGTGCTTTTACCCGAGTGAAGCTGATAGCAAAAGGCGACGACCTGAAAGCCAAGCTAACAGTCCAGCTACAAGGCGCTAGTGCCTCAGCCGTAGCCGCTATCGAAGCTGCCGGCGGCACCTTTACTAAGACTGTCCGGGCAGGACGTCCTGTCACCAACACTGCCAAAGCTGAGAAGCAAGCCGCCAAAAAAGCCTAATCTTTTACTTCTAAAGTAACTTCTAACGCTGCCACCACTGTGAGCAGCGTTTTTAGTGTCGGATTGTTCCGACCATTTTCAAAGGCAGATAAATAGGTTTTGGAAAGGCCCGTGCCTTCTGCTAGGTCGGCCAGCGACATTGCTTGCATCTTTCGACATAGCTTCAATTTAAGAACTAGCTTGCTAGTTTGTGCCGCAACAATCTCATCCAGTAATGGGTAATTACAATCAAGAAATTCGCTTTTCATGTATAACTTGAATACCTTTCTGAAAAGCTGTGCCCGGCGATCATTTTAGCAGCTTCAGAAAATTATTTGAAGTTATGGTTTCCAAAACCGAGGGTTACACTATATGATAACCCCATGGTTTTGAGAGTGATATGTCAATATCTTTTGGTAGCGGCAGTGCCACAGTTTTTCGCTAGAGGATAACTAGTTGAAAAATACAACTACTGGCGTTAGGCTGGTATCACCATTTAGGTTATAATCAATGTTAATTACTTCAGCGAGACAGATAGGGAATACTGACATGAATTGGAAGATTATTGGACGATCGCTCGGTCATGCAGACATGCGTAAACGTGTCTTTGCCGTGCTTGGTATCCTGCTGGTCTTCCGTATATTAGCTCATATACCAGTGCCGCTAGCCAACCCGGAAACCCTACATCAGGTGCTCAATAACCTGTTCAGCTCCAACAACACGCCGCAACTCCTGAGTTTCATCAATGTATTGTCCGGTGGTGCCCTAGCTAACTTCTCGATTATGATTGCCGGCCTGGGCCCTTACATTAACGCCTCGATCATCATGCAGCTCCTCACTAAGGCTATCCCCCAGCTGGAAGCGTTGCATAAAGAAGGTGAGTTCGGCCAAAAGAAGATCAATCAATACACCCGTATGCTGACTTTTCCATTGGCGATTATCCAAAGTATCGGCTCGATCTATCTGATCCGTCAGGCTGCTCAGTCGATTGGCGGCATTGGTGACATTACCGCCAACACCTCGCCAATGCAATGGGTGCTGATGGTGGCGGCCCTAACCGGTGGTTCAATGTTGCTAATGTGGTTGGGTGAGCTGGTAACCGAGCAGAGCATTGGTAATGGTATCTCACTGATCATTACTGTCGGTATTGTTAGCCGGCTGCCGGCGAACATAGCTCAAATCGTCGGCTCAGTGCTCGATAAAAGTCACCGCTGGGTGGTTCATGGCTATAAGCTGCCGATCAATAAAGGCGCCTTGATTGCCAGCTTGATCATCCTGGCTTCGGTGTTGCTGGTGACCTATCTGGTGGTCATGCTCAACGAAGCCTCGCGCAATCTGACAGTCAACTATGCCAAGCGCGTGCAGGGCAATCGAGCTTATGGCGGCGTGACCACCATGCTTCCAGTAAAACTAATTACTGCCGGTGTGGTGCCGATTATCTTTGCGGTGGCTTTCCTGAGCGTGCCCAGCTTTGTCGGCAATCTGTTAGCAGGTGGTCACAGTGCTCATTTAGCCCACATCGGTCAGAATCTGACAACCTGGTTCCAGACACCATCTGCAACGACGTTTGCATCTGAAGGCTGGAAAGCCTACATTTATCCTGTCACATACTTTCTATTAGTCTTCGTCTTCACCTTTTTCTATACGAGCATTACCTTCAACGCCAAAGAGATTTCCGAAAATCTGCACAAGCAAGGTGGATTCATCGAAGGCGTCCGTGGAGGCGAGCAGACCGAAAAGTACCTAGCCAAGATTGTAAATCGTTTGACATTCTTCGGAGCCCTCAGTCTAGGCATACTAGCATTACTGCCGATTATCGGGCAACTATTTGTCAATACCAGTATTACCATCGGTGGTACCAGTATTCTGATTTTAGTGTCGGTTGGACTGCAGACACTGCGATCCATCGAGTCGCGTGCCCTGATGGTCACCTACGACCAGTACTCACAGCCAGACTTCTTTACCTACTCAGATGGTGGGGCTGACGTAGTCACCGGTCGTCGGCTGCGGTTCATGCCTCGTGGCAACCGCAAAAAGTCCAAATAGTCTGCTATACTGAGAGCATCATTAGCCCGCAGGCAGCGAGCTCTGTTAGAAAGATATAAAACTCTTTACAAACTGTTGTGTAAGCTGCTATAATTTAAAGGTTATATTTATGGCAGCCAATAAGGAAGTAATCGAGCTCACTGGAACTATTGTCGAAACCCTACCGGGTACGCAATTTCGAGTCGAACTCGAGAATGGCCACAAAATTATAGCCCATGTCGCCGGTAAGATGCGCAAGCACTTCATACGAATAGTACCGGGGGATAGCGTTACGGTAGAATTGACACCTTATGATCTTACAAAGGGTCGGATAACGTATCGCAAAGGCTAATCTGGGAAACCGGAGAGCGTTTATTCATTAATTTAAGCAGTGAGTTACCTCTGAAAGGAGATGATCCGCATGAAAGTGCGTGCTAGCGTCAAGAAGATCAGTCCCGATGACAAGATCGTCCGCCGTAAGGGTCGGATTTATGTTATTAACAAGCTTAAACCTAAGCATAAGCAAAGGCAGGGGTAACCTATGGCTCGAATCTCTGGTGTAACCGTACCTGCTGAAAAGCAAGTCTGGGTATCACTTACTTATGTATATGGTCTTGGCCCTAAAAGTTCAAAAGACATTTTGAACCGTGCCAATGTCGAAGTTACCACTCGCGTCAAAGATTTAACTGATGCTGAGATTGGGCGCATCCAAGAAGTTATTAATGCTGACTACCTGGTAGAAGGCGAACTCCAGCGTATGGTATCCGGTAATATCAAGCGCCTCAAGGACATCAAAGCCTACCGAGGCCTGCGTCACGCAGCTAATCTCCCATCGCGTGGTCAACGCACTAAGACGAATGCCCGCACTCGTCGTGGTAAAAAGACTACTGTCGGTGGTACCGCTAAGAAGGTAGCGTCAAAGACTTAAAACTATGGCTACAACTGATACAACCAAGAAGAAGAAAGCTAAGCGAACCGTCGCCGCCGGCCAGGTTCATGTGCAGGCTACGTTCAATAACACCATCATCACTTTTAGTGATAACAGCGGCAACGTTCTGACACAGTCGAGTGCTGGCGCCTGTGGCTTCCGTGGTTCCAAGAAGGGTACCGCTTACGCTGCTCAGGTGGCTGCCGAACGAGCTGGTCATGCTGCTAAGCAGCAGTATGGCTTTAGCCGGGCTGAAGTCATCGTCAAAGGCATTGGCCTGGGCCGTGATGCAGCTGTCCGCGCCTTGGCTGGCATGGATGTGGCGGTCGAAGGTATTAAAGATGTCACTGGCGTGCCCCATGGTGGTGTCCGCCCTAAAAAAGCACGGAGGATTTAGCATATGGCACGTGATACAAGCTCAATTGTCAAAATGTCCCGCCGTGAAGGGTATGCTTTACACCCCAAAGCCCACAAAGCACTGGCCAAGCGGGCAACGCCTCCCGGCCAACATGGTCGTAATGCTCGACTCAAGAACAGCCAATATTCTCAGCAGCTTCGCGAGAAGCAAAAAGTTAAGCGTCTCTATGGCCTGCTCGAAAAGCAGTTTAGTAACCTCATGAAGGAAGCTACTCGTCGCCCGGGCCAATCAGGTGAGAACCTATTACAACTGCTGGAGCAGCGAGCTGATAACACTGTCTACCGCGCCGGTTTTGCGCCAAGTCGCCGAGCGGCTCGCCAGCTGATGAGCCATGGCCACTTTATGCTTAATGGCAGCCGTGTCGATATCCCATCTATTCGAATGAAAGCCGGTGATCTCCTGACACTGCGTCCGCACAGTACCGGTACCGAGTATTTCAAGCATCTTGATGATGTTAGTCCTGTCCCCAGTGAGATCCCGAGTTGGATCAAAGTTGACCGTAAGAAAGTCTCCGTGAGCGTTTCCGGCCTTCCAGCCCGCGCTGATGCTGAACCCGAAATCAATGAACAGTTAATCGTAGAATACTACTCACGCTAGTCGCATAAGAAAGGATCCTAAGAAATGTCAAACATGATTCACACCCCGGGGCTCGTCAAGGTAGATGACCACACCACTACCAGCAGTACCTTTGTTATAGAGCCACTGCACAGTGGTTATGGCATGACACTTGGTAACTCGCTACGCCGCGTACTGCTATCCAGCATCGCTGGTGCCGCAGTCACTGCCTTCAAGATCGAAGGTACCACCCACGAATTCAGCTCGGTCGAAGGCGTCAAAGAAGATGTCGTCGAGATTATGCTCAACCTCAAAGGTATCCGTTTTCGCGTCTACGGCGAAGATGTTCAGCATGTGCGCATCGTTAAAACCGGTAAGGGCATTGTTACGGCTAAAGATATCCAGACAAATGCTGATGTCGAGATCGTCAATCCCGACCACATCATTGCTACCATTGACGATGCCAAGGGCAAACTGACGGTTGATCTGACAGTTGAAGTTGGCCGCGGCTACCGGACTATCGAAGAAGGCACTGCTCGCAAAGCCAGCGATATGATCGCTGTCGATGCTATTTTTAGCCCGGTCCTGCGTTGCCGTTACAAGGTTGAGAATACCCGTGTCGGCCAGGCAACTGACCTCGACAAGCTGTTACTTACTATTGATACTGACGGTTCGATCACGCCTCAAGACGCTTTTGAAGAGTCAGCGGCTATTCTGGTCAATCAGTACACTGCCTTAGCTGGCAAGACTCGCATAGTTGCTGCCGAGAGCAATACCACTAGTACTGATAGCCAGAACACCGAGTTTAGTAGTGACATGATGGGTGACGAAGCTACGGCCCTTAATACTTCTATCGAAGATTTGAACCTGTCAGCCCGTACCACCAACGCCCTGATCAACAACGACATTCACACTATTCGTGATTTATTCGCTCTTAATGACGCCGAGCTGCGCGATCTCAAAGGTTTTGGCAGCAAAGCACTCGATGAAGTCAAAGAAAAGCTAGCGGAGCTGGAGCTCTAACTATGCACCGACACGGATACAAAGGCCGCAAATTCGGCCGTGAAACCGATCAGCGTCGAGCTCTCATTAAGGGCTTAGCCGATTCACTCGTCAAATACGAGTCCATTGAGACTACGCTTGAAAAGGCTAAAGAAGTCGCACCATACCTTGAGAAGTTAATCACCAAGGCGAAAAAGGGTGATTTGCACAACCGCCGCCAAATCCTATCATCACTGCAAACTATTGCCAGCGCCCACAAGCTAGTCGATGAGATTGCCCCTAAGCTGACTGCTCGTAGTAGCGGCCACCTGCGCATCGTCAAGACCCGCACCCGCGTTGGTGACAATGCCCAGTTAGCCCGTATTAGTTTTGTAGACGACCTGGACGCCGCACCGGTTGCCAAGGCGGCAGTTGCAGTTCCTAAGGCACCTAAGCCTGCCGCAAAGGAGACAAACTAATGAAAACTTTTAGCGCTAAACCCACCGATGTAGTTCGCCAGTGGTACGTACTTGATGCTGCCGAAGCTCCTATGGGCCGAATTGCCACTCGTGCCGCTACATTATTACTTGGTAAGGGTAAAACCCAGTTTACCAAGCACATTGACTGCGGTGACTTCGTCATCATCATCAACGCCGAGCAGCTCATCGCTACCGGCGACAAAATGGACAAGAAAATGTACTATCATCACAGTCATTTCCCCGGCGGGCTCAAGGAAGAATCTCTGAAAGCCAAGATGGAAAAAGACCCTACACACGCGCTAACCCACGCTATCCGCGGCATGTTGCCAGTCAACAAGTTGCGCGACGGCCGGTTGTTGCGCCTCAAAGTCTACGCCGGTCCTGAGCATAATCATGCTGCTCAGCAACCCCTAAGTATTTCTATAAAGGATGTTAAATAATGGCTGCTGCAAACTCATATTTCTACGCCCTTGGGCGACGCAAGAGCGCTACCGCTCGTGTACGCGTCATGTCTGGCAAAGGCACCATCACTATCAATGGCAAGCCAGCTGCCGAGTACTTTGCTGACAGCGCCTACCTGTTGCACAAGCTGAAGCAACCATTTGTAGTTCTTGACCTGGAAGGCAAGCACGATGTTACTGTTATGGTTGACGGCGGTGGTCACGAAGGTCAGATGGAAGCTATCCGTCTCGGCATCGCCAAAGCATTGGTCGTCATGACGCCTGATCTCAAGAGCACGCTCAAGCGTGCTGACCTAATCAGCCGCGACCCCCGTGAACGCGAACGCAAGAAGTTCGGCCTCAAGGGCGCCCGCAAACAACGTCAGTTTACCAAGCGTTAATATGCACAATGCCTAATATTAACAGCCCTGATTATGGGCTGTTATTAGTTTTATACAAAATGAACATTGACCAGAGCTTTTGAGGCTACAACGGACAATAATTACGTTATAATGAGCATATCACATGACTAAACCTGTAATTTTGACCGGCATTCGTGCTAATAATGATCTGCATATCGGTAACTATCTGGGCGCTTTGCTGCCGATGGTTGCTATGGCCCATGACAAAGCTGGTGAGTACCAGATCAATCTATTCGTGCCCGATCTGCACAGCTTCACGACACCTATCGACCACAGCCAGCTCCAGGCCGGGATCATGCAGAATCTACGGGTGTTTGCCGCTGCAGGGTTACCGCTTGATAATCCCGATGTGTTTTTATATCGGCAGAGCTATGTGCCGGCCCACTCCGAGCTGACCTGGATCTTGGATTGCTTTACAGGGTTTGGTGAGATGAGCCGCATGACACAGTTTAAAGACAAATCGGCGCAGCTGGGTGATGACCGCATCAGCCTAGGATTATTTAATTACCCGGTATTGATGGCAGCCGACATCCTACTCTACGGCGCCTCGTATGTACCCGTAGGCGAAGACCAGTCGCAGCACATAGAGATCACCCGCGATCTTGGTGAACGTATGAACAATCAGTTCGGTGCATTATTTACGCTGCCTAAAGCTATACGCGAACAGTATGAATTCTTTGGTAAAGATCAGGGGCTTCGCATCAAAGACCTGGCTGATCCAAGTAAAAAAATGAGTAAATCTGACGAGACAGGTAAGGGTGTGATTTTCATGACTGATACACCCGAGGAGGCTCGTAAAAAGATTATGTCGGCCACGACCGACAGTGTTGGTCGCATCAATTACGATAAAGACAGCCAACCGGGCGTCGTCAACTTGCTTGATATGCTGGTGCTGTTTGGTGGTGACAAAAATGAGTTCATTGGACAGGAGCAGTATGGTCCGCTCAAAACGGCTGTGGCAGATAGTCTAGCTGACTTTTTGGCCGACTTTCAGGCCAAGCTTCAGGCAATTGATGAAACTGCCATCCAGGCTTTGCTAAAGCGCTCCGAGGCTGCCATGAATCAGCAGGCCAATGAGACACTGGCCCGAGTTCAAAAAGCTGTTGGACTGCGCTGATGTCCAACATCGAGATCAGCCAGGCAGAGCGTCTGGACCAGTATGTGACGCGGCTGGTACCGAGCATCAGCCGAGCGTACGCTGCCAAGCTGATCGAAGCCGGCAATGTCGCAGTCAATAATGAACCGCAAGTGAAGCCCGGTTATAAACTGCGCGGTGCCGACAGCGTTGCCATTACTTATGACGAGATTGCTGCGGCCTTAATCCCCGAGATTGAACTGCCCATCATTTATGAAGATGATGACTGCGTGGTAATCGACAAACCAGTCGGACTGTTGACACACAGCAAGGGTGTATTTAACCCGGAGGCGACAGTGGCTTCATGGTTGCATAGCCATCTGCAGGCCGAATTGGCCGAGGCTGATACAGGTCCTAATAATCGGGCCGGCATCGTCCACCGGCTAGATAGGGCAACGAGCGGTCTGCTGATCTGCGCCAAGTCAGCCACAGCGCTAACCTGGCTCCAAAAACAGTTCTCCCAGCGACGCACCAAAAAGACCTACATTGCGGTAGTGTCTGGCACCTTCCAACATCCGGAAGCGGTGATTGATCTGCCTATCGAGCGCGACCCCAAAAAGCCGCAAACCTTCCGGGTCGGCGCCAACGGCAAGACAGCAACTACGACCTACAAGGTGCTCAAAACCGACGGCAAGCACAGCCTGGTCGAGCTAAAACCCCAGACCGGTCGTACCCACCAACTGCGCGTCCACATGAACTATCTCAAGCATCCTATAGTTGGCGACACGCTGTACGGCGGGGAAGTGGCCAAGCGGATGTTTCTGCATGCACACCAGCTGGAGCTAACCCTACCTAACCATGAGCGACAAGTCTTCATCTCACCGGTACCTCCCGAATTCGCTAAACAAATCACTAGTTAATGCTAGCGTTGCATGGGACTACCGCCGAGCAGTTAGAGCGCTTTATCGCAGCGCCCTCTCACGCCGTATTGCTTACTGGCACAACCGGCATGGGCAAGCGCAGCGTCGCCCATCATTTAGCCGAGCTGCTGTTGGGGCTACTACCGGACAAGCTGGCTGACTATGCCTATGTGCGCTTCGTTACTTCCATTGATGGCAAAGCGATTGGTATTGAACCGATCCGTGAGCTGGAGCATTTTTTGAGCCTCAAAGTTCCGGGTCCAGGTAGTCTCAAGCGCGTCATTATCATTGAAGACAGTCATCTGCTGGGCCTTGAAGCCCAGAATGCCTTGCTCAAAACGTTGGAGGAACCACCAGCTGACACAGTCATTATTATGACCGCACCCGCTGCTCAGACGTTGCTGCCAACCATCCAATCGCGGCTGCAGACGATCACAATCGTGAAGCCGTCCAAAACTGACCTGAAGCAATTGATTACTGCCGATAATTTTGACGCAATCTATGTCATTAGTGGTGGCTTACCAGGTTTGGCCCATGCCATGGCCATGAATGACGACCATCCTCTAATGAGTGCTGTAGCGACTGCCCGGAGCCTATTGGGGCAGTCAAGCTATGAGCGCCTGCTGCAGGTTGACAGTTTGGCCAAGGACAAGCAACTTGCCCAGAATACGCTAGCCATATTGCAACAGATGGCTCATATCAGCCTGCAGACTGCTCAGGGAACGGCTGCTAAACGTTGGCAGGGAGTACTCAAAACTAGCTATGAGGCGGCTGAAGCTCTTGATGCCAGCGGCAATGCTAAATTAGTTTTGACTAATGCGCTGCTAAATATTTAAAGCTTGGCTGTACTCGGCTTCGCTAACCGTTGTGCTAAACTAATAGCAACATGTATGAATTACTCATTGTGGCGGGCTTTGGCTATTTGGCGTTTCACAACTCCAGCATACGTCCGGATGAAATCGCTAATGCTTCACGCAAGGTTGGTGACCGACTCGGCAAGCTTTGGGACATTGCTCATCAAGGTATGCGCGAGAATCGCTTTTTGCGTGCAGAGAAAGCCTTGCTGACCATCCTGAAGATAGATGAGAAGAATGCTGCCGCCTACAACCGCCTCGGCATACTATATGCCAAGCAGAAAGAGTTCCGCGACGCTATAGACTGCTTTGAGATTGCCAGTTCCATCGAAGCCACGCCCTCCAGCCTGCACAACCTGGGCCTGATCTATTTTGAAACTGAAAACTACGATAAAGCCGCCATTGCTTTTGAGCAGGCCCTCAAGCTGGAAGATGGTCTGGCCGCCCGGCACGTCGCATATGCCAAAGTTCAGGAGAAACTGGGCAATGACAAACTGATGTTTCTGGAGCTGGAGAAGGCCGCTGAGCTGGAGCCCAACAAAGAGACTTACACGCTACTCCATAAGGCATACATGACGCACGGCATGCAAGCCGAAGCCGATCTGGCTGCGGACAAGCTCAAAAAATACGGCAAATCCAAAGCCGGGTCAAAGACCCGCGCCAAGCGTATGCTACGTCCGCGCCGAGTCGTGGTTTAGGCTTGTCGAGCGACCTCTGTTTTGGTACACTAACAGCTGTTAATGACAGCAGCTGCCACCTTAGCTCAGCTGGTTAGAGCATCAGTTTTGTAAACTGAGGGTCGTCGGTTCGAATCCGACAGGTGGCTCCAAGTAACATATGCGGGGTTAGTGAAGCGGTCAAACACAGCAGACTGTAAATCTGCCCTCTTACGAGTTCGGAGGTTCGAATCCTCCACCCCGCACCACACAAAAGCCGCGATAGCTCAGTGGTAGAGCACTTCCATGGTAAGGAAGGGGTCTTGGGTTCAAATCCCAATCGTGGCTCCAATTTTGATATTGAAGATTATTGTTGACAACCGTCGCCCGGCGTATTACCATTAGCAGTATTAAGACGTAAATCTCAAAAGGAAATACGCTTAAAAATAAAAAGAGCTGTCGATCTAAAAAATGTCGATCACCAACAGCGTCCGTTCATCTTCTTGCAAGAAGTCAAAGTGCAAAAATACCAGCTGATCACTGGTATTTTTGCTAGTAGGGCGTCGCCGCTAAGCGACCTGAATTATATACTATAAACTTGCTGGTCGATGACACGTTCATATTGTCGCAAATAACAGAGAACTACCAAATATATCATCTGTTATATATGCTGCAGTCGTTAAAATATGCGACAATAATGGAATGTCTTAAGTGATATGGACGGGATGGTATAAGACCAAATTAAAAGCGCATGAGTGGCGGCCAAGTAGCGGACATTCACAAACAGTTGCGTATCTGTTGTTGATCTGTTAATATTAGTTGAATCAAGTTTAAAAGGTACTCATTTCATGGCCAAAAAAGGCGACAAGCGCAAGATAATCGGTATGCTCTCAGAAGAGAGTGGTGAGCGCCTGTATTACACCACCAAGAACACCATGAATACCCCCGAAAAACTCAGCCTTAAGAAGTACAGTCCCAAGCTTCGTAAAGTCGTGGTCTTCACTGAAACTAAGAAGAATCTTGGTCGCAACGAAGCGCCTAAAAGATAGGCGCGGCTCCGCCACGACACGATAGTTCGCCTCCGGCAAAACAAGATAAGCGCGGCTCCGCCACGACACGATAGTTCGCCTCCGGCAAAGCATGCTGGAAATGTTTATGGTAGGATATGAATATGCAACCAAACCCTGAACCTATCCTTAGCGCTGGTGTCCAGCCGTTAACCGAGCGCGCAGTACCATCGCTTGACGCCGATCAGCTAGCTACATTCGACAAAACAAGCATTCACGCTGCCGTGGTTCTAGCGTTCGATGTTCAGCGTGCCGATGAAAAATTAGTATCTCTGGAAGGAAGCTTATTACTTGGCGCCGACTTCGGAGGCGATAAAGGGGTCATACGACTATTTAAGATTGTTGCGGGCAAACCTGTCGTCCAGGCAGGTTATGCCGACGATATTCAGGGTAATCTCGGCGAGGGTTATCTGGACAGTTTCAAGCGAGCCGCGGTCTATGCTGATGCCGAAAACATACCTTTTGGTATTTCGTGGGGAGCGCCGCTTAATGGCACGCAACCGCTGTATCACCCGAAAGCTGAAATATTTTTAAGAGAAATTGCCGAGCAGTATGACAATGACTTCAAAAACATTTCAACCAGAATTACTGTTATCAACGATGGTCCGGCTGGAGCCTTAAGCGGTGCCGTTCAGGCCTATCGACAGTTCGGCAGTCATAATACTATCTTTATCATCAACGGTGGCGGCATTAACAGCAGTGTGGTGACTGGTGGCCAGCTCTACTCAGATGAATCGGGACACGTCGAAGCGCAGCCGGTACTTAACACCTATGGTCAGACTACTGCTTGCGGCGTCTTTGGTGCTCAGTATGTCTGTCTGGAGCGGCTAGGGGCTAACAAGGCCGGCATAGAAGCTCAGTGGGAGGCTAAAACCGGAAACTATATGCGGGCCCGCAACATCGAAGACGAATATAAGGCCGGTAACGGCTTTGCAGGTGATCTCTATGAGCATTCGGCTTGGGTAGTAGCGCATTTGATAATTGGCGTAGCCCAAAGTTTTGGACTCGACTTAAACGATCCGCAGACAGCAGTAGTCGCTCATGGCGGCGCCTTTAAATTTCCCTACTACGGTGCTCGCCTGCAGCAGATACTAACGGCTCATGTTGGCGCTCAGCCACAATTGATTTTGGCTAAAGATTATGTCAGCTCCGAGTCGAACGCCTGTCTTGACGGTGCAGCGATAGCGGCCATCTACGCGGCCTAAACAGCCGGCGATTCCGGCACAGTAGGTGTCAGGTCAAGGATTGTATTAATCAATTCGGCATGACTCCATACCAGCGGCAGCACACTGAGCGGCGTGCCATCTTCCGGGTCGTACTGTTCGCTCAGAGCCCCGCTTCCGCTTATCGTCTGTCTACTGAGTGACCATTCCAGCAGCGGTTGAGCAGCTGCGATATTGCCGCTGCCGGCGTAGTATTGCGCCAGCCATAGGGTGGTTACGTGCCACGGATTACCTTTATACTGTCGCTTGGTCAGGAAGTAGTTATCATTCTCGTAGCGCAGCACACCACCAATTGGCGTAGTGTTGAGTAAGCGCTCTTCAACGTGCTTGGCAGTACTGGTTAGCCGCTCATCATCCAGTGCCAAGCCAGCGTACATGTACGGCCCATACAGACTGGATATGTCGAGTGTGTTGTCGTACTGGAGCGAACCATCATCCTGCAGCAGGAAGCCTTTCACGAAGTAACCATCAGCATGATATAACAAATCTAACTTATCACGGATGGCGTGGGCAGCTTTTTGCCACTTGGCAGCGTCATCGGGAGCCTCTACAAGTTTTGCGAGCTTGGCAGCGGCCAGCAAGCCGGCTATAGTGACGGTAACGGTGTAGGTTGAGGTTAAAAACTTCTCTTCCCAGAGGTCATAACTGGCATGTGGCAGGCCAGTCGCCTCGTCAATAAAGTCGGTCATGAAGTTGGCGCACGGTACGATGAAAGTGTGGTACATGGCATTGATAGTGGTCATGTCCTGGCTGGCTTCATAGTATTCGTTGATCATGAACAATACGCTGGCTGTTTCGTCCTCTTGTATGGCCAGCTCACGTTTACGGCCGTGAACCAATGGGTGCCAGGTGCTACCGACAGCCCGGTCGGGCTGGTATTTGTGCATCAGATAACCATCCTTATGCATAGTGTCACGGGCAAAATCAAAAAACCTTCGGGCTTCATCAAAGTGACCCAATCGAATCATTGGCCAGAGGGCGTAGGCGGCGTCGCGTGGCCAGCAGTAACAGTAGTAGTCTCGGCCATAGTTAAAGATGCTGGAGTCACCGCTAGCCAGGACTGAACCGCGCTCATCACAGTGGGCTTTGACGATTAACAGGCTATGCGACAGGCTGCGCTTGTGGGTTTCAGGCAGGGCTACACCAGTCTGGTTAAGCCAGTTACTCCAGTAGTCTCTAGCATGATCAAGCCGGTTTTGCATAGTATCAGCCTTGAAGGTAGCATGAATCTTTTGACAATCACTCTGACTGGCAGCTGCCACAATCCAGTAGTCAAGCGACTCGGTGGCACCAGCTGCAATCTGCTTCTGGAAGCGGATGACGCTATCAACGCCACCATGCTCCACCGGGTTATCAGACAGTTCACCATCTTCAGCGTCCTTAAAGGTTCCGGCCTTGCCTTCAATGGCATAATTGCCAACCGCATACTGATCAAAATCAGTATTATCAGAGAATTGACCAGCTATCAGCAGGCAATAACGGCCCTTGTAATCTAACAAATAATGATCGTCCGGTACATACATAGCAGTGTCAGCCCGACCCTGGCGTGAGATCTGAAAAACCTGGTGCATAAATAAGCGAACATCACGTTCGTGGTCCGCATGGTTAGTAATGTTGATATGGCGCACTAGAGCGTTATATTCGGGATCAATGAAGTCCTGGAGCAATAATGAAATTTGCAAGGTTTCTGAACTGAGCTGAACGGAGCTGATCAGCGCTTCCTGCTCAAAATCGACGCTAATCTGCCATGAACCGTCATCTGTCCAATGAAACTGCCCATCTACCCAGACACCAATCTTGTGCTGGCTAGACCGGGCATTTGTCAGGTTCTCTAGTCCGACGTATGGATAATAAAAATCATGCACCAGGCCCGATTCATCGAGTCCGACGAAGAGCTGTCCATTACTCAGTACTACTGGTCGTCCCATAATTAGTTCCCACTCTTTCTTATTAACATAGCTAAACTGCGATGCCTTTTTCACTCAACCGGAACTTCAGATCATGAAAGGCATTCATGAAATTAATGTACGCCTCATATGGCGTACTATATGGGCTGAAGTAGGCATGAATGTCGCCGTCATTGAAGTATTTGGTACACATGTAGTAAAAGTGGTCACTGGTCTGGAGGCGACGCCAATCCTCTATAAGCTCAAAATCACCGCTGGTGATGATGCGGTCCTGTAAGTCATATAACGCTTGGATGGAGCCGGTCTGCATGCCATTACCGAGCCAGGCGCTCAGATCACGTTCGGTGTCAGCCCAGGTAATGGTGTTTGGCACATCAATCTGGTCGACGGGCTCGAAGCTATCTATAGCTTCACTGACGGTCATAAAAGTGTTGCCCTCAGTCTTTAGCCATTCACCAGGCAGGTGCGATAGGAAGCCAAAGATACCAGATTCTTCCCACTGGTGTTCGCCAAAGGTCTCGTAATCCATAAACAGGTTAAAGTTGGTGGCATTATGGTCACTATTGAGCCAGTTGGCGAATTTGTCGGCTGTCAGCGGCCACTGTTCCCAGTTCTGGTCACCAAAACGGAAGGCAATGTCGTCGGACAGCTTATAGTTTTTCATTAGTAATCTAATCTGGTTGGTGTAGACAGGGCGGTAGACGAAGTTCGGGCTACGCCAGTCCAGGATCGGGTCCCAGCCCTCGGCCAGCACGCCTTTGTAGCCGGCCCGGTCGGCCCAGTAGGCGACGTCGTTGTTGTAGCACAGCTCAGTATTGCGGAAGACTTGTGGCGTCTGACCGAACACTTCCTGAACTTTTTGCTTATGCATCTGCACCTGCATCTCAAACTCGGCGCGTGAATAGAAGAACGCTAGGCTGTGGTGATAGGTCTCGGCGACTATCTCTACCCGACCAGTGGCACAGAGGTCTTTGAATGATTGCAGCGCCTCTGGTGACCAGCGCTCCAGCTGCTCAATGACGGTGCCAGTGATGGACAGGCTGATCTTGAACTGCGGATTATCATTCAGTAGCTGTAATAGATGGGCATTGGTCGGCAGGTATGACTTCTGAGCGACCTTCTGCAGGATACGTTCATTACTCTCAGGCTCATTGTAGGCCGCATCAAAATAGTCGTGCTTTACGGCCGTATCGAAGACCGTGTAGTGCCGGATACGGTACGGCTGGTGGACATGCATATACAGCACGATAGCTTTTTGGCTCATACGGCTACCGCCATATGATTCTGATAAAGCTTTTCAATCTTGTGGCTGGCGTTATCCCATGACATTTTGTCGAACTCTACTAAGGCATTCTGATATAACACATCTCTCAAATCATCATTCTGCATGACAGCCGTGATCTGATTGGCCATCTCATCTATGTCCCAGAAATCGACTTTAAGGCAGTTATTCAGTATTTCGCTGACACCTGATTGATTGCTGACAAGCGCCGGTGTGCCATAACCAACCGCTTCGAGGGGTGTCAGGCCGAACGGCTCTGATACTGACGGCATAACGAATAGATCACCGATGCTAAAGGCATCGCGCAGCCGTTTGCCACGCTGGAAATCGGTAAATAGCATGTTCGGTCCAATGCCAAGCTCGGCTGCCAGATCAAGCAGTTCATAGTATTGCTCGCCGCTACCGACGATCAAGAAAAGGGTTTTAGGTGCCCGGGCGATGACTTCTTTAGCGGCTCTTAATAGATTGGGTAGACCCTTTTGGACAGTAAGTCGACCAACATTTACGACTACGCGGTAGCCCTGGGCCTTCATAGCCTCGAGGTAGCGATATGAATTATCGGCATCGAGTGGTGCCAAGTCTTCTGGTGTGATACTGTTGTGCACAACTTCAATCTTGTCTTCCGGGATACCGTAATCACGAATAATCATGTTCTTGGTGTGCTGGCTAACAGCAATAATCCGATCAGCCAGTTGGAAGCCCAGCTCTTCTATCTCGTGGACTAGTGGATTACCATGGCGCGAACCAGCACGGTCGGATTCGACTGAGTGGACATGCAAGATGATCGGGCAGTTGCGTGCCTCTTTTACGCGGAGGGCGGCCCGGAAGGTGAGCCAGTCATGGGCATGCACTATATCAAACTCTTTCTCTTCAATAATACGGGCCACTGAGTGCTCATAGAGTTGCTGCTGGGCATAGATGTCTAGCCACTCCTCACTACCATCAGCCATGACGTATTTATAACTATCATATGCGATGCCTGATCGGATCACACTAGCGACGCCTTGCGGATGGGCTGCGCTGATATCCATAAAATCTATGCCGTGATTGGCTTGGTACGGAAGAACAAAATCGATGTCGAGGTCTTTTTTAGAGAGGGCTTTGCAGAGCTGGTAACATGCTATCCCCAACCCACCACTGTTATGCGGTGGTAGCTCCCACCCTAGCATCAGTATTTTCATTTTCCTCTTTTTTAATTCACACTCTTTGATTTTTCTTATGCTTATTTTAGCTGATTTTATCCTTCAAACACAAGCACAATACTTAATTTCAATTATAGCACAATCGAAATTATTACAATATTGATCTATTACAGCGGTCACTTTAACGACTGTTAGTGCGTGACGGTGATGGTCGTGCTCTTGGTGGCAATCACTTTACCAGTCAGGTCTTTGGCGACAAAGCTGATGACGTAACGTCCACTGGACTGCCAATTCCAGCCGGATAGGTCTACCGGTGACTCTTTGTGGTCGATTGGATCGCTTGAATTACCCATAACGTTGAGTGTGCCGCCATCGACCTGCCAGTACATATTGTATTGACCATTGGTCAGGCCATCGACTACTGCCTTGAACGGCTGAACCCCGCTGACACTAACGCCCTCACCGGGCCACCAGATACTGATATTGGCTGAGGTAGGCAGTTGGCTGGTACTTGGGATGGGTGCAGGAGCCGGAGTCGGAGTAGACGTTGGTGTTGGTGATGGTGTGGGAATAGGGCTAGGTGTTGGAGTTGGTACAGGAGCGGGTGTAGCAGCATTGGCGACTGTAATAGTACCAGCAGTATTGTTCCAGAGTGGATTCGACTGCCAATCCGCCGTAAAGACACCCATTTTGGCGGTGTAGACACCGGCACTTGGTGGTGTCCAGTTGAAGCTGTAAGAGCTTGGATTGCTGCTGAGCGTCTGGTTTTCCTGGTAACTCTGGGCTACGCGCTGGCCACTGCTGTTGTAAATCTCCAGGTCAACGATCATGCCAACCATGGTCTGACTGCTACTGGCAATATAGGTATAGCTGGTGCTAGTACCGACTGTTGATGCGGCTGGCGCAGAGAAGCTGGCTGTGTAAGTGGCAGGCGCAGTCGGAGGCGTTGCAGGCAGACTGACTCCGCTGGTAGTAAAGCCCTGCTTCATAGCTTGTTCGGCCGGCTTGTTCTGAGGCGTGTAGTCAACATCGTTAGTACCACCGGCATCAGGGTTGACGCTCCAGTTCCAGAAGGCCACACCATTGAAGTAGCTCTTACTACTCCAATACTGCAGCAGCGCCTGGTAGGCATTGGCTTGACCATTTAGATCAAGGCTGCCGCCACGGTTATAAGAGGCGCCAGGATCATTAGAAGAGCCACTTTTAGATTGGTAGCCAACTTCACCAAATAATACTTGCTTACCATAGCGTGATGCGACCGGCGCAATATATGATGAATCAACCGAACTCCACTGCTGTGACAGGGCTGCCACGCTAGTATCATAGCCAAGTGAATAGTAGGCCGATACGGCAATGTAATCTAGCTGTGACCAAAAACCGATTGAATTAACTTCGCCCTCATAGCCATCATGTTGAGCAACATAGCTCAGCTTGCCGCCATAGAGTGTCCGGACCTTAGCAATCATTGACTGCCAGTAGCCGGTGTTGGTGCTGTTGGATGAGGGAAGGGTCATTGATGACATTTCGGTACCGATGAAGAATTCTTCAACACCTTGCTGGGCAGCCAGACTTGCAAAGTGGTTGACCTGGTTGCCATAGCTAGCGAACCAGGCGCCGCGGTCACCAGGATTGACATAAGCTCGCCATTGGCCGTTATCCAGGTCGTCGTGCATGCTAAAGGCCACGTGGGCGCCTTTGCTGTGGATGAAGTTGACTGCTACGGCCAGGGATTGGTCGGTAGGAGTATTGTAGCCGGCATACACGTTGGTGCTGTATGGATCTGATTGGTGCACTGGAATAACCAGGTAAATATAATTGGCACCATCAGCAATAGCATTGCTGACAGATCGTTGCAGACCGCTGGTCGCAAAATCGTTACTACTTTCAGGCTGAACAATAACTGCTTTTTGGCCGCCAGCCATGTCAGCTGAAGCCTTAGGCAAGCCCACAAATGCTGTGCCTAAGACGATGGCACAGACTAATAATACGTGTTTCGCTTTGAAATTATTTCTGATAGTTTTCATGTTCTCCCTTCGCATAGTTTCCACACCCTGTGGCAGTGATGCATTACAGTACTATTCCCGGTCCACAATCCACCACCAATGTTTAACCTTCACACAACATCATACTCCTAATGTCAATAAAAATCCATAGCTATTTTCAGATTTTAAAAGGCTCGGATGAGCCTAATTTACATACTTGGCAGGGGTACGAAGAATCGAACTTCGATCTTAGGTTTTGGAGACCCATATACTAACCGTTGTACTATACCCCTATAATTCAGCTGGCCGACTGTGTGCAGTATGCATTGGCACTAACAGATAGGTCAACAGGCTTCATCATAAGCGAAAATGTCAATTTTGTCATCTGATTTGCACTTTTCTTACAGAGTGAAATCTGCTATACATATAGTAACGATGGCTAAAATATATCCTACCAAACCCTTTTTGTTGCTGTTTTATGGCTATCCCGGTGCCGGCAAAACTTACTTTTCACGCCAACTAGCTGAGCATGTGCAGGCGGCGCACATGCAGGCTGATCGTATTCGTGGCGAACTATTTGAACAGCCGCGCTATGATAAGCAAGAGAATGATATTGTGGCCCAGCTGATGGATTATATGACCGAGGAGTTTCTGAGTGCTGGTCTGAGTGTCATTTATGACATGAACGCTATGCGTGGTGGTCAGCGTCATGCATTACGCGAAATGGCTCGTAAGGCTCACGCTACATCCCTAATAGTCTGGTTCCAGATGGACCCAGAGACGGCCTATGTCCGCAGCAAGCAACGTGATCGCCGCCGAGCCGACGACAAGTACGCTGCACAGTGGGACCGACCAACTTTTGATAACATCGTCAGCCACATGCAGAACCCCAGCGTTAGCGAGCCGTACGCCGTTATTAGCGGCAAACACCTATTCAACATGCAGCTCAGCGCTGTCATAAGCAAAATGCGCGACCTTGGCATCCTCAGCAATGATGATGCCAGCTCCCGAATGGTTAAGCCTGGTCTGGTCAATCTGGTGCCCAGTAATAACGTCGGCCGGGTCGACATGACCCGCCGCAATATTAGTATTCGTAACTGAGAGTTCGCATCCCTCATGTGAAATGGCGAGGACATCATGGCTTTTAAGGACTATGTACTCGACGATCAGACCACCATTACCATCTACAAGCGAGCTGGCAGCAAGAGTTTGAGGCTGAGTATCACCAGCACCGGCAAGATTAGGGTCACGATCCCAACATGGGCGCCGTACCAGGCTGGGTTGCAGTTCGCACGGACCCGGCTGGACTGGATCCAGAACCAGCAAAAACCGCCAGATCTTTTGCAGCCTGGACAGGCGGTCGGCAAAGCTCATCATCTTAAGTTTGTAGCCCAAGCCACAAGTCAACGAATCACTACTCGGGTGCTGGCCGGCCAGATCGTTATCGGCTACCCGCAAAAATTATCGCCGGATGATACAAGCGTTCAGAATGCCGCGCGTACCGCCTGCATTAGAGCGCTGCGGCGACAAGCTGAGCAGTTATTGCCGCAGCGGTTGCAAACTTTAGCTTCGCAGCACGGGTTTGCATATAGATCAGTAGGGATTAAGCAGCTGAAGAGTCGCTGGGGCAGCTGCGATCAATCACAAAATATCGTGCTCAATCTCTTTCTGATGCAACTGCCATGGGATCTGATAGACTACGTATTACTGCATGAGCTGGTACATACGCGTGTATTACATCATGGGCCCATTTTTTGGGCAGCTTTTGAAATTGTTCTGCCCGGTGCGAAAAATATTCGAAAGAACATACGTCAATACCAGCCGAGGCTGGAGGGGGCAGCAATATCATAACAACTAGAGAAATAACCGTAAGCTGTATATAATAGCTGCCATGGCCACCAAAAGAACTCTGCTGACACAATATAAAGAAGCAAGCCATCAGACAGCGATATTCTATCCAGTTAGTGTGGCTATCTTTGCGGCCATCCTTCAATTGGTAATTACCAAAAGTTACCGTAACATAGCCATGATTCCATTATTGCTGTCGGTAGCATTAATTATTATTATTGTAATTTCTCGATTCATCTGGCGGCAACCATCCACACGGGTCAAAACCAATCAGCATGTTGGTATAACAGCGGTAATCTTGATTACTTTCGGCTATCTATTGCCATTACCTAATCCATATATGATTCTGCTGCCCGTATCAGGCGTATTACTCTACAGTGAGTATGGCATGCGTCGAATGAGCATGCTTATAGCTGTTACTTTTGCATTATTGACAGCCCGTTACTTCCAAATCAACGGCACCCACGATACTGTCGCTATCACAAATTATTTCTTGACATACATTTTCATTCTTACCATTTCATATTACGTGATCATTTATCTGCGAATCGCAGAGCATGAGCTTCACGCACTGGAAATTGCCTTAAACAAATTAGAGACTGACGAACAGCAACTGCAGTCATTAATCAATAATATTACAGATGGTGTAGTGGCGGTGAATCAGCATAATCGAATTGTTATATATAACGCGGCAGCGCTCGACATTTTAAACATTAATACGGCCATCACTAATAAAAAAATTGATAGCATTTTCAAGCCGATCAATGCCGAATCGCAATCAATAGATGTCAGCACCTTACTGGCCGGCATTACCACGCCAACTAACAACCGTGATTTACGTTTGCGATATAGCGATGGCAGTATCACCAATATATTCCTCGGAATTGCGCCGATCTACCTGGGCTACGGTAAGTCAAAGAGCAATGGCTACACCTTGATCATGCGGGATATTACGCGTGAAAAATCGCTGGAGGAGGAGCGGGATGAATTCATCAGCGTCGTCAGCCATGAGCTGCGCACGCCAATCGCCATTACTGAAGGTAGCATTAGTAATGCCCAGTTTATTGCTGAGAAAACCGGTGATATGGATACTATCCGTAAAACGCTTAAAGAATCGCACAACCAAGTTATATTCTTAGCTGATATGATCAACGACTTGTCGACCCTAAGCCGAGCTGAGCGCGGTAAGCTGGAGATCGAGCTGGCGACCATCAATATTAAAGACCTGGTTGCCGAACTGGCGGAAAATTATTCTCCGCAAGCTGAAACTAAGGGCCTTAAGATTTTGACTGATGTTTCACCAGATGTTGGCGACCTGCAGTCTAGCAAACTATATGTCCGTGAGATCCTGCAAAACTTCATTACTAATGCCATCAAATACACCGAGATCGGTACGGTCACGATTAAGGCCACTGCCAACCCGAAAGGCATTGATTTCGCGGTTATCGATACCGGCATCGGCATTAGTAAAGGTGATCAGAAAAAGGTATTCGACAAGTTCTTTCGTTCAGAAGATTACCGTACCCGGGCTAATAATGGCACCGGCCTGGGTTTGTATGTGACTAAGAAATTAGTCCGACTGGTGCACGCTGATATAGTCGTCACCAGCGAACTCAACAAAGGCTCCACCTTTAGTATTTTTATTCCTAACCTTAAGTAGGCATGAGATAGCTATTGCAGAGATGGCGGTTGACCGATGAATATCTGTCTGCTAAGCTTGACACAGTTGGCCTACAAATCATGTAGGCTTTTTGTTTGGGATCGAAACAGTAATGCAGGCAGAGAAGGGTAACAGTAACAGATTGTGACAGATAGCCCCAAAACCAAACGATTAGTCAAAAACCCGGAAACATTCCGCGAAAAGGCTCTCAAAGCCAACGAAAACAGTGAAAGGCCAAACCGATCACTCAAGATGCGACAAGCAGGTGGTAAGGTCACCCAACCGGTGACCGGCCCGGTCGGTCGGATACTCAATAAGATTTTTAACCGCCAGCCCTTCCGTTTTATCGGTCGGATCTTATTACCGCGCTATTTCCGTAATAGCTGGAAAGAGTTGCGGCTGGTCAGCTGGCCAAAGCGTAAAGAAGCTTTTGATCTGACTTTCGCAGTGCTGGCTTTCGCTGTGGTCTTTGGCGGCGTAGTCGCGTTAGTGGATTTTGGCCTCGACAAGCTCTTCAAAGACATTTTACTTAAGTAAACAGTACTCTCAATCAATCTAGCAATCACAAGGAGCAATTATGAATACAGTCAAACGATACGACGCCAGCAAACAGTGGTACGCCATTCACACTTACAGTGGCTACGAAGAGAAAGTTGCCGAGAGCATCCGCCAGCGTGCCGAGTCACTCGATATGAATGATAAAATCTTTCAGGTCTTGGTGCCAAAAGAAAAAATGATTGAGATCAAGAATGGCAAACGCCGGGTGGTCGAAAAGCGCATCTTCCAAGGTTACGTGCTAGTAGAGATGAAGCTTTCAGAAGATGCCTGGTACATTGTCCGTAATACCCCTTCAGTCACTGGCTTCGTTGGTTCCGGCACCGATCCTACGCCTGTTGAGCCCGAAGAAATCGAGAAGATCCAAAAGCGTATGGGTCTGGAGCAACCGAAGCACAAGATCGACTTCACTGTTGGCGACGTCGTCAACATCACTGATGGTCCATTCAAAGGCTTTGATGGCTCGATCAACGAGATTGATGCCCAAAAAGGCAAGCTCAAAGTTCTGGTCAACATGTTCGGTCGCGAAACCCCGGTCGAACTGGATTCGTTGCAGGTTAAGCGCGTCTAACTCGCTGCTCGACAAACTGTCACCATTCTGATACAATTACATCTGTTACAGACCAACTAATTACCACGTTCAGTCGTGGGAGACTCGGCAGCTAAGCTTCATATAGCACACCAGTCGTTAAAGGAGATCTACCGTTATGGCGAAAATCGTCAAAGCAAACCTCAAGATGAAAATCAAAGCTGGCCAGGCCAGCGCTGCACCGCCCGTTGGTTCTACCCTCGGTCAGTACGGTGTGAACATGATGGATTTCATCAATCCATTCAATGATATGACCCGTGACCAAATGGGTGCCACTGTCACCGCCCACATCACTGTCTTCGACGATCGCACCATGGCCTTCCGGGTGGTTGGCATGCCAACCGACGACCGCATCCGTGCTGAGCTCGGTATTCAAAAGGGTTCGGGTAAGCCAAACAGCGACAAGATCGCTAAAAAGCTTAGCCAAGCCCAGCTAACTAAGATTGCAACCGAAAAGGCTCACGACATGAACGCCGAAGACATTCCGGCCATCATGAAGATGGTTGCCGGCACCGCCCGTAGTATGGGTGTCGAAGTCGAAGCTTAAAGATTATTACATAATTTGTGGGAGGCTGCTGAATAGCCGCTAATACCACGAAAGGGAATTACCATGGCAGAGAAAAAGAAAACCACTAAAGCTGAGGCGGCAATCGCTGATCCTGACAATACAGCAGTTATTGCTGGCGATGCGATTGTTGAAATTCCTACTGACGACACATCTGCAGCAGATACAATGAAGGATGAGGAGAACAGTAATGGGACTATTCAAGAAGCTGGTGAAGCTGACAGTCAAGACAGCACTGACGAAGTAGCTGAACCTAAGAAAGTTGCTAAAGCGGGCAAGCGCAGTGCCAAGGCGCTGGAAGAGGCTGATGAAAAACAAGCCAAAGAAGAGCGCAAAGCCAGTGATGCTGATGAAGTTGAAAAGCCAAAACAGCATAGCAACCCCACCCGGACTCGCCTGGAGCGCCGTGGCAAGGGCTTTCGAAAAAGCGCTGAGATCTTAGAGGCTGATAAGGCTTATTCATTGGAAGAGGCTGTTGCCCTCGCCAAGAAGACTAGCCATGTCAAATTTGATGCCAGTGTTGAGCTGCATATCAACCTTAGCGTTGACCCACGCCAAGCCGACCAGAACATTCGTGACAATTTAGTCCTGCCTGCTGGCACCGGCCGCACTGTCCGAATTGCCGTTCTGACTGAAGATGACGCCGCCGCCACGGCAGCTGGGGCTGATATAGCTGGCGTTGATAATCTATTGGCGGAGCTGGAAAAGGGTGTCATGAACTTTGATATTCTAATCTCCACCCCAGCTCTTATGAGTCGCCTTGGCAAATATGCCCGGGCCCTCGGCCCTCGTGGCCTTATGCCAAACCCTAAGAGCGGTACCGTTACAAACGACGTCCAAAAGGCAATTGCCGAAGCCAAGGCCGGTAAGGTTGAATACCGTGTTGATTCAACCGGTATCGTTCACCTTGGTGTTGGTAAAGTCAGCTTTACAGAAGCCCAACTACTGCAGAATGTTCAGGCGGTATTGGCTAGCATCAAGAGTAATAAGCCGGCCAGCATTAAAAGTAGCTACTTCAAGGCCGCGCACCTGGCTACCACCATGGGGCCATCGATCACGGTTGACCTTGGCAGTATCAACTAAATCTAATTGTTGTCGGTATGCTTACTTGACGCGCATAGTGCGCATCAGGGCAGTCATACCGCGTGAAAAGCCACGAATACCTCCGCGGTAAGCGACGTAACGATCCTGCCAGACCGGTTCATATTTGGATTTGAAACGGTATAGCCCGCTAAAGGAATAGAAGCGATCACCATTTGCATAGGCGAAGCGGAGCAGCGTCTGTATCAGACCTGTTCCCTCATCGTGGCTATCATCGAGACCGATCAGGGGGCACAACCCCATATTAAGCCGCTTATAGCCGGCGTCGTGTAAGCTAGCGGCAAAATTCATCATCAAAAAATCATTGATATTGCCGAGACTATTCTTGGTGGAGCGCATCATATCGTATGTAGCTTCGACCTTGTCGAATTCGGCTGGAACCTGGTTCACAAATGACTGGATAGTATCAGCTGCGTCGCGCACCACCATAATCGGACAGGCCTGCAAGTAGTCTTCACTATAATAACCCATTACGAAGCCGCGTTCAGCTCGGCCACCGCGCGTCAGCCAGTCATTTGATATATCATGCAAGCGGCTCATGACTGCCTGGTGATGGGGTGGAACCAGTAGTTCGGCGGTGTAGCCTTGCTTGGTGAATTTGTTACGGATATGGCGAAAATATTTGTTATTGGTTACCTCTGACTGAAAGTGGTCCAGATCAACCACGGCTTCCTGACCAAGTTTTTGCATAGTATAACCGCGCGCTTCATAGATCTGACGGTTCGTGTCCTGGATATGCACCCATGCCGGCAGCCAGTCGTTTTGGTAACAAAGGTCGCTGAAGGAGTCCACCAGCAACGTCGTATGCCTGGGATCGCCGACCGGATCTCCCAGGCATAATGCCACGCCTCGCCAGACATGGTAAGCCAGCCCGCTCTGGCGACTGTCATCGAAGAAATATTGTTTATCGTGCGGCCACAGTTTGAAATAATCTTCGCTTGGCCCTCCATATGCATTTAATAAGTCTCGTACTTGCTTACGATTGGCTGATTGGTCGCTTAGGCGCATACGCAGCGGCTGAAAAAGTGCCGCCCCGGCGTAGATTACTGCCGCGGTACTGACTACCGATAGCGAATCAACAAAAATATGTGCCCGACGGGTGTACGGCTTGGCGGGTTTAGTTGTGGTCAGGTCAAACTGATCGATCGTATAGTGTGCCGCCGAACTGAGTGTGATGTCCTGATGAAAGTCTGACTCATCAAGGAGCGCGAATCCTGCCATACCGTAGAGCATGGCAGCGATTAAAATTAGTAGCGAGACATGCGAGGCTGACCGAAAGCCTTGCTGATCACTCCGCACTACAAAGTCATTTCTGAATATCACGAGTAACGTCAGGACGGTAATTGGCAAGACTACAGACCTTACCATAGCAACCAGCGTAAGGTGATGTTGGCTAATGTCATTTAACAATGGCGCCAGACTGAGTCCCAGAAAAAACACGTAGGCTAACAGCGTCACCAGCCAGGCGGTATATTTGCGGCGTTGTAATAAACTGCTGAGATACAGCAGACTGATCCCCAGTATTAATGGCACATCAATGATGAGGTCATTAACTTGGTGTAGGCCATGGTGTATGGTTAATTGATCTAGCAGCGATATAGCCAGAATAAATAAGCCATGGGCTCCAACTAACAGACTAATGAACCGTGCTACGAAGGGGCGGGTAATGAGCATGCCATCCCATTGTACATAATGGGCGGCCATCCGCTAAGCTTAAGCGTACTAACATTTATTTGCGTAAAAATCACATTATTATTGTACTTGCGTTTCGCTCTGATAAGCAGCTAAAATGGTAGCAGAAACGTCATCCTGAGCAGTGGAGGTGCAAGTGTCGGTTTATAGTAATACCCAGATTCGAAAGGCTGTAGAAGATACCCATATTATCTGTCATCCTTTTGATCCCAAGCATGTCGCACACGCCAGCCTCGACGTAACGCTAGGTTATTACTATTATCGTATCGAAAAGATGAACGAACGGACCATCTACAATCCTTTCGACCGAGAAGACGTTGAGCGCTATTTCGATGGCCCGTACAAAGCACTGCCGCATGGTGAATGGTGCGCCCTCAATGGCTTTAAGCCTGTTGCCAATATTCCACTCGATCACCCCGTTATCAGTTTGAAGCCGCGCGAGCGTATTCTGGCCCACACCCACGAATTCTTTGGCATCCTGCCACCGGGTGCCTGTGAAGTCCGCAGCCGTTCGAGCTGGGGCCGTAATGGCATTGCCGTCTGTTTTGACGCAGGTTGGATCGACCCAGGCTATATAAATCGTCTGACGCTCGAAATTTATAATTTAAATGAGCGCGAGACTATTCTGCTGCCAGTTGGCGAGCGGACTGCTCAGATCATTTTTCATGAAACTGGCCCAGTCGATGGCAATTATGGCGCCGGTCGTGATAATGGCTTCAGTGGTAAATACCAGCAGGGAACTGACCTGGACATGATCATCAAGACCTGGTCGCCAGATATGATGTTACCCAAAGCTTACAAAGATAGTCGCAGCCTGCCGCAAAAAATTGAAGGTCTATCTTATGAGTAGAGGCCGTTATATCGTACTGGAGGGGCCGGAAGGCGTCGGCAAAACCACCCAGTTGCAGGAGCTGGCTCGCCGATTGCAGGCCGCCGGTTTACCAGTCCGCCTGCTGCGTGAACCGGATAGCCAGAGTGACCTGACTGCCCGGGCCATTCGTCAGCTGACCCAGGATCCGCGCTACCCTATGAACACCCGAACTGAGGTTTTGCTCTACAATGCGGCTCGTTCGCAGAGTTTACAAATCATCCGCCAGAGTGTTGAGCAGGGAGTTATTTGCCTGGTTGATCGTAATTATCTGACTACACTGGCTTTGCAATACTATGGCCGCGGCGATGTACCGGATTATCAGACTATTAACAGCATTATCAGCTTCGCAGTCTGTGGCGTCGAGCCCGATCTGTGCATCGTCCTCGACGCGCCGGTGGCTATGCTCAAAGACCGCCTCAAACAACGCTATAACGGCGAGCGCTTTGACAATCTTGACGAAGCTTTTTTGGAACGTGTACGAGCCGGCTATCTGTGGGAGGCCCGCCAGCGTCAGCTGCCAGTAATATTTGCTACTGACAGCAGTGAAGCGGTGGCTGAACAGATCTGGAAACTAGTAACGGACTCACTGGCCGATCGCAAAACAAGTGCCAGTTTAGCTACGCCGGCGGCATCGGTTAAAGAAGTCCTAGAGAGTAAACAAGCCGCTCCGCACGAACCGCCAATGGCTGTTGAGGCTACTGACAAATCAGAAAGTTCCACATCCAATGAGCCGACAGCTCAAGGCCCTTATGTCGAGAAGGACAAAAATGGCCATTACACCATCACAGACCATGGTAAAGCTTATCTGCAGGATGCCGTTACCAGCGTCAATGGCAATGTCTATGCCTTTACCGATAAGCTCAGCCCAATTACTATAGCTGCAGCCATGGCCCGCCTCAGTCGCCGGGGTGATGACATGCGCATTACGATTCTTGATGAATTTGCCGGCAAAGATGGCAAAGATGGCAAGCTGCTAGAGCGCGTCATTACAGCCTATGGTGACGACTCAGTCCAGCAGCTTGGCGGTTTGCACTTTGTAGTTGAGAATGCTTCCAATCTACTGACTAAAAAGCTGGAGTGGGGCCGTCTGGCAGCCTACCTCGAGCAATCGACGCGCTACATTTATTTCGATCAAAAAGATGCCAAGGGCAAGTACAAATACTATGTGCCTGAGCACTTTAAGCCATCTGTCAAAAAGCAGTATATCGAGGCCATGGATACGCTGTTTGACCTCTACTCAGCCATGGTCCACAGCCTGACCACCTACATCCGTACCAAATCAACCGTCCCGGAAGCTGAGCGTGATATAGCCTGGCAAGGCGCCACCAGGGCCCAAGCCTGCGATGCCATCCGGGCCGTACTGCCGACCGCCGTCAAGTCAACCGTCGGCATATATGCCTCTGGCCAGGCGCTTGAGAGTCTGATCATGCACCTGATGGCCGATGAGCTTCCAGAAGCTCGCGCGACTGGGAAAGACTTGCTCAAGCAAGGCCGCAAGATCGTACCAATGTTCCTGGAGCGCGCCGACAAGCCAGAGCGCGGCGGTGCCATGGTCGCCTATCAGGCTAACACCCGTAAGGCCATGGCTGAGCTGGCCGACAAGTATCTGGCTGAGACCCATGCTTCATCGGACACGGCCCCGGTCACCCTAGTCGATTACTGGCCCAAAAATGAAATGCTACTGACGGCTGACATGCTCTATGAACACAGCGGCTTGCCGCTCGACCAGTTGCAATCCATCACCAGTAGCTGGCCATACGACCAGAAAGCTACCGTTATGAAAACCTATATGGGCGAGCGCTTCAACCGCCGTCATCGTCCAGGCCGGGCCCTGGAAAAGGCCCATTACAGCTGGGATCTGGTCTGCGATTATGGTATTTTCCGTGATCTGCAGCGCCACCGTATGGTCGATGACCTGGTCTGGCAGCAGTTGACCCCGCGCTATGGCTATGAAATTCCGAAAATTGTCGAAGAGGCCGGACTAAGCGAACAGTTCGAAGCTTGTTTTGACCTCAGCTTGCAGCTTTATAGTAGCCTGCAACAGGCGGGCTATGCATTAGAGGCTCAGTACGCAACCTTACTTGGTCATAAAATGCGCTGGAAGGTAACCTACAATGCCCGTGAAGCTTTCCACCTGCATGAGCTACGCACTACACCGCAGGGCCACCCGGGGTACCGCAAACTGGTCATGCAAATGCATGAAAAACTGACAGAAGTCCACCCTTTGATCGCCGAGTCAATCAAATTTGTTAACCGCGACGAAGACCCGGAGCTAACACGACTGGCTGCTGAACGATACACCCAGTTCAAGCTGCAGCAGCTTGACAAAAACTAGACATTAAGCAGTACTAAGCTTAATCGGATTTATTAGCCCTGCGAACCGTACGAACAGTTTGAAATATCCCATACAGGGTTAGCTCGCGGCTGGCCAATTGAGCATCCATATCAGGGTAGTCACGATATGGTGAAAACATTATTTCATGTCGTATGTGTTCGTCTATTGGTCCAAGACAAGCAGTTCCGCCCAATAATCCAGCGATAGCAGCTGCCTCGGACGCGTTTAATTCTACGCCTAACAATGCAGCCTCACTGGCTAAATCTGGAGGCATGGTTACTTCAGTTGGTTGTTCGTTAACATGTCTCATAGTATAAATCTTTAACATAATATTAGCATATTTGCATTATAAGGTCAAGCGTTTTGTCCTCTAATTTGACTGTACGGAGATTGAAGCGTACCCTAGTAATCATGACTGTCTTATTTGCTACTGCAAGCCTGATTGTTCTACTCAGCCTACCGCGGCTGTGCTTCAGGCAAGTTGAAGTCCGAGCGCACAGGCGCCGCTAGCACAGCCAAGATGATACCTGAATCGGACTTCAACTGAAGTCCGATTTTTAATAAACAGGAGATAGCCATGGGACACCGAAGAGATAAGCGCAGCAACCCCAGTGATTATTGGGATTCTGTTACACAGTTGCAAAGAGCTCGAGCTGGCGCAGAAGGACAAGTAACACCGGAAACGATCGTGCGTCTCGAACAATATGCCGTGGAAGCCTGGATGACGCAGGGCCGTCCTAACTGTCGCAATATCAGCAGATGTGCTCTTAACGACATGATGACCAGGTCGGCGACTATGGTGGAGCAAATGCTTGATGCTCAAGCCTATGAAGCCGCAGATTGACTAAATGCCCCTAACAGAGTAAAATGATACCTAAGTTGCCAGAGACAGTGACGGGTGAAAGCCTTAATAATGTCACCGAGGTGCAAACATTCTATCAGTTTATTTGATAGCCTAACGTCTCTGTTCTTCCGAACGAGACGTTTTTGTTTGGCAGCGTTAACGGTTTAGCGATAAGGTCGAGCGCTAACCACATCAAAATTGTAATGGAGACATTCCATGGCATTAACCAAATCCGGTAAGAACGATGTAGTCGCTGAAGTCAGCGACCTGCTGAGTTCTTCCAAAATGACCGTTGTCGCCAAGTACCAAGGCACCACTGTCAAGGCTCTCCAGAGTCTGCGCAAAGAAGCCAAGGACAATGGCACCAAGGTCAAAGTCGTTAAGAACCGCTTAGTCATCAAGGCTCTGCAGGCTAACGATACGCTGAAAGATGCTGACGTATCTGAGCTGACTGGCATGCTGCTCTACGCTTTTAACAGCCAAGACGAAGTAGCCCCAGCCCAGATTCTCAACAACTTTGCGAAACTCAATCCCACCATCCAGTTTGTCGGCGCTGTTACAGCCGAAGGCAAATTCATTGGTGCGGACGACGTCAAAGCACTAGCTGGACTCCCCAGCAAAGACCAGCTCATTGGTCAGGTGATCGCACAACTGCTTTCACCGGTGCATGATATTACTAACGCCCTTTCGGGCAACTTACACGCATTGCTCGACGGCGTAGCCGACAAAGCAACTGCCTAATTAACTAAAGGAGATCAACCCATGGCTGATTTAAAGAAATTTGCAGAAGAGCTAACTAAGCTGACTGTACTCGAAGTAAACGAACTCAAGACTATCCTCAAAGACGAATACGGCATTGAGCCAGCTGCTGCAGCTGTCGCTGTTGCCGGCCCAGCCGCTGACGCTGGTCCTGCCGCCGAAGAGAAGGCTGAATGGGACGTTGTCCTCAAGGACGCTGGTGCAGCCAAGGTCGCTGTCATCAAGGCCGTCAAAGACATCACCGGTCTTGGTCTCGGTGAAGCCAAGGCTATCGTTGATGGCGTTCCAAAGCCAGTTCTCGAAAAGGCTAGCAAAGACGACGCTGAGAAGGCCAAGAAAGCCCTCGAAGACGCCGGTGCTACTGTCGAACTTTCCTAATCTACTTAGACTTCGACGCTTGAGACCATCCGCCCCGGCGGATGGTTTTTAAGAACTTACATATATTTAAGGTTTTGCTGCTTTTAATTTGCATTGTGATTCGGCACGAATGTAAACTTAATACATGAGTCTGACTACCAACGATCTTCATAAAATTGAGTATATCATTGACAGAAAACTCGATGAAAAACTAGATGAGAAGCTAGCACCAATTAAGGGTGAGCTCGAAGCTCAAGGCAACGACATTAAGGCGATCTATACTTTGCTCGACAAGCAGGAGGCAAAGTCGAGTGCTATCCGCCAGTATTGAAAGCTCCAAGCATCCATCGACAATTTATCTGTTGACCTAATGCCTATGGTGGCCATAGAAACGAATCTTAAATAAAGTTAAGTTTTATCTCTTTTTGATTTGCAGTATACCTCGGCGGCCTACTACAATATTCGCATGAGTTTAACTTATTCAGATCTATCGCTCATACGCGCCATCATTGGTGAAGCCTTAGACGACCGATTGCCTGGGGTTGAAGGAGAGCTGATGGCTCAGCGCAACGATATCAAAGAATTATACGGCGCTTCAAAGCGTCAAAACCGACGAATAGAGGATGTCTATGTGAGCCTCCGCGCCACCGGCCGAAGCGCCCAACAGGCATTCAAACTCATCGAAGCCAACAGGACTGACATCAAAAAGTTGTTTGGTTTAGTCAACAACCGGTAAATTTTGGGCGACGCCCAGACATGCTGGAATAGAAGATTGGTCAGATATCCACAGAATTAAACGATGTATTGACTGCTGGTGTCAAACGTGATACTTTGGTGATAAGTATACACATAATAAATACTTATGACGAGAGACCTCACAACGTTATGGCAGACATACCAGACAAACAAATCAAACGCCTACGGGCACTGATCCAAGAAGCAGAAACCAACCTCGCAGCCGCGACTGAGCTGCTTATTAGTCTGGTCGGCGACGATGAGCGCATGGCGCCAGTTGCCCGTGAAGATACTCTCGGCAAAGTAATAGAAGGGGTCTTCGATGGCCAGAACATGGTCGGCTCGGACGGCAAGACTTATCCTGTGCCGGCGAACTACGCCTCTAAGTCCAAGCTCGTCCAAGGCGACATCCTCAAGCTGACCATCGCCGATGACGGCGCTTTCCTGTACAAGCAGATCGGTCCAATCCCACGCAAGCAAGTCGTCGGCACGCTAATGCTCGAAGCCGGACACTACTTCGTAGATGTTAATGGCCGCCACCTGCGGGTGCTACTCGCCAGCGTCACCTACTTCAAGGCTAAGCCTGGAGACCAAGTTAGTGTCAATGTCCCTGAAGACGATTCTGCAGCCGAGTGGGCCGCTCTCGAAGCCGCGCTCTAAGTACTCTCGATCAGTATTAGGCTCATGGCTAATCAGCTATGACCGTGTTATAACATTTGCATGAGAGATCTTCATACCGCCGATACTCGGCCACAATGGGAACGCATCCCTGAACCCCAACAAAACGGCTTTCAAAAAGTTGCCCGCGAAACTTATGGGACTATTACGCCGGCAAATGCGGTGACTGTCGCCGGTTTCGCACTGGTAGTCAGTGGCCTAGTGGACTTGTCGCGGGGAAACCGTCGCAGAGCTATTACCAAGATTGCCGCTGGCCGAAGTCTTGATCTTATAGACGGCACTGTCGCTAAAGCAACAGGCACTATGAGCCCCGTAGGCGAGGCACTCGACGCCGGACTCGATAAACTGGCCATGGCAGCGACGCTCGCCGTACTGCATAAATCCGAAGACATGCCCAAACGCATACAGCGGCTATTTGCTGCCCGAGATCTTGGTATGGCGGCCTTAACCGGTATAGGCAAACTGCGCCAAGTGCACCCACACCCCAATGAAGCTGGCAAAACGGCTACTTTTCATGAGTGGATGGCTGGTGGCAGCATGCTCATAGCCGCCGAGCTTGAAGCTTCAGATCAGCCCGAACTAGCATTGGTCGCTGACCTTGCGGCAGCCGGCTTTAGCGGCATGTTCGTGGCTAAATCCTTAGAAGGCATTCGAGACCAAGCCCAGCAGGCTTTTCAAGAGCGTACCGAGCACTAGGCAATACCCTAATTACACAACATCGTCAGCTTGCCAGCTGGTCTATAATAGATAGCCTATGGGGCAGGCTTTATACCGAAAGTATCGTTCTAAGTCTCTGGGTGAGATTGTCGGACAGGAACACATTACCGAGACATTGAGCAAAGCGCTTGCGGCCGGTCGTATTAGCCATGCCTATCTGTTTACCGGGCCGCGCGGCGTCGGTAAGACGTCTATTGCCCGTATATTGGCCCATGAGATCAATGGCCTGCCATACACAGATGACAGTACACACATGGACATTATCGAGATCGATGCTGCCAGCAACCGGCGGATTGATGAGATCCGTGAGCTCCGCGACAAGGTTTTCGTAGCGCCTACCAGCGCCAAATACAAAGTCTATATTATCGATGAAGTGCATATGTTGACTAAAGAAGCCTTTAACGCCTTGCTCAAGACACTGGAGGAGCCGCCAGCGCATGTAGTGTTCATACTGGCGACTACCGACATGCATAAGCTGCCGGAGACGATCATTAGTCGTACGCAGCACTACAGCTTCAAGCCGGCTGAGCCGACGCAGGTTGTGACACTGCTGCGTAGCATTGCTGACACTGAGAAGATATCGATAGATGATGCGGCGTTGCGGTTCCTGGCCGAGCATGGCGGCGGCAGCTTCCGTGATAGTGTCAGTATGCTGGACCAAGCTGGCAGCCATGGCGCTGCTGTTAATATAGCCGTGGTACAACGGCTACTAGGAATACCTTCATTGGAAGCCGTCGAGACCTTACTGGCGACAGTAGCTGGAAGTGGGTCATCGGCGGATGTTATGACCCAGCTGGTAGCATTGTATGATCAAGGCTGTCAGGCGGCGGCCATTGCCAAGCAGATTGCCGGGCTGTTACGCCAGCAGTTAGTCAACAATCAATTGGTACTGCCTTATGAGACGGCGCTCAGTTTACTAACGAAGCTTCTGGAAGTGCCAATCGCCTATGACAGCGCTAGATTTTTAGAGATTTGCTTGTTACAAGTGGCCACTAATGGTGCACAAAACCCGTCTGTGGTCCCAAAAGTGCCTCAGAAGACACTTTTGAACACGGCGGACGCGCCCAAGGTGTCAAAGATTGAGGCAAAAAAAGCCGCGCTGACCAAAGTGGAAGTACCATCGCCGGAACCACTAGCAGAATTAGGCGAAGAGCAGTCTGAGCTGGCTGAGCCCAGTGTGGATGACGCTGAGAACTGGCAACGGATTCTGACCGCCCTAAAGACTAAGCACAATACCCTGTACGGTTTAATCCGCATGGCCCGGCCGGACTTCACGGAAGATGGCAAACTATGCCTGACATTTGCCTTTGATTTTCATAGCAAACGCGTCAGCGACCCGCAGAATCAGCAGAAGCTGCGTGCCGTCATCAAGGAGGTGATGGGACATAATCTGAAACTCGAGTGCCTGGTAGACAAAACCGTTCAGGCCGAATCGCCAAAGGTCGGTCAGGCGGTAGCCGCTGGCCTGGCCCAGGATGAGCTGGCAAACATTAGCAATATTTTTGGTGGCGGTGAACTGGTAGAATAGCCACACGGAGAGGGAAATTATGGAGCCACAGGGCACAAGCCAGCAGCAACAACCACAGAATATCGAAGCCGAGGCGTCGCTGCTTGGGGCTGTGCTGATAGATAGCGATGCCATCGTCAAAATTGCCGATAGCATTAGTGCCCGAGACTTCTTTGATCCGCGGCACACTCGTATTTACGAAGCCCTGGTGCAACTGTACGAAAATCATGACGCCATAGACGTCCTGACACTATCTGACCGGCTACGTAACAACGGTCACCTCGAAATGATTGGCGGGGCGTCGTATCTGACTGAGCTGACCAATTTTGTGCCAACAGCCGCCAATGTCGAGCAATACGCCGAGATAGTCGCCCAGAAGGGCGTTCGCCGCCGGATGATCGCTGCCTCCAAAGATATCGTCAACCTTGGCTATGATGAATCAAAACAACTAAAAGAACTTATTGAAGAAGCTGAAACCCGGCTGTTTGAAGTCAGTCAGCAACACGTTAAGCAGAGCCTGGTCAGTATTGAGACGGTTCTGGCCGACAGCTTCGACCGGCTGGATGACCTGCACAAGGACAAACAAAAGATTCGTGGTGTCTCGACCGGCTTTTTTGATCTGGACAAATTATTGGCCGGCTTTCAGAAATCCGACCTTATCATACTGGCCGCGCGCCCGTCGATGGGCAAAACGGCTTTAGCGCTTAACTTTGCCCGCAATGTCGGTCTACAGCCTAATGCTCCGGTGTTGATTTTCAGCCTGGAAATGAGCAAGGAGCAGCTGGTGGACCGCTTGCTATCTATGGTATCGGGGGTGGACGCCTGGGCGCTGCGTACCGGTAACCTCAATGACTCAGACTTCGAGAAGATTGGCCAGGCCATGGGCACCCTTAGTGAATCACAAATATACATTGATGATTCTCCCGGCATCACCGTTAGCGACCTGCGCACCAAGGCTCGCCGCGAGGCCCACACCCACGACTTGGGCCTAATAATCGTCGACTATCTGCAGCTGATGAGTGGCGGCAGCCGCTTTAGCAGCGACGGCAACCGGGTACAGGAGATATCGGAGATTTCGCGTGGCCTCAAGGGCATCGCCCGTGAGCTCAACGTACCGGTGCTGGCCCTGAGCCAGCTCAGCCGTTCGGTCGAGAATCGTAGTCCGCAGATTCCGCAGCTATCAGATCTGCGTGAGTCGGGTTCCATCGAGCAGGATGCCGATGTGGTGGCCTTTATTTACCGCGAAGAATACTACAACCAGGAAACCGATCGTAAAAAGATTGCCGACATATTTATCAAGAAACATCGTAATGGCCCGACCGGGGCAGTGGAGCTACGATTTGAGAACGAAAAACAGCGATTTAGCGATGTGGACAGTCATCATGGCAGCAGTCCTTTTGGTGAATAGCGCAAAAAGATGAATGGCAGGCTATAATAAGCATAAGCATGAAACGTATCAGCAACTATCTCAGCCAGCATCGCCGATATTTAATCTGGGCTTTAGTAATAGTGCTTGCTGTCTTAAGCCTGATGTTATTTCGGCTAGGCCTGCTCACGGCTGGGCTTAGCCCTGTTGAACATGCCAGCGCAAACGCTATCTATGGCTGGCATGGTCTGGGGCAATCGCCTTTTTATTTACCGCTGAATGTGGTTCGCTCCCTGTTGTTTAGCCTGGCCGGCCATCACGGCGCCCTTCTGACACGACTACCGAATACTGTATTTGGCGCGATGGCAATCGTGCTGTTTGCACTGCTTATCAAATACTGGCATGGCAACCGTACTGCGCTGCTGGCAACAGCGCTCTTCGCCTGCAATGCTTGGCTGCTGCATGTCAGCCGATTGGCTAGTAATGATGTGCTGTATCTCTGGGCTATACCGCTATTACTGGTTACTCAGCTATACATGTCGCGGCCGGTTGCCCGGGCATGGATTTGGTATGGCTCTATAATGATCTGCGTTCTGTTGTTGTACATACCGGGTATGGTCTGGTTCATCTTGCTCAGCCTATACTGGCAACGCGCCGGTATTGTCCGCGGCTGGCAGGGGTATAAGCTGTGGTGGCAACGCAGTCTGTATGTTGCTTCTGGACTGATCTGGTTGCCACTGCTGCTAAGCCGCCTGACCGCGCTACACAATCTGAAACTATGGCTAGGCCTGCCGGTTCATTTTGCTGTTGACCAGGTTGCCCGACAAGTAGCTTTTGTACCGGTACACCTGCTGGTTCGTGGACCAAATGACCCTGAGCGTTGGCTGGCCCACGCCCTATTGCTGGATGCTTTCTGCCTGATAGCAGTGCTGAGCGGTATCTGGTTCTACGTGGCTCACTTTCGAGCCACACGTAGCCGGTTGCTGGCCAGTTATTGGCTGCTCGGTATTATATTAGTAGGTTTAGGTGGTCCGGTCGGCATTAGTTTGCTGCTGCCACTGGTGTTTGTTTTTGCCGCTACCGGCATTGCTTATCTACTCCATGAATGGCTGCGAATTTTCCCTAACAACCCGATTGCTCGTAAGCTAGGCATCGGGCTAGTGGTCATTGCAGTGCTGGTGAGTTGTAGTTATAATCTGCGGGCCTACTTTGTGGCCTGGCCGCATAACGCCTATACACTGTCTCTGTTTACCCGGCCGTCGCGCTGAACACTGATCTTTGCTATAATAGATCGATAAACTAGGGAGCACAACATGAGCCGATTCGACCAAGCCAAGATGCTGATGCGCGTCAAGAAAATCCAGAAAGAACTGCAAAACCAGGTTATTACCATTGAGAAGGGTGATGGTGCCGTCAAAGTCGAGATTACCGGCGAGCAGAAGCTCAAAAAAGTGCGCATTGACCCCAGTTTCATCGACGTCGATGACATTGGTCAGCTGGAGCGTTGGATCGAGGACGCTGTTAAGGAAGCTATTGCCGAAAGCCAGCGGATTGCAGCCGAGAAAATGCAGCCGATGATGGGTGCACTCGGTGATCTCGGCCTCTAAAATTGTATGAATATGCTTCCGTCAGCATTAACAGACCTGATAGAGGCCTTTGGCCTGTTGCCGGGCGTCGGTCCGCGGACTGCTGAGCGTTATGCATATTACCTAGTACGGCATGCCTCTAACGCGCCCGACCGGATGGCGGATGCCTTAACTCACTTAGCGGGGGGCATCGGTTACTGTCGTAAGACCTTTGCACTGGTGCCGGCAGGTCAGGAACTGTCGGACTTATATACCGATCCTCGGCGAGACAAGACTACCATTGCTGTTGTAGCCGAACCATTTGACCTCGTAGCGCTCGAGAAAACCGGTCAGTTTAATGGCACCTATCACGTGCTGGGGGGGTTAGTATCGCCTATAGATGGCGTAGGGCCTGAACAGTTGCATATTGATGAGCTGGTGCAGCGGATTGATGAGGACGAGGTGCAGGAAATCATTCTGGCTACTAATGCTAGTGTTGAGGGTGAGTCTACGGCACTCTATATCCAGCAGCAGATTGGCGACCGACCAGTGAAGATATCACGCCTAGCGCGTGGCCTGTCTGTTGGTGTCGACTTGGAGTACGCCGACCAAATCACGCTTGGACGAGCGCTGGAAGGCCGCCAGACTATTTAAGATTCTTTACCGCAAGAAAACTTAAAACTTTTGGAAAATTATTTTGCCCAATATGCCTTATAGTGTAGATTTATGCCATATGCAATATAACTTCGAAATGGATGATGAACTTCGCAGAGTGCTGGAAGAAATTGAGGCTAAGGGGCTGACTCAGACTGATTTAGCAGCTGCAATCGGTACTAGTCAATGGGTAATATCCAGAGCTGAGAGTCGTAAGGGTAACCCAAGCCTAATGACACTACTGAAGATCGCCGAAGCGCTAGATGTCCGATTAACACTTACACCATATGCAAAAGACCATTAACAGATTACAATAAGAGGTAATGTACGACCAAGCTGAACAAATACGCCAAATTATTACTGACTCCCACAAGATCGTGATTATTCAGGCCGACAATCCCGATGCCGATAGCTTGGGCAGTGCGCTCGCTTTGGAATCAGTGCTCGGCGAATTAGGTAAAGAGCCGTATCTGTATTGCGGCGTCGATATTCCCGGTTATTTGCAGTACCTCAGCGGCTGGGACCGGGTGCAAAAGGACCTGCCGAACCAGTTCGATGCCAGCATCATCGTCGATGCTTCAACCATGACATTGCTTGAGAAACTGCAGGAATCCGGTCACCAAGGCTGGGTTGCCGGTAAGCCCTGCGTTGTGCTTGATCACCACGCCGTAGTAGAAAATCCTGTCAGCTTTGCCACGGTCTGTATCATTGATGCCAGTCGATCGTCGGCTGGCGAGCTGATCATGCGCCTCTGCCAGCAACTAAGTTGGACTACACCATTAATTGCTCTTGAGTTTATCGCCACGTCTATTTTGGGTGATACCCAGGGCCTAAGCAACCAACTGACTTCAGCAGAGACATATCGAGTAATGGCAGAACTCACTGACAGTGGTGTCGACCGCTCAAAGCTGGAAGAACTCCGCCGGGCAGCCAGCAAATTCCCAGTCAGTATCTTGCACTATAAGGGCGAGCTACTGAAAAGAGTCGAATTTTCTCATGCTAATCAAATTGCTTTGGTGGTCATTCCACAAGACGAGATCAATCAGTTCAGTCCACTCTACAACCCAGGACCGCTGGTACAAGGGGACATGCTGATGACCGAGGGCGTCAAGGTCTCGATTGTACTCAAGAAGTATAATGATGGCAAAATCACCGGCGCCATCCGCTGTAATGCCGGCGCTGCCATAGCCGCCGATCTGGCCAGCAGTCTCGGCGGGGGCGGTCACCCTTACGCCAGTGGCTTTAAGATCACCAGCGGCAAACCGTTTAACGAAGTCAAATACGACTGCTTGCAGACCGCTCGTCGACTGCTTGATAAACTGAACGAGGACAAACCTAATGAAACTCTACAATACGCTTACACGACAGACTGAAGATATCCAGCCGCTTGAGTCTGGGAAGCTCGGCATCTATACCTGTGGACCAACGGTCTATGACTATGCTCACATTGGCCACTGGTTCAACTACATCCGCATGGACACCCTGGTGCGGGCCTTGCAAGCCGACGGCTTTGACACCACCTGGGTCATGAATATCACTGACGTCGGCCACTTGGTCAGCGACGCCGACGAGGGCGAAGACAAGCTGGAAAAAGGCGCCAAGCGTGAAGGAAAAACCGCCTGGGAAGTGGCCGAATACTACACCGGGGACTTCCTGGAGTGCATGGAGCTGTTGCATATTCAGGAGCCGACTTACATCGTCAAAGCCACGGATCATATCGCCGAGCAAATCAAGCTGATCGAGCGCCTGGAAATGAAAGGTTATACCTACGTTATCGATGATGGCGTCTACTACGATACCAGTAAGTTCGCGGGCTACGCCGCCTTCGCCGGACTGGACCTGGATGAGCAGCAAGCAGGCGCCCGGGTAAATTATAATGATAAAAAAAAGAACAGCAGTGATTTTGCCCTCTGGAAGTTCTCGCCGCAAGACCATAAGCGCGACATGGAATGGGGCAGTCCGTGGGGCACCGGTTTCCCAGGCTGGCATATAGAGTGTTCGGCTATGAGCATGGCCTATCTGGATGAATCGTTTGATATTCATACCGGTGGTATCGACCATATTCCGGTCCACCACACTAATGAGATTGCCCAGTCAGAAGCCGCTACCGGTAAGCGCTTTGCAAATTATTGGCTGCACAGTAATCATGTCACCGTCGAAGGTGAAAAAATCTCGAAATCGCTCGGCAACGGCATTCGACTGCAAAGCTTGCTGGAGCAGGGCATCAGCGCAGATGTCATCCGACTCCATGTCCTGGAATCGCATTACCGTAGCCAATCTAAGTTCAGCTTAGACAGCTTGCAGGCTAGCGCCAATCGCCTGAAGCATTGGCAACAAGTAGCCAGCCTAGTCTGGCAACCAAAAGAAGTTGCACTCGAAAGCATTCTTTCAATCGAAGAAGCAGCAGCTAATGTAAAAGATTCGCTCGCTCATGATCTTAATACACCACAGGTCTTACGCTACATTGATGAGCTATTTTCACGACTTGAAGCAGAGCTTATTAGCCACGCCGCCGTTCAGCCATTCAGAGAATTTTTACAGTACCTGACTGATATACTCGGCATCAACTTAGCTGCATCGGATATTAGTGCTGCAGAACGCCAGCTGGTAGCCGATAGACAGTTGGCTCGTGATGACAGGGACTGGACGCTGTCAGATGAGATTCGCGACAAATTGTTGCAGCAGGGCCTTGCCATTCGAGACACAACGAATGGTAGTATTTGGTATCGTCTATAACACTAGTTTTCAGTTTGTACGATTTTTTTGTACAAACTGAAAGCAGGCTAATCCGAGACTTTACTCTGCGCTACTTTTCAGTTGAGTCAGTAGTGATCTCGTTGAATTCAGGAGTACCAATGATATGATGCAAACGTAGGTATTCCAGGACGGCAATACGGATGCAGCCGGCGACCGGAATGGCCACCAGACCACCGAACAGGCCACCAAAACTGACACCGATGACTACCGACATGAAGACCAGAAGCGGTGACATATTGGTCGAGTTAGCTTGGATTTTGGGCTGAATGAGATAGTTTTCGGTTTGCTGATAAAGAATGTAATAGATAAGAATGATAGCGGCTGAACTGGTGGAATGGAAAAGAGCCACCAAAGTCACGATAACAGCGCCGATGGTGTGTCCGACCATGGGGATGAGACCGCAGATAAAGATCAGCACCATGAGGGCAATCGGATAGCCGATGTGAAGAATCAGCAGGGCCGGCATGATTAACACGGCCGCAAGTGCTGCCAGCGTTACCTGACCATTCACAAATCCCTTAATGACGCGGTACATATCCATGGCTATGCGGTCAGCCATTTTATGATGGCGATCGGGTATAATCTGTCGCATAAAGGCCAGCCAGGCAGGGCCCTCAATCAGCATCATAAAGGTTAGCACCAGAATGGTAACTACTGAAAATACACTGGTACCAACAGTCTGCACAGTACTAAAGGCCGTACCACCAGCATTTTTGAGATGGTCAGAAAACTGGGCCGAAATGCCATTAACCTGTTTTTCCAGATGGTAGCGCCGGATGATCTGACCGATCGGGCTGTCCTGGTTACGAAAATCTTTGATCAGGTGCGGCACGGCGTTAGCGAAACTTTCGGTTTGTTTGACCAGCGGCGGCACAATACTAGCCAGAAACAAGCCCAGCAGAATGACGACTATCATGAATGATAAGCTGGTAGCCAATGACCGGTTGCCGCGGCTCCGGCCCGGCAGGCGCTGGCTAACCCAGTAAACCGGTGCATTCAGCGCCAGCGTCAGGAAAAAGGCCGCGAAAACTAATAGTAACGCGTGCTTAGCCTTATTTACGGCCAACAGCAGTACTATGGTCGACACGATCATAACCGCCAGACGAGCGAATGATTCGGTAGAGACAGTCAGTGAAACTTCGGGTTTGGTATGGTCGAACGTCAGAAATTTAGGTTTATTCATGCTTATAGTATCGCTGTCGGACGACGTTTTTGCAACGCCTGTCTGTAACGCTGCACTAACTGCTGGCCGACCACCGCCTGATCAAATGTCTCGGCGTAGCTACAGCCCCAGGCTGCCAGCGTTTTGCGAGCATCGCTATTCGCCATGTAATGTTGCAGTTTATTAGCTAAGGCGGGGGCATCGCCAGCATTAAATAACAGCTCGGGCTGGTTCTCAAGCACCGAACGATAACCGCTGTTATCCCCGCCCAGCACTACGGCCTGGCCGCTAGCCATGGCCTCGATCAAGACAATTCCAAAGCTCTCGCCGCCACTACTGGGAAAGATGCTGATATCGGCTGAGGCATAGTAGGCCGGCTTATCGGCTTCGCTGACAAAACCGACAAATTCAACGAGTGATTGCAGTTGGTGCAGCTGCACATAGTGCTGTAGCTTAGCAAGCTCCGGCCCTTTGCCGCAGATCAATACTCGAAAATCAGCTGTCTGGTACCTGGTTTTTAGCAGATGTATCGCCTCCAGAAGCAGGTGGCAACCTTTGCGTGGTACTAATCGCCCCAAAAACAGCAACGTCAGCTTGTCGCCAGCATATTTCGTCATAGGTTGAGCCATATGAAAACGAGCATAATCAATGGCATTAGGCAGGATGTCAGTTTTGATGCCATAAGTCTGTCGGGCAAAGTGTTGGGCAGCACTTGAGACGCTGACAATCTCATCGAACTTACGGATAGTAGAATGCGTGTAGAGGCCGAGCAACCGTGTGGCAGCACTGACCAGTGGTGAGTAAGCGACTATATGAAACGTACCAATGATGGCGGTAGTCGGCGGCGCAAGGCTGATCAGCCGGCCGGCCAGCCAGGGACTGTAGGGCACCTGCACATGGAGCACGTCGAATTGCTCAGCGGCTAGGAAGCTACGCAATTTGCGGCGGGAAGTCGGCAGGGGCATGGACATGCCATTACCATTGAATGTAACAGAGATATTGCGGCTCAGGCTATGCACGCCTGGCAAATCCTGGCGCATAGTATGGCCGACCAGGTAATGAACTTCATGGCCCTGGGCAGTCAGCCAGTCACCAATGCTCAATATATATTGCTGGACACCATCTGGCTTGTCGAGCGAATCGTCGAATACGAAGCCTATCTTGAGCAGTTTAGGCTTCGGCGGCATTGCGTTCTTTTAGAACTTCCTCATACAGGTCCTCATACTGGTCTACTATGTTCGGCCAGCTGAACTGCTGGACATACTCAGCCGACCAATCCTGCCACAGCTGTCGCAAAGCTTCATTTTCAAGCAGCAGCTTTAGACGGCGGGCAAATTCGACTTCGTCACGAGGATTGACCACCGACACCGCACCCAGCTCCTGCATAACATCGCTGTAGCCGGAATTGTTACCAGCCACAATCACTGTGTCGGTTGCCATGGCCTCTAGTAACACTATGCCGAAGCTTTCGCCGTAGATAGCCGGTGAACAGTAGATATCGGCTTGCCCGAGCAGCTCCACTTTGAGCTCCTGACTTATGTAACCAAGGAAGTTGACATTAGGCAGTTTCAGATCTTCGGCCAACAGCTCCAGTTTCTCACGATCCGGGCCGTCACCGGCAATGATTAACTGGACGTCATCCCTTTCTTGCGTCAGCAACCGGTAAGCTTGCAGCAAATATTTTACGCCTTTACGGCCTTCCAGCCGGCCGATGTAGAGAATAGTTTTCGGCCCTTTTTTGGCCTTGGCAGTACGTTTGGCTGGCTTATGATATGTATCGAGATTAATGCCATTAGGAATAATGGTGATCGGCTGTTCGGTCAGACTGGCAGCGTACTCGGCGGCTGAATCCGACACCGCCGTTAAGTGATGGAGATACTTCATGACTGATTTCATGTATGGCGTGACTACGCGAATGACGGTGCGCGACATCAGGGTCTCGGGGACTTTGGCATGAAACGTGGCAATGTTGACGCTGGTAGAGCGCTGGAGTATCTGGCGGCTGATCATGGGTATCCAGGGCTCGTGGAAATGCAGAATGTCGAACTGCTCGTAATTCAGCATTTCATCTATTTTGTCCCGGTCAGAGGTAGCTGAGACCTGGACGGTTGTATGGGTAGGCGAGCGGAAATCAGTAGAGGTGCCGGCAAATATCACATCGGGGATGTCGATGACATCAGTATCGCGCGGCAGAGGAGTAATGATCCTGACGTTGTGACCACGCCTGACGAGCTCGTCGTGGGTGGCGAGGACAATTTCATTGACGCCACCACCTTTGGTGATGTTATACGGGCAAACCAGTCCGATTTTCATAGTGCTCCTAGTATACCATCTCTAGTGCGTTATGGGTTGCGGACCAGCACGCGTCGCAGTGCGGGCGGCAGCAAAATGCTCATCTCAGCCTTATTGGCGGTGATCGGCGGCGTATGGGCTTTGGAGGCAACCAGCGCCAGGTGATAATCGCTGTAGACAATACGCATGTGCTGCTCCACGATGTGATTATCGAAGTAATGATCGCCTTCGGTGGCTATGTGCCAGACGGGTAGTGTAATACGACGGTCACAATTATCGAGCTTCAGGAATTCACTGGTTGTCAGCCAGTGGGTACGGACGTTATTGATCTGCCAGAGTTCGACGTCAAACGTCATCATTGACTGAAATTCTGCCGGACCAACCTCTATAAAGCGTTTTTTGCCGGCTGGCAACCGTGTATAAAGATTACTGATGACGAATTTGTTCAGAAAGCCATAGCGTATCAGCAGCGCCACCGGCCGGGTAGCGAACAGGCGGGTCAGGCGGCTATACACACGCTGCCGTCCAGGCGTGAACCGAAAGTCATCGGCATGCATGAAGCCGACGACACTCACGACCAAATCCACTTTTTTGCTAAGCTCCGGGTAGCGCTGCAACATACGGGTGGCTACCACGAAGCCAAAAGAAATGGCGACAATCGTTAGACGCTTGCGCTTATAACGCAGCCTGACGAACGCCGCCAGATAATCGGCGAAGGCATCAAGATCAGGACGCCTGCGTAGCCGGTAAAAGCTATCCATACCGCCGAAACCAGGCAGATCTGGCATGGTCACCGTGCCATAGTCATGTAGATTTTGGACCAGGCTCCACCAGCGTTCAAGCTTGGCGTGGTGGCCATATATCAGCAAAATTTCCCGGGTTTTTCTGGGCGGGCCAGGCACATGCAGCATCCGGCCTTCAAGGCCATTAATATTCAGCGGCTGGATGTAATGGGCCGGATTATCGCTTATAGTTTGTGCCATATATACCTGTAATTAGTAGCTATCTTAGCAATTATTGCGACTTTTTACCATCAGCTGGCCTGGCGACGTATAATAAACATATATGAAAAAGCATGTTTTCGTCATTGCACTAGTGGTATTCTTTTTAGCCATCATATCGCTTTTGGGCCGCACCGACCATTTTGGCAATCATCCGGCTAAGCCGGCGGCGACTTCAAAGCCACCACAGCGCGGCGCTACCAAACGTTTTGATACGCACCAATATTCCACCACTGATCCGGCCAGCATTTGGGTGGTCGTCAACAAACAGCATCCACTGTCACCCAAAGACTTCGCGCCCGGCGATCTGACCCTGCCTAAGGTCCCCCTGCGTGCGCCCGGCGATGAAAGTATGCAGTTGCGTACGGTCACTGCCACAGCCGTCGAGGCACTGTTTGCCGCCGCCCAGGCCGACGGGTTGCATCTGATGCTGACCAGCGGTTACCGGTCATACGCCTATCAGACTAGCGTCTACAACGGTTACGTGTCGTCCATGGGGCAGGCGCGGGCAGATACGCTCAGTGCCCGCCCCGGCCACAGCGAGCACCAGACAGGATTAGCGCTGGACATTGAGCCCGTCACCAAAACCTGTGAACTTGAGCAGTGTTTTGCTGATACTCCGGAAGGCGCATGGCTGCTGGAAAACAGCTATAAATATGGTTTCATACTACGCTACATGGCTGCCAGCCAGGCGGTAACCGGCTACCAGGGCGAGCCCTGGCACTATCGGTATGTCGGCATTGGGCTGGCGACCGAAATGCACCGCGCGCATGTTGCGACGCTGGAACAGTTCTTCGCCATCAGCGGCGGCCCGGACTACAGCGACTAGTTCTGGCCCCGTAGCCGTCGCCTGTATATCCCTGCGCGTACTGGCAGCGAGTTCATATTTGGCCGACTACCGATTATACGGTAAAATCAGTCTGGTTGATGGGGCGTCGCCAAGTGGTAAGGCACCAGTTTTTGGTACTGGCATCCGGGGGTTCGAATCCCTCCGCCCCAGCCAAACAGTATTTGCTCGACATAGACCGTAATGATATATTACGGTCTATTTTTGTAGAGCTTTGTTTAAAAAAGTCGTCGACTATTCTCTTGAGGCAAAACGTAGCATCAGTTTGATCCATCCTATGAGCCTGAACAATCCGGCCAAGAAACAGCAGGGACATCGCCGCCCAACCCGATAAAAACGGCTATGGGCAGATAATACTGGCGACTCGCCGAGGAGCACAAGCTATAATGGCTGATACTCCTGATAGCGGTTTCTGGAGTGCGCTGTATCAGGCTCAATTAGCTAATTATGAAACCGAGCTTGGCAATAACTATCTATCGGTCTATTCCCGAAGTCCTACGAATAATCGGCAAACACGACTGAAAAACACCTAGAATATTTCGATTTACCTATTGGCGAACTTATGTATTAACTGATTGCCGACGCTATACTGCTACTAATCGTGAAGCTCGTGCAGGTATAATATAGCTATGGCACAAGCCTCTACGCCACAACCAGCTGAACCAAGCCAACCGCCAGAATTTCTAAAAGCTTTTAAGCCTGCTTAACAATTTTTGAAAACATGCTTTCTAAGCTACTAATATCCATCTCTTCAGCGGCTTGCCTTGAGGCCTCGTCATTTTCATTGCCAGTTACTAAACTCCAATCAAGTTCGTATCCAGCGTTTTTAGCAACTCTACTCCAGAAGATGCGCTGGGTTCGACCATTGCCTTCGCGGAATGGATGAATGTAATTTAACTGATCGTAAAAGTACGCAAGCATTTTTACGAAATTTTCCTCTGGCAGGTTTTGTAAGTAATTCTCCTTAGCAAGTTCAATAAAAACATAATTTGCGGCATCAGTGATTTTAGCGACAATCAAGAAATATTCCGAGTTGTCATCGTTTTTCTTAATATCAACTGTCCTGATTTTGCCAGCCCAATCATATACGTTTTGGAAGAGCTGCTTATGAATCAGTAGTAGCTCTTTTAGGTCGTTAGTACGTGGTACGCCGACTGACTCGAGCTCGAGTTCGTTGGCAAAAACGATCTGAGGCTCAAGCTCTTTGAGTTCTGGCGAACTCTTAGCGCCAAGTAAGTTTCTTAGATCACCAATACTTTCATCATAGTACGGGTCAACGAACCCCATTGCTACAGACCGTAACGGGCTCGGATTTTAGTAGCCGCCGATTTTGCCGAGGCAGTACCCGCAATATAGCTGTCGGCAATTTTTAGGCTTTCAGTAGACACTTTTAGGCCTTCAAGCTTTTCGTTGGCCACAGCTTGCTTTACAGTGTTCTTTCGCTTTTTTACTGGTGAATTCATGGTCTTATTATACCACAAATAACAGAGAGAGTATGCTATTTAGCTCATTATGGTTATGCAAACATAACCAAGGAGGAAATGCTATGAGAGTAGCTATATATCTACGAGTTTAAACGCTCGATCAAGCAACCAAAGGTAATACCAATCGTGACGGCTTTTCGATTCCGGCACAACGAGAAGCTTGCCGTAGAAAAGCCAAGGATCTTGGGGCGACAGTCATAAAAGAATATGCCGATAAGGGCGAGTCAGCTCGGTCTGCCGCTCGGCCGGCTTTGCAACAGCTGCTGACGGTTACCGAGAATATTGATGAAACTCCGTCAGGCCGCTTACTACATGGAATCATGGCGACCATCGCTGAATTCTATAGCCGTAACCTTGCTGCCGAAGCCCTGAAGGGTGCAACAGAGAAAGCAAAGCAAGGTGGCACGCCATTTCAGGCGTCGATTGGCTATGTTAACGTTACAGAGCGTACAAATAGAAGAGAAATTCACATGGTGGGACTAGACAATGAGCGGGCACCATTAGTGCGCTGGGCATTTGAACGTTACGCGACTGGCGACTATAGCGAGATGCGCTTGTGCGAAGCACTAGCGAAACGTGGCCTCCGTAGCCGGGTTCGGGCGCGGTCAAAGGTCGAGCCAATTAGCCATAGCGGTCTTAATAAGATGCTCAGTAACCGCTACTATCTAGGCTATATCACCTACTGTGGCATTGAGTACGAAGGCAATCACCAACCACTGGTCACGCCAGCAGTCTTTGCAGCCGTGCAAGCCGTCCGAACAAACCACTACATTAGCGAGAACAAACATCGTAAACGCTACCACTATTTATCTCGGCTGTTGAATTGCGGTAGGTGTGGTCGCCATCTCTGCTTAACGGTTTCCAAAGAAAAGTATTGGTACTTCTTCTGCATGAATCGGCGTGATACCGGATGTCGTCAGTCATATATACCAGCTGGATTAGTCGAAACGGCAATCCTAAAGACTGTGCAAATATTAAAGTTATCTGTCGCCGACAGAAAGCAATTAACCAACCAGATTAGCAAGGAGCTAGACACTGAACGACGATATGTCGAAATGGAAGTTAAACAACAGCAGCAACGACTCAATAAGCTGCAAATCGAACAGGAGAATTTATTGCAATCCTACTACGAAAAGGTTATTCAGTCAGAGCTGCTTAAAAGCGAGCAGAAACGAATTGTTAAGGAAATCGGTCAAGCTAAAACTGTTATTGGTGAAGCCGAGGAGCGACTAGAGCTTGTGAATGTTCGCGGAGAGCGTGCTCTGGAACTCGCCAGTGGCTTGAACATGGGCAGAGCCTATCTAAAAGCAAATGACGTCATAAAGCGGCATTTCTGCCTAGCCTTATTTAGCGAAGCGTCCGTTGATGATCGACCAACAAAATACGTGAGCGGTTACAATTTGCCACGCGACCACAATGTTAGCGTAACGAAGGTTATATGGCACGATCCAATCAACATTCGGCACATTACCGAGGCGATTCTTGCCTTGTCGTTCCAACGAGGTAAGTAATCACCAGATTAGCCCCTTACGTAAATGTTGGGGCTAATCATTCATAAAATAGTGCGGCTTTTGTTCAGTTATATGATACATATGGCATATATTTATCACGGACGTCTAGCCAAAAATGAGACAGCTCGATAAATGCTGTTTCGTGTCTCATTTGTCCCGATTTACTCCTTAAAAGGTTATAGACCGCAATGCCCAGCCACGCCGGATTAAACCTGTTGAAATGTATAGACTAAGTGTTATGTTAAAACTTAGACTTTTTTAGAAGCCTATTTTAATATAGAATTAAGCTATGTTAGCAACAGAGTTACAATTACCTATTAACATTGATGAACTTCAAAGTATCCTTATTAAATATGGGGTAGTTTCTGCTAACGTTTTTGGATCTTACGCACGTGGTGATGCCCATAGTGGAAGCGACCTTGACCTGCTAGTAATTTATGGCCCGAAAACAAATCTGTTCAAGGTGATTGATCTACAAAATGAGCTGGAGGCTTCAGCGGGCAGTCGCGTTGACTTAGTATCAGAAAAATATATCAAACCTCGCTTAGCAGCCAAGATACGACCAGATCTGGTAAAAATTATTTGATAGTATGTCTCATCACGACACGTCATTTTACATTGAAGTTATCCTTGAGCATATTGCAGCAATTAAGTCGTATACGCCTAATTCTAGGCAAAATTTCTTAGATGACGCAAAGACCTACGACGCTGTCTTAATGCGATTAATCGCCATTGGTGAAGAGCTTGCTTCCGTTAAAGAGGTGCTTGATGACAAAGACCCAAGTCTTGAGTGGCATAAAATAATTGGCTTGCGCAATCGGATTGCTCACGGGTACTGGGAAGTTGATAAGGATTTGATTTGGGAACTCCTTACAGATGGCTCACTAGATGCATTACATGCTGCATTGAGCTAAGCATAAAGTGTTATCCTAATACGCTCATGCATCTGCAGGACATCGGTGAGCAGCTAGCTCGCATTCGCGATAAGTTCCCGGACTTCTTCCCAGTTTTTGCAGCGACTAATAGTAGGCGGCAAATCCTGTGTTCGGTTCCAGCCATAGTCACCAAACAGTATGGCTTTTACATCATCTTCAGCCGCTAGCTTACAATGCTCGAAGCTGTCATCAATAAGATAGGTTGCTCCAATTTCATTACAGATCATGGCTTTAGTAACCTTTTCACCATTGCCCCACAGTGGCGTAAAGTGGACATCAGTGAAAATATCAGGGTAGTGCTCACTGAGGGCTCTATGCGTCAGGCCAGTTGTGCGGTTATCCCGAGTTGTAACTATGACTAGCTCGTAGGTGTCTTTTAACTTTCGTAAGACTTCGATGGCTCCGGTAATTGGTTTGAGGTTTTGCTTGTACGAAGAGACCACGAACTGTTCGTACATATCGTGAGTTTGCTTGGCGTCCATATTCCAAATGTGTTCCCAGTAGCTATCAAATGGGCCTTCAGTGAGATAGTCGGCTTCCGTATGTTTGAAACCATACGTGTCATTCATAAATAGGCGAACTGCGGTATTTTCATCAAATATTGTGTCGTCTGCGTCTACTGCAATGATCTGTTTAGTCATAGATACATAGTACAGGTATCAGTCTTATCCTCATCACAAAGGACATTTTTGCTCTACTTTTCAACTAACTCCAGCAATGACAGTATGTTTATATTTAAGTAGTTACGGCCGAGATTAGTATGCGCTTACGCTCATCTTCAAACATTGCTGCAGATCTTTTGAAGTAGTCCAACAAGGTCTCTAGCTCTTCACGAGAGTAGCCCGCCATTAGTTCGTTTTGGGCTACCCGGGCAGACGTAAATAATGGTCCGATTTTGCAGGCCGCTTCTTCTGTTATAACGACGTGCACACCGCGCCGATCATCCGGGTTGATCTGACGCCTAGCCAGGCCGGCCTTCTCCAGGCGATCAATCATAACGGTTGTTGATCCGGAACTGAGCCCAGTATATTTTGATAATTCAGAAGGTGTAGTGATGCCTCTGAAAAATATCAGGTCCAGTCCCTCAAAATCTGTACTGCTAAGTTTAAGCCTCTTGCCTAAGGCATTACGAAATAAGGCGTAACTAATGCCATTTTCGCGACTATCTATTACGAGTTGCCTCTTGAGTTCACTTTTATTCATTAATGCTCAAAATTCCTTTGACAATAGCTTGATATTAAAGTATCTTGATTGTACAGGTTAATGTTAAAATATTCAAGAGGAGGTCTCATGGCTAACAACATGCAACTGACGGTGTACCCAGTCAAAGATCTAGAGACAGCAAAGAATTTTTATGGTACGTTCTTAGGAACCGCACCATACGTCGATAGCCCTTATTATGTCGGCTATAAAGTCGGTACTATGGAAGTCGGCTTGGACCCTAACACCAGTGTCGGGCCTATTGTCTATATCGATGTTAAGGATGTAGCGATAACGCTCCAGGAGATGGCTGAAGCTGGTGCCGAGATTGTCCAAGAACCCAAAGATGTCGGTGGTGGCTTAGTAATTGCACAGGTCAAAGACGCTGACGGTAATGTAGTTGGCTTTAGGCAGCAGCCATAATGAGCCCTAGTGATAACATTGATGACCTTATATCAGGTCTAAACGACTGGCGTGGGCCTGTACTGAAGCGACTGCGCGAGTTGTTTCACGAAGTCGACCCGGACGTAGTGGAGGCATGGAAATGGATGGGTTCACCGGTGTGGGAACATGATGGGATCATTGCCGTGGGAATGCCTTTCAAGACCAGTGTCAAGCTAGGTTTTATGAACGGTGCCAGCCTGCCCGACCCGGACAATATTTTCAATGATGAACTAAAGGGCAATCAACGGCGAGCCATCAAGTACTACGCTGGCGATACCATCAAAGAGGAATCATTAAAGATACTCATCAAAGCGGCCATCACCTTCAATCAGGCAAAACGTGCTAATAAGAAGTAGCTATTGGTTATATAACTAGAGCGAATTATTGATATGTTGTTTCTTTAATGCCAAATACTGTTCAGTGTTTTTGGCTTTCACATAATACCCATAAAATATTTTAGCGGCTTTGGCCTTTTCTGAATCTTGCCAGTCATCAGCCTGCTGTATAACCGTTTTATCGGCATAACTAGTGTCACTCATGCACTGAGTATACCGTGAAATATCTGGTACTGTTAGTCCTTAAGCTTGCTCTATAACATAATTTGTGGCACTATGCAAGAGTCAGATACACCCGTCCGCACCCGACAATAGTTAGGATGTAACCTGTGATCAGACCTGGCTACAGACAGCCGGCAAGGGGAATGCCTTTGGCATTGCTCGCTGCCGTTCTCTTGGCGCTTCCGGTGGGAGGATTGGTCAGCTTCCAGCTGTTCCCTGCCACTACCGCCAGCGCCGCTACTTCCGGCTCGATTGCGACGGGCATCCAGTCCGCCAGCATCAGCCCAACCAGCACGACCAGCTACGGCGACGCCATCACGCGAAAGCGTATAGCCGACCTGAAGCAGGTAGGAGCCAACGCTGTTACCCTGTCGTTTGCTCAGTACATGGCATCCACCACGTCCTGTGGCATCGCCGCCGGCAGCAACACCCCCACCGACGCCGCACTGGTGAGCGCCACGCGCTACGCCCGCAGCATCGGACTAAATGTGATCTACCAGCCATTTGTAGAGATCAGGGGAGGAACCTGGCGAGCGGAGATAAATCCGCAGGGCAGCACGCGTAGCTGCTGGTGGAAGGCCTTCGGGGCTTTCCAGAAGCACTACGCGGGCCTCGCCCAACGCTGGCATGTCAGCCTGCTAGTGATTGGCACCGAGATGGTCAAGATGGCCAGCCAGCACATGAACACCGGCAACGGTGCTCACTGGAGGGCAGTTATTGCCGCCGACCGCAAGGTCTATCACGGCAAGCTGACCTACTCGGCCCAGCGCGACGGCTACTACGGTGAGGCCAACACGGCCTCGTTGGCATTCGCCTCGCAGCTGGACTACTTCGGCATCTCCGCCTACTACCCGATGAAGGTGTCGGGCATACCGAGTATCGCCAAGTACCAGGCGCAGTGGGCATATATCGAGCGGACCCAAATCCGTCCGATCTACACCAAGTTCCACAAGCCCGTGGTGTTTGTCGAGGTTGGCTATCGCAGCCTCGATGGTGCCCGCAAGGCGCCTGCCGACTATGGCTTAACTGGACCGGTCAACCTGACCGAACAGTCGCAGTTGTATCAAGCGATGCTTGGCTTCTGGAACGGCGTGTCGTACTTCAAGGGTCTCAGCATCTGGCAGTGGGATGCCACGCAGAGCCCCGGCGGTGCACAAAGCACGTCATTCACACCCCAGGGCAAGCCAGCCCAAGGTGTCGTGGCACAGTACTACGGCGGTTCGGTGACCACCACCCAGCCACCCAATCCACCGGCTCCGCCGAGCTCACCAAGCCCGGTCAAGATCTGGTGGCCCACCCCCAGCGCCATGCTCTCCGGCTGTCACCAGCCCTTCAAGGCTGAACTCCCAGGCAGCCCGCTGTCCAGCTATCGCATGGACTGGCGCGTCGACGGCGGCAGCTGGGTTCCCATGTACGACTCAAGCGTTGGCGGCTCCCACAAGGAGGCCATCGTCAACGTCGTCCACTGGGAATGGCACGGTACCGGCCCTTACAAGGTCGACTTCCGTACCACGGACGTTTCCAGCCAGGCAGTTCGCCCACTGAACACCGTCAGCATTTACACGCTCGGCAACAGTCAGGAGGTCTGCTAGCTACACCGCACGACAAGTAATTGTCAGGCTCAGGTCGTCTAAGACCGTAACTTAGAAAGTCGGAAATTCCGGCGTCGGTGGACAAGTGCCCGTGTCGAGTCCATCCAGGATTCCACCCGCACTTGTCCACCGTTAACTTTTATCAATGGATATCACCAGTAATGGGAGCTAATCAAGCCGGCGGACGCGAATAGTATCGGTGGCCCCGGACAGGCCGGGCTGTTGACCGCTGACCAGGACGATCAACGTGCCTGGCAAAAAGTTATTAGCCCTGAGCTGCTTAGCCAGATCCAGGCCAGTCCGTTCACCATCCGGTCGACAGAAACTTTTATTGGCGTAGAGCAGGGCTAGCTGCTGCGCCACGCGGGGAGAGCTGGTGACGCTTATGATTGGCAGGCTGGGCCGGTGTGAGGCGATGCTGAATGACGTGGCACCTGATTTGGTTTCCGCTACAATCGCATCGGCTTGCAGCTGGCCGGCCAATGTAACAGCCGCCGAGCTGATGGCATCCTGCAGGTCCGTCCGCTCAGCCCGAAAGTATATCGGGCGAACGGGTACATGCTCCTGGGTCCGCAGAATGACTCGCTTCATGGTCATAACGGCTTCAAACGGATAAGCGCCATTGGCGGTTTCGTCACTCAGCATCAGGCAGTCACTGCCGGTAATGACGGCATTGGCTATATCGCTGACTTCGGCCCGGGTGGGCTCGGGATTGTCGACCATGCTGGCCATCATCTGGGTAGCTACTATGCTGATCTTGCCATACTGCTGGCACAGCCCAATGATGTCACGCTGGACTATAGGTACATTCTCGGCACCAGCCTCGACGGCCAGATCACCGCGGGCCACCATCACGGCATCGCTGACTTTGACGATGGCCTCCAAAACTCCGGCCTCGATGGCTGCCTTGGTTTCAATCTTGGCGACGACTTTGGCAGTCGAGCCTTTATCTACGAGTAGCTTTCTGAGGCCAGTGATGTCATCTACACTCTGCACAAAGCTCAGAGCTACATAATCAATGTCCTTGTCGGCGCCATAGTCGATATCGCGCAAATCTTTGGGTGTCAGGATATCGCCGGCAAAGTTAGTATCCGGCAGATTGATGCCTTTACGGCTCATGAGCATACCGCCGTTGAGGACGTGTACTACCACCGTAGCTGTTTCAGGCTCAACGGCGATCACTTCAGTCCGAATTTTACCATCGAAGATGTAGAGCCGTTCGCCTGGCTGGACTTTTTTGGATAGATCGTACTGAACAGGGACGGTGTAGCCATTATGACCAGCGCCATAGCTTAGACGTAGCTCATCAGCTGCAATAATCGCCATATTCTCGTTTAATTCACCGAGACGAATTTTCGGGCCTTGCAGATCCTGCAGGATAGCTACCGGCTTGTCGATAGTGCTGGAGGCTTGTCGTATCCAAGCAATCTGTTGGTCGCGCTCTTCATAGCTACCATGGCTAAAGTTCAACCGAAAGCCGTTGACGCCGTCGCGGATCAAGCGCTCGATAGCCTCATACGTATTAGTCGCAGGCCCTAATGTGACCAGGATTTTTGAACGTTTAAAGGGAATTTTCATATCTAGTTAGTGTAACATTTATGGGGCAAGCATCGCCACAATCTGCTAAAGGCTTAATGTAATGGCTTATATCTTGTACAATATACCGTATGATGAAAAACAAAAAACGATGGATGATCATTGCTGCCAGTATTGTGGGAGTTACCATAATTGGTGGCGGCTCTTATCTGCTGATTAATAATAAGCCGACACTAAGCGCTCAAGAGGCGGCCGATGCAGCAGCAACGCAGGCTAACGATGCGGTTCAGTCTAAACAGATGACGGCAAAACCACTCGATCCCACCACTACCACTGGCACAGCCAGCGCCAACTCGAGCGCTGCGCCAGCCCAGTCAGGCTCAACCCTCCGTGCCAGCAGCAACGCCGCCTCTGGTCTAGGCCAACTCAATACCTCCAATCAGTCTGGTACTGCCAGCGCTGGGCAAAGTGCCAATAATTCCGCCAGCAGCTCGTCCAGCAATCCGTTCGATCCGAGTACCTTTTTCCAATATGATAAGTACAAAGGGGATAGCTCAGCTCTATCGGGCGACGCTCAAGTTGGTACCGGCGCAACGTTAGAGTCTGGTAAGAAAGCTGTGGTCTACTACCGAGGGTGGCTGACGAATGGTACATTATTTGATGAATCTCGCGCCGATACCAATGGCAAAATGCAGCCATTCAGCTTCACCGTTGGAGCTCACCAGGTCATTACCGGCTGGGAACAGGGACTGGTCGGCATGAAAGTCGGCGGTGTCCGCTTGCTAATCGTACCGCCAGCAGTCGGTTATGGCGACACTTCCCAGGGTTCCATCCCTGCCAACTCGTTACTCATCTTCCAGGTTCAGTTAGCCGACGTGCAATAACCCTGTAAGAAAACGTGCTTACAGTACTGCTGCATATGGTTATACTGCGAGCATGAGCAAGACACTTAGTACACGCAGTCAGACTACTACGAAACGCAGCTGGCCAGAGGCTTACAAAGCATTCTTGCTAAGCCGCGATGAGAGTTTCATTTTGAAGATCGCACCAATTGCCTTAGTGTTCGGATCACCTGAAATTCTAGCTAGCAATCTGATCCCCATTATTGGTGAGATTGCCGATATTGGCGGTCTAGGGCTGGCTACAGTGGTAACGATACGGACGTTATCAGCCGTTCAAAAATACCGCTAAACTAAATTTATTGTTTATTAGTGCTGGTAGCTTTAATTAAAGTAATGCCGCTTGCTGGCATATATGAAGACTGGACCGCAGATAAGCAGCGGCAGCCAGTAGCTGATCAATCTATATGCAAGAACCGCGGCCAGTGCTGATGGACTAGCAATATGGTAGGCGACCAAGCCTGCTAGCAGGCCGGCTTCGACGCCGCCCAGGCCGCCAGGTGTGGGTGTGGCCGCCCCCACGCCAAAGCCAAATGTGAAAATAAGAAGAGCAGCTACGAAGGTTAGACTGGCATGCACCGCTAATACGCAAAGCCAAAATGCCGCCACATTCGACAAAGTTAAACAAATCTGGACCAAAACAGCAGCACTAACGCTGACTGGACGCTGCCGGTAGCCGAGTAGTTGTCTACCAAAGACTCGAGCATTGACCTGCAGACGGCGCCGAATCTTCGGCAAAGCTGTTAGCAGAACTACTAATAAAGCCGTGGCAGCTAAGCTTATCAGAACAGCACGACTTCCGATACGAACTGGTACGGCGTGCGCATGAAAGAGTATGATCACTGTTAGGAGTAATACCCCATGGCCTACCAGACCAAGACTGTTATTAGCAGTTACCACGCTAGCCGCCTGGGCAGCACTATGCTGCTGCCGGCGCAAATATCTATAATTAGCGCCGATCCCGCCGATCCCGGCCGGTAGCAACCGATTTATAAAATTAGCAGCCAGCTGCGCCACTAGAGTCCGGGCATAGCTAATCTTCTTAAAAGCAAGGATCTTATAGACTAATGCACCTATTGCAAATGTCAGCGCAGTTGCAACACATGCTAGCGCAAGCCTTAAGTAGCTAATGCCATGCAGATATTTCAAACTGTCACGAAACACCTGTAGTTGCGGCAAAATGATATATAGGCCAATTACAACCAACAAGGCTGGCAGCCATTGCCGAAATGTAATACGATGAGCTGCTTTTGGTGCGACAGCCATGGCTAGAGATATGCGGCCATAGCATCCCTGGTAATGGCCTGCATAATGATTTTCCGTTCCTGCCAGTTATAGGTGCCATGACCGTCACTAAAGATGGTTAGCTCAAAGCTTTTGGAACCATGTACGATGATAGCTGCATCATGAACGCTGTCAGCATCGATACCAATCTTATGATAAACCGTGTCGGCAGCGGGTATTGCCGGCACTATAAAATTACGATAATTAGCCTGCGACAAATAGGATAATAACAATGTACGATTCGCTGCCGTCAACAGTTGCCGATTATATAGCTTCTGCAGCAGGGTAGTAATGTCGGTCGCCGTGATGCTATTGGTAGCGGCATCATAAGCGGTCAGACCAATAGAATCGGCATAGGTTTGTAAATTCTCATGTGTCAGATAGCCATTCAGCTCTGCCCAGGCAGTGTCATCACTGTTGATAATCATAATCCGTAACAAATGCTCGACGGTCTGACCATTAATCATAGTACTTAAGCTGATCTGACCACGGTCGACATGGTGTAGTAGGTCAGCCGCCGTTACTAGCTTACCGGTGCTGGCCGCATCGAATGAACTGATATCACCCAACTGTTGCAGTTGGCCAGGAGCAGCCGAGACAGCAACACTCAAGCTCAATTCGGGGTGGGCGGCCATAAGGCTTTGGACCTGTGTAGTAAAGACTGCAGCCCTACGCGCTTGACTGGCTGCTAGCTGCTGCTGTGCTTGTCGTGCAACTGCCGCTTCAGCAGATACATGCTTGGTCCACACCACATGGCCACTGATGAAGCAAGCCAGTAGTACTAATACGATCAATCTAACCTTCAAAGGAATGGAACGCTGCATCAACGGAGCTGTATGAGCAGTCCGGTCATAAGTAGAACTAAAGGCGCGTCGTGCAGTTGACTGCTGGCGAAAACGAGATGGGTGAGTCATGCTGAAATAATGATTGATTTTATTTTTATAGAATGTTTCAAGTATGCGCTAACACCGCTCTTCTGACAATTTACAAACCTCATAATCATTGTAATTTTTGCTCATATTCGATATATCACAATTTGGTTTACAAATTGTGTATAATTAAGAAACAGAAAGGTGGTTATGCCCAAACTCGCAACAACCCTTAAAGCATACGGAATTCTGGCGGTCAGTTACTTATTCCTCTTACTAATTCTGCCTGCCAATAAAATCGCTAAACAGCAGTATAACCTGTCGGAGGTTGGTTATCATGTCCTGTTGTTTATAGTTGTTTTACCTCTGTTTCTGATTTGGTTTGGAGCATTTTATAGTTATGCGCGACTGCGCCAATATAGTGAATCTATCACCAACTCACCGGAGGGACAAGATTTTTCAAAATTAGCCAAAGGCTTTACATGGTTGGCCTGGGGTGCAGTCCTTACCTCAATCGTATCGCTGATTTTGAACTCTATAGCCAATGATCATCCTGGTTTTCATGGCACCGCTCTCATCATAGCTAATTATCTTACGCTCGCCGTGCCGCTTATTGGTTATCACTTTTTAGCCTTTGGCGCTCGCGGGCTAACGACTCGTGCAAAAGTTGTAAGTAACGGTCTTAGCGCAAAAATCTGGGTAGGATTCTTTGCATTGATCGCGGTTGTCTATTTCTGGCTCACCGTCCAGCACGTCAATCTGGATTCTTTTACCTCTACAGATAACGCATACTACTTGCCAGCATGGCTGCTTATAGTAAGCGTGGTTATACCGTATTTATATACGTGGTTTATCGGTTTTCGGGCGGCCCATGATATGTACTTGTACAGTAAATATGTTGATGGCTTACTGTATAAAAAAGCCATGCGCTCTCTCGCCTTTGGCTTCGTAGCCGTAATTGACAGTTCAATCGCCGTACAATATCTTCGCTCGGCGGTTCCGCGTACCGGTCGTCTATCACTCAATGTCGTACTGCTTCTCATCAACATTATTTATATATTCATGGCTACCGGCTACATATTCATAAGTATTGGCGCGCGTCGGCTGCGTAAGATTGAGGAAATTTAAGCATGACTGATAGTAACAATCAGTTATATGAAAAAGTGGTCCGTGTAACTCACGTATACTTGGGCCCGGCGGCCGATAGATTCATTTCACGGCAGGTCCAGAATCACTTACACAAAGCGCCGGCCGATCTGTCACAAGCTGATCTGCTGAAATTAATAGATTGGATACGAGTTGCCGTATCGGTATTAACTGAAGACAGTGAGATTGTCGAAGAATATGCAAGCCAATTAGAGCGTTTAGCCCGGCCTATAGCAGTAGCTAAACGGACCTAATATTTACATGGTACCTCAATCTTTATTAAACACCAATTCATCTACCCCTGAGATGCCGCTTAGCCCATCGCATCAGGCAGCGGCGACAGCACTTTTCGCCAGTATAGGTGACGGTGCAATTGCCACTGATGAATTTGGTAAAATTACCCAGGTCAATCCTGTGGCTCAACAGATACTTGGCTATAGTGCTAAGGAGTTAATCGGCAAATGGTTTCCAAAACAAATCGTCGCGCTGACCGCCGACGAGCTACCAGTTAATCTGATTGACAGACCAATCACCAAAGCCTTTTTAACTGGTTTACCAATATCCGAAAAAATGTTTTATCGACGCAAGAATGGCCTCAGTGTGCCGGTAGCAATCAGCGTTTCGCCCATCCTGCTTGAAGGTAAACCAATCGGAGCCATTGAAGTTTTCCGTGATATTACACTAGAGCAGGAGATAGACCGCATGAAGAGCGAGTTCATCTCATTAGCCTCACATCAGCTCCGTACGCCCTTGTCAGCTATCAAAACCTACTCACACATGCTGGTAGACGGCTACATGGGCGAGATCACGGCACCACAACGTAAATCATTACGAACTATTATTTCGGCAACCAATCGCATGAATGAACTGATTAGCACATTACTCAATATCACTCGCATCGAAAGCGGCACTATCGCCGTGACACCAAAACTGTTGCAAATGGATAAAGTTGCCGAAGAGGTGATTAAAGAAATATCACTAATGGCAGCCGACAAATCGATTATGCTTGGGCTCGAACTAGCTGGTAGCAGCAAGAGCAGTATGTCAATTAAAACCGATAGTTTAATACTGAAAGAGATTATCAGTAACCTGGTGTCAAATGCGATAAAATACACACCTGACGAAGGCAAAGTTACTATTATAGTTCGCCCGCGTAGTCAGGATATCCAAGTCAGTGTTACAGACACTGGCTGGGGCATTCCAAAATATGCCCAGGATCAGATCTTTAGTAAATTTTTTAGAGCCCATAATATTGTCAAGCGAGAAACAACAGGTACGGGCCTTGGGTTATATTTGGTCAAAGGATTACTCGACCGCCTAGGTGGCAAAATCTGGTTTGAAAGTGAAGAAGGGAAGGGTACGACTTTTTATTTCAGCTTGCCTCGGGCTCGCCGTGTTGCCAAAACTGGGCCCGCAGCTAAGCCAGATGCTGCTTAGCATTAGCTGTAAAAAATTCGACACAGGTTGCACTGTCAGCTATGCTATAACTATAAGTACAACATAAGGGGTAACTTCTCTGATGGCAAACATACTGATAGTGGAAGACGACAAAGATCTTAACAATGCTTATAGCATGATTCTAGAGAATGAAGGATACGCAGTACAGTCGGCTTTTGATGGCAAAGAAGCCTTAGCTAAACTGAAAAGTTTTGAACCGCAGCTTATCCTACTGGATCTATTAATGCCTATTATGGGCGGCCTCGAATTCCTGCAACACTATGATTTGCTAAAGCTGCATAATGATGTCAAGGTCCTGATTTTTACCAATATGGAAAACTCACCGGAAGTGACTGAAGCCTACAAGCTTGGTGCGCACCGCTGTATTATCAAATCATGGACTGCTCCGCACAATCTCTCTAAAGTCATCAGCGATACCCTCCAAAAAGCGCCGGTTACCGCTTAAGGTACATTTTATCAGGCAGGGTTAAAGCACGACATGCATGTCGGCAATATACTGGTCATTGAGTAAACTCATAAGTTTGGCTAGATCTAGCGTATAGGGAATGTGCTTGCCGTAGCTAATGACACCGCGGTGCTTAAGTTTGTTAAGCTCAGTAGCCGCCGTTTCGCGGGTTAGACCAGTTAGGTTAGCGAAATCCTGATGTGTCAGGTCGAGCGTGATCTCGATCTGTTGTTGCCCAGTGGTTTTGCCGTGACTAAGGGCCAGGTAATGCAAAGTATACAGTAATTTGTCGCTGGCTCGTGAATGCTGCAGCGCATTTAGGCGCATCGATTTGCCGAGCTGATCGGTCATGGAACGTTCCATTTCATTGAACATGATATCGGGGTGGGTTTTGACAAAACTGACATATTCTTCACGGTTGACCACATACAAGGTAACCTCAGGTGTAAAAGCTTCGTAGTAATAAATGGCGCTAGGTACTTTTCCATAAACCCAAGCGTTAGGGAAAACGGCGCGATCCGAATAAAATGACACCGGCTTTTCGTCACCATTCACACTCAGATTATAAGCTTTAACAGTGCCACTTTTAACTACATAACCGCTGCGTGGCGCTTCACCCTGAAAAATAATAATCTCACCTTTTTTGAAGGTCTTTGTTGGGTATTGCTCCAGAAATGTTAGCAGACGTTGCTCGGGGGATTTCACATCAGTCATTGGTATACCTATAGTATCATTGTTGCCGAGTGTATAACAGGCACTGGCATTAATTTGATGATGGGGCAGCTGTAGTGCTGGCTGCTGGAACCTGGTCAGCGCCAATCACTACAATAAAGTCAGCCGATGGATACATTGTAGCGTAAGGGTTGGTTGTACTAACAGAGGCAGTTTTGCCAAACTGCTTTTGTAAGGCAGCCAACGTGTTTGGGTCGGTACCGATCTTGGCTTGGATGATAGTACTAGTTGCTTGATTAGTCGTGGTGTTGCCAACGGCACTGATCGTATATTTTTTGGCCTCGAGCTTTGTGCGCTGCTGTGATGCTAAACCGGCAGTTGCAGTGGCATTGAGCAATACAACATCGGCAGCTTCTTGGACCACTGGATCCGACGAAGTAATCTGCTGCAAAAAGCTTTGAATATCATCATAATTATCAACACCCATTGCCGGGATCAGTGATGATTGGCCGTCAGGGGTGGTATAGCTGGCTAACAGATTTTTACCATTAATGCTATTGAGACTGTAGGATTTAATGCCGGAACCAGATATAGATTTCGTCAGATCATACAAACGGTGGACCTCACTCAGTGAAAAGTCGGTTTTGACATTACTGCCGATGGCATCAGATAAACTACTTAGCTTTGCTGGGTTGCTTAGGACGCCGGCGGTTACAGCTTTGGTTTTGAGTGCTACCAGGAGGTCGCGCTGGTCCTTAGTGCGCTGAAAATCACTGGCCGCAAAACCGTAAGAATAGTACGAGTCACCCCTTGCACGTGCCAGATCAAGCGCTGCTTCACCATCTAAATGGTGCAGGCCATTAGTTAATTTGACTAGTGGGCCGTGAGTAGCATAGTCGATGCTCGGATCGTACAAACCTCGTGGATCACTGCTCTGAATGTTGATATCGATACCGCCGACGGCGTTGACGGCATCCTTGAGAGCACTATAGTTGACCAGCGCATAATAATTAAGCGTGATACCAAAATCCTGGCTAATAACTTGCTCTAGTTCGCCCATACCGCCTTTCGGGTAACCGTCTTCGGCAAAATCATTGTTTTTGCCAGCAACATAGGCATAGTTAATCTTAGAATGGCTGGAGGTGCCCGGTATCTGCACATAGAGATCACGGGGCACACTTAGCAGGAAAGCCTGGTTATTTTTGGTATCGATGCTCATGATCATAATCGAATCTGTTAGATCACCGCCACTGTGGCCAGCATCATCGGCTGAGTTGCCCGCAAGCAGAATATTAACCCGCCCATTGTCTTCGCCTTTGAGTTTGGTAGTTGTCAGAATACTAAGGATATTGCCGTGGAATAGCTTATGAGCATTATAAACGAATTTACCGCCCAGCCAGATGCCCGCAGCCAGCGCGATCAGCATCACGAGCAATAGTATTTTTTTTACCGTAAAAAAACGGCGCAGTCTACCGGGTGGACGTTTTGGTATGGGCGCCGGCAAGCCCTTAGCATCGCGAAATGGATTATGCTTGTATGAGCCGAGTGTTACACCTACGCCTGGGAACTGGGCAGCTTGCCGGGCAGCCGTCGGATCCATAGCCGGTCGACCAGGATAGCTGGTTGGTGGAGTGGCCCTGGGAGGTATGGCCCTGGTGGTGAAATTTTTGTGTGGCATTAGCTAGTGCCTCATTATACTTCGTTACTGCTCTGGATGCCACCTTTTTCGGGCCTCCTTAGCCTAACGTATGAACGCTGAGAGTTGACTGAATGTATGGAGTACCTGTAAATATAACTTAGCTGGTTAAGCAAATTCTCAGGATTAACTTATTTAATGACAGTAGCTCATTATCATTACCACATAAAACAAGGAACATCTATGAACAGCGTCAGCCGAGGCATTCGCAATACCTTCCGCAATGGTATTCGCACCTTTTCTATCATTATTATCCTCGGTTTATCCATCGGGCTAAGCCTGGCAATGTTGATTGCCCATCAAGCAGTCGGCCAAAAAATCAAATCTGTCAAAGCGTCAGTCGGCAATACCATTAGTATCTCGCCAGCTGGTGCTCGCGGCTTTGAAGGCGGCGGCAATGCCCTGACGACAGCCCAGCTGGCGCCACTCTACAATCTGGGCCATGTCACGAAAGTTAGTGAGAGTCTCAGCGACCGGTTGACGACTACTAATACCAATCTGGTGTCAGCCGTAGATGCCGGCAGCCTTGGCCAACGCTTCTCACAAAATAGTGGCCAATCGTTCCACCAGAATAGTGGAACAGCCACCGGTGGAGGAGCTGGCGCAACCGTCAGTTTTACACCACCGGTCACTGTTAACGGCACAACTACGCCGACAGATCTAACCAGCGGTATTGGCGGTGGCAGTTTTACGCTAAAATCCGGTAGCGTTTTTGCTGGCGACAGTACCGCCAACATCGCCATTATAGGATCAACACTGGCTAGCAAGAACAACCTTAATGTCGGATCGACTTTTACAGCGTATGGCAGCACTATCAGCGTCATTGGTATCTTTGATGCTGGCAATACGTTTAGCAATAATCAAGTTATCATGCCGCTAGCTACCGTTCAAACTTTGTCTGGGCAGGCTGGTGCCGTTACAAGTGCTACCATGAGCGTTGATTCAATTAGTAATGTGGCCAGCGTCATCAGCGCTGTCACGAAGCAGCTGGGTAGTACCGCCGATGTCACCAACGATGCCGCAAGCGCTGACGCTGTCATCAGTCCACTGAAGAATATACAAACCATCTCTCTGTACAGTCTGATCGGTGCAGTTGGGGCCGGGGCTGTCATCATCCTGCTAACCATGGTCATGATCGTGCGCGAGCGTCGCCGGGAAATCGGTGTGATTAAGGCAATTGGTGCTAGTAATATGAAAGTCGTAACCCAGTTTATGTCCGAAGCGGTGACCTTTACCGTATTGGCAGCCGTAATTGGTATTATTCTCGGTATCTTTGCCGGCAATCCAATTACAAAACTATTGGTCAATAACAGTACGGCTACGTCAACCACGGCGGCGAGCAGTGGCTTTGGTCGCGGCGCCGCCCAAGCTGGGCGCGGTATCGGTGGACTGCATAACAGCATTACAAACATTCATGCTGCCGTCGGTTGGAGCATTATTGCCTACGGTCTGGGGGCGGCTTTACTGATTGCCATCATTGGCAGCAGCCTGGCTTCATTCTTTATTGCCAAAATTCGTCCGGCAGAAGTCATGCGGGTCGAATAATGAACTTTACAACCATACCAAGCCATAAGGAGTCTATATGCTAGAAGTCAAAAAAATCAAACGGATATTTCCCAGCGGCGATTTCAAAGTGTTAGCCGTCAATGACGTCAGCTTCAAAGTCCCTGATGGTCAGTTCGCCAGTATAGTCGGCCAAAGCGGCAGCGGCAAAAGTACGCTACTTAGTTTACTAGGAGCGCTCGATAAGCCCACGAGTGGTAGCATAGAAGTCGATGGCCAGGATATTGCTGTCATGCACGATCATGCGCTCATCAAGTATCGCTGCCAAAAGATCGGCTTCGTTTTCCAGAATTACAACCTGGTGCCCAATCTGTCAGCCTTGGAGAATGTTATGTTGCCGATGGAGTTTGCGGGGACCAAACCGGCTGACCGCAAAGTCCGAGCTCGCACATTGCTGGAGCAAGTCGGTTTGTCGGCCGACCAGATCGATCGTAGGCCTGGTAAGCTTAGTGGTGGGCAGCAACAGCGGGTGGCTATCGCCCGGGCGCTGGCTAACAAGCCAAAACTAATCTTAGCTGATGAACCAACCGGCAATCTCGATAGCCAGACCGGTAAGGTGATCTTCGATCTGCTGCATAATCTGGCTAAGACCGAAAACACTACTATTTTAGTAGTTACACATGATCTTGAGATTGCTGGCAAAACCGACCGGACCTTTCAGCTCCACGATGGCAAGCTTGAGGAGAAGATCAAGAAAACTAACCCTTTAATCATGAAAGCGAACCAATAATGGCCGACCAGTATATCAGTCCCGAGGATTACCATACTATGCAGCAGGTCAGCAGCCAACCTAACAAAACACATGTCACTGTTACCAGCCGTACTGTTGCAGCGATTGTCTTAGCGGTTGTACTATGTAGTATAAGTTTTGTCGCAGGTATGAGCTTCCAGAAGCACCATGGTGCCAAAACTACCGTTGCGGACGGCATGACGGCTACCAACAGCCACAGTGGCTTCAGCGGTCAGCATCGCGGTGGGTCACTAGGTAGTGTCACAGCCATCAATACCGCCAGCATTACTATTACCAACCAACGAACCAATGCTGCTCAGACATTTGCCATCAACAATACAACTGTCATTAGCAATAACGGACAGACGGTCAGCACAACAGACATCAAAACTGGCGACTCCGTAGCCATCACTACCAGCGCAACCGATACGGCCACTGCTAGCCGTATACTGATTAATCCTAATTTTGGTGGTGGCTTTGGTGGCCCAGCAGGTAGCAGTGCGCCTGACAGCAGTCAATCAAACTAGTCTAGGATTTCTGACCTCTGTCAGTTATACTGAGCAGCAGTAAATACTATGAAACTAGTTGTCCAAATCCCATGTCTAAATGAAGCGCAAACATTGCCGCTCGTATTGGGCAGTATCCCAAAGCATATCGCTGGCATTGATGAAATAGTCGTAGTAGTGATAGATGACGGCTCAACAGATGATACCGTGGCGGTTGCCAAGCAGTATGGAGTTAAGCATTTTATACGTCATGCCAGTAACAGGGGACTTGGTCTGTCATTTCACGACGGAGTGTCATATGCCTTGGCATTAGGGGCTGATATTGTAGTAAATACCGATGGTGATAATCAGTATCCGCAGGGCCGCATCGGCGATCTGGTGCAGCCGATTCTGCAGGGCAGGGCCGATATAGTCATTGCCGACCGCCAGACAGCCAAGATAACGCACTTTTCGGCCGGCAAGAAGCTACTGCAACGCTTAGGCAGCGCGGTGGTCAACCGGGCGGCCGGCACGGCATTACCCGACGCCGTCAGTGGTTTTCGGGCCTATAGCCGTGAGTCATTACTACGCCTTAATACCATCACCCGTTTCAGCTACTGCACTGAGACCATCATTCAGGCCGGCAATAAAGGTCTGAGCATTACCAGTATCCCGGTCGAGACCAATCCCAAGCTTCGCGAGTCACGCCTGTTCAAATCTACTGCCGAACATGTCCGCAAATCTGCTCTGACTATCATCAGAGCCTACGTGATGTACAAGCCGTACATTCTCTTTGGTTGGCTTGGTGGCAGCTTGTTTGTGTTAGGTCTTGTACCATTCGCCCGATTTATAATCGTTAGCCTGGCCGATAATTCTACACGCGGTCACATTCAGTCGCTGTTGGTAGGCTCAGTGTTGATGATCGCCGCTTTCTTATGCTTGGTGCTCAATGTTATCGCCGATCTCATCCGTATCAATCGCGTACTAATCGAAGATAATCTGGAGCAGACCAAGCGCTTGCTTTTCAGCAAAGTTTAGCGCAAAAATTCAGTTGGCTCATCATAGCCGGGCGTGACCGGACCAAGTGTCTTCTGCACTAGATGATTAGCATTCCTGACTACGCTACTATGCCAATACCAGTTGTCGTTGCTGCGCAGGATATAGGTCAGAACGCCACCGCCCCATAGTTGCGATAGCAAGATTGTGACTGTCACAAAGCTAATCAATCGCGGGTACTTTATTAATAATTGTCGGCCGGCCAGGGCACCTAGCACCAGCACCAGCGGCATAAAGGGCAACAGATAACGGCCATTAATGGCCACCGGCTGACCGGTTCGAACGTATGCTTTATAATTGTCAAACCATAGGGTCGTAATATAAACGGTAGCGGTGGTTAGGAACAATATAATTGCAGTTCTGTCATAATTTCGCAGCAGTTTTCTCAAACCACCTACTAACGCCACCATACCCCCGATGCCGATGACGATTATACTCATACCAGGCACCGGTAACGGGCCACGAGTCTGAAACCGGGTGGCAGGGCCGTCAACGGCGAAGTACAGCCGGAGCCACATGCCATAGAGCCAGTCGCCGGTGAATACGGCAGGATTGTGGGCTTCATTAACTTTATTAATGGCGTAATTATAGTCACGTATCCATGGGCCATAGGCGCTACATTGCCCGACTGTTAGGACTTTGTTACAGCTGGGTATGGGAGTGTGATAATGAGCAAAATTCACCACATAACGCTGCGAAAACAGACCGAGCGACAAAAAGGTAAGTAAAATTAAACCCATAAGCTTTAGCCTGCTGACCCTGGCTAGTGTTTGCTTTATCTGGTGCCAAAAGTCAGCTCGGTTATGTCGGCGGAAACCTACTACCTGCACTAAGGTATATGCGCCGATAGCCATAAAAATCGGCAGGTAGGCGTACTTGACCAGGCTCGTCAGCAGACAACTGATGGCCAGCCACAATAAGGCCACCACGTCGAAATTGCCAGCCCTTAATCTGTTAGTAAATCCAACGGCCAACAGCAGACTGACTGCGGCAGCCGGGATAAACAAATTATCATAATTAATCTGTGCAGCGAGCAGTGGCACGACCGGAATCAGCACAAACAACAACAGACTGCCATTAATGACGGCGGTAGGGGCTTTCACGGCTTCAAACAGGCGACGATATAGCACTAACCCCACCGCAAACAAACCTATATTCATAAAACGCAATATGATGACCTGAGCTGCCAGGTTCTGCGTGCATAAATTAATCAGACGGTATGGGAAGCTAAATACATAGTGGTACAGATAAGAAGGGTCACGGGCTACGGCACCGAAGGTATCGGCACCTACCGGCTGACCCTCTAGGAACGGGCTGAGGTGTTGCGCATAAATGCGAATAATACCAAGGTGAAAATCTTCATCGAATGCCATAGGGTAGTGGCTGCTAAGCGCAATCCATGCCGCCTGAAAGATTAATAAGCCAACGATATATCGAAAAAAAGTTGGGCTAGCTAATATGCGCATGGCACGTCGCAGAAAGATATCTATATATTTCATGAGGCTAGGCTTATTATACGTGGTTAACGGTGATCCGGCTTCTATTTTCCAGCCCTGATCTATAATTCTGGTCACAGTCGACGGTTTAGGCTAAGATTGAGACATGTCCCACACTTTAGGCTCTCTATGGCGTCCGATTGCCACCGTCTGCATTCTTATTATTACCGTTACTGGCTTTGTATATTATTTCGCTACACATCCATTCGTGCGCCATCAGTTGCATCAGACATCGTTGTCGACATTAGCCGTTATATTTACGCTATACCTGGGTGTTGTCGTAGCTCTAAGCTTGGTAACGCTGACCACGCTGCGTCTATGTAAGATTAGGTTGGCACCTGGCGAGAGCGCATTGCTCACCATGTATGCCACCGTCATCAATTTTTTTGGACCCCTCCAGAGCGGACCGGCTTTTAGGGGTCTGTACCTCAAGAAAAAACATGGCTTACATCTCAAACAATACACCTTAGCAACCCTGGTTTTTTATGCACTGTACGCATTGTTCAGCGGGATATTTTTGCTGTCAACCATCCTCGGCTGGTGGTTGCTGATTGGCGCTATTCCAGCCTTAATTATTCTGGCGTTTGTGCGCACCAGCAGCTGGAAAGTTACCAGCCGCTTCAAGGTGCTTGATCTGGACGCCATTTACGCCCTGGCGGCAGCAACTTTATTGCAGCTGAGCCTGGTAGCTGTTATTTATTATGTGGAGCTACGTTCCATTGAGCCCGGCGTCCATTTTAGTCAGGCCGTGGTCTATGCCGGTGCCGCCAATTTCGCATTGTTTGTGTCGCTCACCCCCGGCGCTATTGGCTTCCGCGAATCATTCTTACTGTTCTCGCAGCGCCTGCATCACATATCAGGCAGCACCATTGTGGCAGCAAATATTATTGACCGTGCTATGTACATCATATTGCTGGCAATTATTGGGTTAGTCATCTTTGCTACCCATGCTCAGCGTCGACTACAAAAGGACTAGCATAGGCATCTAAAATCTCAGCTAATTTTCATGACAGTCGTTATACTAGTAAGTAATGAGAATACTTGTAGTCGAAGATGAGCTGAAGATCGCTCAAGCAATCAAGCGCGGGCTAGAGCTGAAAGGTTTTGCCGTTGATACGGTGCATGACGGCGACACCGGCCTGTCGCATGCCCTGGATCCGGACTACGATTTGATTGTGCTCGACCGAATGTTGCCAGGCACCGTCGATGGCATTGCCATCACTCAGAAAATGCGTGACAAGCAGGTCAATACTCCGGTACTCATGCTAACGGCTCGTGGTACTATTGGCGACCGTGTAGAAGGGCTTAACAGCGGCGCTGATGATTATTTGGTCAAACCCTTCTCATTCGATGAATTAACAGCCCGCATCAAAGCATTGTTGCGACGACCGAAAGCGCAAGTTGGCGCTACTTTACGCGTCGGCGATCTCACTCTGGACAGTGTCAATTACACGGTCAAGCGTGGGGATGAGGATATTAAACTATCTCATAAAGAATTTGCGCTTCTTGAATATCTGATGCACCATAGCGGTCAGGTCATCACTAAAGACATGATCATCACACATGTCTGGAACGAAGATGCCGACATATTACCAAACACCATCGAAGTCTATGTCGGCTATCTACGCAATAAAATCGATCGGCCATTCACTCCATCCGAGCCACTGTTGCATACGCTGCGCGGTTTTGGCTATAAACTGAGTGCTTCCTGAATCACATGTTCCGTTCGGCAACTTTCAAATTAACCGTCTGGTATTTGGCTATCATCATGGCTATCTGCATGCTGTTCAGCATCGTACTGTACAATGTCGCTATCAGCGAATTAGCACGGGGATTACACCAGGAAACCCAGCGCATATATACCCAGTTCCCGGTCTTTCAAAACAGTCCGGTGCTGCGAAATAATGCCGATTACGATGATGCGGCACATCGTTTACTGCTACGCCTCATTAGTTTTAATCTGCTGGTATTTGCCACGTCAGGGTTAGCCAGTTACCTACTGGCCAAGCGAACGTTAAGTCCGATAGAGCTAGCTCATGATCAGCAGAAACGTTTTACTGCCGATGTTTCGCACGAATTACGGACACCGTTAACTGCTCTGCGGATGGAAAGTGAGGTGGCGCTGCTGAATGACCGCGCGGCAACTAAAGATTTGCGAGACACGATTCATAGTAATCTGGAAGAGGTAACCAAGCTCGAAACGTTGATCAATAATCTACTGCGCTTAACACGCCTGGAAGAATCGGAGCTACGGCATAGTTTTACAAGCGTATCAACGTCGTCGATTATCAAACAAGCTGTCCAACAGATTGGCAAAACTGCCGAGGCTCGCACTATACAAATCCATCAGAACATTAGCGATAGCCATGTATACGGCGACCACGACAGCTTAGTCCAGTTATTGGTAATCCTGTTGGACAATGCCATTAAGTACAGCCAGGCCGGTGGTAAGATACAGTTGGTGGCCGCAGTCGACGCTAAACAGGCAATTATTAAAGTCATTGACACTGGCCTGGGTATTGAGCCGGGGGCGCTGCAACACATATTTGAGCGGTTTTATCGAGCCGATTCATCACGTAACAAAACTACAGCCGAAGGGTACGGCCTCGGCTTATCGATAGCTAAAATGATTGCCGATGTCCATCAGGCTAACATCACCTTGGATAGTCTGCCGGGCGCCGGCACTATAGCCACCATTCAGATCCCGTTAGCATCCCGCCAGATTTCTAACGGCTAGGGCAGCCAGGCCGTCAGGCTCACCAGAATACTCCACAGCGTAATGACTAATAACGAGAGAAAAAACATCTGGCGACCCCAGGCCTGATTATCAGTAGTATTGAAGCCGTTTAGACCGCACAATATCCACATTATGCTTATTATAGACATGCTTACTAAATAGACATAGCCAGTGTAATGACTCAATGTTAGTAGACTAGTGCTGATTGTAAAGGCTGCGGCATACAGCATAATCTGAATCTTAGTAGTACGTAGGCCAGAAACCAACGGTAATACTGGAATATTGGCCGCTTTATAATCCTGGCTGCGAAAGAGGGCTATAGCGTAGAAATGGGGCATTTGCCAGCAAATTAAAATCACAAATAATAGTCCTGCAGCTAGATCAATATGACCCGTTACGGCCACGTAGCCGACGACAGGGGGTATAGCACCTGACAGGCTGCCAATGAGCGTGCCATGTACTGTTTTGCGTTTACCGAGGCCGTATAACACAATGTATGCGAACATGCCAAATAGGGCGATCAGCAAAGTCAACATATTGGTGTACCCGCCTAGTAAAATCACTCCTATACCGGCTAAAATGGTTGCGAATAATAGGGCTTGCTTGGGTGAAACTGTGCCTTCCACCAGCGCCCGCTTTTTTGTGCGTAGCATCAACTTGTCGATGTCGCGGTCAAGGTAATTGTTGTAAACACATGAAGCACCGATAATCAGCGATATCCCGACCAGCATCGCCAGGAACAAGCCAAGATGAAAGTCGCCTTTAGCGGCTAGGAAATAACCGGCAATGGCTGTCATGGCATTACCATAGACAATGCCTGGCTTCATCAGCTGGTAGTACTCACGCACCAGTCTATAGTCCGTCTTGGCTTTGCAGGTACTTATTAATTTGGGCTGGTGACTGCATATGATAGTTAAGGTTGGCCATAATCCAGATTGAGCCAGCCACTAAAATGATGACAATCAGCAGCATAAACAGGAAGACGAACAGCTTCCAGCGGGGCTTGAATTCCCGGCCGATGTGCAGGAAACATATTAGTTGAATTATGAACTGCAGCAGGGCGGTGATAGGCAACAAATATAATAAGATTCGCCTGGAAAACAGGTGATGCACAACCATAACATAAGCCATGAGCGTCAGATAGATCGAAACGGCAAAACCAATGACATATGATGTCAGACTATAGTTTGGCAGGGCTCGAACATCAGTGACAACAACTTGTTTCTTATGTGCGCTCATAAGTTAATCCCGGAGCTGAGGTATACCACCGTAAATATAAAAATCCAAATGAGGTCGAGGAAATGCCAGAACATACTAAACAATGTCAAACGCTTCATTATGCCTGGTGTTATGCCCCTGCGCATTACAGCGCCTAGTAGCAGTACCAACCACAGTAGCCCAATAGCAATGTGCAGCCCGTGCGTGCCCACTAAGGTAAAGTATGACGACAGGAAGCCACTCTGCGTCCAACTGTGACCATCCTGTACCAGCTTACTAAACTCCGACAACTCCATTGACAGGAATATCACCCCTAGCAGGCCAGTGACAGCGAACCAGTTGAGTACTTTGTGGACATCACCGCGGTGCGCGGCCAGCATGGCCAGGCCGCAGGTGAAACTGCTGGTCAAAAGTACTAAGGTCTCGGTCAACACGTAAGGAAGGCTAAAGATTGTTGGACCACCGGGACCACTAGCTACGTTTTTGTGTAGCACAGCGTAGACGGCGAACAGGCTGGCGAAAAGCACACAGTCAGTCATGAGATAAATCCAGAAACCTAATACTGATTTAGCATCAGCTTCGTCATGCTGGTTCATACACGCCGCCTTGCATATGGCACGCCGACTGGTGGCATAGCAACGAGCACTCTGCCGGCGATCATCTTTTCAAGCTGTTTAGGGGTTATCGTATACTCCGTATGTTCGTCCATTGACCGAACGATAAGCGTCATGATAACGCCGATTAGACCGATCGGCAGCAGCAACCAGATGTGCCAGATAACACCAAAGCCGAACAGAAAGGCAAAGCCTCCGAGCACCATTCCTAGTGGAGAATTCTTGGGCAATTCGATAGCTTCATATTCATTTTGTGATTTTGAGCTATGTTTCTTCATTTCCCAAAAAGCATCGCGCTCGGTAACTACTGGCGTCACAGCGAAATTGTAGACTGGCACCGGCGAGGGGGTGGACCATTCCAAGGTACGGCCATCCCATGGGTCACCGCTGGTATCACGGTGATTGTCACACAGAATGATACTCACAATAAACTGCAGTATCTGCAGGCCAATGCCGGCCGCCACAAGCAGCACACCAATGCCTGATACCGCAAATAGCGGCCGCCAGCCGAGCGAGGCATCATAATGGTCTAAACGGCGAGTGGCACCCATCAAACCTAATATATATAGTGGAGTAAAGGCCAGCACGAAGCCCGCTGTCCAGGTCCAAAAAGCATAACGACCTAGCCGTTCGTTGAGGCGGAAGCCAAAGATCTTGGGGAACCAATAGGTCAGGCCAGCAAAGTAACCAAACAGCACACCACTAATAATCATCATATGGAAATGGGCCACTAAGAACAAACTGTTGTGCAGTTGGAAATCTATTGGCGGCACCGCCAGCAATACCCCGGCCATGCCACCAATGGTAAATAGCACCACGAAGCCCAGAAACCATAGCATGGGCGATTTAAAGTCAATCCGGCCGCGGTACATGGTGAATATCCAGTTGAACAATTTAACGCCCGTCGGCACGGCTATCACCATGGTCATAATGCCAAAAAAGGCATTCACATCAGCACCGGCACCCATAGTGAAGAAGTGGTGCAACCACACCAGGAACGACAGCACCGTGATCGACATAATTGCTACTACCATAGAGGTGTAGCCAAACAACCGTTTCCGCGAAAAGGTCGACACAATCTCTGAGAAAATGCCAAAGGCCGGTAAGATCAAAATGTAGACTTCCGGATGGCCCCATGCCCATATCAGGTTGACGTACATCATCGGATTGCCGCCGAGATCGGTGGTAAAAAAGTGCATGCCCATAGTGCGATCTAAGGCTAGCAAGGCTAGCGTAACAGTCAGTATAGGGAAAGCGGCCACCACCAGCATCATGCTGCCCATGACGCTCCAGACAAACATTGGCATTTTCATAAGAGTCATGCCCGGTGCTCGTAACTTAATGATAGTGGTCAAGAAATTTACACCTGACAGGAGGCTACCGACACCGGCTATCTGCAGGCTCCAAATCCAATAGTCCACGCCAACCCCGGGGCTAAAACGCAGCTCCGATAGGGGCGGATAAGACAGCCAGCCAGCCGCCGAGAACTCGCCAATTATTAGTGACATATTGACTAGCACCATGCCGACGGCGAACAGCCAAAAACTGACAGCATTGAGGAAGGGGAAGGCTACATCGCGAGCCCCGATCTGCAGTGGCACTATCAAGTTGATCAAGCCGAACATAAAACCCATGGCCACAAAGAAGATCATAATGGTGCCGTGAGCCGAGAAGATTTGCTGAAAATGATAAGGGTCGAGCACGCCATGGGCGGCACCCACAGATGTGGTTTGCTGTGTCTTGATGAGTAAAGCGTCACCGACGCCACGCAGTAACATCACCAGCGAAATGATGATATACATAACGCCAATTTTCTTAGGATCAAGCGACGTCAGCCATTCTTTATACAGCCATTTGAGTCGCTTGGTATAGACCAGGTAAAAGAAGAGCAGTCCGCCAATCCCAACCATTGAAATGGCCCCACCAATGGTAATGGCACCCTGAGGCAGGGCTTGCCAGTTGAGCTTACCGAGGAGTGCTGCTATCATCTGTGTTTTAACCCCATTATTGCTTGTAGCCCGGAACGGATATACTCGACATATCCATATCAGTCATGCCGTTCATGCCACTGCCAGGACCGGCAGATTTCCCTATAATCGTACCATATAGCCCTTGTGCTTGTAAGGCATAGACTGCTGGCCGATTGTACTCGCTGGGCTGAGCCAAAGCACTGTACTTGGCCATATCCAGTCGCTGGCTGGCAAGCTGGGCCGACCGAACCCATGCCTCATAATCATCACGCGAGGTTGCCTTGGCCATAAAGTTCATTCCAGCGAAGCCTTTGCCACTTATATTGGCAGAAGCACCACGAAAACTACCATATTTGCTGGCCATCAAATGTAACTGCGTCGACATGCCAGCCATGGCATAGATCTGACCACCGAGCTGTGGAATCCAAAATGAATTCATAGCAGCGTCGGAGGTGATCTGGAAGTTTATCGGCGTATCTTTGGGAAACTGTACGTAGTTGACACTGGCAATCTGCTGATCAGGATAGATAAACAGCCATTTCCACTGCAAAGCGACGGCCTGTATGGTGATTGGTTTATTGACAGAGCTGATCGGCCGCATCGGATCAAGTGTGTGTGTGCTGTGCCAGGTCAGCACCGATAAGCTGACTATCAGCAGCAATGGCACAGTCCACCAGATAGTTTCGTAACCGGCATGGCGGTCCCAATCAGGTGTGTACTTTGCAGTGGTGTTGCTGGCACGATATTTCCAGGCAATAGTGCCAAGCAAGACAAACACCGGGATGACCACGATTAGCATGAGAAGCACTGCCGCTATCAGCAGCTGCTTTTCCTGAGCAGCTATCGGCCCGGCCGGCTGCAATATGGCAAAGGTATAACGCCGAAGATATAGGGCCGACAGGCTCAGCAAAGCAAGTACAGCTACCGCCAAGATAAAAATTTTGTTATGCCGATTTAGCATATTTGTCTCATAAGCTTATGCTTAATTATACCATGACCTGACCACAGTTGGCGACCAGCTATGTAGTAAGAAGATTAGGCTGGTTGCTGTTCAAGATTGGTCAAGCGATCCTCATGATCGTCCACGGTGTCATTTAAGCCTGTAAAGATCTGGGCTATAGCCGCAAAACCATTATTCATATCATTGCGCAAAGCTTCAATCATGCCCACGAAGTTATGCATAAGTTCGCTCTTAATATTAGCCTCCGACTGCGATATGGCTGCAGATATATACTGCTTTAGATCATCTAATTGCGCATCATTCATATCCACAATTTTACCATCCATCGGCATCCAACACGCCATAAATTAAGAAAGTTTAAGCAAAATTTAACATCTTGGCTCCTCCTACTGGTCGAGATTCGCAACTTTGACCTAAATTAACAAGTATTTCTGAAGCTCATCTGTATAGAGCGTACAGCAATAACCAAGTGCGCTCGGGTTCTGATGTCTGAGTTCGTTTAGGGTGTAATAACCAGCAGTTTCAATACCATCGTCTGGCTGAAAATCATTAGAATCGATGACCACTTCAAAGACAAGCCAAACAACTTCACCATTTATGATCCAAGTAAAACTTGGTGATGATGCGATGCTGACAACTGCAACATCAAGCTCTTCATGAATCTCACGTGTAAAAGCCTGCTCGATAGTCTCGCCATTCTCGATACCACCACCAGGTAACTCGAATCCACCGGCGCCGTTCTCTTTTACAAATAATAACTTTCCATCGTTACTTTTAATGAGTGCTTTAGCTGAGACTCGGTATTTGCAATCAGTGGGCATGATTTAACTATAGCAAAACAAAAAGACTTCCGAAGAAGTCTTTTCTATTATGCTGATGCTTGGCGCACCACAATATAGAAAGTTATAACCTTAATAAGGTCAGATGTGTATGCATCTTTCGCTTAGTTAGGCTCGGTATCTTCATCATTGTCAGTATGCTGTAGCGGCTCAGTCTCCTGTCCGCCCATCGCTTTGACGGCAATAATTTCTCGAATCTTATCTAGATTCACTGCGGGTTCCGTTAGGCCAGCTTCCATCAGCATACGGTGAGCCTCGTAGGCTTCTTTCCAATCTGGGTCTTCAGGATTCCATGTATCACCCAAAGTCCTACGCACACCGTCTGCAATAAATGCTTCTTCCATACTACCTGGCGCTAATCCACCTTCATTACTAGGTTCGCTATTTGATGGCTGAAATTCTGTCATAAATATAAAATACCACATTAAGTGGTATTTGTATAGTGCTTATGGTAATGGCTCCCTCTAATTGGCTCGAACTTTTAGGTGGATTAAAAATGGTTGCGGATATGGCCGAACGAGTAGTCCCAGTCGGCGTTGGCTTTTTTATGAGGGTTAAAGATGTGATCGGGATCCATAATGTCTTTAGCGGCGCGGAACAAGGTTAATATTTCTTTGCCGTACATTTCTTCGAGCCACGGGCCGCGTACTAGGCCGTCGTTGTGCTCACCTGACAGGGAGCCGCCGTATTTTAGCACCAAGTGATTAACTTCTTTCATAGCCGGCAGAATCTTCTTGCGGTCCTTCGGATCTTCCAGTTTCATAAGTGGGATGACATGGAAATTACCGTCGCCCATGTGGCCGGCAATGGTCGCGAACAGGTGGTACTTCTTGATAACTTTGCGCAGTCGCGGCAGGAATTCGGTCAGATGGGCTGGTGGCACTACGAAGTCGTCAATGAACGGCGCCGTGTGCTTGTCCTTAACCTTGGAGCGCAGCAGCTGGAAGCTGTAGCGGCGCATTATCCAGAACTTTTCAGATTTGCCCTCAGTGGCATCTTCTTCCTGGCCGTTAATCTCGTAGCGGGCATGGTGTTTATCGAGTTCCTGGTGCAGGGCACGGATCTTAGCCCGGACTTCGTCTTCGGTTTCACCATTGAATTCGATCATCAGGATCAGTTTAGGGATACCGCGCAGCAGTTGCAGGCCGGTTGGGATAAGCGTGATTAACAGATGAATGAAGCGCTTAGGCCCGAGTAGCTTGAGGAAGCTCGGCATGAAGCGGATAGACAGCCAGAGCGTGGCATCATCGAATGATTCAAAGGTCGCCGGCTTGGACTCCAGCACTTTAGGAATAACTTCACCCAGGTCGTCGATGTCTTTCATGAACAGTACCAGTAGGCCGGAGTGGGGGCGGCCAGGTACCAGCCGGAAGTGCAGGTCGGTGGTAAAGCCTAGGGTCCCTTGGGCGCCGACAATCAGCTTAGTCAGGTCAAACACACCAGTTTCCCGGTCCCAGACGTCCCACAAGTTGTAGCCAGTGGAGTTTTTGGAGACATGCGGCTTGGCGGCTTTGATCTTGTCGTAGTTGCCATCGATCAGAATGAACAGCTTGCGGTAGACTTCACCCTCGAAGTCTTTGAGCTTCATTTTCTTGTCGAGTGCGGCTCGGGTTAGCGGCTTAACGGTGCGCTCGATACCATCGGCGAAGACCACTTGTAGCTCCGTCACAAAGTCTTCGGTTTTACCGTATTCCAGTGACTTTTCGCCGCCGGAGTTGTTGTTGACCATACCGCCGATGGAGGCCAAGTCACGCGAAGCTGGATAGGTGGGCATTAGCGCGCCATGTTTCAGGGTTTGGGGCTCAAAATCGCGGTAGAAGACACCAGGCTGGGCCTGGGCGGTGGTGGCAGTAACTTTTTCAATTTTAGTGAAGTGCTTGGAGAAGTCGACGACGATCGAGTCGTTGATAGCACCGCCGGACATGTCCGTGCCCATGGCGCGGGCCGTTAAGCTTAGCTGCGGGTGATGCTTCTTTTGCGCACTAACGACTTTGACTAATGTTTCAATGTCGGCCGCATCGCGGGGCATAACAATCAGCTTGGGGCGCAGCTCGAACATCGATGCGTCATGGCTGTAGAAGTCCAGACTGGCTGGCGTATTGTCCATTTCACCCTTGTAGCCGGCTTTTGTCAGAAGATTTTTAATTTCGTCCATAATCTTATCTTAAGCTTAAGGGTTATGGAGGTCAAAAACAAGTTTATTGTTAGTTATAGGTTGTCACTTGCTAGACTAGAAGTATGAAGATAGCGATCGTTGGCCCAGCGCATCCATATAAAGGCGGTATTGTGCAGCAGACTACTGAGCTGGCCCACCGCTTAGCTGCTGCTGGCCACGACACCGAACTCGTCGCCTGGAAGTCACAGTATCCGTTGCGGCTCTACCCGGGCGTGCTCTTACCACCAGATCAGCCGGAGCTGCCACCCTATCCCAACACATCACATCGATTGTCATGGAATAAGCCTTGGACCTGGCGCTCTACCGGCCGATATTTGAAAGCTTTTGATCTGGTTATTTTCGTGTGGTACGTACCAACCTTTCACGGCGTTATTTACCGCGTCATGTTGCGCAGCCTTCGTGACATACCAACGGCGGTGATCTGTCACAACGTCCTGCAGCATGATGGTAAACCGGGTGACCGGCAGCTCGCTCAAGGTTTCTTCAGGCGAGTCGGCCGCTTGATCGTCCACACACAGGAGCAAGCTCAAATTGCTCATAGTCTGACGGATAAGCCTGTCAGCATCACACCGCTACCAACTTATTTGCCCGGCTGGTCGGCCGTCGCGGCAAAGCATGCAGCTGGCATGCAGCGACAATTGCTATTTTTTGGAATTGTTCGAGACTACAAAGGACTGGACGTGCTGTTACGGGCTCTAGCCTTAATTAGCGATGTCAGGTTGACCATTGCCGGTGAATTTTGGCCCGATAGCCACGCTTATGAGCGCCTTATAGATGAGCTGGGCCTGACTGAGCGAGTAACCATTCAGGCCGGCTACATACCGGCCGAAGCCATACCGGAGCTGTTCGCCGCCGCCGATGCTCTGGTATTGCCGTACAAGTCGGCCACCGGCACGACTAACGTGCAGTTGGGCTTCGGCTACAATCTGCCGGTGATTGTCAGCGATATCGACACGTTAGCTGAGCAGGTGCGGGATGGTGAGAACGGCTTAATCTTCAAGGCTAATGACGCTGCCGACCTGGCACGGGCCATGGAGCAATTTTATCAGCCCGAAGTTTTCGCCAGGTTACATAGCCATATACCGCCAGTAGCCATCGACAGTGTCTGGCAAAAATATATTGAAATACTGCTAGATTCTGTATAATCATTAGCAAGATGATAAAAAAGCAAAAAGTATTGATAGTGGGCGGTGGTTTTGGTGGCGTAAAAGCTGCGCTAGAGCTCTGTAAGGATCCGAATTTTCATGTAACCCTGGTCAGTGAGGACAATGAACTCCGCTACTATCCCACGCTGTATCATACTGCCACCGGTGGCAAGCGCGCTAACTCCAGCATTGCTTATCACACAATTTTTACCGGCAGGACTATTGAGATTGTTCAAGCTAGGGCCACCACTCTTGACCGCAAAGCCAAAATCATAACAACCGAAGATGGCCAGACGTTTACCTATGACAGTATCATTATCGGCCTAGGCGTTGTCACCAACTATTTCGGTATACCGGGACTAGCTGAGTATTCCTACAGCATCAAGTCTCAGTCCGAGGCGGCTCGTTTCAAAGCCCACTTGCACCAACAACTCATTGACTACCGTCAACCCGACCTCAACTATGTCATAGTGGGCGCCGGCCCAACCGGTATCGAGCTATCCGGCGCTCTGCCTGGCTACCTCAAGCAGATCATGAAGAACCATGACCTTAGCCCGCGCAAAGTTCATATCGATCTTATCGAAGCATCACCGCGCCTGCTGCCGCGCATGCCCCGTGATATGTCGAGAACCGTTAAGCGTCGCCTTACGCGCCTCGGCATCAAACTATATGTCGGCAGCGTAGTGCAGGGTGAAACCGCCGACGAGCTGACCATCAATGGTAAACCGATCCGTAGTCACACGGTAGTCTGGACGGCGGGGGTCACCAACCACCCATTTTTCGCAGCCAACGGCTTCGTCCTGATGGGCCGCGGTAAAGTCGCGGTGGATGCTTATCTACAGGCTGACGATAATGTGTTTGTCATTGGTGATAATGCCAATACGCCGTTTAGCGGTCTGGCCCAAACGGCTTTGGCTGATGGTACGTTTGTCGCCAAAAATCTACGACGACGAGCTCGTGGCAAGAATTTCCGCAGCTACATAGCCAAGCAGCCCATTAGTGTCATTCCAGCTGGTCCACACTGGGCGGCAGTGGTCTGGGGCGGCCTGCGGATGTACGGCTGGATAGGCTGGGCGCTGCGTGAAGCTGCCGACTACATAGGCTTCCGTGATCTCGAACCCTGGAGTGTTGCTACCAAACAATGGCTGACCGAATTCGGCGATCAGGACGACTGCGAAATCTGCGCCACCGCCGTTCGCTGATCACTTTTTACGTTTAGCAAATAAAAATAAGTTTGCTCCACCAACCACAGCAAATGCAACTAATGAGCCGTAAAAACTATAATAGTTATTCTTTAGCACATAGGGTTTACCGACCGCACGACAAGGCGATCCTAATACATCGCCGTTAGCGTTACTGCTTAGCTCACTTACTACAATATGGCCTGCTTGGCAGCCGTTGTAGACCAGCTTGCCAGCATCCTTGTCATGATCATGATAAAAGCTGTAGGGAACCGCAGCTGCCGTCACCACCAGCAATACAATCAATATTTATTTGATAATTTTCATGATTATAACGGTTACATCGCCCAACACGTTTATGCAAAATAAAAAATAAAAAGTTAAGAAAAAGTTAATACTTGTTAGCAACAATAATAAATATTAAATTTAAACTGGAGTTAGGGCTATCAAGTTTTGTAATTATCTTAATATGCGTCACCTATTTTATAGAGACCGAGGTCATTAAGAATGTTATGTAAGCCTTTTTCCATTATGCCTCTTATGCTGATTGTACGCATGCTGAACGAGAGCACCTACACTTTGATCCGTGTTCGTATTTGTAAGTTAATGTAGAATCTTCTGTTTTCCTTATTCGAATATTCAATTTGTTAAGTGTATTAGTAGGTGCAGGTGCTTACTATTACTGATATGGCCTATAGGATCTAAGACTCAGCAAATTCTAGACTATCTGCCCAGAAGTATATAGTTGGATATACTTCTTGCAAAGTTATATCTTCGCCAGTCCACTCAAAACATGTCTGCCCTTTTTCCTTATCAAAATATGGATTGAAGTCATCTATTTTAAAGTCACCTTCATAAGGCAAAAGGGTTTTTGGAGTAGTCTGTTTTATCGTAGCGTTTTTAAACGTAAGTGTGAAATGCCCTATTTCTTCAGTAGGAGTCACCTCGTCATGAAGTTTTAAGCCCTCAATTTCAAATACTAGATTATCTTGTTCTCCGGAGAAGATTTGTATGCTTTGTACTCGGCAGCTATTGTGCAGATCGTAGATGTACTGCTTGTCCATCGGTTCAATTATCCGCTCGCCACCATGATTATCTCCCCATAGAGTCATATTCAGATATACATTATCCATAGACTATCGTCGCCTCTTATTAACTACCTTTTTTATTACTCTTAAGTCTTGGTGCGTCATTGGTCTAGCTGGCGACTTAGGTCCAGATATTATACCATTGTTTCTGCCCTGAGTGACTACATGAGGTGTTGGCACTGTTTCTACCCGTCCACCACCAATTTTGTTATTGTGTGCCCTTCCAGCTAGGTCATATTGTGTGATCCCTGATTGGCTCTCGACCTTTACAGTATTTTTGTTTATCATTTTTTGCAAGTTTACAGCTTTTTCCTCTACAGTCAGATACTTAATTGGTGACGCTCCTCCACCTGACCCTCCATATGCTTCGATTGCTGCTGTCTGTCAGACTCCCGCTAAAATCAACACGTAGTCTATTCTAGAACGGACTGCTACACTGATTTAATTTGGAGGAACATATGGCAAAAGACATTCACACCAACCCGGCCGTCAAAGCCGAGGTGGTGGCTAAGATTCGTGACGAGGGGATGCGGGTGACAGACGCCGCAGCGCAGTACAATGTCAGCAGCAAGAGCATTTACACTTGGCTCCATGAGGGTGTCGTCGACGGCAACCGTAACCTCATCTTGGAAAACAACCGGCTCAAGAAGGAAAATGAGCAATTGTACAAGTTGCTCGGTAGAGCAACCGCTGAAATGCATAAGTCAAAAAGCTAGCCATCCTGGACGAGGTCGACCCAGGATGGCTCACCCACTACGCGGGTGTACTTGGTGTCGACCGAACCGGGCACTACCGGCGGCCTGAGGTTCGCCAAGCGGCAGACGCCGCGGACGTAGGGCGGCTGCAAGCCGCCCATGCCGACCATCCGTTCTACGGCGTGCGCAGACTCGCACTGCACTTGCACTGGAGCCAGAAGAAGGCCCGGCGTATTCGGACGCTCAGCGGCATTGTCATTGCTCGGCCGGGTAAGAAACCGAAGCACGCAACGTCGGCACCGGCGGAGATAGTGGCCGCTCCCAATGCCCTCGGGCAATACGCAGTCTTCCGTAACGAAGCCCGTCCCTAGGACGGTCAGAGCTACGCCGCCATGACTAACTCCGGCGCCTGGGCGCAGGACTTTACTTACTTGTGGTTCCAGGGTCAGTGGCACTACCTAGCGGTCGTGCTCGATCTGAAGACTAGGCAGGTGCTGGGCTGGCGGCTTGGGCTGCGACACACTAGTGAGCTGACGCTTGCTACGCTGCTGGATGCCCTCAGCAAACACCGCCCACCGGCCATTTTACACAGCGACCAAGGTAGTGAGTACCTCAGCTACAAGCACCAGCTGCTCTGCGACAAACTGGAAATAAGGCTCAGCTGCAGTAAGCGGGCCAGCCCGTGGCAAAACGGATTCATGGAACGTTTCTTTGGTAGTTTCAAACTGGAGCTCGGACCACTCAAGCACTACGAAAATCTCGACCAGCTTCACGAAGCAATTGCCCTAAAGATTTACTATTACAATACCGAGCGCATTCACCTAGCACTCAAGATGAGCCCAGCGGCTTACGCTGCTAGCCTCATGCCAGCTCCGCTGGAAAGAGACAAGGTGTTGCAGAAAACGGGAGCTTGACACAATGGTGGTATCGCGTTGCATACTTTCCAGCACAACTTTGAGCTTGAACTGCGGGGTGAAATGACGCCTAGCGGCGTCAGCAGTATTGTCCATGTAGTTCTCCTAATTACTAACTAGTATATATGTTTAGTTTAGGGGGTACTGGACATTGAATCTTAAATCCCGTGTCTACAACAAATAAATCCAGTTCATTGTTAGTGAGTTCGAAAGAAGACAAACCTATCCTCTTTTTCACAACTATTATCATCTTATCAAATGCTATTAACATCGCAGGTTTATTCTTGAAAGTCCCAAATTGTATTTGTCGATTGAGAACATCAGATACTATTTTTTTGATATTATCTAACAGTTCATTAGAGTCTTCACTATGAATACCTTGAAGCGGGTAACCGTCTGAACTCATAGAAAATGTTAACCACTTATTCAAATATTTAGCACTGAAGTCGACTTCTAACCATGAATTAAAATCAATATTGAATTTGAACTGAACATTGGGGGATTCAATTTTTTTTATTATTTTGTACATATCACCTATTTTATGGTGATTTAGGTCTTCAAGTATTCTACGCAGTTCTTCTTCCATTATCGCCTCTTATACGGATATCTAGATATATAGCGCCCATTCACTCTTATGTCAACTCCTCCAGAGGTTCGTCCGACATGTATATGTACAGGTATTTTACTACCTGGAGTACCGTTATTGAATTTACTAGGGGCTGGACCAACTGAGATACGTTCTTTGCCAATTCGTAAGTAATTATTAGGCCTGATCTTATCAGCTCCACTTACTGCTTTATTTTCCGCTCCACCGCCAACAGCTCCAAGCGCTCCACCAACTGCAGAGTCTACAGCAAGCGACTTATAGTTAAATGCCTTACCATTATGAGCCTGACCAATAACGTTAGAGCCCGCTCCCCCACCTGCCCCAATGGCTGCAGCGGCTACGACGCATGCCGCGCCAGCTGTAGCTGCACAAGCAAGGCCTGTACCAACAGTAGCGGCTACGGCTACACCGATTTGTCCTAGACCTCTCCAATGAGCGTAGTTACCGTCTAAATCGAACCCGTTAACTGGATCATTAGGATAGCTATATGCATTAGCGTTTCCACCTTCGACGGAATCAATGCTTGTGAATCTGCCTATTCCTGGTATGTACACACGAGCGCCCATCTGTATTGGAGTTAGCACGAAAGATGCTTCAGTGAACTTTTCATTTTTACCTACCCAGCCGAAACTCCCACCTACTCCAGTGTTATTCGCTTGTCCAACGATAGGTGTGTTAGGTGTCGTAACACTGTTACTGGAAGCGTTGAGGGCCTGACCAAATGGTGAATAGAGGAAATCATTTACCTTAGCGCCGTTAGCATCAGCACTTGTCATGGTATCGCCATGAATGTCGGTTAGACTATACACTGCTTTGGCTGATGCTACAGTTTGCGTTGGACGAGTGGTAAGCTCTACGCCACCTGGAAGCTGGAAGTATTTTTCAGTAATGTTCCAATTATTGCCTAGCAGCGAGACATGTTTACAGCGTACAATAGGGGGATGCAGCAAGACTTCCAGCAAGTATTCGACGAGCTAAACGACGCCCAAAAGCAGGCTGTTCTGCACATCGACGGCCCGGTACTGGTAGTAGCCGGTCCGGGCACCGGCAAAACGCAGCTACTGAGCTTGCGTGTAGCCCAAATACTTAAAGATACCGATACCGATGCCAGTAACATCCTTTGCCTGACTTTCACGAACTTTGCCGCCACCAACATGCGCGAGCGCTTGGCCCAACTGGTGGGCGCTGAGGCCCGTAATGTAGTGGTTCGCACCTTTCACAGCTTTGCCGCCGAGATTATGAACCTCTATCCGGAATATTTCTGGAATGGTGCCCGCCTGACGATTGCACCCGATGCTTTGCAGCTGGAAATCGTCCAGAGCATCCTGAGCCAACTGCCGCTGGACAACCCACTGGCTATGAAATTTGCCGGTGCTTACACGGCGGTCAACGATGTGCAGTCAGCCTTAAAGCTGACAAAAGAGGCTGGACTAACCCCCGACAAATTAGCCGCCATGCTAGCTGTTAACAGCGCCTATCTCGATGTCCTTGAGCCGATGATGATCGACCTGTTGAGCGCACCGTTGTCATTCAAAAAACTACCACAGCTAGCGGCCAGGATCCAGGCTTTACCAGATCAGGCTATTAACGCTTCAGTGGCACCATTAACTTCACTGAGCACGGTCATCAAAGATAGTTTGACCATTGCCATTGCGGCCGATGAGTCACTCGGCAAGACAACCCATACCGGCAAGTGGAAAAGCCGCTGGCTGCAGACGGTAGCAGGACAGAAGGGAATGCACGATGAGCGCCGACGGATAGACTGGTGGTTATCATTAGTCGATGTATACGAGCGCTATCGGCAGCAATTACATGAACGTGGTTATTATGATTATTCAGATATGATCATCGAAGTCATCAGCCAGCTTGAGCAGCAGACCGATCTATTGGCCCAAGTCCAAGATCGATTCTTATACGTCTTAATCGATGAATTCCAGGACACTAACAAAGCCCAGCTACGATTGGCCGACTTGGTAGCCGCGCATACCAGTACCGAGGGCAAGCCCAACCTGATGGCTGTGGGTGACGACGACCAATCTATCTTTGCCTTTAACGGCGCTGAGCTAAACAATATGCTGTCATTCAGACAGAGCTATCCGACTACCGAAATCATCGTGCTGCAAAATAATTACCGTTCTTCGCAGGCCATCTTGGATATCGCTGCTACTGTTATCGAACAGGCCGAAGACCGCTTGGTGAAACGCGAACCGGGTTTGAGCAAGGATCTGGTAGCCATGCGCGAGCCAGCAATGTATAGCGTTCAGCATATCAGTTACCCGACTCGTGATCACCAGCTGACAGCTGTGGCCCAGGCCATCGCGCAGCAGTGGCGAACACAGCCGGATAGCCGGATTGCCGTCCTGGCCCGCGGTCATGACAGCTTAGAACGAATTAGCAGTCTGCTGACAGCCCTACAGGTGCCGATCCGCTACGAACGCCAGCGCGACGTGTTTGAGTCTGAGATTGTCCAGTTGATTTTACTGCTGGCCGAAACTGTTATGGCGGTTGGCGAAGGGGACCAGGTGCTGACTAATCATCATTTGGCAAAATTGCTGCAGCACCCGATATGGGCGGTTGAGCCGGCTACATTGTGGCAGCTAGCAGTTCGCCAGCGTGGTCAAGCCGATTGGCTGCAAGCACTGCTTGATCACAGCGACCCAAAACTAATAAATTTGGCGAACTGGCTGCTATGGCTAGCCGGCGAAGCCAGTTACCAGCCGCTTGGCGTTATGCTGGAATACCTGATAGGCCTACGCCCTGGCAGCCATCTAACCAGTCCGGTTCGCCAGTACTACCTGGCTACCCGGACAATTGACAGCGGCTACTTGCAAACGCTGTCGGCTACACAATTATTGCTGAGATTAGCTGAAGAATTTACCGATCAACCGACGGCAAGCCTGGCTGATCTGATCCGTTTTTACCAGCTTAATCGGTCGCTTGGTCGCAAAGTCAGTGACAGTTCGTGGTTTGTCAGCGGCGACCGGGCGGTCGAGGTAATGACCGTCCACAAGGCTAAGGGCTTAGAATTTGATGCTGTATACATTCTGGACGCCATCGAAGATAGCTGGAAACCACGACATATCGGCCGCAAAGCGCCGGCTAATTTACCATTACAACCATACGGCGAAATCTATGACGATTATGTGCGCCTGATGTACGTAGCCATTACCCGCGCCAAGCAAGATGTCTACCTGTCCAGTTATCGTTACGATGAACAAGGCAAAGACGTTTTACCTACTCCATTACTGGCTGCAATTGCACCACAGACTATCGACACAGATCAGGCTGAAGATCCAATCATCGTCCTCGAACAAGCCTTACACTGGCCTGAGCTGGATGGCGCGACCGAGCAGCAATTGCTGCAGCCGGTACTCGATACTTATTCGCTCAGCGTAACAGCACTGCTCCAATTCTTAGATATTAGCAGTGGCGGCCCGCAAGCATTTCTAGAACGGCAATTACTACGAGTACCAGATCTTCGCTCGGCCGTGATGGGGTATGGTACAGCTATGCATCGGGCACTACAGTATGCTCAAATGACTCAGCCGGTACCTGACCTGGAAGCTATTACGCAGAGTTACCGTCTGAGCCTGCGCGAGCAGCGACTGACTGATGCCGATTTTGCACGCTACGAACCACACGGTCAGCAAGTTTTAAATGCTTTATTCGTCGACAAAGGCTTTGCTTTACCGCCGAATGGACAAGCAGAAGTTGGCATCCAGAACATTGAATTGGGCATGGCCAGGATTGGCGGCAAAATTGACCATTTAGTAATTGATAATAATCACTTATTAATCACCGATTATAAAACCGGCAAGCCACTCAACAGCTTTGAAACCCGCGATCAGACCAAAGCTGTTAAGGCCTGGCGGCACCGTACACAGTTAACGTTTTATGCGCTACTGTGCCAGTCGTCCGGTCGGTTTCAAAATGTAACCGACATCGATACCCGTATGTTGTATGTTGAGGCCGATACGGCCCGTGAAATGACTGTAAACTTTACGCCCGGTCGACATGATACGGAACGCTTAACAGCTTTGATCCAAGCTGTCTGGCAACGTGTTATGACACTCAATCTACCAGATATTACCAATTACAGTCCTGATATGGCAGGCATGATTGCTTTTGAAAACGACCTGCTGAACAATACAGTTTAACACAACTAAAAAGCCCGGATTATATCCGGGCTTTTTGTATTACGGACGAATATTAGCGAGCGCGTGTGTTGCGTTTAGCTGCAGTCTTTCGTGTGGTTTTGCGAGTAGCAGTTGTCTTGCTGGCAGCTGTTTTGCGAGGCTTGCGGGCAACTACAGTCGTAGTCTGAACTGTCTCGCCAGTACTAGTGGTGCGAACACTGGTAGCAGCGGCGACGGGAACCAGTCCAGTAACAGCTTCGTTTTCGTTAGCGCGGGCAAAAATCAGGTTGTACAGCTGGACACCAACTACAGCACCAACGATCGGACCGGCTACATAGCTACCTAAGACCCAGGCACGAACACCGAGGGCTAAGGCCGGGTTGATCAATCCGATAGCTGCAGAAGAAGCTGCAACCAGACCTACGATGTAACTAATACCGTTGACTGAAGCACGTACAGGAGTTGAGAAGCCCTGGTATTTTGCAGCGGCATAACCGAATGCGAAAATAGCAGCACCGACCCCTTCAGCTACAGCTATACGCCAGATAAAATGGCCACCAATTGGTTGTAGTGTGCTGTTGGCATAGTAAGTGTACAGTCGGTAACCAAGCCAAGCGCCCAGTAGCTGAACAGCCACGTAGAGAATGGCTTTGACGGTATTGATTTTACGGGCCGTCCATAGACCAATGGTCAGAGCCGGGTTAAGCTGGGCTTCAGAAACATTGCCGAGTGCAAAGTACAGCATGGCAGTTGTTAGTCCAGCTACTAAAGCCACGAAAAATGGCACACCAATCGTTGAGCGCTGCACACTCAAAACTAAGAGCGTCAGTATCCCAGTACCAAAAAACTCAGCTACTAAGGCAGCTATCGCGCGTCGTCCAAACATTTGGAACCTCCACTTAATTAATACCCCAAGCGTACCCTGACACTACACATTTGTAAAGTGCTGCTGCTTATTGCAAATGATATGCCCGGAATTTAAATAAAATAATATACTTAATTAGCTTCATTTTGAAGCAGGCTTATGAGCTGACCCGCAGTGTGCGTATATAACACTGAACGAATGATTTCAGCATGAACATCAGGGCCAGCAACCACGTGTGGTGAATTACGAAACCCGCCCAATCTGGCGGTCCGTGCAACTATTAAATCGGCCATTTTATTGATCCGCCGTTCATCATGGTTTGTATTAGGCGTGATGAGTTTAATATCATGCTTCCACGCCCATGTTTCACCTTGTTTTTCTACGATACGTCGCACCAGTACATCGTATATCTTATGATCCATGTCATAACAGACCTGCCAGTCATATGGTTCATCTGTGAGAAGCGCCTCCACCGGATCAGTATCCGGCAAGGGTAGATAGTCACGATGCTTTAAGACATGCTTTATGGTTCGGAGAGGTAAGTCACGGTACGGCATCAGAATCCGCATTGAATCGGTGGATTCGGCGAAACGAGCTGGCGGTAAGCCTTGGCGGGCTCGGGCATAAGTATTGCAAAATATTCCGGCATCAATCAAACCCATATAAACGGCAAGTCGAGCGGCAGTGCCGCTGGATGTGCCGGCTCGATCGTGCTCAAAGTAAGTGTAAATTTGAGTAAAGAAGCTGGAGTCTACTATCTCGAAGCCTCGATTACCCATAAATTCAAGCTCTCGTGAATGTTCGGAGTGCCAGCGGTCTTCCAGGTCGTCACCATAGCTACATCCGTCATAACTATCTTTGAGCGTTTGGATGGCTAAAGAATATGAGGCCGGGCTATCAGCTACGAACGGATCACCATCGAAATCCTTATATCGTTCTTTGCATACTATAGAGCCGTACAACTGACCGGCTCTATAGAATAAAGGCATTTCGCTGTCGTCTAATCGACCAGCATCTTGCTGCCACTGTTCTATACCAGATTCATATAAAACCGTTAACGGATCGGTGGCACTGCCAATTCGTCGGGCAAAAACAAAACTTTCAATATCCGACTTCTGGATGGTGTTCAATCTAAATGCCAGTTCAGCAGTGTCATTAAATTCCAGGGGGAAGAGACTCTCCTGACGAGAGTAGGGGGATGGGACATCTTCACCGAAATATAAAGCTTCAATCATATTAGAAAATAATTAACTCTATTGTACAACATTTGACAAGCTTGATCAATGCGCATAAAATTGTGACATATTACACAAAATTTAAATAAGCCCTAGCGCTTTTGATCTATTATGACAAACATTGAAGATGCTTACCAAACTTTTGAACGTAGCAGCGTAATCCCACCCAGTGCAATAGGAGTCTTAACTATGAACGATGTACATGTAGAGCCTACAAACCCAACGCCTGAGATCGAGCAGGAGACACTTACCGGCTACGTTCAGCCGGAATTTATTATTGATCGCGAAAACTACTGGACCGATGTACTAGACAAATCCGTTTGGGTAGTCTGCGGTGACGAACGTCGTGCCGGCGATAAAGCGGTAGCCGACTTCAAGGCATTGGCGCCTGAGGCCCTGCCTCTGGACGAAGGGGGTTTATCGGTATTTGGGCAACAAGCAGGTATCGCCAAGATAGCTGCTACCAGTCTATATGTGCAATACGGGCCAGAAGCCTTTGTCAAAGCCGGCGGTTATCCGGGCGTCCTGGAACAAGTGAACCGTACAATGGTGGCCGTGAAGCATAAAACCAAAGCATTACCAGCCCTCCATACTGACGAAGCCAAAGAAGCCCAGGCTCACATCGAAGCCGGTGAAGATAGCGACGGCAACTTCTGTACACATGGTAGTGCGGCAACCGGTTGCGCATACTGCATGGGTGTCGGGGCGACGGCCGGCCTGATCGGCGGCGACCAGACTGTACAATCTGTGGCGCGCGACAATGTCAGCTTTGTCTTTGGCGATGACCTTTATGTGGATCAAATCATTGAAGGCCAGCAGGCTATCGTCGATGAAGTCGGCGCTGATTACAGTTTTACGCGACAGGATTACGCTGCCAGCCAACTGCCGGTTATGGCTTTGGTCGGCACGCCTCATAAAGCTGCGAAGGATACCGGTTTACTCTGGAACAACGACATTGGCAGTGTCCGCAACTCATATGCTGCAGCTATGGATGGCAAAGAATTTTACGCCGTCGAAGGCCCTCGTGTAGCCCTACTGATCCGGACTATCTTACCGGAATACGACCTGGCGCCGGAGCTACTTATGAAAGTATCGCTCATAGAAGCCGCAGCCGTCCGTTTAGTACTGGCATCACATGATGTTTCCGGTGATGCCACGCCTGATCCAAAGCGGATTCCGATTGGAGTCCGGGGTGGATCAGTTACTCATGCACTGGCAGCTATAGCTGCTCAAGAAGAGGCTGCTTAATATGTTTTATGATTTCAAGAAATTTATTTTACGCGGCAATGTCGTTGACCTGGCGGTTGCAGTCGTACTAGGTGCAGCTTTTAACGCCGTAATTCAAGGCTTTGTCAAAGACATTATTACGCCGCTCATCACTGGTGTGACCGGAGGCAAAGGTACCGCGATCCAGGGTATAGCTCATGTGCATGTTTTGAGCAAAATCTTCGTTTTCAACTGGGGTGATCTGGTTAGTTTGATTATTTCATTCCTAATCATCGCAGCAGTTATTTTCTTCTTTGTTGTCCAACCGATCAACAAAATGACTGCCCTAGCTAATCGTAATAAAACTACACCTGAACCAACTACCAAAAAGTGCCCTGAATGTTTCAGTGATGTGCCCAAGCAGGCCACACGCTGCGCTTTCTGTCAGATCAAGCTAATAGCCGCCTAAAAATTTTAACGCTGTTTACGGTTACGCTTGAGGCCGGCAACTTGTAAGCGTACCGCATGACGATCAACTAACTGCTGAGCGTGCTCCAGACTAATCTGGTCTTTGGCTTCGGCTTTCATAGTCTGAGCTCGATCGTAGGCGGCCTTGGCCTCGGCTTCACTGATCTCGTCGGCGTGGTCGGCTTCATCAGCCAGTACACGTAGTACGTTATTGCTGACTTCTACAACACCGCCATTGGTAGCGAAGAATTCGCGGGCATCATCACGATCCTTAGCGTTACGCCGCACGGCAATCACGCCAGTAGTCGCCACGCTAACCAGCGGCATATGGTCTTGCAAGACGCCTATTTCACCTTCCAGAGTCGGCAGGGTGATCTCGTAAACGTCATCGTCAAACTTGGTGCCGCTCAGACTGACAAGCTGAAAGTGAATCACTACTTAGCCGCCTGCGTGCCAGCCTTGACGACCATGTCGATGCCACCTTTCATGTAGAAAGCACTCTCAGGTAAGCTATCGTGCTTACCTTCCAGGATTTCTTTGAAACCCTGGACAGTGTCAGCTAACTTCACGTACTGACCGACATTCCCGGTGAACTTCTCAGCCACAAAGAAGGGCTGACTGAGGAAACGCTGGATGCGGCGGGCCCGGGCGACGGTTTGTTTGTCTTCATCAGACAGTTCTTCCATGCCTAGGATGGCAATGATGTCCTGTAAGTCCTTGTAACGCTGTAGGACGCGCTGGACTTCACGGGCAACATTGTAGTGGTCCTCGCCGACGATTTCAGGGTCAAGAATGGTCGAGCTGGAATCCAGCGGATCGACAGCCGGATAGATACCAATCTCTGTCAGCGCGCGGTTAAGGGCAATGGTGGAGTCCAGGTGAGCGAAGGTAGTGGCTGGGGCTGGATCGGTAAAGTCATCGGCCGGCACATAGACCGCTTGAATAGAGGTAATCGAACCCTGTTTCGTGGTGGTGATACGCTCTTGGAGCTGGCCCATTTCCTGAGCAAGGTTTGGCTGGTAACCCACCGCAGAAGGCAGTCTTCCCAATAAGGCTGAAACCTCAGCACCGGCCTGGGTGTAGCGGAAAATGTTGTCGACAAAGAACAGCACATCGGAGCCCTTATCACGGAAACCTTCAGCGATAGTCAGCCCGGACAGGGCGACACGCAGACGGGCACCTGGCGGCTCGTTCATCTGACCAAATACCAGCGCCGTGTTCTTCAACACCTCGGCTTCTTTCATTTCCTCGTACAGGTCATTACCTTCACGGGTACGCTCACCGACACCGGCGAACACCGAGTAACCAGAGTGGAACTTAGCAATGTTGTTGATTAGCTCCTGGATAAGCACGGTCTTGCCGACGCCGGCACCACCGAAGAGTCCGACTTTACCACCACGAGTGACAGGGCAGATCAGGTCGATGACCTTGATGCCGGTCTCCAGGACTTCAACGGTACCGGATTGGTCCATAAGCGGCGGCGGATCACGGTGAATAGCGGATTTCTCAGTAAAATCGCCACCCATATTATCAATCGGCTCGCCGGTCACGTTGAACATGCGGCCAAGCGTCTTGTCGCCAACCGGCACACTGATAGGCGCACCAGTATCGATAACTTCAGCTCCGCGGCCAAGTCCATCGGTGCTGCCGAGCGAGATAGCCCGGACACTGCCTTCGCTGAGGTGCTGAGCAACCTCCAAGGTGACAGTCTGGCCATTTAGCTGTACCGTAAGCGCATTATAAATTGCCGGTAAATGCCCCTCACCGAAGGCGATATCCACAACCACGCCCACTATGGCGGTGATTTTACCTGTCTTAGTTGCTGCTGTCGTTGCTGTTGCCATAGTTTTCTCCTTATTCGTCCTGGGTTGGTTTAGATTGTTCAGTTTCATCATTTTGCTTACTAAAGTCTAGCGGTGGAGGCGTATCCGGGATGTATCGACCGCTGATAGCTTGCTGTAATCCTGCAGCCGACATCATGTCCGCCTGAATATCCACACTAAATATATCAGCCTCTGCTTTGACAGGGGAACGCTGAAACTGGTTGTTGCGCATTCCTGCACTTGGTCGTAGGTGATTACCCATTCAGAGCCTCCGCACCACCAGTTATTTCCGCAAGCTCCTGCGTAATGGCGGCCTGACGCGCCGTATTGAGCTCAAGCGTGTAGTCATCTATTAGATCTTTGGCATTGTCAGTGGCATTCTTCATAGCCAGCATACGCATGGAGTGTTCGCTGGCCAGGCTCTCAAGTAGTGCCTGCCACAGCTGAGCTTCAATTAAGCGAACAGTAATCTGATCAATAACCATCTCGACATTCGGCTCGAAGTTGCTGATAGTCTGGACATCATTATTCATAGCCGGAATGTCAGCCGCAGAGGCTGGCAGCAATGCCAAGGTTTTGGCTTCCTGCAAAATGTTGGACTTAAAAACGGTGTAGATCAGGTTCACTTCATCGACATTCTCGTCTTTGTATTCGTTCATTAGCGTATTAAGGATGGAACGAACATCATTTGCCGTCGGCTGGTCTTTGAACTCATTATAGACAGCCAGCAATTCAACGCCTTGTAAGCGGCGGACAAAGTGTGCACCTTTGCTACCGATAACAATCACTCGGCTGGTGACGTTACTACTGCGATCAGTGGTGATAGCTTTGGTCAGATGCTTCAGGACGTTGGCGTTGTAGGCGCCAGCGAGGCCAGAATTTGAGGTAATAACAATGTATAAGCGACTTTTAACGGTACGCTTTTTGAACAGTGGCTGCTGCTCAACTTCATTAATTGCGCTCAGCCGAGCTAACAGTTCGAAAGCCAAATCACGGTAAGCCCGACTCTTAAAGGCGTAATCCTGCGCCCGGCGCATCTTACTAGCCGAGACTAACTGCATAGCTTTGGTAATCTGGCGGGTGCCTTTAACGGACTTAATACGTTGTTTCAAAACTATGGTACTAGCCATGGATTTCTCCTAACTGAGCCAGTGAGCCATTGCGCTCTACGATGCGGCCCAGAACCTCAGCAAGTAACTGACGTTCCGATGGGCTTTCAATCGTTTCGTCTTTAAAGGCCGTAAGCAGCGTTAAAACGCCTTCCGTAAAACCATGATATTTTTGCTCACAGCTAAATGTACCTATCAGTGATATATTAGCAAACTTACATGCAAGATCACTATCATCGAGATCACGAAATTGGTCTTGGCGAATTTGCTCTATATCAGCCATGTTGTTTAGCCCTTTGCCTTTTCTGCGTAGGTTGCGGCGACGGCTTTGGCGACTTTGAGGACGGCTTCGTTATCGGCGTCGGAGACCTTATCACCGGTGTTAATGGTGTCCGTCAGCTTGACGTGTTTGCTCTTCAGCTCGCGGTGCATAGCTTCTTCGGCGACGTTGATCTTATCCAAGGGTACTGTGTCGAAGGCGCCAGAAGTGGCAGCCAGCAGCGAAGCATACATTTCCCAGATCGAGTAAGGGCTGTATTGGCCTTGCTTCAGCAGCTCCGTCAGACGCTGACCACGTTCGATGGTTTGGCGGGTTTCAGGATCGAGGTCGGTTGAGAACTGCGAGAAAGCAGCCAGTTCGCGGAACTGGGCGAGGCTCAGTTTCAAGCCGCCACCAACAGCCTTAATGGCTTTGGACTGGGCAGCACCACCGACACGGGATACTGACAAACCGACAGAGATAGCCGGACGAATACCCTGGTAAAACAGGGCTGTCTCCAGGAAGATCTGACCGTCAGTGATAGAGATGACATTGGTTGGGATGTAGGCAGAAATATCACCGGCCTGGGTCTCAATGATCGGCAGGGCAGTCAGTGAACCACCACCAAGCTCGTCATTGAGCTTAGCGGCCCGCTCCAGCAAGCGGGAGTGCAGGTAGAAGACATCTCCAGGATAGGCTTCGCGGCCCGGTGGGCGGCGTAGCAGTAATGACATCTGACGGTAGGCAGCGGCGTGCTTGGTCAGGTCATCATAGATGATCAGGGCATGCTGGGCGTTGTCGCGGAAGTATTCACCGATGGCTGCGCCGGTGTATGGTGCCAAGTACAACATGGCAGCCGGGTCGGCGGGCGAAGTAGCTACAATAATGGTCTGGTCCATGACGCCTTCGCGCTTCAAGCGTTCAGCCAGGGCAGCTACCTTGGAGGATTTCTGACCGATGGCCACGTAGACATTGATAACACCGGTCTTCTGACGAGATTGGTTGACCATAGTATCGACAGCAATGGCCGTCTTACCAGTCTGGCGGTCGCCAATGATCAGCTCACGCTGACCACGACCGATCGGCACGATGGCATCGATGGCTACCAGGCCGGTCATCATGGGCTCAAAGACTGACTTACGAGCTAAGACGCCCGGAGCAGCTCGTTCAACCAGACTAGTCTGCTTAGCCTTAATGGGCTCGCCGCCATCAATGGCATTGCCAAGTGGGTCAACGATGCGACCGATCAGTTCAGGGCCGACCGGTACTTCAAGTACTTTCCCAGAAAGACGGGCTTTGGCACCAGCCTTGATGTCGACGTCAGCGCCAAGTAGCACGGCACCAATCTCATCTTCGCCGAGGTTAAAGGCAAAAGCCGTAACCGGCTGACCACTAGCACCGTCGATTTCAAGCATTTCGTTATAACCACACTTGCGCAGGCCGTAGATCCAGGCAATGCCGTCACCAACACGAGTGACAACGCCAACCTCTTCAATCTCCGGACGGTCCTTCAGCTCAGAAATAGCTGCTCGGATATCGTTGGATAAGTCCTTAATAGATATGGTAGATGATTCAGCCATTAGTTAGCTCCTCCCGGATTCGTTAATTGTTTGAAGCGATTCAGTTTCGCACGGACGCTCAGGTCCAGTTGTTGGTTCGCCAGCTCCAAACGCACGCCACCGACCACCGCTGGGTCAATACGCTCAGACACAATGATTTTGCTGGCAGTAGGAGCGCCGGAGGCAGTAAGAATATGCGTTCGGATATTTTGTTCGATGTCATTACGGACTGCATCGTTTAACGGATGAGCAGTGGCAGCGGTAACTTCGACAATACCGCGCTGCGCCCGGATCTCCATAACGTCACGCATCAGTGAATCTAGCTCATTAGTACGCCGAACACTCAGCAAGTATGCTGCGACTTCACGGCTCAAATCTTTCTCGTTCTTAGTAAGATCGACTTTGTCAGCCACAGCCAGTGCAATCCGAGAGCGTGAAATTTTAGCCATTAACGTTGCCCAGCCAGTGCCCGGTCAATCAGCACCGCGTCTTTTTTAGCGTCGACTTTTTCGTCGATGATAGCTTCGGTGGCATCAGAAATCAGGCCGACCAGCTCAGACTCAAGAGCTTTGCGGGCGCGCTTGACGGCTTGCTCGGCGTTAGCTTCGGCTTCCTTGACAATGCCGGCAGCTTTTTCGCGGGCTTTATCCTCGGCCGAACGGATGGTGCTTTTAGCAGTATCATTGGCCTCGGCCAGGATTCCATCAGCCTCATTGCGGGCCTTGTGCAGCTCGGCAGTGACTTTCTTATCTAGTTCAGCCCGTTCCTTCTGCATTTCCTCACCAAGCTTCACACCTTTTTCAATCGTCTCGCGGCGGTCGTTCAGGACCTTTAAAATCGGAGCAAACGCGTACTTGCGCAGCACCAGATAAGCCAGCACGAACGTGACCAGCTGTATCAATAGCGATGAGCCACTGATACCCAGGGCGCCGATGCCGGATGATGACTCATCAGCTCCAAATTGTGTAAGCATTGTAAGCATGAATATCCTTATTTGACGATGAATGTAGAAGCGAACGCCAGCAGACCGAACAGCTCAACGATAGCCACGAAGACCAGCGCCTGACCAAAGAATTTAGCAGCTTCAGGATTGCGACCGACGGCCTGCAAGTAGTTGCCACCAATCAGGCCTATACCAATTGACGGACCGATAAAACCGAAAGCGATCATAAGACCTTTACCGATGATTGCTGTGTTTACTGCATCTGCGAGATAAACCATTATTATTTCTCCTTTGTTACTTCGACATTATTACCTATTACTATGACACAAAATGTATGGAATATCACATATTTAGATATTCTCCGCATGTAAATTTGAAGCGCCAGTGTTGGGAGATGGCTCTTCATCATGATTGTGGTCAGAGGCGTGGTTGACGGCAATGGCCAGGTACATTAGGCTCAGAACAGTGAAAATGTAAGCTTGCAAGGCACCTACAAACAGTTCCACCAACGTAAATGGCAGGGCTGTCAGTGCCGCCGCAAAATGACCAAGATACGAGAAGACGGCGATGACTATCTCGCCAATAGTGACATTCAGGAAAAGTCGAAGCGACAGACTAAAGGCCCGCGTTAGGTCGGTCAGCATTTCTAATAGACCAATCACAAAATACAGCGGGTTGAATGGACTGCCAACAAAGAAATGTCGCATATACTTGCCAAAGCCACCGGACTCGCGGATGGAAGCGGCGTAAACATACAGCATGGTAAAGATGCCGGCCGCCAGGGTGCCATTCAGGTCAGCCGTAAACGGTCGGAACAGCGGTGTCTCACCGACATGGAAGCCTTCACCGACAATCGGCAGTAAACCAAGCCAGTTATTGAGCAGAATAAAGAAAAATAGCGTCACGAAGAATGGTACGTATTTGCGGGCGCGCTGCTTGTCATCAAATGCACCCTCCACCAGGTTCACAATAAACTCAGCACCGGCCTCGATGAACTGCGAGAAGCCAGCGAGTGGTTTGATAGTGACACGGCGGGCTACCGTAATCAGTAACACGCAAATCAAAACAATGCTCAGCCAACCATATAGAATCGAGTTGGTAATGGTCAGTCCGCCGAGGTGCGTAACTACGTGTGGTGCCACGTGCACACTCGGGCCACTATCGGCGAAACGCGTCAGAAAGTTATTGGTCATGGCTATCTCCCACGTCGGTGCCGACGGATTTGGCCATGTACTTATTTAGTTCCTGCAGGGTCCGGCGGATGACTATGATCATGCCAACAATAGCTACCAATAAGCCGAGTAAGGTATACGTGGGCGTAGCTTTCGGATGCAGATGGTTGTCCAGCATATGTCCGCCCACGATTGGGATCAGTACCACCAGTGCCAGCTGCCAGCTCATACTCACGGTTAAGCCGATTACGATACCGCTGGGGTTGGTGTCGTAATCTTTGGTAGCGTGAGGAGTGGTGGCTGAGATAGTGGTCTTAGTCATTCCTGGCTAGCATACCATTTTTTGTATCTGTTATTCAAGGGTAGCATGTAATCTACATCACATATCATTTACTATATTTTGTATAGTAGTATACTGAAGGCATGACTACAGCTACTGATTCACAAATTATTGTTTATAGCGCTACCTGGTGCGCCTTCTGCCATGCCGCCAAAGACTATTTTGACAAGTTGGGTGTGAAGTATACCGAAGAAGACGTCGAGAAGAACCCCCAAGCAGGTACTGACGCCGTCGAAAAGTCCGGCCAGCGCGGCATCCCGGTCATCGATATCGCCGGCGATATCATTGTCGGCTTCGACCGTCCCAAAATCGATGCTGCTTTGGCTGCCCACGGCTTAAAATAGTCCGATATATCACAGGTTAGCTTGATCTATTATGGTATAGTGCGCATATAAGCAGGAGTGAGTATGGCGCTAGCCGATCAGCCGCGTGACAACCCCTTTGGTCCTATCAGTGATGAGGAACTCTATCGACATGCCGCAGAAGTGCCGTCGCTAGGACTGCACCGCTTTGCAAACAGAATACTCGATGGAAGTTTTCTAAATATTTACGATATAAGCCCGGCGGAACGCGAGACGACGGCGGAGCAAAGCCTGATGGTCATTCGCACTCTTATACGTGAGGACGACGAGTTCATTAATGTGCACGGCAGTGAAGGACTGGTGCGGTCAAATCTCTTAGACGCCGATCTGTTACAGGGTCAGCTTACTCATTATTACCGCGGCGGCAAGCAGCATGCCCATGACGTGACAGGCGCCGATCAGGCTATAGCCACCCGCTTAGATATGCAGGTACTTCAGGTGCATGGCCAGCGTTATCCGGAAGTTCAGATGGTTACGAGTTTACTGACCGACCTTTTGCCGCGTGAGCAAGCTATTGAACGGGGGGCTAAGAACCGCACTGCCGCCGGAGCACTGCTAGACCTCTTACGGGTTTATGCTGCCAGTATCAGCCAGATCAAAGCCACGCAAGCAGCCTATTTGGGTGAGCAAGCTGTGCCGCCTGATACAATGGCTTAATGGCATTTGAAGACTATAAAAGTAAGCAATCAGTTGTGGTTGTCTACACCGGCGATAGCAAAGGCAAGACCAGCGCCAGCCTGGGGCTCATGACACGGGCCCTCGGCAATCGCTGGCGCGTAGCGTTTATCCAATTCATTAAATACTGGGGGGTTGGCGAGCACGTATTTATCCGTGACATTATGCCTATCTATAAAGACCAATTGTATTTTTATAAGGGTGGCAAGGGCTTTTACCAGGCTGGTGAGCTGAGCGAGCAACACGTCAGTGAAGCCCAGCATAAGCAAGCCGCACGTGCTACTTACCACGAAGCTTTAGCAGCCGCCACCAGCGGTGACTACGACCTAGTCATATGTGACGAGATCAATAATGCCGTTCACGACGGCCTACTGACAGAAGACCAACTCAAAACGTTATTAACAGATCGTTCACCGGGCACCAGTCTGTGTTTCACGGGCCGTGATTTTCCGGAATCATTATTACAGTATGTCGACATCGCTACGGATATGCACAAGATCAAGCACCATTTCGACGATAAATTTCTGGCCAACAAAGGTATTGATTTTTAAAGATCTTAATTTTAAGCAGCTTCACGTTCGATGGCGGCCGCCAGCACATAACGGCAAGCGACAGCAATGGCAGATTGCCACAAAAACAGGAGTATTGTGTTGGGCAAAGGCAGTTCGCGTTCATTATTTCATAATTTTACAAAAATTTGCGGCTGCTACAATAGATACATGAAACCTACTTTGTATCTGTTTGTGGGACACCCAGGAGCAGGCAAGACCACCATTGCCCAGCTGATTGCTAAGCGGACGGGCGCGGTGCACCTCTGGGCTGATCGCATACGGTCTGAGCTATTTGAGAATCCGACCCACTCGCGGCAGGAGAGTAAAGTCCTGTACGACAAGCTAAATGCCGAGACGGCTGCCTGGCTGAAAATGGGCAAAAGCGTGGTCTTCGATACTAATTTTAATTTTTATGACGATCGGCAGCTACTGCGCCAGATAGCTGACAACAATGGCGCCCAAACCGTACTGGTATGGGTGACAACTCCGAAAGATGTCTCGCGTAAGCGGGCAGTTACCATGTCCGACAGTCGGCCAACACGCTTATTTGGCAATATGCCCCTTAGTGATTTTGAACGTATGGCCGGCAATCTGCAGCCGCCCCGTTCAGAAGAGCGGGCTATAACTATCGATGGGAGTGATCTGCAGGATAACACGGTTTATCAGGCTCTCGGCATTTAATTGTTAAAAATAGCTTAATTAAATAGTACAGCGCGCATGTCATCATTATACTAGCAGTATGGCTCTTTATTCTCGTCGTCACACTCCTCTGGCTGCTACTATGTTTAGCTTATTGTTGTTTAGTATGTATCTGTTGGCGCAGTCGCATTCCAGCATCAGTAAGACGGTTGCCCAGGATGACCCCGGCACCTATACTATCAATCATTTTGTCGATGGCGACACCATAGCAATCAATATGAATGGCAATGTTGAAAATGTCCGCTTTATAGGCATTGATACACCCGAAACCCACAAACCAAATACACCGGTACAATGCTATGGTCCGGCAGCGGCGGCATATACCAAGGCGATGATAGGCAGCCAAAAAGTTCGGCTGGAGGCCGATAGTCTTAGTACTAACCGCGATCGTTATAATCGGCTGTTACGATATATTTATCTGCCGGATGGTACGCTGCTTAATGAGAAATTGGTGCAGACCGGCCATGCCTTTTACTATCCCTATTTCCCATTTACCAAATCCATCGCTTTCGAAGCTGACCAAACAGCGGCCAAGTCCCAAAATCTTGGGCTTTGGGGCAACTGCAGCCCAATAGCCAAAGATGGCGGCGGCTACATGTCCAACAACCAGTAGACTAAACGATATTAGAGGTTGGATCGACTCTAAACGGTGGGCGACTGAGCAAAATATTTCGCGGGGTCAGGCTACCATCGTGCGGATTGTAACTGCGGTAAAGTAAGCGAATCATCCAGTAATTACACGTCACAAGTAACACCACCGGGTACATCCGGCCTTGGCTGGTCCGGCCATGCAGACGGTAGGTACGGGGGCTGAGCCGCACATAATTCCAGTAATTACGAAGTGTTACATCGAATCGGCGCAACGAAACTGCAGCTAGCAGACGCCGGTCAAAGCTGAGCTTGGCACCGGCATCATGAAGGTGGATGGCCAGATCAAAATCTTCATGCATACCACCGCTGTTGCATACTTGCTGTCGAACCTGATGCCAGGCTGAGCGGCGCAGCGCCATATTGGAGCCAAAGAGGAAGACGTCACCACCCATGCCATTGGCAATCCACTGGCGGAATCTGAGATCCAGCCAGGACACGAAGCGTTTCCAAGGCAAATCATAATAACTAACGGCTCCACTGACTGCATCGAGCGATGTATCGTTAAATAAAGCTTGAACGGTGTGCACCCAGTCCGCATCAAGCACTGTATCAGCGTCAATACGGCCGATAATGTCACCGGTCGCGGCATTGAAACCAGTAGTCCGGGCATGTAGCACACCTTGACGTGTCTCGCTGATCAGCCGGACAAAGTCAAAACTTTCAGCGATCTGTCTAGATCCGTCAGTCGAGTTATTATCGACGACAATAACCTCGTGTGCTACCACATTTTGGCGAGCGATCGCCCACAAACAAGCCGCCAGTTGATCAGCTTCGTTGTATACTGGGATTACGATACTGACCCGTAAATTATTTGTCTTAACCATGTCATTACATCATAGCAAAAAGCACCTGAAAAGCAGCCGTAAGACCTGGCAGATTATCCTCAGCTGGTTTTTCCCAGGTGGCTTGCCGAAACACCGTTGGGCTCGCCGCTTATTACTGGGAATTTTGAGCCTAGTTGTGCTACTTACTGCCGGAATGTACGGTGTAGCCGAATGGTACCTGCACTCGCAGCCAGACAAGCCGACGACGATTGGTGTCAGCTTCATCCCGGACTATGCCAGCTATCTGGGCGTTGACCCTCACAAGACCCTGGACGCACTCCTGCATATCGGCGTTCGCCACCTGCGCCTAGTCAGCTATTGGAGCGACATTGAGCCAGTGGCCGGGACTTATAACTTCAGCGAACTAGACTATGAAATGCAGCAGGCACAGGCGGCCGGTGCCAAAGTCACGCTGTCTATTGGTCTGCGCCAGCCGCGTTGGCCGGAGTGTCACCCCCCGGACTGGATAGACACTACGCAGCCCGAATCAGCCTGGACGCCGCAACTTAATAGCTACATGAGCGCCGTCATCAATCGCTACAAGGGCAGTCCGGCATTGCAAAGCTACCAGTTGGAAAATGAGTTCTTCAATCGTTTTGGCAGCTGCAACAACTTCGATCGCTCGCGTCTCAATCACGAGCTAGCGCTGACGCACAAGCTCGATGCCCGGCACCCGGTTATCATTACCCGCAGCAACAATTATATCGGTTTCTCACTAAGCGCTCCGCTGCCTGATCAGATCGGTCTATCGGTCTATCGCCGGGTCTGGGATGGCAATCTCAGCCAGCGCTATTTTCAGTATTTTTATCCATCATGGTACTACGCGTTTCTGGCTGGCAGCCAACAGATCCTGACCGGTAAGCCGTCAGTACTACATGAGCTGCAGGCCGAACCTTGGCCGGCAGGTGGTAAAGGAATCAAGAACACCAGCTTGGCCGAACAAAGCCAGACGCTGGACGCCAAGCGCCTAACCGGGACCGTTACATTTGCCCGTAATACCGGCCTGAAGCAGATCGACCTCTGGGGCGGTGAATACTGGTATTATCGTATGCATATCTTGGGTGATCCCTCAGTCTGGAAGGCCGCTCAAAAAGAATTTAAGGTCAACTAGCTTTGGCAATTCCTACAACTTTCGGCGTCAGCTTTTCGGCCAAACAGTGTCGTAATTTTAATCTGGACAGCAGGGAAACGTTGAGCTGGCTGCTAGATGATGCCGGTTTTCGTCGATTTCGGCTCATGAGTTACTGGAATGATCATGAGCGCCAGCAGGGCGCCTATGACTTCACAGAACTCGACAGACAAATGGAACAGATAGCCAAAGCCGGCGGACAAGTCACACTCTGTCTCGGTGCCCGACAGCCACGCTGGCCAGAAAACCATTGGCCCGGTTGGGCATGGGAACTGCCGAAGGCTGAGCGGTCAACCGCACTTTTAAAATACATTGAAGTGGTGGTTGACAGATATAAAAACCATGAATGTATCGTTTCCTACCAGCTGGAAAATGAGGCACTGCTAGCAGTATTCGGCGAGCGCCCGGAAGTCGACCGGGCCCGGTTGCGTCAGGAATATGCGCTTGTCCGGCGTCTTGATCCAGCCAGGCCAGTCATCATGACGACCAGCAACGCCTGGGGCGTACCAGCACGTCGGCCAATACCGGATCTGGTGGGCTTTTCGCTCTATCACACCATGTACCAGAATGGCCGCTATAGGCACTCTCTCTTGTATCCCTGGGTGCATCGCTTGCGCAAGGCCATAATCTACGTTTTACATCAAAAACCTATCTTCATTCATGAGCTCCAACTAGAGCCTTGGGGTCCAAAAGCTATATGGGAAATGGACACGGCCGAGCAAGCAAAATCGATGGATCCGGCGGCTATTGCCCGTAACCTTGGACTTGCCAAAGCCATCAAAGCTTATCCGATAGACCTATGGGGCGCTGAATGGTGGTACTGGCGCCATTTGCAGGGCGACGACTCCATTTGGAAAGCTGTTTCTCAATCCTTATGATTAATTGTCAAATATTAGCACTTCAGCTACAATAACACTTATGGCAAAGAAAAAACCGGCCCAAAAAAAGACGATTCAGAATCGACGCGCTCGCCATGACTATGAGCTTGGCGATAGTTTAGTTGTGGGATTGGAACTAACTGGCGCCGAGGTCAAGAGCCTACGCATGGGTCACGGCCAGTTGCGCGGGGCTTACGTGACGGTCAAGCAAGAAGAATTGTTCCTCATCAACGCTGCCATTAACGGCACTGCCGGCATCCCCATTGACGAGCATGACCAGACCAGGGCCCGTAAGCTACTAGCCAAGCGCCGTGAGATCGACCACCTGGTAGCCGCTAAGCAACAGGGCCGTACCATCGTGCCGCTCGAGATGCTGACCGGTGGCCGCTACATCAAATTACGGATCTCTGTCGGTAAGGGTAAAAAGAATTATGATAAGCGCCAAACCCTTAAAGCGCGCGATGAAACGCGCAACATCCACGCTGCACTCAAAGCCCAGCGCTAAGCTTCAGTAATCAGTAGCGACAGGCCCTGATAAGGTTGTAGCACCACGTGGAAGCTATGCAGATTATCAACCGTAGCGATCTCTGCGTCAGTCATCATGTCAGTCACCCGCGCCGTTGCTGGTAAATGCTCAGAGCTGACGGTGCCGGCAATAGCTTCATTTGAGAAGTTTAATACGGTCACTTGTAGCTGATCATCTTTGGGCAGGCGATGTACCATCACCAGCATGGCGCATTGTGAAACTTCTGGAATATCAATCTGGTGAGCAGTCGCCAGGCCATAGTCTTCGCGCAGCTTGAGTAATGCCTGTAGCTGGCGTACAAAAGACTCGGGATATTCAAGCTGGTCGGGCAGACTGCCATACAGATCAGTTGGACGAGGCATGCCGGCGGCTGATGTTTTCGCTTCAGGGTTAATGTCCATGAGGTCATAGGCACCGCGGTTAATCCAGCGGGTATCGCCGTCGCTGACCAGGTCTTTGACCTGGCTCGGATCAAGCGTCAGCGAGCCGAGCAAATCCCAGCCAGATAGGGCAAATACACCCGGCTGCCAAGCGTTAAACATGGCCATTAACAAATGAGCTTGTTTAATGGTTTCGATTTGATCAGGCTGTAGATCGTGAATATCTTTGTAGCCGAGCACTGCCGTAATAAAACTAACTGAGGTACAGGCAATGCCATTGGTAGTGAAGGGCAGATTATAGGGAGCAGCCTTACCGATAACTTTATCATTCATCTCTTTGCGAATTAGATCACGCAGCTGGCTGCCCTTGAGCGTAGTATCTCGGAAATCATAATCGTCATCTTTGTGCTGGGTCCAAAAGTGAACCAACTCATAGGTCAAATCATCGTGGTTCTGCATGGCATGCACTAGTGACGCTGGATCAATCCCGAACTCGTGGGCCGCCCTCAGCGTCAATCGCAAAAATTCAGTGTCGCTAACGGCCAGAGCGTGATGATAGCTTGGACGATTGATAAAGTCATACGACAGATCGGCACCAATGCCAGCCATAGTTTTGATAGCATCAAATGACAAGTTTAATTCTTGAAATGTAAAGCCGCCAAGCTTGCGCACCATGCCAGACAGGATCATATTGGCAGCTTCGGACATGGGATGGCCCTCTGACCAAGCCGGGGCGTCATCCAGACTTTTTTCAATGCCCAGGAAACCATTAGCATCGAGTCGCAGGCCGCGGGTGCCCAGTTCATCCAGTGAATGCAGAGCATCGCCAATCACCAGCTTCATGCCAGCAAACGTCGGATCGAGCCAGTTGATAGACGGTTGGCCCGCCTTGAAGTAATGCAGGTAGACCCAACGTCGGCTGACACCATCAACGCCTTTGACGGCCCGTGTTGCACTCCAATTAGTTTCTTTTACCCCCGGTTCAAAGAAGATAACCCGCTGCAATTTACCAATAATATAGCCGCGCTTTTTGAGCTCTTCTTCAGTAGCCAGGTCAATATTGACGGCGTCCTGACCACGAGGTACGTCCGGCAATATAGCCAGATCGTCTGGAGCGATTTCAACCATATGGTATATACCCGGATAGTCACGATACTTCATCTCAGCCAGCCGGAAATCCGCCCCTTTACCGGTATGCCCGGGCACCACGTCATCTATGACTATACCATCGTGGCGCTGGGCCATCTCGGTCATGCGGCGGAATTCGGCTTTCGTGCCAAACAGCGGATCAAGCTTATTGCTGATCCGATCAAACTGGCCATCGATGCTAGGTGTGGTGCGCCAGCCGGCCATGCCACCAGCCAGCTTCAGCGGCCCGGTATGGATAGCTGTGATACCGATCTCCTGAAAAGCCTGCCACAAGCCTTCATCGGCCAAGGTAGCAATAATCGACGTGCCGGGCTTAGTAATCAGCGAATTAGCATAGGCCGTATACCAGACCGATGCCTGATGGACGGCGCTACGCGGCCGCGGCTTGGCATAGGGGTGCTGCCACATACTCCCGCTACCGACATACTTGTTTGACAGCTGATTAGCACTGCGCAGCATGGATTCACGCTTGAGCCAGTTGACATAGGTGGCGTTGGAAGCAGCCGGATAACCAAGCCGCTTATTGGCGGCATCGAACTGAGCCAGGGCCACCGATTTGGTTTTGCGCCACAATTTAGACGGCCGAGCTGGAAATAATTGCTCGGCAAATGTTAGCGTGGTTTTGCGCAGTCGAATAGCAGTAGGGAATGCCTGGGGTATAGAGCGGGGAAGTTTTGCCATTCGGCCACTGTACTACCTGGCGGCTGGTTTCTCTGTAAATAAATCAACACAGACCGCATATTCTTAATTTCATCAGTTTACAGAGTGCCGATAAACAGTTAGAATAATTTGGTTATCGGTGCATGGTCTAACCGCAACCGAAATCATATTCCGGCTTAGCTCAGTGGTAGAGCGTCTCGCTGTTAACGAGAATGTCGCTGGTTCGAGCCCAGCAGCCGGAGCCAGACCAAGCAGCTAAATTAGGTGACCAGGTTCCACGACCAGTCCCTCATTTAACTTCTTAGTCAGACAAGAAAGATTGTACTGATTACAAGGTACTGAAATGTTGGAACCGTCCGAAAGGGCGGTTTTTTCATATTTACCCCTGATAGTGGGTTCCGTTAGTCACCGGTTGCCTATATGGGGGCTGGACACCTTGAAAGCTGACCAGGTTTCATGACTACCCTGACTGTACGTTTCTGCACACTAGCAATGAATGTTACGATAACCGTATGAAAGCTGTCCTGATTGATAGAGAAGGAACACTCATTGTCGATCCAGCGTTCGATAGAGTTGATGCATTTAGTAAGGTTAGCTTATTGCCACAAACTATTCGTGGTCTGTCGCTTCTTGCTGCGAACGGTTTTAGTATTGTTATTGTTACCAACCAAACCAATATAGCGCAGGGCCGAATTACTCTGGAAGAATTCTGGCAGATTAATGAGCATGTTATAGATTTGCTGAAGCCAAGCGGGGTAAGGGTACTAAAAACATATGTTTGCCCGCACAATTCAACATATAACTGCGATTGCAGAAAACCAAAACCACTGATGCTTGAAGACGCGATTAAGGAATTTAACCTAGAGAGGTCGCATGCTTATATGATTGGAGATCGGCTTTCAGATATTGAGGCTGGTTTGAATGCGCGCATTAAAACAGTTCTCGTCAAAACCGGTAAACTACCCTTAGATACGAGCAGCGTAACAAGCCACTACATAGCAGACAATCTGCTAGATGCTGCAGAATATATCGTGGCCCATTAGCATTTTAGGACAAAATCGGTTCTAAGTCAGCGGATATAACTTCTTTGATTATCGCGTTTTTACGTAATAACAAAAGAAGTTCACAAATTCTAATACTGTTTTGAAGTGATACGTAATCCATCGCATTCTTTTCATTGTAGGACGTAAAAGTAGCGAGGTGCTCTCGCAAGTGGTTATCTTCAAGCAAGTACGCTTGTCTCTTTTCTGTTACGGTATTGGTCTCAATCACTTTTGCATGATATCTCGGTATATCCGGCGCGGGATCAAAGATAACTTCATATACTCTTGTATCCGTTTTTACTGTTAACATCCTCGTTACGCTCGGGTTTTCGGTTACGCCACCATTGTCATTAATCCAGAAGTCGCCCAGAAAACTCAAAAGGTCAACAGCAACACCGTGATCATGATAGCTAATGATAGCCCCTTGGTTATCTTCGCGCCTGCTGTCTACATAAAGCTTTGCATTTTGCTTTGCTAAAACGGCTAAATCTAATTCGAAATATTGAGCGATGGCGACCATGTGCGGCATTTCGATTCCGATTGCTCCAAGCTCATAGTCAAAGAAACGGCCGTTGTCGTTATCCATAATTCGATTCTTGGACAAGTCAATGGCTAGTCCTTTTATGGCTTCGCCAGACTCACTTACAAGCTCTTTAACCTTCCTGAGGGCCGTAGAAGCGTAGTACGACTCATTAACGAAGTGTCCAGTACCCCAAAACCTAGACCATACCAACAGCTATATGTGAGACAGTTGGTAAGCCGTTTGCGGTAGCAAACTGTTTGGGGCTTAGATTGTTCAGTGACTCATGGGGCCTCCTCTCATTGTAAAAGTTAATCCAGGCCTCGGCGGCCTCCAGGAATTGGCCAATCGTGTAGTAGCGTTGCCGTCGGACTACGGCGTGCTTAAACGTGCCAACAAAGCGTTCGGCGTAGGGATTGTCAGTTGGGGTACCAGCTCGACTCATGCTTGGTGTCAGCTGGTTAGCTAGCAGTACTTTCAGGGTTTCGCTAGCACCGTACTGGGTGCCTTGGTCAGAGTGGAAGACGTAGTGGTGCTCAGCTAGCCGCACGAATGCAATGCGGTCAAGGGCGGCGGTTACTAGCTCAGCCCGCATGCCGTAGTCAAAGACTAGGCTGAGCACCTGCCGGTCACGGTAATTGAGCATGAAACAACCCCGTACCTTGCTGCTGTCAGCCAAGCGGAACTCAAAGATATCCGAGAAGACAATCTGGACTGCAGCCCCCGCGTCAGTCCCGACCTTGTCGGCCTTAATGAGATCTTTTACGAGGTTTAGATGACGGGTGTCAGACCGACCAGCGTAACTGTAATGCTGTTTGCGGCGGCGGGCTCGGATGTGGTTGGCCTTCATGACCCGCAGGACTTTCTTGTGGTTCATGCCCAGTAGTATTCCCAGCTTGCGGTGACCGAGGGTGTCGTCGTAGGTGTCATGGATCGCTTGTATCTGGGTGGCTACGTCAGCGTCTTGGGCCGGCCGTAGGCTACGGTAGTACAAGCTGGCTCTGGGGAGCTCTAAGGCTTTGGCTTTCGGTATCTTGGGGTTGCTACTGGTTAGCTCGAGTACGAGCTGCCGCTTGGCACGCGTACCTAAGGTAGCAACCCCTCGGCTTTTTTTAGGACTTCGACCTGAATTGTCAGGTCACCAATGAGGCGCTTCAGTTCGTCCGGGCTCTGACCGGGAGGGTAGCCTTGGGCTTTGGCTTTCTGGTGAGGGTTACGTTTGTCGACAAATATATCTGGTGCACTGGCAGCAAACTCTTTACGCCAGCGGTTAATGACTGACCAGCCGAGATTGTATTTGCGGCGTACCTCCTCAATGGTGGTATCGCGTTGCATACTTTCCAGCACAACTTTGAGCTTGAACTGCGGGGTGAAATGACGCCTAGCGGCGTCAGCAGTATTGTCCATGTAGTTCTCCTAATTACTAACTAGTATATATGTTTAGTTTAGGGGATACTGGACAAAGATATGTTGCAGATCGACGTCAGGATTTGATTTAAGGATATCTAAGAGCAGCGTTAGTTCTGCTTCTGACGATACGAGTGGCTTCTCAAGTAGAATAATTCTAGGGCGAACAGGGAGTGTGCTTAAGGTCCAATTTAAGGCAGTGGCATGCTTCGCTGCTGGAGTTGATATGTCGACAATGCATTCCTTGGCTGCGGTGTCATCTAACAGAGTGAAGGGTATATAGCCCGCTTCAATAATGCGCTTGTTCGCAGACGGGCTTACGTCATAAACATAAACTTCAGCGCCAAGTGATTCCCAAATTTCCGACTTTATCGCTCCTATTTTGCCGAATCCAACTACTAGAACAGGAAACTTCAGAGGTGCCAAGGGTGATTTCATTTTACAATTATAATATTACAGTATATAATATGCAAGTATTATGTACTATTCTGCTTTAATTGGGAACCCAACCGAACATAGCGTGTCGCATGTACTGTATGAAGAGTTGCTTAAGGCTGCTGGTATTGAGAAAGCATATAAGCATATCAAAATCGATGTTGACACAGATCGCTTAGGCACGGCTATTTCTGCGCTTCGTGAATTGAAATTTTGCGGCATTAGTGTCACGTTACCCCATAAACTTGATGTAATGCAGTATCTTGGTGAGATTGATGAAGCTGCTAAGCAGCTTGGGGCTGTAAATACCATTAAGCCGGAAACTCTAAAGGGGTATAACACTGACTGGGTTGGTATAGTTAAGCCATTAAAGAAGCTTCTGGGAACTGATGCGCTGGCTGGCGAAGCTACAATATTTGGCACTGGTGGCGCTGCACGAGCAGCAATATATGCAGCCAAACAGCTTAAAGCATCAAAAATTAATGTTACATATAGGGAAGATGCAGATGATCCAAAAACCGAAGATCTTATCCAGAAAGCAAAGGCGCTTGGGATAGAACTTTACCCATATGACTCTGTACCCGTACTAGTACAACGCTCGAAGTTGATCTTCAACGCAACTTCTGCCGGAATGGTTGGTAAGGACGATACGCCATTTGATTTAGATAATCTAGCCGAGCTAAATCTAAATGACAAGGTTTACTTTGATGCTGTATTCAACCCAATTGCCACGCCATTGCTAGCTTTTTTCAATGAACATGGTGCACGAACTATTGATGGATTGTGGATGATGATATATCAAGGTATTGAAGCTCTATCTATATGGCTAAATATGAAGGTTACTGTTACGGATGCTCACTTAAAGGCTATTCACGAGACTCTGACCAAGGAGCTATCAAATGTATAAGTTAGGCATAAATTTTGATGAGATTTCTGACGATTTCGGCACCGCTGTTGAAGTTATGAAGGAGTGTGGTGTTAATCATGGTGAGCTTCGAACTCTTAATAAAAATAATTTTGTATTCTGGAGCGATTCTGAAGTCGAGGAGTTCAAGAATAAACTTGCTGCCACGGGAATTGAGCTGGTAGCAGCGGCCACTCCGCTGTTTAAATGGTATACGAACCAAGATGATCCAGAAGTTATTCATGACAATTTTGGATTTAATCCAAGGCTCGATAACGAGGCAAAGAAGGTCACGATCACTAGGGCTATAGATATCGCTGTTAAGCTCGAGATACCACGGCTAAGAATTTTTTCGGAACTAGGGAGGCACGCAAATGCCGGCATGAATTTCGCGAAGAGTGAATTACTAGACTTCGCGTTAAAATCAGCCCAGAAAGTAGGGATAGATTTGTACCTCGAAAATGAGCCTGTTTGCAAGGTACACACAAAAAAGGAGGTTACAGAACTTCTAAATGCCAACCAAAGCTCTAACTTCAAATTCTGGCTGGATATCGCAAATTTTATTGAACTCAATGAAGATATCGACCATGACTTTTTAAGTAAGATTACCCCTCGACTGGGTTATGTGCATGTTAAGGATTTCCTGCTAGAGAATGGCAAGAAAACGTATGTTCCTACTGGAGAGGGAACAATCAACTACAAAGAAATACTCACAAATATTCTTACTTCAGCCAATGACGAGCTAATTATAACCATTGAAACTCACGCATCTGACGAGAATAAAATTGAATATTCTAAACGCGCAATTCGTGCCACCGACTTAATCCTAATGCAGATAGAGGCTAAATAATGTATGTAGAGAGTTCTTCGCTGGGCAATGTTATATTGTCGGGTGGCGATGTACTGCCCAATCCAACTGTAGACCAAGAGTTTACGGATATTGTTGAGTACAGCCGGTTTAAATTTGGTGACGGCGAGGTTTCAGAAAAGTACGGTTCATTACTAGGTGAGCTTGCATGCGTTGCCCAGGACAAGGTACTAGTAGCGTCGTCCGCCTACCGCACTGCGCCGCCAGCTTCCGAAAGCCTTGTAATGCCTTTTGTTGAGATGGCACATTCAAGGCTGTCTGCAAGTTTTGTTCCATTCAAGATAAGCAAAGCAAAACTTGCAACCGATAATTATGCTTCACTGTCTTTTGATGAACGTGCTCGAACTCTACAGAACGATTTAATTCTTCCCAGTGACATAGATTTTTCGGGGAGGCACGTCGTAATCCTTGATGACATTAGAGTAACCGGTTTACGTGAAGCAGCCCTTAAGCGACTCTTTGCGTCGGCGGGTGTAGCTCACGCAACATTTCAATACGTTTTAGATGTCCCAGAGGGTAGGCGTTTCCCACAAACAGAGGCCGCTATAAATGTAAGGGCAGTAAAATCTATTGAGGATGTGATTACGCTTGCTCAAAGACCAGACTTCATACCGAATGTTCGTCTCTGCAAGTTCATTATCTCTCGAAACCTTTCTGACCTGGAAATATTCTGTTGTCGCGTGCCGAAAAGCGTTGCAGAGATGGTAGTTGAGTATATTAGAGCCGATAACCTAGAGGAAGTTGTTAAGGCGATTCCTTAACCTAAGATGAGTTTCTTTCGGACGAAGCGCATATGGTCGTGACCAGGCACTTTAACCTCAATCAAGTTTACGGCTGTAGCAGTAAATGGAACATTTTTTACCAAGGGAGAATCTTCCCTGTCTGAAGCATGTGGGGTGTAACCGTCGCCAACCCACTCATTCTCTGTAAAGGTAGTGCCTAAGCTCTTTAGGAGTTCATAGAGCTCTACATGAAGTTTTTTGAGTTCATCTAGGCCCTCTAGTTCATATACTACCGTATGCTTAGGTCCTAGTTCCATTTTCTTACCGGGTGTAAAAGTTATATTTTGGTACTTTTTGAGTATTGGCTTAACTTTCCCTACAAGATCTTCTGGTGTTTCGGATACCCAGAATCTATGCATTAACGTGCAGTGCATAGGAAGCGTCTCGTAAGCTGCACCTTCTTCTAAGGGTGAAATCTCAAGCGCAAATAAATAGCAGTGCTGGGCGTTTTGGTTATTGGTCATAGGTTAATTATATATGTGTAGCCAGTGATTCTTAAAATGTGCCATCCTTAACGTAGGTACAGCGTTTACATTCACAAGATCACCACAGACGCTAACATCATCGCCGTCTTTGACGGGGCTACTGATTTTCCACCATAGACAGTAGATTGTGTGATTATCTCCGTCGGAAGAAACGGTAAATTGACGCGGATAAAGATTGCCTCCAGCTTCACCGCTGACTATCCCACGAATAACAACATTTCTTTCAAGTACCTTCTTTTCGGACAGAAGTTCAAAAGGAGACACGAGCCGCTTGTCTCTGAATCGCATAGTGTTCCTTACGGGATGATCACCTGGAAGCTCCATGCCTGTCCATCTGCGGTCTATCATTTTGCTAAGGGTGTTCTTATTGCTCGTATACACCTCACTGCACTCATCCAAAATCACTTTTAAAACCGCTGGCTCATAGTCACAAAATCCAATGTCCTCCCGCACTTTCTTCATATTTTTTCTAAGCACTGAAATGTTATCAATGCCTTCGATGAAGAAATCGACGTCGTTTTTTAGTTTGCCCTCAATATTGAAGTGCAGGCCAGATAATGCGGAACCAAGTATACCCACGTGGTCATTGCCGAACACGTCAACAAGAGCATCGTATAGCTCGTGCCATATCGTGCCTGTAAAACTCGAGTTATTCTGCTGTGCAGTTTTAATAGGATCAAAAAACTCAATTATTTTATTTAGATTAACAATTTCTGAGCTGCCCAGTACACTCTCCACACCCGTTAATGACTCCGATAGATATTTTCGGTACCTCTTACCCTGAAAAAGCCTATCCCCATTTTCATCAGGAGAATATACATTGTAGCCAAAGAAATACTTGTTACTATCGAATGTCCCCATGACACGCATGATTCTTCCGTCATCCAAGAGCACCTGATCCATATCATAAAGTTGATTCATTATTGTCTCCTCACTAAGTTTCATCGTGAATTAGATAATTCACGCATTGTCGTGCCAAAACACTGGGTAGTAGTGATCCCGGGGCAGTATCTACTTCCAATTCGCCTTCAAAGGGCTCTGCCTCTAGCGTGCCACGATAGGTTATGATTTCATCTAAAGATGTTAGCAAATGATTGGGGGAGGTTTGACCTATCCTTGCCCTTAATCTTTCACTCAAAGAGTCACGATTGGAGCATATTACTAGTACGCTCTTTGTGGCAAAACCTAATTCTGTGAGGTCTGACATGAGTTCTTCGGCACCAAGCGTGCCATTGAATGGAGCATCTAATACAAAGTTCGTCCCTGAGTTTGGGTTTGCTCGGAGTATTGAGCGCATTGCCAGGTAAGCTATATTGCTCGCGGCTTTATAATCGCCGTACGCTTCGATGACAGGAACGTAGCTATCGTCCTTTGATATCCTGCAAAAGGCATGACCCTCGGCAATATGTTGAGAGAGTGTAGTTTTACCTACGCCCTGATGCCCACGAACAACAAGGGTTCTTGATTTCATAAAATTATTTTAATATAATGCAAAGCTTTTTACAAATTTTTACGTTCTCAATAAACTCTAGGATACAACAAATGTCAGATTAGGATTTGGTTAACAATTCTATACCTGATGCATAGCACCATAATTATAACTAACAACAGAAGTAAGCTAAAGTGAAGCGAGCCTAAAATTAGGTGGTATTATCGTCTGGTTCGAACCCAGTTGGGCGACGAAGGCCCGGTAGATACCCGCTCCGTCTAAGCCCTTGGTAATTTCACGGCCAATAGTGCTGGGGGCTTTACCTAGTTTCGTAGCTATCTGTTTGTTTGTATACTTCTCTTGGAGCAAGACCTCAATCTTGCCCCGCTGCGCAGCCGTTAGATGACTCACTGTTTACCTCCTACGGTTACAGTATTAGTTTAACGGTTGCGTTTGATGTTAGAAGTTCCGTTTAATCATTAGTCATACGCTATACTGTATTGATGCAAAAATGGTTTGATAAGGTATGGCACGGCAAGCTAAAGCGGCCCTACCGGCTGGCTAGCACCTATGACGTCGGTCAGGGGCCGGGCGTGGTCTTGTTGCATGGCTTGGGGCGGTCGGGGCGAGTCTGGCAAAAGGTTACAGAACTACTGGAAGCGGATGAGCTGAGCTGTCGGGTAGTAGTTTATGACTTATTGGGTTTTGGTGCCTCGCCGAAACCTGATCGCATTGATTATACCGTGGATGACCAAGCGCAAGCGGTCATTGCCAGGCTTGAAAAGCTGCATGGATCAAAGCCGGTTGCAATAGTTGGCCACTCGATGGGTTGCCTGGTGGCAGTGCGTGTGGCTAAACTCCGGCCTGACCTGGTTCGGCACCTCGTACTCTACGAAATGCCGTTATATGACGGATTGCCGCAAAAATGGCGCTACCAGGCACGTATCAATGCTTACTTTCGACTATATGAATGGATTAGTCGGCAGAATCCTACTTTTGATGCCGCCAAGCAACGCTATCAGCAGCGAATTACTGCCAAGGTCGTAGGCGCTGACCTGACTGCTTCCAGCTGGCAGCCCTATGTAAAAAGCCTCAAGAATACCATTATGAAACAGACGGCTGCCCAAGACTTGCCGACCTTACCAATGCCAGCCGACATCATCTACGGTTCGCGTGACATGCTGGTAATCCGCGGTAAGGTCCAGCAGACCTTGGGGCTGGATTCCAAGCTGGTGACGCTACACACCATCAAAGAGCGTCATGTCATATCGCCGGCTGCCAGTACATTTATCGTCTCGCGAATCAAAGTTGCAATGCAAACTGCCGATTGACTGAAGTGAATTGATAATAGGTACTCTTAATATTTAGGTGGGGAATTTACACAATTATTAGCAGGTATAGTAGACACCATAAGCCATCACATACACCGGGCACCACGCAATCATTCTGGGCAGCCGGTTATGCGCACATTAGTCAGATGTGATCCAAACTAGACAACTAGGTGGCTTATGCTATAATCTTGTTAGGTTATTAAACATAAAAAACCAATATAAAAAATAAAAGTTTCATCAATGTATAATTCCAGGCAGACATACCCAGTTTTGAAACACCATCACCAAAAAAAGCTGTTTTTAGGTACCTTAGTTATTGTAGCGGTGCTAGCGGTTAGTGCTGGTCTTAGCTATGCTCTCCAAGCCAGCAATACAGTGGCCTCCAAACGGGCCAGGACAGCTCTTAGCCCTAGTCAAGCCAGTTCTACTTATACGCTTAGCCCGTCGCCGGCAGTGGCTAATAAATCGAACAGTAGCGCCAGTACTGTGGCTGCTGCTACGGCGACTACCGCCGTTGCCAAAGCAGCTAGTGCCATAGCTCCAGCCGCAGGTAGTTCGACGGCAGCTTCAGCGCCGTTAAAAGGGCTTAGCCTGTTTAGCTACGCAGCCGGCGACGTAGAGACCGCAGCCCGGACTTATGCCAGCAGCCATCCGGCCAGCGCCAGCGTTATGAATCGCTTAGCCAGTCAGCCGATGGCACAGTGGTATGGTGAATGGAACACGGATGTTAGCAGCGCTACCAATGCCTACGTCACGGCCGCCACGGCTGCCGGCCAAGTGCCCGTACTGGTTAGCTACAATATTCCGAATCGTGACTGTGGCAGTTATTCTGCCGGCGGTGCTACCTCAGCCAGCAGCTATACTAGCTGGATGCAGGCTTTTGCCAGCGGCATTGGTCAGCGCCAGGCCATTGTCATCCTCGAACCTGATGCCATAGCCGGTATGGACTGTCTCAGCAAAGCCGACCAACAGGCTCGCCTGCAACTTATTAGTAACGCCGTTAATTTGCTCAAAGCCAACACCGCCGCCAAAGTATACCTGGATGCCGGCAATCCCACCTGGCAGTCAGCCGCAACCATGCAACAGCGCTTGAGCGCTGCCGGCATCGCCAATGCCGATGGTTTTAGCCTCAATATCTCCAACTTCATCACCACCACTGACAATATCAATTACGGCACCAGACTTTCGCAACAACTCGGTGGCGCTCATTTCGTCATTGATACCTCACGTAACGGCAACGGACCTAGCAGTGATAGCCAGTGGTGCAATCCCAGCGGGCGGGCTGTTGGGCAGTCACCAAGCCTGACAACAGGCAATGCCTTAGTTGATGCTTATCTGTGGATCAAAGCGCCTGGCGCTTCGGATGGAGGCTGTGGCCCTAACGAAGCGGGTACAGGTGCGCCAAGCGCTGGGGTTTGGTGGCCTGAGTATGCGCTGAGTCTGTTTCAATAAAATATATTATTTCTGTATGTATTATTACAGCCATAGGATGTCGGAATCGGCACTATAGATGAGAACGTCGGCATGCCGTGCGTGAACTATAGCCTGATATATAGTAGTACTATTGCATTATACTTATAATTACGCTATAATATTATAAAACAACATCGGTGCCTATATACAAAGAAATGTTCGGAATAGGTATGTCAATTAATCAAAAATGTCACTATATAAATTGTATTATCTGGAAATGTTAACAACGGATGAAATTCATGAACACTGCCATTACCACTCTCCGCCACCGAATCAGTCGCATACGCTCAATTGATCACGCCGATGATCAACTGCCTGAATTCTCTACGCATTTAGCTGGCAATCGCACAGGCGTCGCAGCGCTTGCCCAACCAACCGTTGAAGTCGTCATTCCAGTACTTAATGAAGCTGCAACCCTGGCTGTGCAAATGCACAAACTCAATGCTTTCCTCAAGGCTAGCATTCCCTACGAAAGCACCATAACCATCGTCGATAATGGCAGCAACGACGGCACTTGGGACATTGCCAGCGCTCTTGCCAAAGAAGGCACAGGTATTAAAGCCATCCACATGGACCAAAAGGGCCGCGGCCGTGCCCTAAACCGTGCCTGGCTAACCAGCAAAGCTGACATCCTGACATACATGGACGTCGATCTATCAACGAGCCTGGAGAGCTTGCTGCCAATGATTCAGCCACTAGCCGAAGGTACTGCTCAGATTGCTACCGGTAGCCGTCTACGCAAAGAATCAAAAGTCAAAAGAAGCTTCAAGCGAGAACTCATCTCGCGGTCTTATAACTATGTACTTCGTATCTCTCTCGGTCTCAGTACCAGCGACGCGCAATGCGGTTTTAAAGCCATTCGCCGCGAACTCGCTCAGGAGCTGCTACCTGAAGTTGCCGACACCCAGTGGTTTTTTGACACGGAATTGTTAGTCAAGGCCGAGCGCCGCGGTCTAACAGTACATGAAGTGCCTGTGGCCTGGGTAGAAGACACTGATTCACGGGTGAATATTCGCCGCACTGCCACCGACGATCTCAAAGGCGTTCACCGCTTACGCAAAGAATTTGCTGCTACCCGACGGCATTCTAAGTAAACGTCGCACGATCTGCTTATGTATGTAACATATTCGATTGAGTATGCCATACAGCCTAGGCATACTATTACTTAAGTTACTTAACTAATAAATGAAAACATATTATTGACAATATAAGTATAGTGTGTTAATGTTAGTGATATTGAAGAGCAGATAACGGGAGCGTAAATCAGATGATAGCAAGCAGTGACATTTCAATTGTTGTACCAACGCTTAATGAAGCCGATAATGTACTGCCGCTGCTTGCCCGAATTGATGCCAGCTTAAGCGCTGCTCGTATTACGTATGAGGTTATCTTCATAGATGATCATTCAACCGACAACACCGTCGCCACTATCAAATCCGTCATCGGCAGGTATCCCATTGTCTTGCAAAGTAAGCAAGGCAAGCGTGGTAAGGCAAACTCACTGCAACAGGGATTCGGGTTGGCACAGTATAACATTATCGGTATGATAGATGCAGACCTGCAGTACCCGCCGGAAGCAATTGCGCCAATGCTGCAACTGTTACAGGGGCACAACAGTGATATCGTTATCACCAATCGGGTCAGCCAGGAGACGAGTAAGCTTCGTAAGCTTACTTCAGCCGTTTTTAATCTGGTATTCGTAAAATGGCTGTTCGGCTTCGACTACGATACCCAGTCCGGCTTAAAACTATTCCGAAAATCAGTCCTTAGTACTATTAACCTAACGCCTCGCAAATGGAGTTTTGATCTGGAATTTATCGTCCGAGCCTTAGAAGAGAACTACAAGATACTGCAATACGATATTCCTTTTGTGGAGCGTCATAGTGGTAGCACCAAGCTCAACGTAGTTAGTAGTACCTATGAGTTTATTACGCAGTCGCTCAAACTCCGCCTCAACTCATCTGGCAAACGCTTACGTCAGGCATACCAGTCGAATGTTCTGTTTATGCAGCAGGCCGTCGGCACTTTACTGGTCGTAATAGCAATCGGCGGTATTACAAGCCTAACGACAAGTTCGGTGCATGCAGTAGCGCTCGGATTATCATCATACGCTACCAGTGCAGGTGTGACCAAACAAATCACCAATCGCCTGCAAGATATAACTACTAATCAATCTCAAAAAGATACCGATACTGCAGCTACCATTCAGACACCGGTCACATCTGTTACACTTCCAGACACAGCGCTGACACCGACCGCACCTGTTATCGCACCTACGCCAGTTACGCCTGCGGCGCCAGCACCTACTGTCACCACCACAGCCACCCCTCAAGCGCAATCAAGCACCAACAATTCAAGCTTAGCCACCACTGCCAGTCAGGCAACGCCACTATCAGTTGGTGCCACTACCACTAATGGCAAAGTACTTGGCGCAGCGTCATCAAAGATCGTCTACCCGGCATTGGCTGTTACCAAAAATGGCAAGCCAATCTACGCCAGCCAATCGGCTGCCAGCAGCGGGGCATATACAGTTGTTAAGCTGATCATATCCGTGGGTATTGGCACATTGATCGCCAGCTACGTCATCAATAAGCGCCAAATGACGGCCGGTAGAGGCGAGAAGCAGCCGGTATGAGTAGCCGATTGCAACGTGGTACTCAAAAGGCCATCATTACTTTGGCCGTTTTGCTAATTGTTGGTGGCGTTGCTTTCGGCATACGCACTGCCTACTTTCGTAGTCCGCAACACCAGAAAACGTTGGTTTTTTCCAATAATGCCATGCTGCTAGAGCTCTGGGACAATTATAAAATTAATAATCTGAACAAAACGGACCACCGGACCATAGACAAACAAGCCGGCGGTATCACTACGTCTGAAGGTGAAGGCTACACTATGCTGCGAGCTACCTGGATTGATGACCGGACCACTTTTGATCAGAATTGGAATTGGACGCAAAAGTACCTCCAGCGTAGCGACAAGCTATTTTCGTGGAAATATGGCCCTCTTGGCAATGGTAAGTATGGAGTGCAGACGTCGGCGGGAGGTAATAATACTGCCTCTGACGGTGATAGCGATATAGCACTTAGCTTACTAATGGCTTACTCGCGCTGGGGCGACACTACTTACTTGCGGGCTGCAGAGCAAATAATCCCCAGCATTTGGCAAAATGAAGTCGTTAGCGTAGCCGGCAAGCCGATCTTAGCAGCTGACGATCTTGAACGCTCCAGCCCTACAAGTATTGTAGTCAACCCGTCCTATCTAGCCCCCTATGCTTACAAAATATTTGCCACTATTGACCCCTCGCATGATTGGAAGGGTTTAACTGATAATTCTTACACCGTCTTAGACAGCTTAGCCAAAAATCCGCTTGATTCAGCTACTTCAAGTGGTCTGGAGCCAGACTGGATAGTTATGAACCGTACCACTGGCGTAGCGACTGCTGGCACCGCGCCTAACCTCGACACCAATTACAGCTATGATGCCATGCGAACCAGCTGGCGTTTAGCACTCGACTATCAGTGGTTTAACGATAGCCGGGACAAAGCGGTGCTGAGTAATTTCAAGTTCCTTAGCAAAGAGTACCGCCTGACTGGACAGTTGCAGGCTACCTATGACCGTAGCGGTACTGTTATTAGTAAGTATGAATCACCGGCTGGCTATGGCAGCGCTATCGGCTATTTCCTGGTGGAGGATCCGACCTTTGCCCAGAAGATGTACAACGTCAAATTACTGAGTCTCTACAGCCCCGACGCCCAAGGCTGGGCTACCAAAATGAGCTACTATGATGATAACTGGACCTGGTTCGGCCTGGCCCTGGCCCAGCACGCCCTACCTAACCTGACGGAGCATTCCTAATGTCCAACCCGCTACCACTACCGCCCGCTTACGAAGAGGTTGAGTTTTTAAAAGGCAATGCTTCTAAACGACTGCTGCTGCTTAACTGCTTCATGGCGCTATTATACTTCTGTGTTATTACCTTTGGTTTCCAGATTGGTAATCGCTTGCTGTTTGGCTTGCTGATTGCTGGCGAAGCCTTTCACTTGTTTCAGATCATCGGTTACTGCTCGACAGTATGGGACGATAAGCTCAAAGCCAAGTTCCAAAAAGACTTTGTGGCACCGGTCGATATTTTTATTACCGTATGTGGTGAGAACATAGATGTTATCCGGGAGACGGCTGAGGCAGCCCTCAGGCTTGACTATCCGAACTTCAAAGTTTATTTACTCAATGATGGCCTGGTAGCCAATCGTCCTAACTGGCGTGAGCCGATCGCTCTGGCCCACGAGCTCGGCATAGGCTGCTTCACCCGCAAAGTTCCTGGCGGCGCTAAGGCCGGCAACATTAATAACGCCGTTAAGCATACTACCAGCCCGTACTTTGCCGTCTTCGACGCCGACCACGTGCCGCACCCCAATTTCCTTAAAGAAACCATGGGCTACTTCGTAGATCTCAAGATGGGTTTTGTGCAGACGCCGCAGTATTACTACCAAAACCAACTAACCAATATGGTCACCCGCACTTCTTGGCAGCAACAAACTTTGTTCTTTGGGCCAATTATGTCGGGCAAGAACCGTACCAATTCAGCTTTTATGTGCGGTACCAATATGATCCTGAGCCGGGCAGCCATTCTGGACGTCGGTGGCATGTGCGAATTCAACATCGCCGAAGATTTCCTGACCTCATTATTCGTCCACGAAAAGGGCTGGAACAGTGTCTACGTACCCAAAGTTTTGGCCCGCGGCCTAGCTCCCGAAGACTTCCTAAGCTATTACAAGCAGCAGTTCCGTTGGACACGGGGAAGCCTGGAAGTTATTTTTAAATATAATCCGCTACTACGCCGCGGCCTGACCTGGGCGCAAAAATTCCAGTACCTGGTTTCGGCTAGCTACTACTTATCGGGTATCGTCGTGCTGATAGATGCCATGTTACCGATCATCTTCCTGTTCAGCGGTGCCACCGCCATCAATACTTCCACTATGACCTTGGCATCTGTTTTCATCCCATACATTTTCCTCAATCTGTATACGCTGCAGAAGACCAGCAATTTCTCGTACAGCTTTGAGGCTATATCGTTCTCGCTCAGCTCGTTTTACCTCCAGATCAAGGCGGTCATTGCCGTGCTCACCAACCAGAAAACTGTGTTCGCCGTTACCGGCCAGCAGCAGTTTAGCGGCAATTTCGTCAATTTAGTTATTCCTCAGATCAGCTATATCTTATTAGCCATAGCAGGCTTGGTATTTTTTACGGTTCGTAAAGGCTTTACGGCGTCACTGCTGGCCAATGCCGCCTGGATCGTCGTCAATGTGGCTGTCTTTATACCGTTTATCTTCGCTTCATTACCTGCGCGGAAGCGCAAGCAAGAAGCTACAATCAAGCCGGTTGTCACACCACCAAATAAAACTGTCGGGATCACCGGATGAACCACTTACTGACCGCCGCGACTACATTACGGCCGCACGAAAAGCCGAAGTTTCGTTTGCGCGTGCTGCTAGTGCTGCTCGCTTGTCTTATCGGCGCTGGCTTGATCTCGCGTTTTGTGCTGATTGATAACAGCTTGCGTCTGGATGAAGCCCAAAGCCTATGGCAAACCAGCCATTCTATCCGTGGCACACTCTACGTGGTTGCCCTGGATGTCCATGTGCCGCTCTACCATATGTTGCTGCACTTTTGGCAGCTGTATTTCGGCAATGGCGTGCAGACCGCTCGCCTGATGTCATTGGCACTGTTCGGCATTAATATTCCTGTCTTCTATCTGTTGGCTCGACGTATTTTATCTGTTAACTGGGCATTATTTGCAGTCGTTGCTTTTAGCTTTTCACCTTTCATGAACTGGTATGCCAATGAAGCCCGCATGTACACACTACTAGCATTGGTGGCAACCCTTAGTCAGTATTATTTCATTCGTATTATTCAGCGCCAGAAGGGATGGATTGGCTACATGCTGACAGCCATTATAGGCGCCTATTGTCATTACTTTTTCTTCTTCAACTTAGCCATCCAGGGTTTATTCTTCCTGGCTAATCGCAGGCGCTTTGCAAAGGGCAGTTTCCTGCGTTTTGTGGGTGTAGCACTACTGGCTATCGCCGCCATTGCACCATGGTTGATCTACTTTCAGTCGCTCGGTGCTGGTAAAAATACCAGCCCGCACCTGGTGCGACCCTCCAGCGTCGATTTCTTTAACGCTTTCTCGCAGTTCGGTTTCGGCTTTCAAAACGACCGTATCAACACTATCCTGGTTTCACTCTGGCCAATCCTGGTAATCGTGGCGCTGCTAGCCGTTCGCCGCAAGCAAAAGCTCAGTTTGACCATGAGCTATGTGCTCAGTGCCAGCTTGCTGCCAGTCATTCTGGCCTACGTTCTCAGTTTCGTGGTAAAACCGTTTTTCATTAGTCGTTACATGATTTCCTGTATGGCTCCGCTAATCATCCTGGTAGTCTGGTTTATTAGTAACTACCGCAAAAAAATGGCGGTGATAGTAGCTACGTTGCTGTTAATGGTCACATCACTGACCTCAATCAATCAGGCCAGGGACGCCACTACGCCGGTCAAAGAAGATTATCGCCAGATAGCTGCCAAGATCAGTGCTGAAGCCTCGTCGAGTGATGAAGTCGTTATCTCATCACCATTTACCGTCTATCCATTTGAATACTACTATCATGGCCTGGCGCAAATTCAGACGCTGCCGGAGTGGGATCGTCGCTCCAGTGGCGCTATACCGGGCTTCAATCCTAAGACTTTCCCGGGGCAAGTAACTGAGCTTAATCGATCGCACCGTTATGTGTATCTGGTGCTGAGCTACAATCAGGGCTACGAAAAGACAATCCTGGACTACTATAATAAGCATTTCTACCGTCTATCAGCAAAAACGTATTCACACGACCTGGGACTATACGTGTATCAGGTGGGTTACAATAACTCGACCTCGCTGTCCAAGTTACCCGCAGATATGCTGGTCAAGCCGACTACCTCTAGTGGAACTGCTGTCGGGACTACCACACCATGAGCCTTCAACCTGCCAGTCGTCAGAAGCGTAGCCGGGTTATATCTTTTGCTCTTTTTAGTCTGTCCACAGCCCTCCAACTTGGCAGTATGTATCTACACCATAAAGCGACCAAGATTAAGAGTTCTGAAAAAAAGGCCAAATAATATGTCTGCCAATCGATCTGAACGGCTAAAATTCATTATTTTTAGTCTGATCGGCGTGTTCAATACGCTGTTTGATATCGCACTCTATGCTGTTTTGCGAGCGATGGGGCATTCGGTGCTGGTTGCTAATACTATTTCTGTATCGGCAGCCCTTATAGGCAGCTACCTACTCAATTCGCAGCTGACTTTCAAACAAACTGCCTGGACCACTAAGCGATTTGTCGGTTTTGTAACCGTTACACTTTTTGGACTCTGGGTGTTACAGACTCAGACAATTTATCTGCTTCAGCCCGTTTTTAATGCTTTATCTGAGAGCCTGTGGCGAATCTTGGGCCCCTTTGAACACACCGCTAAGATTGTGGCACCCAAATTAGCTGCTACCGTTGTAACTTTCCTTTGGAATTATGTTTGGTATAACAAAGTAATTTTCAAGAACAAACAGCTACCGCACGCTGCCGACAACCTTTCAACTGAGCTTATTTAATTATTCTACTAAAATATTGATTCAATATAATATTATTGACTTTATTAGTAATTAGTGGTACTATACATTTATATAATCTTTGAGAGGATACTATGAATCGTATACGTACATCTGTGGCCACCACCGCATCAATTGCAACTTTAGCAGCCAGCGCACTGTCTATGGGCAGTGCAGCAGCTGACACCACGGGCTTACTGCCCCTGGAGATCAACCCGGTTTGTGCTGATGCCATCACCAGCCTGACATACTGGAACGTCTATAATAAGAATGACAGTAGTGTCACTATCGACTGGACAGCTATCGATAACGGCCACACCGGTAGCTTTAGCGCCGTCACGGGTAATAGTCAGTTCGCTAGCTATTACGATGCGACTGACCCTAACAACACTACGAACTTCAAATCAGAGATAACTGACGATGTACAGCGTAACTCCAGCAATACCGCATGCCAGCCTGGCCAGATTACTCTGACAACTACACCTGATAACGGTTCAGGCTCAATTGGTACTGACAACGGTTCAGGCTCTATCGGCTCCGATAATGGCAGTGGTAGCACCGCGCCAGACAACGGTTCCGGGTCTACTAGGCAAGACAATGGCAGTGGTAGCACCGGAGATAAGGGTTCGGGCTCAATTGGCAATGATAGCACTAACGGTAGTACTGCTCCTGAGATTGGTAGCGGTTCAACTGCATTAGTTGGCGGTATGGGTGGCGGTCCGGTTGCTAGCACACCGACTCAAGCTGTGGTCGTCACTCCTGCTGTCAGCGCTCCTCAATTGGCTTACACTGGTGCATCACGCATTTTGCCTTACATGGCAGCAATGATAATTGCTACTTTCACAGCAATCACTACCATTCTCGTTCGTAAGAACGTTCTCTAACACGTTTAAAGAGATTAGATCCTCTCGCTCAATCGACCACGCATCATAGCGTGGTCGGTTTTTATATTTTCGAATGCAAATTAGTCGGAGTGGTCGGAATAGGCACGGCAGTTACTACTAGCCGGGAATGATTATTGAAGTCATTGCAGGTGTAGATGGTGAGTAGGGCTGTTGGGGTCGGGTTTAGAATAGCTACATCAGTCGGCGCCACTATTCTACTCGTCAGCACTCGAAACTGTTGCTGAACGCCATTAATAACTACAAAAATTCCGGTATCTCCAGGTTGCAAAACATCCAGATGATACAGGCTCTGATTGACGGAACGGAAATAATGGAAACGGTGACCAGCTAAAACATAGTTGTGACTACTGTCACCAGTCTGGTGCCAAACTCCAAGATGGGTGTTTAAGACATCCAGACTTGCGCCTTCATTGATCGGCATTTTAAGTTCGGCTGCAGGTATAACCAGCCAGTTACCGGTCGCCGGCACCCCTAGATCCGGAGGCTTAAAATAAGTGGGTACGATTTTGGCGATGCTGGTATGGCGTTTGGTATAATGCTGCACTGCCGACTGTATCTGCGGCAGGGTCGGCAATAGCACTAAGATTATAACTGTCAAGCCAGCTAACAATAGCAGCGGTATAGCGACTTTCTTGTGATGTAAACTAGTTTGCATGGTTTTGTATTAAATAAAGATTAAAATTTGAGTTATATGGCTAGCTTATCTAGTAAATTGTAGCATGTGATGCTATAGTTTTTATCTACCATTGTGTAAATACGGCAATGCAAAAGGAGTCAACCACACATATGCAAACGCACACAGCTATCTACAAGTTACAGGCCGGATTTAGTGCTATTGCCGTGCTACTTCTTGCTAGCGTTATTTGCATCTTGCCGCAAGCCGCCGCTGAGGTGGCATCATCGAGTTGCAGTAGTAGCACCGCGCCTTCAGCTGATATTGCCACTGCCGTAGTCACTGCTGCTTACAAACAGTGGAAGGCTGACTATATAACAGATAAGGGAGCAGGCGGCGCCCTGCGTGTGCAGCGATCAGCTGGCGATGCCAATGACACGGTCTCTGAAGGTATTGCCTATGGCATGCTCTTCGCTGTGTACAATAACGACTCGGCTAGTTTTTCAAAGCTCTGGCAGTATGAACAAACTCACCTTGATGCAAATGGTCTAATGAACTGGCGAATTAATGCCAATAATACTACTAATGGCTACAACGCCGCCACCGATGCTGATGAAGATATGGCACTGGCACTAGTAAGCGCCGATAAAGCCTGGGGTGGCTACACCTCAGCCGCTAAGCAGCAAATCAAGCTAATCAAGCAGTATGAGGTCGAAGCGACGACCAATATTCTCAAGCCTGGTGATGTCTGGGGAGGTAGTAGTCTGTTAAATCCGTCATATTTTTCCCCAAGTTACTACGATGTTTTTCAGACTTATACAGCTGACGATAGCTGGTCGAGCGTCAAAGATGCCAGTTACAGCGTGCTAAATGCCATCCATTCCAGCACTGCATCCAGGACCAGCGGGCTGATACCGGACTGGTCAGATGCTAAAGGCAATGCTATCAGCGGCATGAGTTATAACTTCAGTTATGATGCCAGTCGCAGCCCATTGCGTCTAGCATTAGCCAGTAGTTGGTCCTGTGATGCTGTTGCCACCAATCTCTTAGCTTCTTTCAACGCCAGCTTCCAAAAAACCAATTTAGGCGATTTAGCATCTAGCTATACTTTGGCTGCCGGCGGTAATGGTAATGGCGATTCGACGCCGACCTTGGCGGCTGTGGCAGCCAGTGCCACGACCAGCAGTAACTATAGTTATCGTACTACTAGTTGGAAACTATTAGCTACTACCCAACCTACTACGTATTTTCCAGACTCACTTCGTTTACTGGGCTTACTAATAGCCAGCGGCCAGTTCGCGAACCCATTGCAGCTGAGTGCTCAAGCGACTACACCTAATGCACAGATTAAAATGGCACCGATTGCCGTCCCTAACTCTAGCACGGCTGATATGCTGGATATTTGGTGGCCCAGTAATGGTGCAGCCGTCAGGGGCTTACAGCCATTCAAAGCTGTGCTCGAAAATCATGCAGTCGGCGACTACACCATGTACTGGCAAGTGGACGGCAGTACGCTTAACCTAATGGATGATAGCAACACAGACTACCCGCACAAGCAGGCAAATGTTGACCTGACTGGCTGGAAATGGCATGGTACAGGCCCTTATACTGTTACATATGTTGCTAAGGATACTACCGGCGCTACTATAGGCATCGCCAGCACTGTTATTACTATCAAACAATAGTTATTAGAAATGTATGGTATCGACGCGGCGCTTGGTTGCAGCGACCTTTTCACGCTTCGTCGTCTGCTCAGCTGTAAAAAGTGGCGTTGATCCATGACGGGCAAACAGTGGTGGGATCAGGTGCTTGGACTGGGCAAGTACGTATTCCCGGAACTCAACACCGATATCGGAGTGTGTCATGGCGAAATCAAAGACTGTTTTCATGTACTCAATGGGTGTACCGGTGTCATACCAGTGACCACCGAGGATCTCACGGCCATAAAATTTGTGACCGTCATCGATCATTTGCTGCATTGATTCCTGCATCATAAATTCTTTGCTTCCATCATGGTTAGCCAGTTGGCGGTTGAGGTAGTCAAGGAAGACGGGTTCAAACAAGTAGCCACCGACGGAAGCCAGGCTGGAAGGTGACAGTTCGCGGGACTTTGGCTTCTCAACAATGCCATCCATAGCCAGGACGCCGTCTTCGATTTCGTAGCCACCAACGTAGCCGTAGCGGGCATAATCAGCGTCACCGTCACGACGGGTACAGGTAATGACTGAGCCGCCCAGCGCTTCATGTGTCGCAATAAGCTGCTGCGTGCGATTAGGCTTGGCTAGCATCAGATCATCAGCGAACGCATAGATAAACGGTTCACCATTTAGCAGATGTGCAGCGTTTATGATCGGGGTAGCGTTGCCATAAGGGCCGGACTGCTTGACGAAGGTAAAGTTAGCGATGGTCGCGGTAGCTTCAGCTTTGTCTAGTAACTCGTGCTTGCCACCATCAAGTAGATTTTGCTTGAGGTCTTCGGCTACTTCGCGGAAGTGAGCTTCGATGGATGGCTTGCCGTCGCTGGTCACGACGATGATGTCAGTGATACCAGCTTCGACGAGCTCTTCTACCAGGTACTGGATGACCGGCTTATCCACCAGCGGCAACATTTCTTTAGGTACTGCCTTGGTAGCTGGCAGGAAGCGTGAGCCGAATCCGGCTGCGGCAATAACTGCTTTGGTAACTGAACTGTTCATATTATTTCCTCCCCCTTACGGTGTCTTTCAGGCTTATTGAGCGTTAGGGCTCTGAACGTACATGGTGATGGCACTACTGGTGTAGCTGTAGCTACCATTGATAGTTAGTGTCAGGTTGCCTTCGGCATAGGTAGCAGGCAGTACGTAGCCGCTGTCGTTAAGGTTACCCTTAGCGTCAGCTTTGAAGCTGTAAGTGGTGCCATCGCGGTCATTGGTGACCGTAACGGGCTCGTTGGCCAGGAAGCCAGAACCGGTGAAGGTAACAGCTTTGCCAGCAGGCACTGCGTAGCTAGCCAGGCCGACAGAGTTGTAAACCTTGGCGACAGTGTAGCTGGTGGTGGCTGAAGTCTGGCTTAAAGCGCCAGTGGCGGTAACAGGAACCTGGCCAGGCATAGCATATGGCATAGCCACGGCTTTGCTGAAGGCACCGAAGCCATCAGTTGTAACATTGCCGAGTGTGGCGGTGCCGCTGGTCAGGGCGACCGCTTCGTTAGGGGCGAAACCGCTACCGCTGACGGTAACCATACTGCCGCCATTACCGTAGTAACTGCTGAGCTGAGCACCGGCGTAGAACTGAGCCAAGGTGATGTCGACAGTGCCGACAGCGCCGCTGGTTAAGCCGTAAATGGTGTATTCTGTAGCTTTTACCCCGAATGGTAGGGTGAAGGTGCTGCTGGTAAAGTTACCCTTGGCGTCGGCAACGACAGTGGTGCCAGCGTCTTTACCACGGTACGTGGAGATGGTTTCGCCAGGGATGAAGCCAGAACCGCTGAAAGTAACTGGGCTACCAGGTGTGGCGTAGTAGGTGCTTGGAGAAACCTGAATGTTGAATGGTGCCAGGGTAATAGTCAGAGTATTACTAGCATCGCTTAGTGCACCGGTGCTGACAATGTCAAGGCCAGCGGTTGTCTGACCATAAGGCAGAACGATGCTGGCGGTATAAGCACCCGTTTCGTCAGTAGTGACGGTCTGAGTGGTATCACCGGCAGTGATATCAACGTCTTCGCCAGGAGCGAAGCCATTGCCAGTCAAGCTGATAGTCGTGCCGGGCTGAGCGTAATAGTTATCAGCAGTAACTGATGGGTAGTAGCTGCCAAGGCCAACGGTGGTGGTAGCGCTGGCACCACTAGTGGCACCAGTAGCGGTAAGGCTAACTGAGCCAAGCGTGTTAGGTGCTAGGCTGACAGCATCGAAGTCAGCTGTGCCGTCTTTGCCTGCAACGGCAGTTGCCATACTATCAGTACCATCTGACAGCGTAACCGTCTCGCCTGGGGCAAAACCAGTAGCGGCAAGGGTGAATGGGGCAAATGGTAAGACGTAGTAAGTTGAAGGCGTTAGCTGGGTGTTAAGCTGGCCAACACCGAGGGTTAAGTTGACAGTAGCGAGGCTACTAACACCACTCAGGGTGTAGTTAGCACTGCCACCAGCTTGGTTGTAAGCAATAGTGACCTGGCCAGCGTTCATGAAGGCGCCACTAGCGTCAGTCGTGAAGTTGCCGAGGTTAGCTTTGCCGCTGAAGACGGCGACAACTTCACCGGATGCGAAGCCATTACCACTGAAGGTGACGACTGCGCCGGGCAGAGCATAGTACGTGCTAGGTGAAGCTTGGGCATTGTAGTTGCCGATCTGAACACCGGCAGTACCCTGACCGCCGCTGGTAGCGCCGGTCAGGGTATAGTTGATGACGGTGCCTCCAGCGTTGGTAGGAACAGTAACAGGAGCTGCAGCGGTCAGGTTACCGAAGCTGTCAGCAACAGCGCTGGATACGACAGTTTTGCCGACCGTGACGTTAACAGTTTCACCAGGTATAAAGCCAGAGCCATTAAAGCTGACGGTTTTGCCAGGCAGGACATAGTAACCGGTGGGAGATACGTTAGGATAGTATTGACCGATGCCGGTGGTGACGCTGGTGGTGGCGTGGCTGAGGCTGCCGGTCAGGACAAAGCTCTTGGAAGTACCGGCGTAGCTGGCAGGGACGCTAAAGGCACCAGCGTTGGCAAAGCTACCATCACTAGTGGCTTTGAAGCTGCTGATGGCAGCGCCGCTGACAGCGTCGGTGACGTTAACAGTTTCATTAGGAGCAAAGCCGGAACCAGTGAAGCCGAGACTGGTCAGTGGTAGTACATAATAAGAAGAAGGTGATGCGTATGGGTAAAAGCCATTGACGTATTCGTAAGCAACAGTACTGGCACCAGAAGCCTCGCCAGCACCGATCAAGGTGTAGGAAGCGGCAGGGACGGCAGGAGTAGTCAGGCTAGCGCCCTTAAATGCACCAGTAGCGTCTGCTGTAGCAGTGGCAGTAGCGCCAGCCAGGTTGAGGTCAACAATTTCGTTCGGAGCGTAGCCGTTACCACCGACAGTCAGCACGCCATATGGGGTGGTGCTGCCTGCGCTGGTAGTTAGCGAAGGAGTAAATGGTGCCACGAAGTAGCCATTGGTAGCGGTCAGGCCGCTGGTTTTGCCAGCTGCCGTAATAGTAGCAGTGCCTTGAGCAAGCTTAGTAGGCAGGGTCAGTGGAGTTGAGAATTCACCATTGGTTGTGGCTGTAGCAGTAGTGGCGGCGATGACGCTACCATTTTCCACGGCATTGATGGTGACGATTTCACCTTTAGCGTAACCACCACCAGTCACAGCCAGTGTGACACCTGGATGACCGCTAAAGCTGTTAAGGGATACATATGAACTGGTAGAATCGGCGTTACCGATGAGTGGGGTGATTGGGGCAACCAACAGGCCGAGAGCGGCCGTAAGCACAACTGATGTTGTAATAACTTTGGTTCGTACAAACTTAGAAACACTCATGGGTAACTCCTACCGCTACATTTGATATTGACATAATACAGCTTTTCTAGCATAAAAGCAAGTAAAATAATATAATTGTTAATAATACAATTTCATTACTCAGCTTATGCTTAAACAGTACGCTATTAGAACACAACTGTACTGTTAGAATCTTTACTTAATGAAGCATTTAATGGTTCGAATTATCATTGACCCAAGCACGAGCGTTCTGGAAAATACGTAACCACGGTGAATCAGCGCCCCATTCGGCTGGGGCCCACGACAGCTGTCGAGTCATAAAGGCTCGTTCAGGATGGGGCATAATGATGGTAGCTCGGCCGTCAGGGGTAGTTAGGGCAGTGATACCGCGTGGCGAGCCATTGGGGTTGGCAGGATAATCCTCGGTAATCTCGTGGTGATTGTCGCTATACTGCATAGCTACCAGGCTGGTCTGAAGACTACTCTGTAACTGCTCCTCTGAGTCAAAACTGGCCTGACCTTCGCCATGGGCAGTCGGAATGGGCAGGTAAGAGCCGGCCATATCTTTAAAGAATATGGATGGTGACTCATTAATTTTTACCAGTGTTACTCGAGCTTCAAACTGTTCGGATTTATTCTTGAGGAAATGTGGCCAACTACTGGCGCCCGGTATTAGTTCCTTAAGTGCTGCCAGCATCTGACAACCATTGCAAACCCCGAGGCTGAAGCTGTCCGGTCGCTCAAAGAAGGTTGTAAACTGAGTTCGAAGTGCTTGGTGGCTTAATACTGTCTTGGCCCAGCCTTCGCCAGCACCGAGTACATCACCATAAGAGAAGCCGCCGCAGGCGGCTAAGCCCACAAAATCATCAAGCTTAACACGGCCAGCGATCAAGTCGTTGAGATGGACATCGACACTTGTGAAACCAGCGCGGTCAAAAGCAGCCGCCATTTCGACCTGTCCATTGACGCCTTGCTCACGGAAAATGGCAACTTTAGGCCGGCTATCATATGTCTTGGTAATTGGTTGGGCACGATAGATAGGACTAAGTCCAGGATCATTGCTGGCTTGGAGCGCGGCGTATTCCTGATCGGCACAGTCGGAATTATCGCGCAGCCGCTGGATAGCGTGGCTGGTGTCACTCCACCAGCTTTCCAGCTGTGCCCGGTTATTTTGATAAATGACGGTTTCGCCGTCTTTGATGGTAATGGCCTGCGTACTATTGGGCGCACCGAGTGAATATACATGCTGGCCGAGGCTGGCCTGCAGTTGCTTGATTACACTCGCTTCATCGCTGGCCTTGATCTGCAGCACTACCCCTAATTCCTCATTGAAAAAGCGCTCCAGATCAGTGCCTGGTATATCAAAAAGATTAATATCTAAACCACAGCGGCCAGCAAAGGCCATCTCGACCAGCGTAGTTAGCAAGCCGCCATCAGACCGATCATGATAGGCCAAAATCAGCTTGGCACGCTTGAGTTCTGTCAAAGTATCAAAGAAGTGCTTGAGGAGTGCAGGTTCGACATCAGGTGTTATGCTACCGATCTGATTATAGACCTGCGCCAGGGCCGAGCCGCCGAGCCGATTATGGGCCTGGCCCAGATCGACTAAAATAAGCTTGGTGTCCTGACCAGTTAATAATTGCGGCGTGAGCGTAGTATCGACTGCAGTAACCGGCGCAAAGGCAGTAATAACTAACGACACTGGTGAAGTAATGCTTTTATCAGTGTCGTCTTCGCGCCAGACAGTGCGCATGCTCAGCGAGTCTTTACCGACGGGAATAGTAATGTCCAGCGCCGGGCAGAAATCTTCACCGACGGCTTTGACAGTGTCATAAAGTTTAGCGTCCTCGCGGTCATTGCCGGCAGCAGCCATCCAGTTAGCTGATAATTTGATATCTGACAGTCGGACTACGTCGGTGCTGGCCATGTTAGTAATGGCTTCACCAATAGCCATTCGAGCCGACGCCGGGGCATCGATGATGGCCAGTGGCATCCGCTCACCCATAGCCATGGCCTCACCAGACTGGCTGTCAAAAGCTGCTGCCGTGACCGCCGCATCAGCTACTGGCACTTGCCACGGGCCAACCATTTGATCACGGGCCACCAGGCCGCCGACGCTACGATCACCAATAGTAATTAAGAACTTTTTACTACCAACAGCCGGCAGGTGCAATACTCGTTCAACCGCCTCGGCAAGCGGGATATCGTGAAGTTTTAAGTGCTTTCGATTAGTTTTTTGACGGTTGACGGTGCGAGTCATCTTAGGTGGTTTGCCAAACAGTGTTGCCATCGGCAAATTCACCACATCCTGGCCTAGCAAGCTATCAGTCACCACCAGTTGCTCAGTCATGTTGGCAGAGCCGACACAAGAATAAGGGCAGTGCTCGCGTTCGCAAATAGCCACAAATCGCTCCATGTCAGCCTGATCTATACCTAAGACGTAGCGTTCCTGCGCTTCGTTGCACCAGATCTCGAGCGGTGACAAGTCAGCCGCGGCGCTAGGGATGTTGCGTAGTTCAAAGTCAGCACCCAGTCCCGAATTATGGACCAGTTCCGGTAGGGCATTCGACAGGCCACCGGCGCCGACGTCGTGAATTGTAATAATCGGATTGTCGTCACCCAGCGCCCAACAGGCATCAATCACTTCCTGCACCCGGCGCTCGAGCTCGGCATTGGCCCGCTGCACAGAGGCAAAATCGAGATCCTCGGCACTGGCCCCAGCCTGCATACTGGAAGCTGCGCCACCGCCCAGCCCGATCAACATGGCCGGACCGCCAAGGACGATAATCTGAGCACCTGGCTGCATGGTGCGCTTAATGACATGCTGGTCACGGATACTGCCTAGGCCGCCGGCAATCATGATTGGCTTGTGGTAGCCGTAGCGAGTGCCGGCATCATCTTGTTCGTAGCTGCGGAAGTAGCCAGTTAGGTTAGGGCGGCCAAATTCATTGGCGTAACTGGCAGCGCCCAGGGGTGCGTCGATCATAATATCCAGCGCAGAGGTAATACGGGATGGTTTCCCGTACGGCGTCTCCCAGGCTTGCCCGGCCCTTGGGATATTCAAATTGGACACGCTATAACCAGCCAGGCCCATTTTGGGCTTGGCGCCACGCCCAGTGGCCCCTTCATCACGGATCTCACCGCCCGCACCGGTTGCTGCACCCGGAAACGGCGCGATCGCCGTCGGGTGGTTGTGGGTCTCGACCTTGATGACCGAGTGGATAGGCTCCTGATGATACTCATAGGTCTTAGTCTCCGGATTAGCAAAAAAACGACCGCCGCTGGCGCCGGAGATGACGGCGGCATTATCGCTATAGGCTGACAACACATTCTCATGACCATGCTCATAGGTATTGCGGATCATTTTAAACAGACTTTTCGGCTGCGGGTTGCCATCGATCACCCAGTCAGCGTTAAAAATCTTGTGGCGGCAGTGCTCACTGTTAACCTGGGCGAACATCATTAGCTCGGCGTCGGTGGGATTACGCCCGAGGCTGGTGTAGGCCTCAAATAGATAATCGATCTCATCGGCCGCCAGGGCCAGACCTAATGTCGCATTAGCGTCGGCTAAAGCCTGCTTACCAGCTGCTATGTCGACATAGACTAGTGGCTTTGGTTCGGCGTTATTAAATAACAGCGTGGCTTGATCGAGCGAGGACAATACCGACTCTACCATCCGGTCATGTAACAGATTAGTTACATCTCCTGAGAGAATTTCCACGTCTGACTGAATGTAATAAGCAATGCCACGCTCGATCCGTCGAATACTACTTAGTCCAGCATTGTGGGCAATGTCAGTCGCCTTGGAGGACCAAGGTGAGATAGTACTCGGACGTGGCGTCACCAGTAGCAGCTGGCCGTCAGTCGAGCCGGTAAACGGTGAACCATATGTTAAAAGTGTCTTAACTAAAGTATCTTCATCGGCATCCAAGGCTTCTACATCAACAAAGTGCATGTACTGAGCACTGACACCAGTAATGGCTGGTTCAGCGTCCTGCAGTTGCTGTAGCAATTTTGCAGTTCGGAACTGCGACATGGCCCCGATACCGCCGTAGAGCAGCATCAGCGTACCCCCAGAGTTTCACTACTAAATGTAATGTTTTTGGGCTTAATCACCACTGAAGTTGGTCCGGCCACAACAGTACCAGCTACCCAGGCTTTTAAGCTTTGGCTAGCTGCCAGATCGACTACTTGTTGGGCAGCTGCCATTGGCACATAGATAGCGAAGCCGGCTCCCATATTGAAATTACCATACATCTCATTATCATCGACGCCGGCCTGCTGCTGCATGAATCTAAACTCGGCCGGTACCTCAGGTACGCTATCAAATACATAAGTAAATTCGTGGGTAGCCCGCATTAGTTTACGCCACCCGTGACCGGTAATGTTGACCATATAGTGAATGTCGATGTTGGCCGCCTGCATGGCGCGTACTAATGATGCATATAGATGAGTCGGCGTCAGAATGGCTTCGCCGAATATACGACCATCAGGCAGTTGCGAGGCATAGATAGCGGGATCCTTTTCGGCTAAACTCCTTACAAAAGTAATACCATTGGCATGGATACCACTACTCTCGATCAGAACAATGGCATCGCCCTCAGCCAGCTTGTCCCCTAAGACCAGATTATTTTTGTCAGCAATCAGGCCGATAGCTGAGCCGCCTAGGTCGATGGTCTCAGGATTGATCACACCTTTAAGTGTCGGGGTTTCACCCCCACCCCAAGCCGCACCAATAGCGTTGCAAGCGGCGGCCCAGCCGCGTATCAGGTCACTGGCGCGTTCTGCATCGAGCATCCAGGCCGAGTCGCCAATAGCAAAATAGGCATTCACCACTTGGGGCGGAGCCCCAACGACAATCAGGTCGTTGACGACCATAGCAATAGTATCCTGCGCCAAAGAATCATAATGAGTTTTACCTGTCAGAGAACGGACGGCATCAGCTACCAGGTTCTTGGTACCCAGCCCCTCAATGACCAGTGCCCGATACGCATCAGCCTCTTCCCAGACGTAGGCCGATTCGCCGCGGCTGGCTGACATCTCGTGGGCATTGAAAGCAGCCAGGTTAGGGCCAGTAGCTCTGGCGGTTTGCTGCGCCAGAACCTTTATGGGATCCATTGCGCTGTAATCGACGCCGCTACTTGCATAGCTGTTTTCATTGGTTGCCACGGGGTTCCTCCTGTTATTTGCTATTGTACCGAGACTACAGCGGTGACGCTAATTTATTGTGCTCGACCAGGCAAATAACACAACAAATTGATCAGTTTGCGACCAGTGTTAGTGATATATATGGGGTTGCTATGATGGTTACAAATGCATACCATAAAAGGAATACATACATCGTAAACAAACCTGGTCCAGCTGTAATTACACAAATACTTGATCAGACAGCTTATTCGCATCTAAAGGAGCTCCAATGCCCATCGCCTCACTGTTTGATAACGAGATCGGTCAGAATGATCAGCTGACTGAAAAATGCGCGGTCTTTGGCGTAATCAGCACCGACAACAATACTGATATGGCGAGCGGCTTCGAAGCCGCTCGTTTGACATTTTACGGACTATGGGCACTGCAGCACCGCGGTCAGGAGAGCTCAGGCATTGCCAGCAGCGACGACGGCGTTTTGCATCGGCATGCCGCCAATGGTCTGGTCTCTACCGCCTACCATGAAGAAGATTTGGAGCAGCTGCCAGGCACCGTTGCCATTGGCCATAATCGCTATTCTACCTCTGGTGGCAGTGACGATTGCTACAATCAGCCATATGTCTATCACAAACAAGGTTTCGCCTTTGCTCATAATGGCAATCTACCGGACACCAAAGCACTCGAAGACTTTTTGTCAAAGCGCGGGGCCTATCAGGCAGATCTCAATGATTCCGGCATGATGGCAGCCGCCATCGCTTGCTACCTTGATGACGGTCTCGACCTTACAGAGGCCGTTGTTGCTGCTTACCCCTTGTTTACCGGCGTGTTCTCATCGGTCGCCATGAATGATCACCAGCTAGTGGCCTTCCGGGACAGCTGTGGCGTCCGCCCGTTGTCGGTTGGTCAGCTGGATGGTGGTTACGCCGTGGCTTCGGAGACCTGTGCTTTTGATACGGTCGGCGCCACACTTATCCGCGACGTCGAGCCTGGCGAAGTGGTAACACTGGATACCCAAGGCCTACACTCATGCCAGGTTATGACGCCCAACCAGAAGCTTGATATTTTTGAATTAGTCTATTTCGCCCGTCCCGATAGCTTATTGCTCGGTAAGCGTGTAGATGGTGTCCGTAAAGCTTTTGGCCGCCAGATGGCCAAAGAGTTCCCCATTAAAGCCGATGTCGTGGTGCCTGTACCAGATTCGGGCATTCCTGCTGCTCTCGGTTATTCGCAGGCCACTGGTATACCATTTGAAATTGGCCTAATGAAAAACCGCTACATACATCGCACCTTTATTCGGCCAACAGCAGCACTCCGTGAGCGCGACCTCAAGATGAAACTCAATCCGGTCATCGAAACCTTACAAGGCCAGAGCGTCATCCTTGTCGATGATTCGATTGTCCGGGGGACAACTATGCGCAAAGTCGTCGCCATGCTGTTTGAAGCCGGTGCCCGTGAGGTCCACTTAATGATCAGCTGCCCACCAGTGCGCTATCCTGACTTTTACGGCATTAATACGCCCCGCCAGAGCGAGCTTATTTCGGCCACCATGAGCAACGATGAGCTGTGCGACTACGTCGGTGCTACCAGCCTTAATTTTCTATCGTATGACGGCATGATCCAGGCCACCGGTCTGCCAGAATCCAGCTTCTCGACTTCTTGCTTCAATGGTGTCTATCCAGTACCAATTGGTCAACGGGCCAAAGAGGTTATGACCGATGCCGGCGTGCCGTTAGTTAGCCCACTTGCAGCCATAAAGCAGTCACCACTTCCTAAAAAAACAACTGTCACTACTAAACCTAAAATCCACAAACTGACTTCGCACGTCAGCGCATGACCGCCCGCATTGCCATATTGGCTTCGGGTGGCGGCACGACCGCTGAGGCCTTTATCCGGCACAGTCTCAGTGAGCACCTCGATCAGACAGTGGTGCTAGTCATAGTCAGCCGTTCTGAGGCCGGTATTATTACTAGATTAGCTGCTCTCAACCACGAGCTAGGTCTGGAGATACCACATTTGGTTATTAATGCACGGACGCATCCGTCTACAGATACCGAAGCCGTAGGCAAGGGTGGTCAGACCAAAGCTGAAGAGCAGGCAATTTTAGATGTATTAGAAACTTATAAAGTCGACCTGGTGGCCCTACTGGGCTACATGAAAAAAGTTGGTACCAGGCTGGTGACAGCCTACGGCTGGCGGACAGATTATGTCAGCCCACACCAGGCGCGTATGGTAAACAGCCATCCCGGACCGCTGCCGCAGACCCGGGCGCTGTATGGTCAAGGAGTGCAGCAACATATCCTCGACTTGGGGATTGACCATGGCTGTCAGACGTTGCATGTAGTAGCGGAAGATTATGATGATGGCCCCATCTTAGCCGAGCATGGCGTACCAGTCGAACCAAAAGATACCGCAGAAACATTATTTGCTCGGATCCAGCTAACTGAAAAAGAATATGTGGCCCGAGATATTAATACATTTTGGCATGAGCAACAGCGCTATATGAGACTGGAAAAAGTTAAACAGGAGACGCTAGCATGAGTATTGTACTAGTGGTTGGCAGTGGCGGCCGCGAACACGCCTTAAGTTATGGTTTGAATGCCTCAGGCAAAGTAGACAAGCTGTTCGTGGTCCCTGGCAATGCCGGTACTGCCGCGCTTAGTAAAGCCGAAAACGCCACGGTTGACCACGCTGATCTACCAGCTTTCTGTCAGGCCAATCAGGTTGATTTTGTAGTGGTCGGGCCCGATGCACCCATTGTTGCCGGCCTCGGCGACGAGCTGCGGGCCGCTGGCATTACCACCTTTGCACCATCCAAAGCTGCCGCCCAGCTGGAAGGTAGCAAAGGCTTTGCTACTAAGTTTATGCAGCGGCATGGTATCAGCCTGCCGCCGTCGCAAGTTGTCAGTGAGCGCACTAGAGCCGAAGATGCCATCGCCCAGTTCGGTGGCCCAAGCCAAGCAGTTATCAAAGCCGACGGCCTAGCCGCCGGTAAAGGCGTCTTTTTGCCAGACAATGAAGCCGAAGCCATGGCAGCACTCGACAAAATTCTCAGTGGCAGCATGGACGGCGTAGGTGAACAATTGGTGATCCAGCAGCGCTATCATGGGCCAGAAGTTTCGGTCTTCGTGCTCAGCGATGGCACAACTCACAAAATCATTCCTATCGCATCTCAAGATCACAAACGCTTACTGGAAGCAGACAAGGGGCCTAACACCGGCGGTATGGGTGTCTATGCGCCGCTGCCGAGCTGGCTGCTGAGCGGTGACCAGTGGAGCAAAATCGGCATCATAGCTGACCAGACGTTCGCCGGCATGCTTGAAGAGGGCATGCCATACAGCAGCGTCTTGTATATGGGTATTATGCTCGCTGAAGAGCTTGGCGGTGATCCGATTATCATTGAATACAACGCCCGGTGGGGTGACCCGGAAACAGAGGTACTGATTCCACTACTAATGGAGCATGGCATCGACATTTATGACATGCTACATAGCACTGCCGCCGGTAAGCTAGCTGACTTCGAACTGCCAACGGTCATCAATGGTGCCGCGCTGACCACTTGCCTAGCCGTGCCGGGTTATCCTGAGCAGCCACTTACCGGGCAAGTTATTCTTGGCTTAGACCAAGAGTATGAGAACGTTGTGGTGTTTCAGGCTGGCACCAAAACCGTTGACGGGCAGCTACTGACAAATGGCGGCCGGGTGCTGTTCATTACCGGCCTCGGGGTCACTGTCAGCCATGCCCAAGCCGCCGTTGTTGAAGCTATTGGTGATAAAGGTATTCACTTCGATGACATGCAGTATCGGCGCGACATTGGCTACCAAGCCTTAATGCCCTACAAGTAACCCGCTTTAAGTTAGTTGGCTGTCGGTAGGTGAGCTAGGACGATTTTAAGGCGTTCCTCAACACTAACCGGTGCCACCCGGATAGGCTCCATACCATATTCACGGTAAGCTTCGGCCAACAGGTCGGTGATGTGGTCATTAAAATCCCGGACTTCGGTCCTGGCATAGTCAGGCTTGGTGATGCCGAGCGGCTCCATCAAAAATACCTTGCCGTATCTGGCAGCTTTCATATGGTCCATGATCCAGTCTTCGACCTTGAAGTCATAATATCGATAGTAGCCCAATGAATCCTGCATGCCACGGTCAAGTACGACAGTCGTGTCTGTAGGGGCTCTGGCCTCAAGTACTAAACGGCGGCGGACGACATCGTCCTGGAAGCGTTTTTCGTCATCACGCAGATCAATCACTGCTGTGCCTTTAGCTATGGCATCATCAATCACCAGGCGGGCGGCTTCGTCGACAGTCGCATAGCCTAATTTAGCTAATTCCTGCTGAAGGGTAGTTTTGCCTGTGGAGGGGCCACCAGTAATGACATACCAATTAGGGTTATTCATGCATTTACTCTAATCCGACTAGGCTTTGGGCGCAAGCTTAGCCATTATCGATCATGGACTGCCAGCCATTAGCCTGCAACTCAGCATCTGTACTAATTACCTTAGCAGCCTGAGTGCTACGAAAGTCCTGATAAGCCTGGGCTAAAGTCATGTCGTGCAGACTCAAAATTTCAATGGCCAGCAGCGCAGCGTTCCTGGCACCATTTTCGGGCATGGTGGCCAGCGGAATACCAGGAGGCATCTTGATGTTGGACCAGAAAGCTTCATGACCATGGTGATCACGCTTCACGGGTACTGCAATTACTGGCAGGGTGGTGTGTGAAGCGGTCATGCCGGGCAGGTGGGCCGAGCCACCGGCGCCGGCAATAATCAGCTGCAGACCGCGGTCCTTAGCTTCGGCAGCATAATTGGCCATGGCGTCCGGCGTCCGGTGCGCTGAGATGACGCGCACTTCATAGGCTACCTGGAACTCATCGAATACTTTGGCGGCTTCAGACAGAACATCCAGATCCGAATCCGAACCCATAATAATTCCGACTAATGGTTTCATATCTGAAAACTCTTTCTGGCCGCGCGGGCATTATTGTGGGCTTCTTGTAATGTGCGACCGGTGACGGTGATATGTCCCATCTTTCTATCAACCTTCGTGGGGGATTTGCCATATAGGTGTAGGCTGGAGCCAGGGACTTTTAAAACTTTGTCGGTGCCCTGAACCTCGGTGGGACCATCGCGCTCTCCGAGGATGTTGATCATGACAGCCGCTGGCATAAGCATCTCTGTTGAACCGAGCGGCAGGCCGGCAATAGCCCGAATGTGTTGCTCGAACTGCGATGTCCGGCAAGCCTCTGTGGTGTAGTGTCCGGAGTTATGAACCCTGGGTGCAATCTCATTTACTAAGAGCTCGCCATCAGTAGTCAGGAACATTTCGATGCCTAACACTCCCGCCCCATCAAGCTGTTCAGCGACCTGTCGGGCCAGGGCAGTAGCCTGGGCGGTTATCTCCTCGCCAACAGGTGCCGGTGCCAATGTTTCTATACAAATATTACGCTGGTGGATAGTCTCGACAAGCGGATAGAGTACTACGCTTCCTTCCGAGTCGCGGGCCACCATTATGGCTAGTTCTTTCTCAAACGGCACGAGCTTTTCGGCATACAGTTCCTGCCCTTTGAAGCGCGCAAAAGCAGCCGGGATATCGTCGTAGTCTTTAATGACCATGTTGCCGCGGCCATCGTAGGCACCACGCCTGGTTTTGATGATCATCGACCGTTCCCAGCGATCAAACTGGATACTGGCCATGGCCTCATCCTCCAGCTTCACAAAGGTCGCTGTCGGTATGTGGTGCTTCTGCAGAAAGACTTTCTGAGCATATTTATCTTGGATTAATTGAATGGTTTTAGGCGACGGATTGACCGGCACGCCACTGTCGGCAATCCGTTGCAACACCACGGCGTCGAGATGCTCGATCTCAATCGTGATAAAGTCAGCTTGCTTAGCCAGCTTCTCTAAGGCTGCCTTATTGTTCAGCTCACCGACAATCTGCTCGGCGCCAACTTGCTTGGCAGGGCAGTTAGCACCTGGATCCAATACCACTACGCGGAAGCCGAGCGGCAATGCCGCCAGCGTCAGCATCCGGCCGAGCTGGCCGCCGCCGACGATGCCGATAGTTTGGGATTCCCGGGGTTCCATAGAATAATCATACCCTATACAATACTAGTAATGAACAGCGCCGAGACGATTGCGACCACCGATTTCAAGTTTCCCGGGCAGACAGCGCTGTATCATGGCAAAGTCCGCGACGTATACACTTTAGACAGTGGCTTACTAATTATGATCGCTACCGATCGAATTTCGGCGTTCGATGTGATATTACCGCGGGCTATTCCTTATAAAGGACAGGTCTTGAACCAGTTGGCGGCGCATTTGCTATCGGCTACCAGCGACATTCTTCCCAACTGGCTGACCGCTATACCTGACCCCAATGTTGCCATCGGCGTCAAAGCCGAACCATTTAAGATAGAAATGGTAATCCGCGGCAGTCTGGTCGGTTACTCCTGGCGCGAATATTCGGCGGGTAAACGCATACTTTGCGGAGAGACTATGCCTGATGGCCTGCATGAATTTGACCGTTTCCCGGAGCCATTAATCACCCCGTCTACCAAGGCTGATGAGGGCCACGACAAAGACATTACGTATAAAGAGATCGTGGAGCGCGGGTTGGCCAGTCCCGAGGAGTGGGATCAGCTCTGCCACTATACCCGGCAGCTTTTTGCCAGGGGGAAGGAGATGGCGGCAGCTCAGGGCTTGGTACTGGCCGATACAAAATTTGAATTCGGCAAACACAACGGACAGATCGTCCTGATCGATGAAATCCTGACGCCTGATTCATCGCGTTACTTTTACGCCGATAGTTATGAAGCATACGTTGCGGGCGACAAATCAGTTACACCCAAGCATTTGTCTAAGGAATTTGTTCGGGAATGGCTGATGGCTGGTGGCTTTAGTGGCCAGCCTGGGCAGGCGATGCCGGAAATGACCGACGAGTTCGTGCAACTAGTATCGGACCGCTATGTTGAGCTTTACGAACAACTGACCGGCCAGGTTTTTGAAAAGCGTTCAAATGCATCCGTACAACTAACTATACAATCTAACGTACAACACTATATGAAAGAGCACTTCCTTTGAAACCGTTTGTTTTACCGAGCGTCGCCGATGAACGTGACTATAATGCGCTTGACCCGCTAGACAGTCGTTATTATGACCCGGAAATCGCCAGCTATTTGTCAGAACGTAGTCGAATTGCTTACCAGGCTTATGTCGAAGCGGCGCTTGCCCATGCCTTGGCAGACGCTGGCATTTGTTCGCGCGCTGTTGCTGAGCAAATCGAAGTGGCGGCCAGCCAGATCAGTGCCGAAGCCGTTTATAACGAAGAACAGACCACTAAGCACGACATAAAGGCTGTGGTAAATTGCATTAAAGCTGAGTTGCCTGATGCCGCCCAACCATATGTGCACTTTGGCGCCACCTCGTACGACATTATATCGACAGCGACGGCCCTACAACTGCGGGCTGCCATCCAGGATCTGGTACTGCCACGACTACGAAGCCTGCTGCAGTCGCTGCTGACTCTCACCAAAGATCACGCCGAAACCGTCCAGATTGGCCGGACACATGGCCAGCACGCCGTGCCCGTTACCTTTGGCTTTGCTATGGCAGAGTATGTCAGCCGGTTGGGTGAAAATCTGTTGGCACTCGATGATTTGAGTAAGCTATTAAAGGGTAAATTTTCAGGTGCGGTGGGCGCCTACAATGCGCTCAATGTTTTCGTGGATGACCCGATTGCTTTTGAGAAGAATGTACTGAGTAAAGTTGGCCTAGAGCCAGCACCATACGCCACGCAGATCGTGCCCGCCGAGGCAGCCATCCGCCTGATGGACGAGCTAACCATCACCGCTGGCATTATGGCCAATCTGTCGCACGACATGCGTCATCTGCAGCGCACTGAGATCGCTGAAGTCCGCGAGCGTTTTGAGCCAGGCCAGACAGGCAGCTCCACCATGGCACACAAGCGTAACCCCTGGAACTTTGAGAATATTATCTCTATGTCCAAGCAGGTGACAGCCCAGATGCTCAATGCCAACCTCAACATCAGCAGTGAACATCAGCGTGACTTGACCGACTCTGCTTCATCACGCTTTTATGCCCTGAGCCTGGGGAGCGTTGCTGCCATGGCCAGCCGGCTCAATACAGTCATGGGCAAGCTGGAAGTCGATAGCGAAAACATGCAAAGGAACTTGCACCTGACAGAGGGCGCAATCGCCGCCGAACCGTTATATCTGTTACTTGAAAAATACGGGCACACTACTGCCCATGAAGCTTCAAAAACCATCGCGCATGCCGCTCTGGAGTCACATATTTCATTATTTGAAGCTGCTCAAGCCAACTCCTCTATTGCTGATTACTGGTCACAATTCAGTAATCAGGAGAAGTCATATATTCAAAACCCGGAGACTGCCTATACCGGCCTGGCCGCCAAAAAAGCGATGATGATTCATGATTACTGGCAAACGAAACTAGGAGCATAACCATGGCCAACGCCTTACTTTCAGTCTATGACAAAACCGGTATCGAGGAATTCGCCAAAGGCCTGGTAGAGCTGGGCTGGACGGTCTACGCCTCCGGCGGTACTGCTCAGAAGATCAAAGCTGCTATGGTCCCGGTCACTGACGTAGCGGAACTGGTCGGTGGCAGTGCCATCCTTGGCCACCGGGTGGTTACGCTGTCGCGAGAACTTTATGCTGGGATTTTAGCTGACACCAACAGCGCTGACGACATGGCCGAAATGAAAAAATTAGGGCTGCCACTAATCGACTTGGTCTGTGTCGATATGTATCCGCTAGAGGCAACTATCGCCAAATCTGACGCCACCGTCAAAGACGTCGTAACCCAGACCGATATCGGCGGCCCGACTATGCTGCGGGCGGCCGCTAAAGCTCGACGGATTGTGCTGTCGGCAGCTGAGCAACGCCAGCCGGTGCTCGAGTGGTTGCAGGCCGGTAAGTCAGACGAGGCAGCCTTTCTCGAAGCATTAGCCGCTCGGTCAGAATACGAAGTCACTCGCTACACCTTGGCGCTGGCAAAATATTTGAACGGCTCGAATGTCAGCGGCTACATTGCCCGCCAGGCTTCCAAAACCAAATACGGTGAAAACCCGCAGCAAGCCGAAGCCGGTCTCTACGCCGACAACCGCATTGCCGTCGATGCCTTAGGTATCGACCAGTTCCAGCACGTCAAGGGCATGGAGCAAAGCTACATCAACCTGACGGATATTGACCGGCTACTGCAGACTGCCACGCACATTGCCGCCGGTTTCGAACGCAATTTTGGTACGGTTCCGGCGCTGGCTGTCGGTGTCAAGCATGGCAACGCCTGCGGCGCCGGAGTCGGCGAGACACTAACCATAGCGGTACAGAAGATGTTAACCGGTGATACCCGCGCCATCTTCGGTGGTGTAGTCATGGTCAATGGCGCCATCACCACTGAAGTTGCAGAGACACTCATGCACTACGCCATGGACGAAGGCCAGACCCGATTGCTCGACGGTGTCATTGGTAGTAGTGTCAGCGATGACGCCTTGGAGCTGCTCAGTCGCAAAAAACTGCGCGTAATCATCAATCCTGCCTTGGCCAGCCTAAGCGAGGCCTCGCTTGATCACAGCCGACGCGTTCGCCCGGTTCGCGGTGGTTTGCTGGAGCAATCAAATTACGATTTTGTGCAGGATCTGCAGGCTGAGCACATGCAGATCCATGGTGAATTAAGCGATCAACAGCGGCAGGATATGATCTTGGCCTGGGCCATCGGTGCCACCTCCAACAGCAACACCATAACACTTGTCAAAAACGGCCAGTTGATCGGCAATGGCGTCGGACAGCAAGACCGCGTCGGCGCTGGTCAGTTAGCGGTGACCCGTACTACTACCGAGATGCCCAGCCTGGTCAAAGATGGCGATATTTTGACAATTAGCACTCTGCACAGTCTCGATAAGCTGAGTGGAGCAGTCGCTTACAGCGACAGTTTCTTCCCGTTCTCAGATGGCCCAGCCATCCTAGCTCAGGCCGGCGTCAAAGCCGTCCTAACCTCCAGTGGCTCTGTCGCCGATGAGACTGTCATTAAAACCCTGACTGATGCTGGCGTCAGCCTGGCGATGGTACCCGACAAGGTTGGCCGTGGCTTCTACGCCCACTAGGTCATTTGCTTTCTTTACCGACCGCGAGGCCTGGAATGTCTTCCGCCTGGCGGCCTTTGGCGAGGCTTTTGGCTGGACACTACTAATCACCGGCATCTTGTACAAGCATTTCGGCTTGCCGAACAATCATGACGTCCTCAAAGTCTTGGGCCAAACTCATGGCACATTTTTTTTCATCTATTTCCTCGGACTGCTAGCGGTTGCTACGAGTCTACGTCTGTCGCGCTTCCAGTTTGTGCTTGCCGCTGCCGCCAGCGTGCCGCCTTACGGTACGCTTGTCTACGAAAAATATCTGGCTTATACACGCCGTCGTCAGGCCGCTGAGTCACATAGGGAAATCATCGTCCGGGGCATTATAACTGACGGTAAAAAACTGCTGGTAGTCCAGCCCAAGCGTGGTACGTTTTGGTGCCTGCCTGGCGGCAAGGTTGAAGCCGACGAAACCGCGGCAATCGCTCTTAAACGACTATTAAAGGAATTGTTGGATGTCGAATATGAAACAGGAGAACTGCAATTCACCCAGGAATACACGCATCACGGTCAACTTCGCTTAGAGTTGTTTTATCAAATTAGCCCTATAGCAAATATACATGATTGCCGGTTAACAGAAGCCGGCCAGCGCGAATATGATGAACTGGCTCTGCTGGTGCCGCAATCCGCTAAAGACCTACGGCCACTGCGCTTACGAACTATGAACCTGGCTGGCTAGTCTTCCCGGTCATGAAGGCAAAGGTACTACAGGGCTAAGCCGCCGAATCATATAGTCATTAGAAACTGTACGAATGCCTGCCACCTGCGTTATGCTAGGACCATGAAACCCACCGCACACGATCCATTGCATCCCAAAATAGTTCTCGGCGTCGGTGCCCATCCTGATGACCTGGACTTCATGGCCGCCGGCACGCTTGCCAAGTTTGCCGGTGAAGGCGCCCAAGTCTATTACCTAATTCTGACCGATGGCAGCCGTGGATCAGCCGATCTCAGCGCCGACTGCGCCGAGCTGGTCAAAATGCGCAAGGCCGAGCAGGACGCCGCCGTCAAAGCCATTGGCGCTGCTGGTGCAGAGTTCTTTGACTACGTCGACGGACAGTTAGAAGTTACTATGGAACTAAAATGCGATATTGTCCGGGTTATCCGCCAGCTCCGACCCGAAGTCGTCATCACTTTTGATCCGACTATGGCCTACTACGCACCGCTGGGTGTTATCAATCACCCCGATCATCGGGCTGCCGGGCAGGCTACGCTGGACGCTGTTTTTCCGCTCGCCCGTGACCATTTAAGCTTCCCCGAGCTACTTGATGAGGGTCAGCAGCCGCATAAAGTCAGCACGGTATTACTTAGTAACTTCGACAAACAGGATTTTTTCATCGATATCAGCGATACTATCGACGCCAAGATCACAGCGCTGGCAGCCCATGCCAGTCAGGTACCACCACTAAATATCTTGGAACCCAGAATCCGCGACATGGCCAGTCTGGCTGGCGCTAGCTGCGGCAGCGCCTATGCCGAAGGCTTCGTCCGCATCGACACCATGCAATAGTAACTATTCTCAAATTCGCTCGTGGCTCTATCCTTGCTATAGTAAAGCTATGCAATTCATCCTGACACCAGACGGTGCAACTGCTATAGCCGATCTTCAAGAGCGATTAGTAACTGAGCTTAGTGATGCCAAAAAAGTTTTATGGCTGGTCAGCGGTGGTTCAAGCATTAGCTCCAGCGTAGCAGTCATGGATGGTATCCAGCCTGATCTGCAGCATCTTTTGACGATTATGTTAATAGATGAGCGCTATGGCCCGGTTGGTCATCCGAACTCTAATTTTGAACAGCTGATGCAGGCGGGCTTCAATGAAGGTGCAGCAACACTATTATCGGTGCTACGGCCCGACTATACGTTAGAAGAGACGGCCGCTGACTATAATCTTATCGTCCAATCCGAATTTGCCAGAGCTGACATCATCATTAGTCAGCTTGGCATCGGCGAAGATGGCCACATATCGGGCATACTGCCGCATTCGCCGGCTGCAGGCGTCACCGAGGTGCTGGTGACGTCCTATGCCAGTGCTCCGTACGAACGTATTACCACGACGTTTCGGGCACTGCAGGCTATAGATGCCGACTACAGCCTGGTCTTCGGTAACAGCAAAAAAGCTGCCCTTCACAAACTGCAGACCGAACAACCACTAGTCGAACAACCCTCCCAAATCCTAAAGCAATTACCTGAAGCCTACATCTATAACGATCAGATTGGAGACGCCACATGACCCCTGCCAGCTTAGTAATTTTCGGTATTACCGGCGACCTGGCGAAACGCAAGGTTTTACCAGCCATCTATCATTTGTTCAAAGAGAACCTGCTGCCTGACCATACGCAGGTGATTGGTACCAGCCGCCGCGCCATCAGCAATGATGAACTGTTGGAACAGGTAGAGCTTTGTATACGGGAGGCAGATAAGACGTGTGATCCCGTGGCTCTCAAACGTTTCACTGATAACCTGCATATGGTGCAGGTCGATCCGGTACAAGATGCCGACTATGATCGGCTGCGCGAGCAGTTGGATGCTATCGATGCTACTCAGGGCCAGAAACTCAACCGTTTGTTTTATTTATCAATCCCGCCCCAGGTCTACGGTCCGGTTATTCGTCGCCTGGGTGAGCACGGTCTCAACAGCAATGGCCAGGATGGCAGCGCCGTTAGTCGCTTACTGGTTGAAAAACCATTCGGCTACGACGTCGCCTCGGCCGAAGCACTGATTGCCGAAACGGCCACTGCTTTCCAGGAAGACCAGATTTTTCGAATTGATCACTATCTGGCCAAAGAAACCGCTCAAAACATCTTGACGTTCCGGCGTCACAACCCACTATTCAATAGCGTTTGGGATCGTCAGCATATCAAAGCCGTCGAGGTTTTGGCTGCCGAACAGATCGGCATTGAAGGTCGGGCCAACTTCTATGACTCCGTCGGGGCAATGCGCGACTTGGTCCAAAGCCATATGCTTCAGTTGCTGACATTAACCTTAATGGACCTGCCAGCCGACGCCAGGAACAATGACCAGCTACATCAGTCTAAGCATGCCTTTTTGGAAGCGCTACTACCCATCGCCGCCGACCAGGTTTCGTCCCATGCCATTCGGGCTCAGTATACTGGCTACCGTGGCGAAGTTGAAAATTCGCAGTCAGCTACTGAAACATTTGTATCCATCGAGCTGTACAGTGGTTTGCCACAGTGGCAGGGAGTACCGTTACGGCTGACCACCGGCAAGGCCCTGGCCGCCAAAGAGACCAGCATTAGCGTCTACTTTGGCGATGCCGAGACTGACATCAACCAGCTGACCTTCCGGATCCAGCCCAATGAAGGCATCGACGTCCAGCTACTCGTCAAAACCCCAGGTTATGAAGCAGCCGTACAGCCAGCCGACATGAACTTTAGCTATGCTACGACATTTGAGGGTCAGGAGCCCGATGCTTATGAGCGGGTACTTGTGGATGCCATACGTGGCGACAAAGCCTTGTTCGCCACCTCTGAAGAGGTCATGGCCAGCTGGCAGGTTTTGCAGCCCATCCTGGATGCCTGGAGTCGAGGTAACCATGATTTGCGTGACTACCCAAAAGGCACTGAAGCCGACACTATTATCGACAGTTGGTTCCGGCCGACCGGTAGCTAATACTTTGGTATACTGTTCACAAGCATTAAACACTGAAGCGAGGGTAGATTATGGCTGAAGCGACCGCAGATATTGCAGTAATCGGGATGGCCGTCATGGGTCAGAACCTGATCATGAACATGAATGATCACGGCTTCACGGTGGTAGCTTATAACCGCACGGTCAGCAAAGTTGATGACTTCCTGAATGATGTTGCCAAAGGTAGCAACGTCATTGCCGCCCATTCGGTCGAAGAAATGGTGGCCCAGCTCAAGATACCACGCCGCGTCATGCTGATGGTCAAAGCCGGCGAGGCCGTCGACCAGACCATTGAGCACATCCTGCCATATCTGGAGTCAGGCGATATTATCATCGACGGCGGTAATTCGTTGTTTACCGACACCGAACGCCGCGTCAAAGAAGTCGAAGCCAAAGGTCTCTTATACATCGGTACCGGCGTCTCCGGCGGCGAAGAGGGGGCTCGCCATGGGCCATCGATCATGCCGGGGGGCTCACCAGCCGCCTGGCCGCACGTCAAAGGCATCTTCCAGGCCATAGCCGCTAAAGTCGAAGACGGCACACCGTGCTGTGACTGGGTAGGTGAGGGTGGCGCCGGCCACTACGTCAAAATGGTCCACAATGGCATCGAATATGGTGACATGCAGCTGATCTGCGAAGCCTATCAGCTGCTACACGGCCATCTCGGCCTTAGTCCGGATGAAGCTGCCAAAGTATTCGCTGACTGGAACAAAGAAGAGCTCGACAGTTACCTCATCCAGATCACCTCTGAGATCCTGGCTTACAAGGATACCGACGGCATGCCGTTGGTAGACAAAATCCTCGATACAGCCGGGCAGAAGGGTACCGGTAAATGGACGGTTATCAGCTCTGCCGATCTGGGGCAGCCGGTCACACTGATTAGTGAAGCCGTCTATGCCCGCACCATTTCGTCATTCAAAGACCAGCGTGTGGCAGCCAGTCAGATCCTGCAAGGCCCTGTTCCTGACGGCAGCGGCGATAAAGCCCTGATTCCTCAGATAGGCCAGGCCCTATACGCTTCCAAGGTTGTCAGCTATGCCCAGGGCTACATGCTCATGCGGGCCGCCGCCATCGAATACGGTTGGAACCTTAACTACGGTGGCATTGCACTAATGTGGCGTGGCGGTTGTATCATCCGCAGTCGCTTCCTGGGCGAGATCAAAACTGCATTTGATACCAATCCGGATATCATGAACCTCCTGCTCGATCCGTTCTTTACCAAAGCCGCTGCTGATGCTCAGGACGCCTGGCGCAAGGTCATCAGTACTGCCGTTGTGGCAGGAGTACCCGTACCGGCCATGTCGACGGCCCTGGCATTTTATGACGCCTACCGTACGGCGGTGCTACCGGCTAACTTACTACAGGCTCAGCGCGATTACTTCGGAGCTCACACGTACGAGCGAACTGACCAGACCCGGGGTCAGTTCTTCCACACCAACTGGACAGGTGAGGGTGGGACCATCAGCTCCAGTACCTATAACGTCTAATACTTGCTACAATACTAGCTAATGCTTACGTATTTCCAAGCTATCATCATCGGCCTGTTGCAGGGTGTTACCGAACTATTCCCGATCTCCAGTCTGGGCCACTCCGTGCTGGTGCCCTGGCTATTCAACTGGAAGATCCTGACATCAGACCAAAGTAAAAGCGAATCGTTCTACCTGGCATTTGTGGTGATTCTGCATGTGGCAACTGCGGTGGCGCTATTGATATTTTATCGTAAGACGTGGTACCGCATCATCGGTGGCTTGTTCGGCTCAGTCAAAACACGAAAACTGGACAATCCCGATGCTAAGCTCGGCTGGCTACTCATCACCTCAGCTATTCCTGCCGGGATAATCGGTCTGATCTTCGAGCATCAACTACGTACCCAGTTCGCCAAGCCATTGTCGGCCATAATCTTCCTATTCATTAACGGCTTTATTTTGCTGTTTGCCAGCCGGCTACAGTCAACAGAGCAGATTAAGCGGCGACGGCGCACTGCCGGATCCAGCACCATCGAAACCGTCGATCAGATTAGTGACAAAGTTACCTTTGGCCGGGCAGCGCTGATTGGCTTCTCTCAGGTCGGAGCGTTTTTCGCCGGCATATCGCGCTCTGGCATTACCATCACCGGTGGTATGCTCAGCGGCTTATCCAATGAGGATGCCGCTCGGTTTTCATTCTTAATGGCCACCCCCATCATTTTGGCGGCCGGTGTAGTCAAGCTACCTGACTTCTTCAGCAGCCTTAGTGACGGCGTACGCGGCCAGATAGTAGTTGGTGGACTGGTTGCCGGCGTCGCAGCTTATCTCACCGTCCGGTATTTAGATACATATTTTCAATCCAAAAGTTTGCGACCATTTGGTTTGTACTGCATCGGTGCAGCTATATTATTTTTCGCCGTCGGACTGCTGCGTGGTCATTTTTAGGACTATGTAACAGCTATGATTCTGGATATTTTAATAGTGCTGTTTGGGATTATAGCGCTGTTTCGCGGCCGGGATATCGGCTTCGTACGTCAGCTCTTTTCGACCGTTGGTTTCTTTGGTGGTTTATTCCTTGGTGCAGTACTTGAAACGCACACCATCCTGTGGGCTCATAGCCCGGCTACACGTGGTGTCATTACGATTGTCACTACCCTCGGCTCGGCTCTAATTTTGCTAACTGTTGGTGAGTACTTAGGCTTACGCCTCAAACATCGGCTCATGGCTGTACAGCCAATAAACACCTATGATAATGGGCTCGGCGCTATCCTTGGCGCGGTGTCATTGCTGTTGAGTATTTGGCTGACCGCAGCAGTTGCGGCATCATTGCCGTATCCTCAGCTGGAATCAGTGGTGCGGAGCTCAGCCATTATTACCCTGCTTGACCGGGCACTGCCTGACGCCCCGAACCTGATAGCTGACCTGGGGCACTTAGTAGATCCTAATGGTTTCCCACAAGTGTTCATTGGCAGTGAGCCAATCCCACGCGGTAACGTTCATTTGCCATCATTAGGCGAACTGGAGCCGGCCGTTAATCGGGCTAAAGATTCGGTCGTCAAAGTTATAGGGCAAGGTTGTGGGGGCGTAGTTGAGGGCTCAGGTTTTGTCATTGGCAGCGACCTGGTCGCTACCAATGCTCATGTCGTAGCCGGTATCCGTCACCCATTTGTACAGGACAGTAATGGCAAGCACAGCGGGACTGTCATCTGGTTTGATCCTAACCTGGATTTTGCCATCATGCGGGTTAGCAATCTGGCTGGCGGCCCGCTGACCATTGCCACGAATACCGTTAAAAGCGGTACCGCCAGCGCCGTTATAGGCTACCCCGGTGGCGGGGCGTTCACTGCCGGGCCAGCAGCAGTGCTCGATAGTTTTACTGCCAGTGGCCGCAACATCTATGGCACCGGCAACACCAGCCGCGAAGTCTATGAGATTCAGGGGGCTGTTATTCCTGGCAATTCCGGCGGCCCGCTCATTGACAAGTCCGGCACTGTAATTGGTGTAATCTTTGCTGAATCAACTTCTTATAAGCATGTCGGCTACGCACTGACGACCCCGGCCGTGATCGGCGAGATTAATCAGGCGGTCAGTCATGGTCAGCCCGTCAGCAGTGGCCAGTGCGCCGACTAGGCGGCATGCTACAATATAGATACTATTTATTATGAAACATCAAAATGATTTGCTCAGAAAAAGTGCCGAAGCGCCAGCCGAGTTCCTGGAGCGGACGATTGTCTCAACGCAAAAAATAACTTCGGTCATACCGACCGGACAAGTCATTAAAAAGAGCGGTGATTATTGGCACATGCTCGGGCCTGGCCTGACCACCGGCGCTTCCGATGATGATCCGTCGGGCATCGCTACCTACTCGCAGACCGGTGCCCAGTTCGGCTTTCACTTTTTGTGGATGGCACTCTGGACGTTCCCAATGTCGGCTATTATCCAGGAAATGTGTGCTCGGATTGGGCTGGTGACTGGCCGTGGCTTAGCCGGCAATATTCGGGTGAGATTCAGCAAACGCATCTTATACCTGTGTGCCTTCAGTTTATTTATTGCCAACGCCATCAACATCGGTGCTGACCTGGGCGCTATGGCCAAAGCGGCCCAGCTGCTCAATCCCAGGCTAAACTTCGGCCTGCTAGTCGTCGGGTTCACTGGACTCAGCCTGTTCTTGCAGATTTTTACACCGTATGTGCGCTATGCGCGGTACCTGAAATGGCTGGCATTGGTATTACTGGCATACGTATTTTCGGCCATATTAGCACATTTGCATTGGAACAGCGTGCTATCGCAGGCAGTTGTGCCACGCTTTAGCTTCCACAAGGAGCAGCTCATTATTATCTGTGCAATCTTGGGTACCACTATTTCGCCGTATTTATTCTTCTGGCAGACGTCACAAGAAGTCGAAGAGCAGATCCTGCAGGGCAAGGTAACCCTCAAAGACCGCAGTGGTGCCACACCGGTCAGCGATATCAGGAGCATGCGGATAGACGTCTGGTCTGGCATGTTTCTGTCTGAAGTCGTGATGTTCTTCATTATTGCCGCCTGCGGTGGCATTCTCTACACCCACGGCCTTCGTACTATCACGTCGGCCTCGCAGGCGGCGGAGGCCCTCAGACCATTTGCCGGTAATGCTACCTACTTTTTGTTTGCCGGCGGCATCATAGGTACCGGCTTATTAGCGATTCCGGTGCTGGCCGGAGCCAGTAGCTACACGCTGAGTGAAAGCTTCCGTTGGCGCGAGGGTTTATACCGGACGCTCAGTCAGGCCAGGGCATTCTATGGCGTTATTATCATCTCCATGCTGATCGGGCTTGCTAGTAACTTCTTAAGTATCGACCCTATCAAAGCGCTCATTTATGCCGCCTTCGTCAACGGCATCACCGCTCCAATCATCCTGGCCCTAATTGTCATTATTAGCAGCGATAAAAAAGTCATGGGTCGCTGGGCTAATAAACGGACAACTACTGTCCTCGGTTGGGCGATCACTGCACTTATGACAGCCGCCGGTGTCGGCGGTATTATTGCCCTGTTCTAGGATCTGATCTATTCGGATCGAAGGGCGTCAATCGGGTCTTTGCGAGCAGCCTTAAGGGCGGGGAACGAGCCAAAGACGATACCAACAATCAAAGATACACCTGTCGCCAGCAAAATAATTTGCCAGCTAAGTACCGGCCGGAGGTTGGTCGCGATTCGCAATATTCCATCAATGGTAGCAGCGACGAGGATACCAATAACACCGCCTATCAGGCTGAGAGCCGTTGCTTCAACCATAAACTGACTTAATATTTGGCGGTTGGTGGCACCGATGGCTTTGCGGATACCAATCTCGTGCAAGCGCTCAACCACCGACACTGACATAACATTCATAATGCCAATGCCACCGACAATCAGTGATATAGCGGCCACACCGGCCACTAAGTTAGTCAGCAGGCTCAGGACATTATCGCTGCTGGTCTGATTTTGATTTTGTTTGAGGACGCTAAAGCCGCCAGCGCCGCCATGTAACTTATTGAGAGCAGTGTCTATGGCCGCAACCGTTTTATCAGATTGATTGGCATGTGTGGGGCGGGCAAGTATCTCATAGATCGAGGCCGTTTGATGGGTGATGGTCTGGGCTTCACCATTTGGTATAAAAATAGCATTATTGAAGTTAGCATCGGCACTGAGTGGAGTCGTATCGAAAGCATTCAAAATACCACGCACCACGAATTGCTGATCATGAAACGTGAATGTCCGCCCCAGTGGCACATGCTCGTCAAACATCTTTTCGGCTGCACCGCTACCCAGCACCGCCACGGCCGCCATGTCATCGTCATCATTGAAAAAACTACCGTACTGCACGGTCTGTTTGAGTAGATTCGGCAGGTCAGCTGACGTACCGATAACGAAGCCACCTTTATACACACCAGTATCAGCCCGGACGGTACCTGGCACGGCGGTCAGCGGTGTGGCCGCGCCGACAGTCGGTAAGGCCCGCACACTGGCCGCATCAGCCGCCGACAGCGATCCGGTAATGGAGACGCCGGATAGTAACGAGACGTTATTGGTTGCTTGGCCACCGCCGGTCTGCAGCTGCGCCGGCCGCACCGTAATCAGATCACTACCGACGCGCTGAATTTGGCCGGTGATCTGCTGTTTGACGCCTTCACCAATACTAACGATCGTAATCACCGACGATACGCCAATAATGACGCCGAGCATCGTCCAGAAATTCCGCCACTTGGCGCGGCGCATCGAATCGAGCCCGGTTTTGAGTTGACCGCGGGTCAGTGACTTCATGAGCCGGCCTTTTTTTCCTGCTTAGCCGAAGCTTTGGGTTTTGATTTGGCACCAACGCTCTTTTTGGACTTAGTGCGCTTACGACCAGCTTGTTTACTCGGCAGAGCTTTCATTAGCGCTGACACGCCGGCCATATCATCTTCTTCAGAAGTGGTCGGAAGCGTATATAACACCTTGCGGGCGGTAGTAGCAACCTGGCCAAGCGCAGTTTTTTCGTCATGAATAATACCGCCGTCGTGCATATAAACCACCCGCGTAGCGTAGCGTGTCAGCTCCGGGTTATGCGTTACAAACAGTATAGTATTGCCCATTTTATGAACTTCACTGAGCAGCTCCATCACCAGGCGGCTGGCGGCGCTATCGAGGTTGCCGGTTGGCTCATCGGCAATGATCAGTTTTGGACCATTTACCAATGCTCGAGCAATTGCCGCGCATTGGGCCTGACCGCCACTAAGCTGATTCGGCATAAAATATTCGCGGTTCTGAATACCGACCCGCTCCAGCATTTGGCTGGCCTGCTTCAAGCGTTTGGTGAGCGACATGCCTTTGTAAGTCAGCGGCAGAGCGACATTTTCAAGCACAGTTAGTCGAGGCAATAGATTGAACGATTGAAAAATAAAACCGATGGTATCGCGGCGGATTTTGGCAGCCTGGTTGGGCCGGAGTCGGCCGACTTTTTTATTGTCGAGTTGGTAACTGCCATGGCTGGGGCGGTCGAGCAAGCCGATGACATTCATGAGTGTACTTTTGCCACAACCGCTGGGACCCATGATTGCCACGAATTCACCGTGCTCGATCGACAGGTTGATCTCATCGAGTGCCAGGGTAGTGGCATCGCCGAAGCCGTACAGCTTGCTGACGTCTTGTAATTGTATGACAGCCATCGTTGCCTCTAGTGTAAACGCAAGCTTAGGCGCGCCGCAAGTACCTTTGTAGTAATTTCGTCATTTTATTTCCGCTTATGCAAGTTTTAGGCTGCGCGAACCGTTTTTTTCTGTATAATTATGCGGGTTACGTACTAATGGAGGGGTCGCATAGTGGCCTAGTGCGCCATCTTGGAAAGGTGGTAAGGGGGTAACTCCTTCGAGGGTTCAAATCCCTCTCCCTCCGCCAGATCATTATTACTCGAACGCTGAGTGGCTAGCTAATGGTGGTGCCGGCCGTTTTGCCATCTGCCGCCAGCAGAATACTGTCGGATTGCAGGGCATCAAAAACAATGATTGGCATTTTGTGCTCCAGAGCCAGGCCCATAGCGGCCTTGTCCATAACTTTGATAGCATCATCAGAGACAGCCTGCGTGAAGCTGATGTGTTCGAGCTTCTTGGCGTCAGGGAATTTTGCCGGATCCTTGTCGTAGACGCCGTCCACCTTGGTGGCTTTGAGTACAGCTTGGCAATCCAGCTCCAGTGCCAGCGAAACAGCTGCAGTATCAGTCGTAAGATATGGGCGGCCGATACCGCCGGCTACTATCACTACCCGGCCTTTGCGAAGATGATTGTTGGCCAACCGGTGCACGAATGGTTCGGCGACTTGCTCGGCAAAAATATTTGATAAACAGCGCGTGCGGACATCTTCAGATTCAAAGATATCGGTCAAAGCCAATGCATTCATCATGGTCGCCAGCATGCCAATTTGGTCAGCCGTGACCCGGCGGATACCATTGCCGGCCAGTTGGGCGCCACGGGCATAGTTCCCGCCGCCGACCATGATCACCACCTGGGTGCCAGCTTCGATCACCTTTTTGACTTCTTGGGCTATCCAGGCACCAAGCTCAGTGTCGATGCCATGCTCGAATTTACCGGCCAGCTGTTCACCTGATAACTTGAGCAGAACGCGTGTATACATTGAGCATCAGTCTAGCAAATTTCCACACCTCTGGCTATACTGACAGCTATGGTAAAAATTTATTCCTGGAATGTAAACGGCATCCGCGCCGTGCAGAAAAAGGGCTTGTGGGAGCCATTTTTGGCAGCTGAGCAGCCCGATATTCTGTGCCTGCAGGAGATCAAAGCCAAACCTGAGCAGATTGAAGTCAATATCGATGACTATCAGGCATTTTGGTATTCTGCCGACAAGCCTGGTTACAGTGGCACGGCTATTCTTAGCAAAGTTACGCCTTTACAGGTCATCAATGGCTTTCCGGAAAATATTATTAACAAATATAGCGTCAGCGGTGACGCGTATGGTGACCCTAACAAAGAGGGGCGGGTGATTGCTGCTGAGTTTGAAACATTCTGGGTTGTGACCGTATATACGCCGAACGGCAAGGACGATCTGAGTCGCATCCCACTTAGGGAAAAACAATGGGATCCGGCATTTTTGGCTTATTGCCAGCAGCTTGAGCAGACCAAACCAGTCGTCTTCTGCGGCGATCTAAATGTAGCTCACACCGAGGATGACCTGGCTAACCCTAAACCCAACCGTGGCAAAAAAGGTTTTACTGACGAGGAGCGTCAAGGTTTCAGCAACTTCATAGCCGCTGGCTTCGTCGATACACTACGCCTGTTCGAGCAGGGCAACAGCCATTACAGCTGGTGGTCGCACTTTGCCAAAGCCCGCGAACGCAATGTAGGTTGGCGCATTGACTACTTCCTAGTCTCTAGCAGCCTGAAATCAAAAGTCAAAGCCGCTGCCATCCACGCCGGTGTCTTTGGTTCCGACCACTGTCCCGTATCGATTACTCTCGATATTTAGTCGGCTTATACCAGTTCTGGGGAGCGCGGAAGCTTGACTTAGAACTGCGCTCACTTCCAGTTTGTCACATTTTTTTCATACTTTCTGAAAGTGGCTGATTTACGGCATTGAAATTCATGATGCCGATGGCGGCAACCGCTATCTGATACACTAGATACATGAAATTGGAGCTCATACAAGTCCTGTCGACCGACAAACTAAAATTGCCAGGGCTGCTGTACACGCCTGAGAAACGGACCAAACGGGCCGCCATCTGGCTGCACGGCATGGGCGATAACGGCATGTTTTATAACCCCAAGCGCATCAACGGTCTTGGATCAGCGCTAACAGATCAAGGCATTACATTTTTAAGCTTCAACAACCGCGGCGCCCATGACAAGAAAACCCTCAGCATTGCTGACTCTACAGATAAGTACCAGGGCGGCACACACTACGAAATAATCGCTGACTGCATTAAGGATATCGACGGCGCCATCCAGTTCCTAAAGGACAAAAAATATACCGAGTTTTACCTGCTTGGCCACAGCAGCGGTGCTAACAAAATCTGCGTCTACAATCAGCAAGCACCCAAGAATCCATTTAGTAAGTATGTACTGGCTAGCCCAGGCGACGATATCGGCACCGCTTATCAGGAGCTGACGAAACCAATTTTTGAAGCAACGCTGGCTCAGGCAAAAGACCAGACCAAAGCCGGCAAAGGCGGTGAAGTAGTGCCCGCCAACAGCGGCATGTACCCCTATAGCGCGGCTGCGGCTTATGATGCCCTTAACCCCAATGGCGACTACAATACCTTTCCGTTCTATGAAGCCACCACCGCACGACTAGGCACTAAAGTACTGTTCAAAGAATATCGCCAGATTAGGATTCCAAGCCTGGTGGTATTAGGAGAGGCTGACGAATATGTATCTACCGCTGGCACTCCTAGCGATGCACTGATTCTGTTCGAGGACAATACGCACCAAAGCATCGTCGATGCTTGTGGCTTTCTGACGATTGCCGAGGCCGACCACGGCTTCCATGGTGCCGAAGACAAGTTCGCCAAGTCAGTTGCTAACTGGCTAAGCAGGGGCGTGTAGTATGGCCCAACCATTCGCCGTATTTGACATTGACGGTACCGTCATTCGCTGGCAGCTGTATCACGCCATGGTCGACGCATTGCTGCGGCAGGGCTACATCGATACGAAGCGCTTCGAGGCGGTGCGAATTGCCCGCATGAATTGGAAGCGCCGGGTGGGCATCGATTCCTTTAAAGAGTATGAGGAAGAACTGGTCCAGGTGTTTGATGAAGCCCTTAAAGGCCTGCCAGTGAACATGCTGGAGATGGCTGCCCAGACAGTGTTTGGCGAATACAAAGAGCAGGTCTATGCCTATACGCGAGACTTGATTCATCAGCTAAAGTCACAAGATTATTTGCTGTTCGTCATCTCCGGCTCGCCCTCACTAATTGTCAAAAAGCTGGCTGAACATTATGGCTTCGATGACTACGCCGCCACGGATTACTCCCAGAAAAATGGCTATTTTACCGGCGAGCAGACGATCACCATTGGCAAGAAAGGCGAGCTGTTGCAGGGGCTAATCGCCAAGCATGGTCTGGAGACGGAGGGCAGCATCGGCGTCGGCGACAGTGAAGGTGACATTGCCATGCTGGAACTATGCGATCGGCCAATCGCCTTTAATCCCAGCAAACGACTGCTTGAATATGCGCAGGCAAAACAGTGGGAAATCGTCGTCGAACGCAAGAATGTCACCTATACCATGACCCCTGAAAATGGCGAATATCGGCTGCATGTCTAAGCCGCTGACGTACCACATTAATTACGGTTTTGTCGGTGGCCCACGTAAGAGCAAAGCGATGCGTCGGCACTTACAGTCCGCCGGCTTGCAGCAAGCTGAGTCGGCCAATACGGCTGATATTATCATTGCCCATTCCGCTGGTTGCTGGGAGATTAGCGACAGCGCTCAGCCCCGCTTAGTCGTCTACATCGGCTTACCGCTGGCCGATCCCACTCTCCGGACATCGCTCAAGTCCAATGCTCAGACCTTTGGCCGGGTGATCGGAGCTGGTCATTTTAAGCACCTGCGCCGCCACGTCACTCTGAGCATGTACTACCTGGCACGGGAACCACGGCGCAATATGCGTATAATCCGCCGAGCTAAACAGCTAAAAGTCAAAGTCTTCCCAGACGCACAGTCAGTCATGATCATGAACCAACACGACCCATGGCCACGCGCTCCTGAACTCGGCGATTTGATGCAGTATGAAGCCTGGGCATATGTCGGTCTGCCGGGCACCCACGACAGCATCTGGGAGGATTCCCAGCTATACGCCCAAATAATCGAGCACTATGCAAGACTACTGGCGTAGACAGACTGCCGAGCAGCCGCTGTTTCCGGATCTGCTGTGGAGCCGACCGGAGAATAAGCTACAAGCTGGCAAGCTGCTGATTGTCGGTGGCAATAGCCAAGGGTTTGCCGCCGCCGGTGCAGCCTACAGCACAGCTCTCAAGGCCGGCGTTGGCACCGCCCGCGTGCTGCTGCCAGACAGCCTGCAAAAGATGGTCGGCCGCGTCTTCGAGGCCGGTGAATATGCCGCCAGCACTCCCAGTGGCAGCTTTGGCAGGGCAGCGCTGGCCGAATATCTCGACCTAAGCCTGTGGGCCGATGGCGTGTTGTTGGCCGGCGATCTGGGCCGCAACTCCGAAACCGCTATATTGTTGGAATCATATCTTGATAAATATTCCGGGCAGGTGACCATCACCCGTGACGTCATCACCTATTTCGGTGAGCTGCCGACAGTGGTCCTGACCCGCCCGCGCACCTTGCTGGTGCTGAGCATGTCGCAGCTCCAAAAGCTCGGAGTCAGCAGCCGCTTTACCATGGCTTTTACGCTCAGTATGGATCTGCTGCGGCTCATCGAAAATCTTCACGAGTTCACCAAGCGCTACCCGATACACATCATCACCAAACACCTTGATACCATGATCGTGGCTGTCGACGGCCAGGTCAGTACCACCAGGCTGGCCCAGGACTGCAAGATCTGGCGTCTCCAAGCCGCCACCTATGCCAGCGTCTGGCTGCTGCAGAACCCCACCAAGCCATTTGAAGCCTTGACTACCGCCGTTCATGAGGCGCTATGCAAATAATTCTTTTCACGCAGTTGGAGAACCAACATCTGGTCATATATACCTTGGAGTCTAGCCCGTCGTTTCCACCGTCTTAGCACCATCAGCAATTTTAATTTTAATTCTGCCATTTAATGACTTCCAAATTGTCATATTGTCTTATGAATCACTCTTTTCTAATCTAAGAAGTTAATTTTATTTATCCTTCAAAAAATATGACAATCTGGAACTACGCTTTTCGGCCGATCAAATCTTTTAAACATTGATGACAGTCAGACCAGAATCTCCACTGTAAAAACCTGTTGGAGGCCCGCTGGTCATCGATTTCTTGAAGTTCCCGATAGCGTGGATGGTGCACCCGCAGCAGGTCGTTGTTGATCTCCATGACCACGTCGGAACCGTCTTGTGATTCCAAGACTCCGCGGACGCGATTCTGCAGGGAGGATTTGCCCGAGCCTGGCTGGCCGCCGATGTAATACACGGTCGGTTCGGCAACCGGTCGAATCTCGCTGTATTCGATCGCCAGGATTCGTTCATTGAAGCGCGCTAGACGCTCCTGCTCGGCAAGCGCAAAAGACTCAGGGGTGGCCTCAGGCCCGGTCACCAGAACTTGCTTCTGCTGTGGCCCCAACTGGCAGCGCGGCCATAATGGCGGTTGCGATGTCGACGGCGGCACGGTTATCCGGGCTCAACTTGTTACGAGCTTCTACCAACGCCCGCATACTGTTTACGTAGGTAGTGGCTTCAACTGAACCCAGCTCAGCACCATCGAGTGCTTCGCTAAGCGCAGCGATTCGATTACCGACCATGCCCGTGGCAATTTCATAGGCAGTCTCGTTATCGAAGACACCACTTGCTTGCTCTGGATTAGTTGTCGTCATTATGAGTCTCCTCTTACTTCAATTATACCAGAGCCCGTAAAGTCTTGTATTCTCCGAAGGCAAAGCCATTCGCCCGCATTCGATTACGACACACTCGTCTATGGGCCGGAGAGGCACTCGACTGTCTCACGTCACTCCCGCTCGTAGAGACCGCAGTGGCGGTGTTGGCGGCAGACAACATCACCATCGTCGAATTCGCTGTAACGGTTGTACTCGCGCCGCAGCGCTTTGAGACCTCATCCCGTACGCGGGCCTGGTCAGGGCTTTAGTAAGTCAACTGGACGTACGTGCTGGGGCCCAAACAAGGCGCAACGTCAGGGCTGCTGCTAAGAGCGCCGGAGCCAGCAGTAGCCACGCAGCGTTCTGGCCCGAGGTTGGTCGGGGCTCCGTGGTTCCCGCCAGCCTGCTGATGAACAAGGACACGCTGCCGACAATCCCGGCGCCCGTGCGGGTCAGCTCGGGCGCGACGACCAGCGCGGCGGCGGCCACTACGCCGAAGAAGATGGCCAGCGACAGAAGGGACGTCTGGACGCCCGACACCGCCTGAGCGAAGGCCACTACGGCGATCGCGGTCAGCAGGGCGCCCTTGGCGACTGACGCATCGCGCCTTGGGACGAGGCCTTTGAATGCTTGCCGTCGCGACCTTCTAACCTTGCGGCGACCAGACTTCGTCTTGACACCGCCAAATATTGCGAGGCGCAGGATCAGTCCTAGTCCAGCGAGGACAAGCAGGCCGGATAGCACGGATCCCTCTTTCCTGCGCTGAAAGAACGACGACCTGGCATCTCAGGCTTACCGAAGAAGATTGGCAGAAAAGCATCAAATCATTTAACGTTGGAGTTCGTATTCAGCCGATTTCTGGACCGTCCAATGTCTTGTGCATGTCTTGACGACCCATCTCCGCGCACTGGCGGAGCCGCTGCTTATCAGAGGTCGTGCGACCGACTAACTTCTCAGTATCGGACGGCCAAACACTCCACACGTGAAGCCCATCACGTTGCTCCTTGCCCTCCATTAGATTCATTGCCTGGTTGAACAGAAGATCTTGGCGACCCATCATCGCTTTGATGGCTGGGCTCTGACCCGCTGCAAGCAGCTTCAGCGCTTGCCTCTGCACCGGATGCGCATCCAACTTACGGAATCCCGGGCTGCGCGTGAGCACACTCAATATCCTCTTCGCACCTGTTTCGGCTGCATATACGACCGGAACTCCGTCTGCGACGCCGCCATCGATGTAGGGCTGTCCGCCAATACTAATTTTGCGGTTATACAGACCCGGGAGTGCGGCGGTAGCGCGAATCACCTCGTAGAGATCCAAGTCTGGGTCGTGGCCAGACACAACGTGCGCTTTACCTGTTTCCGCATGGGTGAGGACGACCTCAAGCAGACTTCGCGAAGCCTGGATCGCCTTGATATCGAGTGCGCATTTGACCTTTAGGACGTCATCTACTAAATAGTCAATATCTACGACTCTGTTGAGACGCAGGAAGTTTACAAAGTGTTTGTTGCTCAAATACTCTACGTATACGTCGACCGCGGCCTGAGCTTGACCAGCAAGCAGATACGCGCCGTTGATGGCGCCTGCACTGGAGCCGATGACCACATCGAAACTGTCCGAGAGGCCTCGTTCTTCCAGAGCCCAGAGGGCACCCATGGAATAGACGCCACGCATACCCCCGCCCTGAACCACGAGCGCGAGCTCTCTACCGCCAGCACCAGCGTGCTGCTCAATGGATTCCAGGATGGTCATATGGCTGCCCCTGCCCGTCGTCGCATAGACCCAGCCAGGAGGCGCGGGGCTCTGGCCATCAAGCCTAGAAGCTCAGCAGCAGCCGGACGCGTGACGTGATAAGGCGCCAATGTGATGCAGGGCACCGTCATAAGCAGACTTGCACCCAGAGACCAGCTAATCCATTTCACCGCGAAGCCAGGACTGTTCTCGAAACCGAAACTAACTGAGGCACCTGCTACGCCCAGCATAGTTAGCATGAAAAGTGCAGCAACCGTGGTCTTGCCGAACTCCCCCAAGCGAGATCGCGCTCCCGCGCCGAATTTGCCACTGTGGGAGAGCGTTATAAGTTTACTACCCAGAAATAGTCCACCCAGGCCAATACTGGCCGTCCAAACGTAGGGAATGAAGAAAGCTGTCACGACGCAACCCGCCATAACGACCGGCACCGCCATGGTATACAGTCGCGCCCAACGATTTTCCTCAAGCATATTCAATACCCTAACATAAAACAGGGCAATGTAGATAGCCCAGGCACCATGAGCTACGAAGATGGGCACATAGGCATCGTCAAAATACTCCTGCCCATTCTGATACACAGAACCAATGTTTCCTACCTGAACCCACGGAATGCCCAGGCCCAAAAGGCGTACCGTCATGCTCAAGGCCAAGATTACAAGCACTGACTGTCCCAGCCGACCCTTTCTCGCTGCACGTGGCTCCTTGCGAGCGACGCCTGGCCCCTGACCGCTCGGCCAACGCTCCAAATGGAACGTCACATTATCGCGTTCCGTTGGACGCAGCAGATATCCACATCGACTGTGAAAATACTCAGCACAAAATCGTGTGTGAGCTCAAGTCGTCCTCCTGTGCCAGCGCGTTGCCCGGTCCCTCGCTGCGCCAGTCAGCGAAGACGTACGACCAGTTCGCCAGCTGCACGTTGGTGGTTGTGTACTGAAGCTGTGCCGCAGAGTCGAACGCGGCCAGGGGCGCCGAACCCTGTCGGTGTGCTGGCCCGAGGCCGTGGGTGGCAACCGGGTCAGTGCAGCAGCTCCGTTGCACCCGACCGCTCCCGAGTAGTCGAGCTGGGGCGTGGTGTCGAAGTTGATGACGCTGAGATGGGCGTCGGATCGAGGCGCTCCACTGCCTGCACCACCTGCGGGGCGAGCAGCATTGCGGCGAACGCCAGGGCGACACCTAGCAACCACTTCTTAACCGAGCTGCGACGACGACCACGCCTGCGTGCAGCTGGCCGATACCGAACTGGACGACGGACGGGCGCTGTGCGCCGACTTTGGATGCTGACACTTGCGCGCCGAACCGTGCGGGATCTTGCTCCCCGCGACCGCGATGCGGTCTTCACTCTTTGCCGGTGCCGGCCTATCGGCTTCCGACTACTCACCTCTTCGAGATATGAAGATACGCCGTCTGCAGCGGCGCGCAAGTGGTCCCCGTATGCGCCGCATCACGCAGGTATGGGTTACTTCAGCGTTAGCGCGGCTGCCTCGCCACGATGGGGGCCCAGGTCGTGAGAGCCTGACACGCGGAGTTTCTGATTGACTGAGATACGAGAAGAATGGGATAATTAGTAAATGAACCGCGTTCAAATGGCAGCTTGCATCGATCACACCATCCTAAAGCCGGAGGCTACTTGGCAGCAAGTCGAGCTGATTTGCGATGAGGCGCTTCAGTTCGGGACGGCTAGCGTTTGCGTAAACCCGAGTCGAATCGAGCAAGTTGCAAAGCGACTGACCGGAAGCAGTGTAAAGACGTGCTCCGTTGTTACTTTCCCATTTGGCGCACAAGATGCGTCCACGGGGGCAGCGGAGATCGTCCGGGTTCTACAATTGGGTGCTAACGAGATTGACATGGTCCTACCCCTAGGCTTGTTTGCTGACGGGAAGGATGACCTCGTTAGATCAATTCTTTCGGCTATGCGCGAGGTGACCCCGACCGGAGTGGCGCTCAAGGTAATTCTCGAGACTGCCCTGTGGGACGAAGCGGGGATCATCCGGGCGTGCCTGCTCTGTGATTCGATCGGGGCAGACTTCGTGAAGACCAGTACCGGTTTTCACCCATCCGGAGGAGCGAGCCTCGACGCCGTACGGACCATGGCGAAGACGGTGCCTCACTTGGGAATCAAGGCTTCAGGAGGTATCCGCACGCTTGCCGACGCTGAGGCCATGCTCGACGCTGGGGCGACCAGACTCGGCTGCAGCGCAACCGCGGCGATCCTGTCTGAACTCGCCGCTTAGCACGCTCCAGAATGAACTCACCGAGACTCCTAGTTATCTGTCCGAGTTCGGTTCTCGAATTATCCATGCAGTGCGCTTTACCAACTGCCGGAGATGTTGTGACGGCGAACGAATATGCAATCTCAGCTGGGGGTAAGGGCGGCACCTGCTCAACGCAGCTTTCTGGCAGCGGTTCTACATCGACTCAGACGGCGTACAGACAGCCGTGCTGAAGCCACCCTTCGATGAGCTGGATGCGGCTCGTCAGGAGTTCGCTGGCTGGTCGCTGGAGTCGGGATCAGCGGCCAAAAATCAAAACTCCCCCGCTCGTGCCCTAACGGGTACGGACGGGGAACCTTGACAGACCAACTCGTTGGCATTTTTTCTGCCGGTGTTTCGAGTAAGCCTGTCATGGTGGGCGAGGGGGGACTTGAACCCCCACGAGCTTGCGCTCACAAGATTTTGAGTCTAGCGTGTATACCAATTTCACCACTCGCCCAGTAGATCCCAGTAGCACATTTTGTAGACATGAGCCAAGCGTCATTAGTGAAACTTGCTTATGTTATTACGATGGCTACCAGAGGTGTATTGTACTATAATTAACTGGTAGGAGCCAAGCTCTGTTAATATATGGCAACTAATCCACTCTATCAAAATTCCAATGATATTGTTCCGCAATCTACCAGTGGGTCGGTGCAGGGCGAGCCGACCAATTTGGCTGCTGAAGTCGTCAGGGCTAAAGTTGCCCAGCTCTACAGGAGTGAACCAAATGCCCTGCAAGAAGAAGCTGAGGCCGAGGCCGTCCAACACCGCAGCAAGCATCAGCAGTTCATGTATGATCTGAGTGCTTCCGGCAAAGACCTGGCCACCGTCCAGACCGAGTGGCACAATTATTATTTATCATTACCAGAAGATGAAAAACATCATGTCTGGCAAGAATTTTACTCGAGTCAGTCGGCCGTTACCCAGTCGCAACCCGCTGTCATACAGTCTGCCCAAGCCGCGGCCGGGCACAAGCATGCCGCCGCCCGAAAACCGCGTGCCAACAAACCTGCTCGCCGGCGCTCAGTCAAAGACCTGCGGAGCCCTCAGGCCATTCAGGCGGCCGTACGGGAGACTGTTACGGCTGGCGGTAAGCTCAAAGCTAAACATCACCTGCAGGCTTTACTGTTTGGACTAGCCATAGGCAGTGTGTTCGTGTTTATATTCTTGTTCGGCTTCTTCAATGAGGTCATCATCGCACCGTTCATTCAACCTAGTCGGGTGGCCGCCGCCACGCCGCTGATTGTCAGTGCCGGCAGCGTCGCGCCGTCTAAAAATCCAGAGATCATAATCCCCAAAATCAATGCTGAGATCCCTGTCAATTACAGTGAACAGTCGACCGACGAGAAAGCCATCGAGAATGATCTTGAAAGCGGGATAGTCCATTATCCGACCACCGTTATGCCAGGGGAGAATGGCAATACGGCCTTCTTCGGTCATAGTAGTAATAACATCTTCAGTCCAGGCAAATATAAGTTTGCCTTTGTGTTGCTGCACGTTATGGTGCCGGGCGATACCTTTTATCTGACATACCATGACAAAGTCTTCGTCTATAAAGTAATTACCAAAACGATTGTTGATCCAAGTGACGTCGGCGTGCTCGGCCCAGTGCCCGGCCAAACCGCTACTGCCACGCTTATCACCTGCGATCCACCGGGCACCAGTCTGCGCCGCCTGGTCATAGTTGGTCAGCAAATCAGTCCAGCAGCATCAGAAAATACCGCTCCGGTTGCGCTACCAACCAGCGCTGCAGCCGCCAACTCCACGCCACTACCCGGCAATGGCCCCACGCTGTTTGGTCGTCTATCCAAAACGGCTGGTGGCAAACTGGTTACGACAGTGGTGATTGTCGCTATGATTGGTTTTGTCATCCGCTGGTTGCGCAAGCTCAGCAGTTAGTGGTAGGACTAGGCTTATTGATCAGCAAGTGTTCGTAAGGATGTCACATTCAGTGTAGCGCCAGCCGTAGCCGTGGTCAGGGTATAGACCCTGGCATAGTCAGGTGAAAAGAATGGCCTCATAGTGGCGCTGCTCGGCGCAAACGAGTGTGCATTCATATTGTCATAGTCCACTATTTGGACTTTGCCATTGCTGATATAGGTCAGGCGATTGCCGTCCATCCAGGTGGCATGGCTCTGTGGAGCATCTAGGGTGTTTTTAATAGTATAGTTGTAGCCATTCTTATTTCGTAAGTCATAGACAGCCATCATGTTACCATTTTCGGCCATAACGAATTGGGCGTTGCTGGAGAAACTTTCAAAGTTTGGATTAGCAACCCGCAACACTTGTATCGGAACAATCACTTGAGCCGGGTGGTTGGCCAGCTGGGCACGTGGATCTCGATATATATAAACTTTACCTTCATCAGAGCTGCTGGCAACCACATAGGGCGTACCGTCATAGGTTGCCAGGTCAACCAGATAGTGGCTGCTAGTGGGGAAACTACGCAGCAGTATGGTACGGTCACCAGTGAGCAGCTTCAACTGGACCTTGCCGGCTGGGGCGTCGGCACTGGTAATGTACAACAATGAGTCACTGCCATAAGATTTATAGGCCAAAATGTTATTAAGCAATGGACTAACCGCGGCAGTTTTGAGGCTGGCGGTCTGCAAGCTTTGATCACCAGCATTGTATAGGTAATATTGATCATACCTTTTGTCTTTAAGGGTAACGCTAGTAGGCGAAATTGACAGTGTTTGATTGAGGTTAACCGACTGAGTTGGGTCGTTACGGTCGAGTACTATAAATTCGACTTTGTCGTCTATCGCGTGCTGCAACAGCACATGCTGATTATCATCTGACCACTCAGCGGCCAGCCATTGCTCACGAGTAGTAGCTGCGGTGGCGACATTGGCAGGCAGGCTAAGGGTCAGAGCGGCTTTATCCGGATTCTTCAGATCATAGACTTGAAAATCCGTGGCACGAGTAGCGCTTGAAGTAATCAGCCAGCGTCGGTCAGGACTCTGAGTCGCCAGATCCGGCAGGGCTGTCAATGAATCTACGGTAGTGGTTTTGATTATTTTTGGTAATAGTAAGGGATAGTCGAAGTGCATCACACTGCCACCATCCACCTCTATGGTGCGCTGCCAATCCTGGTAGCCGATGCGTACCAGACGTATCTTATATATATTGGCCGGTAAGGCTGCGCGGGTATTGGTTTGGCTTTTATACAGCTTATTGTCAATATAGATTTTTGCAGGATTGGGGTGACTGGAGAAGAACACAATGCCATTTTGAATAACAGTACCATTTCTGTCCAGGCCGAAGCCATAGGCTTGATAGACAAGCACAATAGTTGCAAATATAATCGCTATTGCAATACAGACGTAACCAACCAGTAGTAAGATGCCGTGTCGACGTTGTTTTTGATGATCGAGGTAATCCATAGAACTGGTATGATTATATGCTAGTTATTAAAGAAACCTTAAAATTGTCGTAGTAATATAGCAAAACTTGTCGGCACTAGCTATGATGGGGCTATTGCAGTACAACCAAAGACAGTTTAAGATATAGTAAAGCATTAGCAGCATTACCTAAGCCAGTCCGAGCTAGTAACAGCTTCAAAAGAGAATCAGTGTGAGCAAACCAACAAATACTATCGAAATCAACGGCAAGCGCTACGACGCACAGACGGGACATCAAGTCAGCTCTGTCGTAGCTGCTAAAAAACGTGGTAGTGTGGATGGTGTCATAGGCCATAAGCCAACCACCACAGTCAACCTGGCGGCTCCCCGACTAAGGCCTGCCCAGCCAATTGTGCCGATATCAAGCAATAAACTGATGGATATGCAGCCTCCCAAGCGCCAGCCGCATGCACCCGCAAAAGCCGCCAATGGTCGCACGCCCCAGGGTTCGCAGACGCTCATGCGCCACGTTGTGAAAAAACCAGGGCAGAGCTTGAAGCGTCAGCAGATCGCCCATGGTCATGTTGATGCATTGGTGACTAAACCACCAGTAAGTGTAGCCACTAAACAATCTGTTAGCAGTATTCCTCAGGCCCGTCTGCACCGCGCCGGAAAGATTGCTAAAAGTGCTCACATCAGCAGATTCATAGCACACAAAGCTACCCAATCGCCTCCAACAGGAACCGTAGGGCCATCCATAGCTACTGCCAAGCCCGCTAGAACTGATCAACCGCTAGACATCTTTGAAAACGCCTTGCAGCATGCTACTAGTCATAAACAGCCGCCGGCAGTGCACCACAAGCATCCAAATCGAGCTCGATTCTTGTCTAAGCGTCGTGTGAGCTTGGCCGCCACAGCATTGTCAGTGCTGCTACTAGTCGGCTTTATCGGTTTTGAGAATCGGGCTGGCCTTAGTCTGCGTATGGCCGCTACCAAGGCTGGTTTTAGCGCAGCATTACCAGGCTATAGACCATCCGGCTTCAGTGTCGGGCATCTTAATTACAGCGCCGGCAACGTCGCTATCAACTTCCACAGCAACAGCGACCAACGAGCCTTCGCTATCATCGAGAAACCATCAGCCTGGGACAGTACTACGCTACGCGACAATTTTGTTGCTGCCGCAGACAAACAGTATCAAACTGTCAGTGTTGGCGGACGCACTGTCTACTTGTACGGCAAGAATAACGCTGCTTGGGTCAATGGTGGCATTTGGTACCAGGTTAAGTCAGATGGCTCGCTTAGTAATGATCAGCTCACCAGATTGGCTGGCTCACTCTAGGCTTTAGTTCCGTTTCCGGCTGTCATCTTCTATAATAAAGCGTTATGACACCTGTCCGTACCCGTTTTGCCCCTAGTCCGACTGGTTTTTTGCACGTTGGCGGTATCCGCACCGCTTTGTTTGCCTGGCTGCTGGCGCGGCAGTCTGGCGGCCAATTTATCCTGAGGTTTGAAGACACCGATAAAAAGCGTGAGGTTCAGGGTGCCCGTGAACACCTGATGGCCAGCTTGCGAGCCCTCGGGCTCGATTATGATGAAGGTCCGGACATAGGCGGTCCGTTCGCGCCCTACGTGCAGAGCGAGCGCCTGAGCAGCTACCGGGAGTGGGCAGAGCGCCTGATTGCCGCTGGCCGGGCTTATGCCGACCCTTACACTGCTGCCGCTGTCGACGACTTCCGGCAGCAAGCCAGAGCCAATAAGCAAGCCTTTTTATATCGCCATCATCGGCCGGAAAATCCGCCGGCGTGGGATGGTAGCCAACCACTGCGCTTCAAATCCGACCCCAAGGCCTATGCCTGGCACGACGAGGTCATGGGGGACTTATCGACCGGGCCAGAGGTGATCGATGATTTTATTCTTATCAAGTCCGATGGTTATCCAACGTACAATTTTGCCCACATTGTCGATGATGCTGAGATGAATATCAGCCAGATTATCCGTGGTCAGGAGTTTCTGGCCAGCGTGCCCAACTATCTTAATCTCTACGAGGCGCTGGAGATGGCACCACCAAGCATGGCGACGGTGCCCCACATCTTGGGCCCGGACGGTAACAAAAAGCTAAGTAAACGCGACGGCGCCAAGGATGTACTCGACTATCTCCGTGATGGTTACCTACCGGATGCCCTCATCAATTTTATTGCTTCATTGGGTTGGAATGATGGTACCGAGCAGGAGATTTTTAGCCGCGCTGAGCTGATTGAGAAATTTAGTCTCAGCCATGTCCAGAAGAGTGGTGCCCGGTTTGATGAGCGACGGCTGGAGTGGCTGAACGGTGCTTATATCCGGGCTCTTAACCTCGACACGTTAGCCGATAAAGTTCACGATTTTTGGCCCTTAGAAGCCACTGGCTATGATGAAGGGTATAAAAAATCAGTCTTAGCCCTGGTGCAGGAGCGGTTAAAGTATTTCGCCGAGCTGCCGGCATTAACCTTGTTTTTCTTCATCGACTTACCGGTTGATCCGACATTGATTAGTGGTCACAAACAGCTTAAAAAGCTGTCGACCGATGCGCTACGAACACTGCTCCTGCAAGCCCAGACCACCCTGACAGCCAGCGATTTTAGCAATCCGGACCTGGTAGAGCGGCTGAACAGCTTGCTGGAGATTACCGGGCAGAAACCGGCCGTGCTATTCAGCCTGATTCGCATCGCCAGCACGCAGGCTGCTGCCAGCCCTGGATTGGCCGACAGCCTAGCCGTACTTGGTAAAGAGCGCAGCCTGGGCCGTTTGCAAGCCCAAATTGACGCTATAACTGATTAGACACTAAGCACAAGCGTTGTTATACTATTCATATGAAAATTGACGTGTCGGCGAGTGGGTCGACCGAGCGCGTAACAGAGACCGAGCCGGTCAACGTCAGCACTCCAGAAACAAAAACCGAAGATCCCAGCGACTTCAAAACGCCTGAGCAAGCGGCGGCAATTGATAATGTGGCCGAAGCCGCACCTGGGTTTGACGCGGCGGGGCTTACCACCTCCGCAAACACTTCATTATGGCGCAGTAAGTTTGGTCTTGGCTGGCCACCTCATCGCAAAGAATATATTGTCGCTGCCATAGCACTAATAGTACTGCTGGCCGGGGCTTCAGCTGTAGCGCTCAGCAGCCACAGCTCAAAAGCGGTTGCCAAAGTAACCACCAAAACTATAATCAAAACGCCCAAGCCACTGCCCAAACCAACAACTGTTCCTTCAACACTGAGCGGTCTGTTGGTTGACCCCGGCATCAATAGCCGACCGGTCACGGCTGTCATGATCGAGAACAGCCTCGACGCCCGGCCGCAATCCGGGCTGAGCCAGGCAGGTGTGGTGTTTGAAGCCATCGCCGAAGGCGGTGTCACCCGCTTCATGGCACTCTACCAGGATACCGCTCCCGACAACATCGGTCCGATCCGGAGTGCCCGGCCTTATTATGTATCGTGGGCGCTGGGTTTTGATGCTGGTTATGCCCATGTTGGCGGCAGCCCGGATGGTCTGGCTGATATCAGGGCCTGGGGGGTCCGCGACCTGGATCAGTTCGCCAACGGTGGCTCATACCATCGTATCACCAGCCGCAATGCACCGCACAATGTCTACACCAGTATCAGCAGTCTTGGTCAGTTAGAGGCCGCCAAGGGCTACACCACCAGCACCTACACGGGCTTCGTACGCAAAGCTACCGCTCCCAGTAAGGTTCCGACCGCCAAAAGCATCGATCTCAGCCTGTCAGGCTACACCTACAACCCTCATTTTGATTACATTGCCGCAACCAATAGCTACAACCGTAGCGAAGCCGGTGTCCCCCAAATTGACCAGAATAACGGACAGCCGTTATCACCAAAAGTCGTTATTGCCATGGTGACACCGCTCGGTCAGGGCGCTCTAGACGCCAGCGGTGCCTACTACTCCAACTATACGGTGACGGGCAGTGGAACAGCTTACATTTTTCAGGATGGCATTGCTACGACCGGCCAGTGGAATAAAGCCAGCAATACAACGCAGTTATCATTTACTGATGCCAACGGTCAACCTATCGGCCTTAATCCCGGACAAACCTGGCTCACCGCCGTCACTAGTGCAAGCAGCATCAGTTACACCCCATAACTATGGACCATTTACAACTCCTACTTCACAGCATCCGTCGCCACTTACTGCTGGTATTACTCGTGGAGAATGGTTTGCTGCTGGCTAGCGTGTTCAGCTTGATCAACTATGTTCATTTGGGATTACTGGTGGCAGTCGCTATCGGTGTAGCGATTGCCATTGTAGCTAGCGCTATCGTTATGATCACCACTAGCAATTACCTAATCCAGCCAGCCCGCGCATTGTGGCAGGGCATTTTACATCTTAGTCCGACAGTCCAGGGCATCACTGCTCCGGATCTTGAGAAGGTAACTCTGGGCCGGGATTTGGTCACCAATCTGACCGCCCAGATCCACCAATTAACAGATGTAGCCGAACGGTCTGCCGTAGTTGCCCGGCAAGTCACCACCGACATCAGGCAAAATTTTGTGGCTCAGAACCTGCCGCTACCGTTTATTGCTCTCGACAATACAGAAACCATTACCTTTGCCAACGACGCCATGGCGGAATACCTTGGCATGAAGGCTGCTGATCTTATAGGCAAAAATATTTATTTTGTTATGGACCTGGCATTTCCCAGTGAAGACACTTTTGACACCTGGCTTAAGGAGGTCAAAACCCACAATGCCACCGCCAGTCGGGCCTGGGAGCGCGTCAAAATGGACGTCCGCGATAATCATCCGCTCAGATTGTTCGATCTGGCCGCTTTCTATAACCGCGATAATGCCAACCATCTCGAAACCATGCTGGTGCTGCTGGACCACACCAAGACTTATAGTCAGGATGATCAGGCCATCAGCTTCATTGCGCTGAGTGTCCATGAGCTGCGCACCCCGCTGACCTTGCTGCGTGGCTACATCGAAGTTTTTGAAGAAGAACTCCAGGGCAAAGTCGATCCTGACCTGCTAGATTTTATGAACAAAATGAGTGCCACTGCTCAGCAGTTAATGGCCTTCGTCAATAATATCCTCAATGTTGCCCGGATAGACGGCGATCAGCTACAACTGAAACTACAAGAAGAGAACTGGGGTGACATTCTCAAGAGTAGTCTTGACACCCTTAGCCTGCGAGCGGGCGTCCGCGGCATTACCCTGGAGTACAGCTTAGCGCCAGACCTGCCGACTGTTGGCGTCGACCGGCTTAGTATTTATGAAGTTCTTAACAACTTAGTCGATAATGCCATCAAGTACAGTAACGGCAGCAAAGTCATCAAAATCGATGCCCACATGACGCTCGAGGGCATGGTTGAAACCAGCATCCAGGACTTTGGTGGGGGCATGACGCCTAGCGTGCTCCCCAATCTGTTTACCAAGTTTTATCGTGACCACCGCAACCGCGCCCAGATCGGCGGTACCGGCCTTGGCCTTTACCTGTCCAAGGCCATCATTACAGCCCATGGCGGCAACATCTGGGTGCGCAGTAAAGAAGGCGAGGGCAGTACCTTTGGCTTTACCATTAGTCCCTACACTAAGCTGACCGATGAACTCAAACAGAATGAAAATCAGGAAATCGTCCGCAGCCCGCACGGCTGGATCAAGAACCACTCGCTGTACCGTCGCTAACTCTGGTACAATAAACGCATGGAACCCTCATCTCAACCCACCTCCAATGGCCGCTCAGTCCTCTGTATCGAAGATGAGCACTTTATAAGCGAACTCTACACCCGGGCGCTCAAAAAGGGCGGCTACAGCGTCACCGTCTGTGCTGACGGCCAAGAAGCCCTTGCCGAAGCCCAGACCAACAAGTACGATATCATCCTGCTTGACCTGATGGTGCCCAACCTGACCGGCATCGAGATCCTGCGCGTGCTGCGTGACCCGGCTCGCGTGCCGCCACTCAAGTCTAAAATTATCATTACCACCAACCTCGAGCAGCGCGAAGACGTCCGGGCCGACATCGAAAACCGGGCCGACGGCTATCTGGTGAAAGCCGAAATGACCCCACACGAGCTGGTCAGCTTTATCGACACCGTCAAATAATCTTTTGTCTCAGGCTGAATCCTGGAAACCCAAAACTAGTCCTGTGGTTTAGGCACGTTCCATTTTGTCTCAAATAATGGCGACAGGTCGGTTTTCTTAATCTGTTGCATATAGCCCTGTCGCATAAAAATGAGACAAATGACATCGCCACCAAGTGAGCTTATCAAAACTTTTCTATCTGCTAAATCAGAGCATGGCCGAAACCAATCGTCTTTGGTTATATTAGTGGTAAAAATCACGTTGCGCGCGGCAGGCGAAAGCGTATACTAAAAGTCTAGCCACGTTGGGACTTCAGACGATTTCCTCTCGGACTTTTTACAAGCAATCATGCACTCAGATTTTCTGGGGCCCCTGTGCGCTTTCATACATTTTACGTTTTTAGCTTAACGGTTTTGCCCCTCGGAACGGTGGCTCAAGATCTCGCTCGAAACGGCTCCACTTAATCCGTTCTCTGAACTGTTACAGACACTTCAGCCTCTTTTTTTCAACTATTTACAGGAGCACTATTATGACTATTTCTCGCTATGACGACATCCAGGTTCAGGATGAAGTCCAGATCACCGCAGTAACTTTCCGGGAGGCTCCTGGCAATGCCCGACTGGAAAGTTACCCCCGACGCATGGTCTACGATGGCCGCGAGTACACGTTCATCGAGCTCGGCATGCGCTACCTGGTGCAAAAAGGCCAGGCGCTGATTAAGCTGTTCGACGTCAGCGACGGCCAGAACAGCTTCCGACTGCGCTGCGAAGACGACCGCTGGACAGTTATCAACATCAAGACCGATCTGCAGGTGGCTTAATGAAAAACAATCAAAAACTTACGGAGGACACACTATGCGCGACGATCTGGAAACTATGGCCTACAGCGACGAATCATTTGGAGACGGGGTCTCCGTTCATGCCGGCTTCCCGAACCCGGCGGCCGACCGGCGCCGGGCGGGCTCACCGCTCTCGCTCGACCTCAATCAACATCTGATCAAGCACCCCAGCAGCAGCTTCCTGTTTCGGGTAGCCGGACATCTGTGGGCCGATGAAGGTGTCTTTGACGGCGACATTGCTATCATTGACCGGGCTTTAAGCGCCCAGGCGACCGATCTGGTGATCATCTGGCAGGTCAGCGGCTTTAGCCTCAGTCGCAAGCGTCAGCTAGCCGCCGATGATGAGCCACTGGGCGTCGTCACCTCTATCATCCATCAATACCGTACATAACTACTTTAGGAGCACTCGTGAACACTGTCTTCGCCCTGATAGATTGCAATAATTTCTTCGTCAGTTGCGAGCGCATCTTTCGGCCCGATCTGGAAGGCAAGCCCGTTATCGTGCTCAGCAGCAACGATGGCTGTGCTGTGGCCCGCTCCAACGAAGTCAAGGCCCTGGGCATCCCCATGGGCGCTCCGGCTTTTAAGTATCGCCAGATTATGAAAGATAAGAAGGTGGTGCAGTTCAGCGCCAATTTTGAACTGTACGGCGACATCAGCGAGCGCCTGACTCGATTGCTGACCAGCATCACCCCGCGCATCGAAGTCTACTCGGTCGATGAATCCTTTCTGGATCTGTCTGAACTGGAGATAGATGACTACACTGCCTGGGCGGTAGCTATCCGCCAGCGGGCCTGGAGTGAGATCGGCCTGCCGGTGTCGATCGGCATTGCGCATAGCAAAACGCTGGCTAAGCTGGGGGCCGACAGAGCCAAAAAGGATGTGCTCGATACGGGCGTTCTCAACTTCGTCGATATGGCACCTGAAGAGCTGGCCGGAGAGCTGGCTAATAGTGATATCAGAGATATCTGGGGGGTCGGCCGCAAGCTGGCCCCACGGCTGAGAGCCGAACGGGTCTATACCGCCCTCGATCTGGCCCAGATGCGGCCACAGCACGCCCGGCAGCTGATGGGGATTCACGGCCGCCAGATGGTCGCCGAGCTGAACGGCAGCTGCTGCCACCCGCTGCAGCAGATGGGCAAGGTCCGCCAGAGCATCATGCACGGCCGTATGTTCGGCGAGGACACCAATCAGTTCGCTGTTGTCGAGGCGGCTATTGCCAGCCTGGCGGCCCGGGCGGCCTTTCGGCTGCGCCGCGAAGGGCTGCTGACCCGCCGGGCTATGCTAATCCTGGACACCAACCGCCACAAACCCGGCTATCGCCGCATGGTTGCCGAGCTGTGCTTCGACACGCCGTCAGCCGACACCGGCTACCTCACTAGCCAGCTCATGGCCCAGCTAAGCGATCTGTTCCGGTCAGGCCTTATGTATCACCGGGCCAATGTGTTGTTCCACGACCTGGTCGACGGCAGCGCCCTGCAGACTGATCTGCTGGGCTTCGTGGACGTTGATGCGGTTACTGCCGGCCAGGCCCGGATGCGTGCTCTAGATCACTT
>CAXSFI010000001.1:309150-333272 GCA_964236675.1 uncultured bacterium
CTTGAACCAGCGCTACGGCAAAGGTACGCTACGCTACGCCGCCGAAGACCTGAGTCGGCGCTGGGAGCCCAAACACCAGCTACGCAGCCCCCGCTATACCTCGCAGTGGTCAGAACTGCCGGTAGCCCGTATTCTTAAAGGATGAAATACCAAAGCCTGAATGGCCGCTACGAAACGTTTGTTCGCCTATGAGTCAATCATCGACTCACTGCGGCTGGTCTGGCCGCGTCTAGCAAGTGGTGGTGTCATCACTGTCGATGATTATCAGCGTGACGCGCTGCCGGGTGTCGAGCGTGCCGTAAGCGATTTTTTCCAGCATAAGCTCGTACGAATACATCATGAACAGCAAATTGCTATTATTAACAATAATAGTTGACAACAGATAGCATTCCACCGTTTTGCCAATATATCGTATGTATCATATCTTTTGCAATAAATATGATGAATGTGTTATATCTGAAAAGATGCAAAAGTTTATGGTTCTCAGCTTGCAGAGATAGTCAGATTAAGCCACACTGATAGCCATGAAGATCCATATTATAACTGTTGGCACACCAAAGCAGGCCTATGCCAAAGCTGGCTGGGAGGAGTATTGGCAACGGCTTGGCCACTACCACCAGCTGCGGGTGACACACATAGCTGATAAGCATAATGACACCATCCACCTGTCAGCGGCTATCGCTAACAGTTACAGTGTGGGACTAGTTATTACCGGCCACCAGTTTTCCAGCCCTGCGCTGGCGGCCTTTTTGGAAAAGCGGGCGCTGGACGGCCGGGAGATCAGCTTCATCATCGGTGGCCCCGACGGCTTGCCAGCAAGCGTCATTGACCAGTTAGATTTTGCCTGGAGTTTTAGCGATCTTACATTTCCGCATGACCTGGCAATGCTAATGTTACTGGAGAGTCTGTACCGGGCTAGCACCATTAGTGCCGGACAGCCCTATCACCACTAAGCCGTTGGCTTCCTGATTATTATTTTTTTCGCTTTGCCAGTCGTAGACTTAGTAGTTTCAGACCGAGGCTTCAGGCGCTCGGCGACCGCAGCGGCTGGAGTCTCTGGCAGGGTTGGCGCCACAGGAGCGGTTGGCAGAGTGGGGGCGGCGTCAGTGACGCTGATAGACTTAACCAGTGGCACAGATATTGGCGCAGCCGGCGTAGTAATGTTGGTCTGATCCTCAGGCTTCAACTGTAAATCACGCTGCAGACTGGTCAGCAGTGAGGTGTTAGGATTCAGATCGGCGGCCGGGCTGGCAGCGATGGGTGCATGATAGCGGCGCGAACGCACCAGCTTCATGATGAACGTCGAGCCGAACAGGGCAGCATCTAAGGCCAGCAGCGTTAGCACCACGACTATCAGGCCAATAGAGGTCAGCATCCAGTGGTTCAGGGGCTGCTTGGCGAGATCTAACTTATAAGGTGGTAGGGGCTTAGCAGACCGACCTACATGTATCGGCCGCCTTATAGTCACGCCACCGTAGGTTATAACGACTTGCTTGCTGCCTAGACTGGAGCTAAGCATCGCCTGACCATTGCTGCCTGTGGTAGTCGTTTGGTTATCAAGCGTGACATCCGCACCAGCTTGAGGCTGGCCGTCATTGCCGCGAACGACGATGGTGACCGGTACGCCCGGTATTTGCAAAGCCTGATCAGTGCCGGTCTGAACATTGCCGGCTGCATCCGCGCTTTTGACCCGGTAGTGTAGTAGTGCTTTGGGCGTCAAAAATGAACTTGCCAGGCTAATCTCGTGGCTGGTGGTCATGGCCGGCTGCGAGGCAGATAGGCCGTAGTTGGTGTCCAGGCCATAATCTACAGTGCTGTCGGCGGGCTCATCCGTAGTCCAGTCAATGACAGCAGTGTAAGGGGTTAAACTTTTAACTTTCAGCGCTGAGATAGCCGGAGGCGTGGTGTCTTTAGGCGGAGCGACAGCCACCGGAGCAGTCGGAGTAACTGCAGTAGCCGATGGAGCAGGCGCTACATAATCACTAAAATTGACGCTGACACCACCAGGTACAAAGCCAACTGCAGTACCGCTGTTGACCAGGGCGGAATTGCCGCCAACGCTAATGGCGGCCGAGCCGCTGTTTGCTATAGCCTTGAAGGTCAACGTAGCTATCAGGCCGCTGCCGCTGACGCTGCCGGTCGTGCCACGGTCTATCGATATTGCGCCATCGCCGCCGCCGCCGGAAGCCGTGATCTCGAAGGCACTGCCGCTATAATTCACACCTACATATTGCAGTTTACTGGCTGGGTAGCTGAGGTCGGCCTCGACGCCGTTAATAGGATTGCCGCCGCCATTCATATAGACGGCCACTATCAGCGATCCGCCATTAGCCAAGGTGGCCTTGTTGGCCACTAGCGTGATTGAAGCGCCAGCGGCGTAGACTGGCACAGCCGATAATACAGCGGCGGCTGTCACCAAAAGGCTTAAGCAAAATGCGGCAAATGTTTGTTTTATATGTTTCATTATTGGTAACTACTATTGTCGCTGCCGAAGCGAGACAACAAAGTGCTTAAGTCAAATATATCAACTTTTCCGTTATTATTGAAATCGCCAGCTCCGGTTTTATTAAAATGTGACAGTAAAATACTCAGATCATAGATGTTAACCTTGTGATCAGCATTCAAATCGCCGGTAATGGGCGGTGGTGGGTTATTGATAGTGACCGACACCGATTGCGATGAATAATTGCCGCTGGCATCAATGGCTTTGGCGCTGAGCGTGTGGGCACCGTTATGCACAGCGTAGCTATTCCAGTTGAAGCTGAATGGTGCGGTCGTAATGGTTTTGATAAGTACACTATCGACATAGAACTCAACCCGGTTCAGATCAAGATCATCACTGGCACTTGCGCTGATGTTAAATGTCAGCTGCATAGTCTGAGCATTATTTGGATTAGTTAGCGTAACAGCAGGGCCGGTGGTATCGGGCAATGTAGCAACATCTAGTGTGGTTGAGGCGGCGGATTCATTATTGGCTGCATCAGTGGCAGTGACAGTGTAATGATAGGTTGTATTGTAATGCAGCAAGCTATCATTAAAACTGGGACCAGTTTGATTAACCACAAATACACCGTTGCGGTACAGGCTGTAGGTTATGTTTGACGAGGGTGAGGCGTCATCGGTGCTGGCGTTCCAGGTTAGATCGATGGTAGTGGTAGTCTGATTGACTGAGGCTAAGATGGCCGGCACCGACGGAGCGATGACATCGGGTATAGTACTGGGATTAATCGCATTGGACTGCGTCGAATTATTACCAGATGCGTCATGGGCCCGGATGCGGTAGCTATAGCCGGTATTTACACTCAGGCCGGTATCGGTGAAGCTGGTACCGGTGGTGGTCGTGATAATGCTGCTACCGCGGTACAGATCATAGCCCGTCACACCAACATTATCGGTGGCAGCACTCCAACTGAGGCTTATGGTTGTGTCAGTGGCGCTGGTGGCTTGGAGACCTGCCGGTACGCTTGGCGCCGTGGTGTCGTAGGCCGTAGTAACCTGCAACACAGCTGAGGCAGTTGCCTCATTGCTGGCAGCGTCATAGGCTTTGATAGTGTAGTCATACTGCGTCACAGGCGTCAGGCCACTGTCGGTGTAGCTGGTGCCGCCAGTCGTACCGATCAGGGTGCCGCTACGGTAGACTTTGTAGCCGGTGACACCGACGTCATCGGTGGACGCATTCCAAGCCAGGCTGACAGAGGTATCAAGCACACTGGTGGTATGCACATTCGAGGCAATGGTTGGTGGCGCTATATCATTTGAACTGGTGGTGGCATAGGATGCTGACTGCGCTGAGCTGTTGGTGGCATTATCGTAGGCACTAATGGTGTAGGTGTAGCTGCTACTGACATTCAGGCCGCTGTCGCTATAACTAGTGCCGCCAGTCGTACCGATCAGGGTGCCGCTACGGTAGACTTTGTAGCCGGTGACACCGACGTCATCGGTGGACGCATTCCAGGCCAGGCTGATGCTTGATACAGTACTGCTAACCTTGCGGAGGTTATCCGGCACACTCGGAGCAGTCGTATCCTGAGCGCTACCGGCAAATAAACCAGTTGATAAATTAGAGCCATTATTTGCGGCGTCACGGGCAGCGATGTTGTAGGTGTAGCCCGTGTACACTGCCAGCCCGGTGTCGGTGAATGATGTACCAGGTTGTGATCGCACTAACGAACCATTGCGATAGATATCATAAGTTGTGGTCGCTACGTTGTCATTAGACGTATTCCAGGCCAGTGAGATCGAGCTGGTGGTCGAACTGGTCTGGTGCACATTGCCCGGGACGCTAGGTGGTGAGGTATCAGCGAGCGTCGCAGCCGCTAGTGCGCCCGACTGGGCCGATTCGTTTGGTACTGCGTCAAAAGCGGTAACGGTGTAGCTATGGTTCGTATTCGGTGCCAGGCCAGTGTCGCTGTAGTTAGGGTCAGTCGTAGTAGCCACCTGGCTGCCGTCACGATACACGTGATAGCCCGTCACACTTACGTCATCAGTACTTGCCGCCCAAGAGATATCAACTTCAGTAGCCGAACGGCCAGTCAGCTGTAAGCTGGAGGGTACGCTCGGCGGTGAGATGTCGGGATTGGCACCCACCAGCACTGCCCAGAAATTTTGGGCAGCGGCCAGTACAATTACCCCTATTAATAACTCGCCTAGGTGGGCCAAAGTCGGAGCATGGCGGTGAACGTGATGCCAACCCGCTATTTTAAGTTTTTTCATATGTTTTTTGTTAACTCGCGGCTCGTCAGTCCGCACCTCTATAGTTCTTGGTTAATTTTAGCACAAACGGTATAGATCGGGAACTGATATAATTCCTAGCGACAGATTAGTCAATCAGCAGGGAGCTATATGGATTTAACAAATATACAGCAGTGGCATGACTTACAGCAGCATTTTGAGCAAACTAAAGATACGCACTTGCGCCAGTTGTTCGATGAAGATCATGAACGTGGCAGCCGGATGACGCTGCAGGCCGGTGACATCTACGCCGATTACTCCAAGAACCGTATCAACGACGAGACATTGAAACTGTTGTTTGAGCTGGCTCGGGCCAGGGGGGTAGAGCAATTGCGTGATGCAATGTTTAGCGGCCAAAAGATCAACACTACTGAAGACCGGGCGGTGCTACACACCGCGCTCCGAAATCAAGGTGACGAGCACGTAGACGTCGATGGGCAAGATGTGCTGCCAGAGATCAAGCAGGTCCTGGACCACATGGGGCAGTTCGCCAACAGCATCCGTAGCGGTGAATGGCTAGGTCACACCGGCAAACCCATTCGTGCCATTGTCAACATCGGTATTGGCGGCTCCGACCTCGGCCCCGTCATGGTCAGCGAAGCCCTCAAGCACTACAGCCAGCGCAATCTGGATGTTCGCTTTGTATCCAACGTCGATGGCACGCAGTTTGCCGAAGTAGTTCGCGATCTGGACCCAGCCGAAACCTTATTTATCATCGCTTCCAAGACTTTTACCACCGATGAAACCATGACCAATGCCCAGACAGCCCGCAGATGGCTACTGGACAGCTTGCAGGACGAGGCCGCCATCGCTAAGCATTTTGTGGCCGTCTCGACCAATACCGAGGCCATCAGCCAGTTTGGCATTGATACGGCCAATGTGTTCGGCTTCTGGGATTGGGTCGGTGGCCGCTACTCGCTGTGCAGTGCCATTGGGCTGGCCATCATGATTGCTATTGGACCAGAGCAGTTCCACGAGCTATTAGTTGGCTTCTACACTATGGACGAGCACTTCCGCAGTGCACCGCTGGAGCAGAATCTGCCAGTCATTCTCGGTCTGATCGGTATCTGGTATGGCAACTTTTACGGCGCGGCGTCCGAAGCCATTTTGCCCTATGATCAGTATCTACACCGTTTTGCTGCTTACTTCCAGCAGGCCAACATGGAAAGCAATGGCAAATCGGTCACTAAAGATGGAGCAGCGGTCAGCTACAGTACCGGCCCGGTCATCTGGGGTGAACCCGGCACCAACGGTCAGCATGCCTTTTACCAGCTGCTACACCAGGGCACCCACTTCATTCCCTGTGACTTTATCGGTTTCGGCCAGTCGCTGAATCCGCTCGGTGAACACCACCGCAAGCTAACAGCCAACTTGCTGGCCCAAACCCAAGCCTTGGCATTTGGCAAAACCGCCGAGGAAGTCCGGGCCGAAGGTGTGGCTGAAGCGTTAATACCGCATAAAGTCTTCAGTGGCAACCGCCCGACCAACACATTGCTCTTACCGAAGCTAACGCCCAATACACTGGGCCAGCTGATAGCACTCTACGAGCATAAGATTTTCGTCCAAGGGGCTATCTGGAACATCAATTCGTTTGACCAGTGGGGTGTGGAGCTGGGTAAAGTCCTAGCCAAAAATCTTTACAGCACGCTGAAAGATAGCGATAACACCGCTGGTTATGATAGCTCAACAGCCCAGTTGATTACTGCCTGGCAGGCAATGCAAGACTGAAAGTTTAGACGCGTTGCAGGATAGTCGGCGCGGCCGTGGCGGCAGCTGGTTTCGATTTACTCGAGTTTAGACGGCCATGCAATACCATTTGTATGGCAACTGCGACCATGGATATTACTACCAGCACGACTAATGGAACGGAATCTGCAAATGTTTTTTGTTTTTTATTCATGCATGTATTTTACATCCTCCCGTCAAGTATAAGCAAGACTTTTGTTAAATAACTTATTGCTTAAGCTTGTTATTTTGTGTTATAACCGTATCTTTAACGGCTAAAGTGAGCGTAGCGGCTCTTAACGACTTCACGGAAGTAGGGACTGAGGGTTTCAAACTTGGCGTTGGTTTCGTGATCAATTTCCGGCACAGTAATAGTTTCGGTTGCCACGAGCGTAGCTTCGCCGGTTAGGGCTGTCGCTCCGGCTTCAGGGGCAACTGAGGCAACCTGCATGCCACGGGCTTCTGCGATTGCAGCCAGTTCCTGATCTGTTAAACATGCACCGACCGCCAGTGGGTCAATGACTTCATGAGTAGCAAGCGCCGCACCGACGAGTGCGCCTAAGCGTTCATTGTTCATAGTTCAACAAGTCCTTTATTAAACAACTCTGAAGATATTACGCTTACGATACTACTTTTATACCAAACTGTCAAATCTTTTGCCAAAAAGTACCAACAAGCATCACTAGCATAGTTATAGACCAGGCCTTTTATTCATAAACGTAATCGAGTATCAGCAAAAGCCAAATAAGGTATACTTTGTAGCATATGGTGAACCTAATAGAGTCAAACTCGATCATAGGCGACATCTATTTGTTTTACAAGAAAATTGGGGCGTTCGAAGGGCATGATTCTGTGTTATCATAATTATGATAACTATGAAAGGTCGTGCATTATGCTAAATATTAGACCCATATCTGATCTAAGAAATCACTTTTCAGAAGTAGAGAAAGAAATCAGCGGAAAAGATAAGCCGATAATCTTTACAACCAATGGCAGAGCCTCGATGGTGACTATGAGTTTTGATAAATTTAGTAAAATGGCTCACCTGGATTACATTGAGCGTGTGCTTGACGAGGCTGATGCTTACGCCGAGAGCCATGCTGAAAACCTGACACACGCTGATGTGTTCTCCAAAATTAACGCCAAACTACATGGCTAGTCTTGAACTCCGTTACTCTCCACTGTTCTATGAAGATCTCGATAAAATCACCGATTATATACTGCTTGAGCTGAAGAACGGTTTAGCGGCAAAAACACTTGTAGCCAACGCCGAGAAAGCCATTAACAAACGTCTCCTCAGTCCACTCAGCACGGCAGTGCATCGGTCGGTCACCTATCGACCCCATCCTTATCGTAAAATTTTAGTAGACAACTATCTGATTTTCTACGTGGTCATAGATAACACCATGATAATTCGACGTATGCTATATGGGCGCAGGGACCTAGACAGAATCCTTTAATAAAAATGTGGTGAGCCTGTTAGAGTCGAAGTGGAACCTTATCCGTTTGGAGATTATACGATGGAAGCAGTTACAGGTTAATGGACAGTGGTCGTTAGATCTACCAGCAGTTATTAGAGCTCAAAATTATAGGCCTTAATTACAGATATGTAATTCATCGAATAATTGCTTAAAGACTTCTTCGCTCATTCCCCAGTGTTTCTGATAGTGATAAAGTCTCCCAGATCTTTCGTCCTCGAACCGACGATGGAATCGACTGTCAGGCGATAAGTGTTGAACCACAGTTTCTGGGCAAAATAGCGTTTTATACCCAGCTTCGATGACCATGGCATTTAAATCATGGGTTTCGTGATGGATTAGAACCTAGGTCGCATTAATTAGTAGGAGCTCCGGTATAGGAACTTTGCTGCATTTAGTTTGATGATCCCACGGCTAACCAGGTGGAACCCCGATTTCGACGATCTCAATCTGCTATACAGTAAGATTTTATTGTGGGAATTAGGCAAAAACAATGCGTAGGCGGCACCACCTTCGAGGCGCTTCGGCTGATATATAGCGGATTGGATGTTAGAGGACTCCCAGCCAAGAAGCAACCTTAGCTAATTACACCGTGACCCGCAACATAGAGGCGAGGGCGGAACTGCTTAAGCAATGGATTGTTCAAGTACAATGGCTGGCTGTGGCTGATGCTGGCGTGCGATTGGCCAGATTGCAGCTGTGCGAGAATGTGCTCAAGTTCAGCTTTAGATTTGCGCGGATAGCGCGATTTTATATCTTCTACGGTCAGGTTGCCCATGGCCTGTTTTTCAGAGACGCCCACACCGAGCATCAGGTCAATCAAATCGGTGTGGAGACGGTCTTCGGTAGCCTGTGAAATACTTGTATCTGCATCGTCACTGCGCGTCAGCTCAAACAACACGTGCAGGGCATCGCTGAGCTTGGACAAGTCCTCGATGGCGCTGAAATCTACCACTTTTTCTAGGGTGCGAGCCGCCAACTGTATAATATCCTGGAAGGCGATGGATTTAGATAAACCGTTCCTGGTGAGTGATAAATAGATGGCATTGACGTTGGTTTTGAATCGTAAGTCGTCTTCGCTGTAGCGGCTAAAAACAATGGCAACGTATTCTTGCGCAAACCGTAGCGGCACAATCTTGTTTTCGCGGCAAAATTCCGGGATGTCCGGCTGGCCGGCTACAAATTCGTACAGCAGGGCTGAAAGTACTGGATGAACGGCGAGAACCGATGGCGACATCAGGCGCTCATAGTCCAAAATACCCTTATCATGTTGCCAAATAATGTGATCGACGGCTTGCTCAACAACCTTATCTGCAATCTGCCGCTTATTGGAAGCATTCGAACTCAGAACGTCACGGACGGCACTGAGCATGCCAAATGGGGTGCCATGCAGACGATTGTACAATGCTACGGCACGCGGTTCATTTTGCAAAAAGCCAAGCAATTCGTCGTTGATACCAACTTGCGTTTGGTTTTGCAAAGCGTCGTGGTCGATGACTAGTTTATTGTCACGATAGCCCACGGGTGAGGGCAGTAGTGCATCGCCAAATGTCATGTCAATCGCAGTTCGTACTCCTTCGTGTTCAATTTTGAAACCATCATTGTTATAGGTGTAGTCGTGCACGTCATTGTACAAATCGGTCGTATAGTACACGTAGAAGAGCTCTTTCACTTCGTCCTTGGTTTTGGCCACGGCAACATAGTTACGAATAAGTCGCGGCAATGACAGTGTTTCATAATCACGCTCTTGGCGTTCGCGGCTTAAACGATGTGCTACTTGCGGCTGGTCTGTTTTTGATGAGCGAATTTCGTACGTTTGCATCCTGAGGCTCGGGCCGCCACTGGCAAACCGGATAATTTCTTTGCCGAGATGCCTTTTATACCACTGTTCGCTGTAGGCTTTTTTCTCGTAAAATTCACTGCTGCCATCCCTTAGAAGCCGCGATTCACGAATGATCGGTGCGATCCGCTCTGCAATGACTGTTTGAGTTTCGTGGCCCTTGTAGACATGCGCATAACTTCCGTCTGTTTCATCGCATTCTAAGGCCATTTTAACCGCCGTATACGGTTCATCCGTTTTAGTTCGACGGTTATAAAGTTTTAGTGGGGCGGTTACAAAATCTGCTGGCAGATTTTTGAGGTACTCAACATCAGCCAGCATATCTTGTGCAAGTTGCGTCGTGGGAGTAAATGCCGGCGCTTCAGAAAGCTTTTCCATTTGACAATTATAGCATTATTATGCTTTTTTTGCAATATTTTGCCGAATTTTGCCGATAATTCCTTAGGACCAATCTAACCAATTAAAAAGCCCACCAAATGGTGAGCTTTTTAATTGGTGATCTCGCGGAGAATCGAACTCCGATTGCCAGGATGAGAACCTGGCGTCCTAACCGTTAGACGACGAGACCGTGGCTGCAGATACGTTTAAAATGAGCTCGATTATCTTACCACATCTGTTAGCTATCGTCCAGAAAGCCATAAATAAGCATTAGTGGTTTGCTTTTCAAGCTGCCTGCCTTGATAATAAGGGCTAGCAAATGCATTATCCGACTACATCGTTCATACTAAGTACGAATTCGGGCCAGCTCAGGAGGGCCGGCTAGTGTTCGGCTTGGGCAAAAAACGAGCTGGGCGAAGCAGCGCCAGTGCGCCCTCATCAGCCAATCTGCAGGATGACCAGCTCCGATTCAAGGTCATCATCGATAACATTGAGGATGGTGTGGTCATGATTGATCAAGAGCGGGTGGTACAACTGATTAATCCCGGCGGTGCCACCATCTGCGGCTGGTCTACTGACGAGTCAACTGGCATTGATGTCAGTAACGTCCTAAAGCTAGTCAATGCCAAAGGCGAGCCTTACACCAACAATGACGACCCATTCGCCAAAGTCTTTAAGGCCGGACTGGCCATCCGCGATAATGGCGCGTTTCTGATGAACCGCAGCAAAAAGCAGATCCCCATCAGCCTCAACATTTCACCGCTGTTTGATGACAAGAAACAGGTAATGGCAGCCGTAGCAGTCTTTCGCGATGCCAGTGACGAGCGGGCCGAGGAACAGAAACGGGCTGACTTCATTAGCACTGCCAGTCATGAGATGCGAACGCCGGTGGCCGCTATCGAAGGCTATCTGTCACTGGCCCTCAACAGTAAGGTTGCCAACATCGATACCAGAGCCCGTGACTATCTGGAAAAAGCCCACTCTTCAACCCAACATCTCGGCCAGTTATTCCAGGACTTGCTGACGAGCGCCAAGGCCGAGGATGGCCGCCTCACCAGCCATCCCAGTGTCGTTGAGTTGGGCGGCTTCCTGGAGCAGCTCAGCAATGATCTGCGTTTTGTGGCCGAGAAAAAAGGCTTGTTTATGGACTTTGTGATTGGCTCCAGTGGTACTGGTACTATCAATGCCACTGGTGCCATCGGCGGCGTGCGGACCGTGCGGCCATTGTACTATGTCTTCGTTGATCCCGACCGGTTGCGGGAGGTGATCACCAACCTGTTTGATAATGCCGTTAAGTACACGCCTGAAGGTAAAGTCTCAATAGGCTTAACCGGCGATACCGAGGTCGCGCAGTGCTATATAAGTGACACCGGACCGGGCATCCCGGAGGCTGATGTGCCACACTTATTCCAAAAGTTTTACCGGGTGGACAACTCGGCTACCCGCACCATCGGTGGAACCGGCCTGGGCTTATTCATATGCCGTAAGATCGTCGAGCTATACAATGGCCGGATATGGGTGGAGAGCGAGTTCGGCAAGGGCAGTAGCTTCTATCTCAACTTCCCGCGCCTGAGCACCCAGCAGGCTACTACCATGCAGAGCAGCGCGGCGGCCTCAACCGATTTGCAGCCGATTAATTCGTTGGCCGGGTCCTAGTGGTCACGTGATACAATGAAATTAATCATAAGCACATATAGGTAAGTATTTTAGGAAGTAAACCATGGCAAAAGTAATGCTGGTCGAGGACGACAACAACTTAAGAGAGATTTACGAAGCTCGGATGCAGGCCGAGGGCTACGACGTGGTGTCCGCTAAGGACGGCGAAGAGGCCTTAGTGGTCGCCAAGGCCGAGTCGCCCGAGCTAATAATCTCAGATGTTATGATGCCGAAAATCAGTGGCTTTGAGATGCTGGATATTCTCCGCAATACCGATGGGCTGAAAGATGTCAAAGTCATCATGCTGACCGCTCTCGGTCAGGCCGATGACCAACAGCGGGCCGACCGCCTCGGCGCTGACCGCTACCTGGTTAAGTCACAAGTGACGCTGGAAGATATTGTGAACGTTGCCCACCAACTGCTCAATGATGTACCTACGGTAGCTGAGCCAGCCGCCGCTGCGTCGGAGCCAGTAGCTGCGCCGCCTGCCGAACCGGTGGCAGTGGCAGCCGTGCCAGTACCTGAGCCAGTCGTTACGCCGGCGCCATCTGCCATTGGCTTTAGTGCCGTTCAGGTCGAGTCACCGACCATACCCGTGACTGCACCACCGGCCGAACTTACACAGCCTGCAGTACCAGCGGCGCCATCCGAGCCGGTTATGCCCATCACCGAGGCTGCTGCCATTACTAGCAACGCCGGTCTGGAGCCAATATTCCCCTCAGCGGCTCAAGAAGAAGCTATAGTTGAGGCCCAGATTGAAGATTTTGTGACTGGCGCCAGTAGTGAAGCTCCGGCCATGGTTGACCCAGCCCCGGCCGAACCAGCTGAGCCGGTTGTCAGTCCCGAAGCAGCCGCCAATGCCGTGACCGACGACAAGATTATGGCCGACGCTGTCGATAGCCTGATAGCCAGCACCGTACCTGGGGCCCTGGCGAGTCCAATTGCATCGCCAGTTCAACCATTAGCGCCTCCTGAAACTCCGGCACCAGCTGCTCCGAATCCAGCCGTGGACCCAGCCCCAACCGCTGTGCCGACAATTGCCGGCAAAAAATTAATCACACCGCTGACCACCGAAGCCAAACCTGATATCAACGACTTGCTAGCCAGAGAAGAAGCCAAAGAACTGTTAGCTGCCCCGGCAACTGTTGCACCGCTACCTCCTCCATCAGACAAGCCAGACCCCAGCAGCATATCTCTGTAAGGCAGCACCTTTACTTCTTAGGTAAAGCCACTTAGACTTTTATTTATGCGCATTAATAAATATATTGCTTCCGCCAGCGATCTTAGCCGTCGGGCTGCCGACGTCGCCATCCTGGAAGGCAGGGTGCTTATCAACGGCCAGCCAGCTCTAGCGGGCAGCCAGGTAGGTGAGCTCGATGCTGTCACCCTCGATAATAAGCCAGTTTTTGCCGATCAAAAATTAGTCACTATCATGCTGAATAAGCCGGCTGGCTACGTGGTATCGCGCGACGGTCAGGGCAGTAAGACCATTTATGATCTGTTGCCGCCCGAGTATCAACTGCTTAATCCGGTTGGTCGGCTCGATAAAAATTCTTCAGGGTTGTTACTACTTACCAATGATGGGGCACTGGCTAATAAATTAACTCATCCGCGGTATGCTAAAATCAAAATTTATGAAGTTCGGCTCAACCAGCCGCTGGCGCCGCTACATCAGCAGATGATCAATGATCGCGGCCTAACGCTGGAAGATGGTCTGAGTAAGCTTCAGCTTGAAAAGCTTGAAGACAATGGTCTTGCCTGGCGGGTGTCCATGCATGAGGGTCGCAACCGTCAGATACGCCGCACTTTTAACGCCCTCGATTATACTGTTCGCCGCCTGCATCGTACCAGCTTCGGTGCATACGGTCTTGGCGAACTCTCAAAAGGCAAGTATCAAAGTCTCTAAATTGCTCTTTGCTGCTAGTTTTGGTTAGGCAGTATAGCCAGGTTTCAGTTTGTCTCATATTTCGGCGACACGGCCGTAAGTTACAGATGAGAAAATGTAGCTGTCGTCGATATTTGCAACAAAGTGAATAGTAGGAAAATGGCAATACACGGTTGATTCAGGAGAGATCCGCTCGCTGCATGAAAACTTTCAAAACTCATTCATTATAGGAGTACGACTACCGCGATTATAATCAATAAAAATTTTAATATAATTACTCAATTGTGTCAATGTCTGTAATCTGTTACAATAGAGCAAATGGCTAAAAAATTACCTATTATTGCGATCGTTGGCCGAGCGAATGTCGGCAAGTCCAGCTTGTTCAATGCCATACTCGAGCGCCGTGAGGCGATAGTCGCCCGCGAGCCAGGCACCACGCGTGACAGCATTATGGCGAAAGCCAGTGTCTTTTTGGAAGGTGAGTATGACGCCGAGGGCGACCCGGTTCGTCAGGATTTCTGGCTGGTGGATACGGCCGGCATCAAAGACGCCGTCGACGACTTCGAGTTTACCATCCAAGAGCAAATCACCCAGGCAGCTGACAGCGCCGATGTCATCTGGGTGGTGGTCGAAGCCACTGTGCCGATCACCGAAGAAGACCGCCGCGTCGCCAAGATGGCACTCAAAAGCAAAAAGCCTGTCTTTTTGATCATTAATAAACTCGACAAGGCCCGTAAGAGCACCGATCTTGACCGCTTCGAACGCCTCGGTATCAAGACCATTGTCCGGGCCTCAGCCATGCAGCGCCAGGGCATCGATGAGATTATCAACAAGCTGCTAAGCGTCATCCCGCGCGGCATCGAAAACCCTGACGACGACCGGCTGCGCATCGCGCTCCTCGGCCGCCCAAATGTCGGTAAGTCACAGCTGTTTAATACCCTCGCCAAGAAGCAGCAGGCGATAGTTGCCGACCGGGCCGGCACCACTAGGGATGTCAATCGCACGGTAGTAAAATACCTGGGGCGTGAGATTGAGATTATGGACACCGCCGGTATCCGTCGTTCCGGCAAGATTGAGGTTGGCATTGAGCGCTTCAGTGTCATCCGGGCCATTGCCGCCATCGAAGAAGCCGACGTCTGTTTCCTGCTAATGGACGTCAACGAACTACACGTGCAATTAGACCAGAAGATTGCTGGCATGATCAAAGACGCTGGCAAAGGCCTGGTGCTGGTAGTCAGCAAATGGGACATCGCCGAAGAGAAAGATGCCTTCACCCGCGACTCGTTGGCACCGCAAATCGCCCACGATTATGATTTTGTGCCATGGGCACCGCTGATCTTCACCAGCGCCATCTCCGGCCAGAACGTCACAAAGCTATTTGACCTAGCCCTGGAGATCGACAAAGCTCGCCAGACGACGCTCAGCACCCGCGATCTCAACGTCTGGTTACGCCAGATGGTCGACGCGCACCCGCCAGCCGGCCTCAAGAACCGCGCACCCAAGCTCAACTACATGGTCCAGGAAGAAAACTCCATCCCGGCCTTTAAGATCTTCGGTAGCCACACTAAATTCTTACACTGGAGTTACCGACGCTACCTTGAGACCCAGCTGCGCCGTAAGTACGGCTTCGAAGGCACGGCCCTGCAGCTCTGGTTCATTGAGAAGCACATCACCCACAAGCACGGCAATAGTCCTACCAAAGAGCCTCGCAGCAACCGCCAGCAGCGCTACAAGCCGTCGCTGACCGGCAAAGACTCCAAGACCACCCGCATCCACCGCAAGGCCGCCAGCAGCTGGAAAGAAGCAGCCAAGTAGCCGCGGTTAGGCTTTAACTGTTAGGCTATCGATAATGTGATTACGCAGTGCAGCATAGTGCAGATCCGCCTGTGCGGCCAGATCACGGTCGGGATGAAATATCTGTTTCTGACCAAATTCACGAGCAGTATTGCGATTATGTCCACCGACTAGTTCTTGCCAAAATCCATCGTATTCATCGCGAACAAGATAGGTTGCATTACCTTCTACCGGGTGTTCGACAAGCGCCAAACTGACATTTGATTGCTCGAAATGCAATACGTACCACGGCAGCTTGTGACCGAAGTTACCAGGTTCAGTGCGATAGAGCGTACCGCCCGTTTCACCCTTAATCCGGTGCAGCAGCTTGATACGCCACCACTCAATGTCATCATGTCGCTCAACTGGTATATGATCCCGAACGTCCTGCATAAGGCCGCGCAGCCCCTCCTTGGTATTTGGGAAAACCAACATATTGAGCTGCTCATCGGCAATACCAATTAACTCCGGGTCAATAAATGAGTCGTGTTCTACTTCAGCCTGATCGACTGGCACAGGTTCTGGTTCCGCAATATCCTCTGCCGTCGGCTGTTCCGGTACTTCGATTTGGGGTGCTTCGGGCGGCATTAGGCCAAACAGGCACTCGAGGCGCTCGACTACGTCAGCACCTTGCTCGTCAGGCCAAAACTCCAGGATTAGCGGCCAGAGCGAATCCCAGTTGCCACGTACTGCTTCAAAATCAGCATAGATCCGCTCCAGGTCGGCAGGGAGAGGTGTTTTGAGAATTGATGACTCGCGACCAATGTCACGCAGGCCATTCTGGGCTACTGCATACTGGCGGCGCAGAAAATCTTCATGCTCAAACAGGGAAGCCAAAGCTGGCATGCCACCCTCCGCAGCGTATTCCTGCAAACGAATGAGTGTCCGGGCAATTGAGTATGACTCAATATCAATCTTGCCGCTCCAGTCCACATGATCTGACTGCATTTCACGGATTAAGCCGAGCAGACCAAGCTTTTTGAGCTGGTTGCGGGACATATCCCAAGCCTGACGCAAATCCTGATGCTCGCCGCGCACCGTATCGGCAAGGGCGGTAAGGCCAGCGGCTTCAACTAGTGGATCAGTGTACCAGATGTCCACTTCTGGCTCTGTCAATTCTGAGTCTACCTTCACCTCTGATAATGCTTGCTGCTTAACAGACCGTATGCGGAGTATTGGTTGGATAGCGGCCTCAGCCGTTTCCATAGCCTCGTCAATGGTTTTCCCTTGCAAGTGATGCGCATAGCTCTCAGCCTGCTGACCAGTGCTCTCGGTGAGCATGGTCGTTTGAAGCTTGCGATGCGCTCGAATGGCTGCAGCCGTATGTCGCATCTTCTTAGTTTTACCCAGTCGTAATTCCGGGACATCAAGCAGCGTATCCAGTGTCCCGATTATACTCTTATGTAGTACCTTAGACGCTACCAGAAGCTCAATAGGCTTAGTGCTGGTTTTTCTTGAATCATCCGTCAATGCAAGAATGCTCCCAACCCAAGCCTTCCGTAAGCCTGCCACATCGTATTTATCAGCCAGCGGTGTATTTACAAGACATGTGTCCACTATCTCCACTGTCGACAATAACGCACACACCGTCATCTCTTTGTCGATGTCCAGCATCATATCAGCAATGCTTTCAGTCAGCGCCGCTGGGTCACGCTTGAACGCTTTGCGTAGGTATTTAACGGCAACTTTTTGCTTCGCCCAATCTGATGTCGATTTGTCCTGATCATCAAAAATTGACACCTTCGCCAGGATAGCAGGCTCAGCACCAATGACAGCAGCCTCACGGAGCTGTCGCCAGAGTTGTGCCATTTGTTGATACAGACCGTTGGCATCCTTATGCGCATGTGCATGCTGTGGGCCACGCTCCAATAGATGCAGCGGGCGATCAGCACGTAGCTCTGCAAGAGCTGCTTGGTTTGCGTTAAACAGATTGTCTTGAGCAAAAGCAACGCTGTTTTGATTTTCAGAAAACACCTTCATTTTCCAGGCGGGAACGTTTTGTAACATCAGAGCCTGCATGCCAAATTTGACAGGATCACTAAACTCGAGTGCTGCGTCGTAAATAGTATGCAGATTCTCTATGGTTTGAGGATTACCACGAACAAAGTCTAACGGATTCATATGTTTTATATTATAGAGAATTATGATGTATATGTCAATGCTTTTGTTTAACGCTCACCTCTGTTATAGTTACATTCACTATGGGACTTTTCCAAAACCGGCCACAAACTTCTGACCCGGTGAACTATGTCACCATCGGTATGAACAAGACCGTGCTGCTGGTCGGCCTCGGCAACATCGGTAAGGAGTATGACAATACCCGCCACAACATCGGTTTTGCCTGCCTCGACAGCTTCGTAAAAGCCAATTCGCTCGACGACTGGATGCTGAAAAAAGATCTGAAATGCCATCTAGCATCCGGTCGGGTAGGGGAAGTGCGTGTCATCGCCATCAAACCGACTACCTTCATGAACCTCAGCGGCGAAGCTGTCCAAGCAATTGCCAGCTTTTATAAGATCCCACCAGCCAACATAGTCGTTGTTCACGACGAGCTAGACATCAACTTCGGCCAGATCCGTTTGCGCCTGGGCGGCAGCGCGGCCGGCCACAATGGTATCAAATCCGTTACGCAACTGCTGGGAACCGAAGACTATGGCCGCGTCCGCATTGGCATCGGACCCAAGCACCCAGCCCGCATCGCTAGCGAGAAATTCGTTTTGCAATCTTTCTCAGCTGACGAACAAGCTCAGCTTAAGAACATGACACAGGAAGTCAACGCCATTTTAAGTGAATACGTCTATAGCGGCACGTTACCTAACGAAACCCGCAGCTTTTTGGTCTAAATCTTTAATGTTTTGCAGTATAAAAATAGGCCGATGAGAGGGGGTGGGCACCGCTCATCGGCCTATTTTAGTGGACAAGCCCCGAGGGACTTATCCGATACCCTTCAACCCACCCCAGCGAAGCATCATTGTCTATAATCAAATGACATGTGCCGGACAACTAGTCAGACTAGGCGCCCACCATTTAGGCTCACTTTGAATCGGGGACCTCTGACGCATCTGCCAAAGCGGATGTGGGAGGGATCTGTTAAAGGGGTTAGTATGTTTTAGAACGCGCCTGCTTGCGCAAGCAAAAGATTTCCGAGGAAATCAAGAGATAAGAAAAAGTGGAGGGTAACAACTTATGGCTTAACACGCTCTAAAACAATCTAACAAATTGTTAGAATTTGGGTATAAAAGGTGCAAGAATCACTTACAACTTTCGTTACAGGATTCACAACTTGCTATTTTAGCAAAAGAATGTCTTGATGTCAATACTAAAAAATGTTTTGGTGGCTAATGCAATAGGCTAATGCTTATTGCAGCTTGGAAAAATTCAAATGTTAAATTTAGCTTAACTTTCGTGCATATCATACTGGAAGCCGCTAAACTCGATTTATGGAAATTACCAGATTACGCAAGGATGACTCCGACTATCCCGAGCGCCTACGACATATCAGCGGACCACCCGCCCAGCTGTATTGCCACGGGCAACCCTTGGAAGCACTTTTAGAGCGTCCTAGCGTGGCTATTGTTGGGAGCCGCGAGGTCTCGGCCTATGGCCGTCAGGTGACCTACAATCTGGCTTATAAGCTGGCAGAGCAGGGTGTCGTTATCATTAGCGGTCTGGCTTACGGCGTCGACGCCATTGCCCACCAAGCCGCCTTGGAAGCCGGCGGCCTGACCATCGCCGTCCTACCGACACCACTTGACCATATCTATCCGGGCGCACATCGCTCGCTGGCCCGCCGTATACTGGCCCAGGGCGGGGCGCTGATCAGCGAATATGAAGTCTTGAAATACCTCAACAAAACCAACTTCGTCGCCCGTAACCGGATTGTTGCCGGGCTGGCTGATGCGCTGCTCATTACCGAAGCCGCTGCCAAGAGCGGCAGCCTCCACACCGCCCGTTTCGCCATGGATCAGGGACAGACCGTGCTGGCCGTACCAGGGCCGATCACCAGTCCCAATTCGGTGGGCACCAACAATCTGCTGAAGACCAGCGTCCTAACAGCCACATCGGTAGAGGACATTTTGTTTGCCATTGGTATTACACCCCACAAAACCAAATTGCGGCAGGTACGAGGCCGTAACCGCAATGAGCAGACCGTTCTCGATCTACTAATGAAAGGCACCCAGGATGGCGACGAACTGTATGAACAGAGCGGGCTGGACATCAGCAGTTTCAATCAGGTACTGACTATGCTTGAGATAAATGCCAAGATTCGGGCGCTTGGAGCCAACCAATGGGCCGTCAGATAGATTACTCAGCTTTGCGACGGCTTGGGCTCAGTCCGCTGGCCATTGCCTGTTACGCCAGCCTATACACTGACAAGTCGTCGACCGTAACCGCGCTGGCTGCGCGTATCGAACATCAACGCAAGACCTTATATCCTATACTGGAAGGTTTAGAAAAATGTGGATTCATCTTTAAGCTCAAAGCTAATACAGGGCCTACGTACTACTTAGCGCGGCCTTTATCGCAAGCCCTCGATGCATATCATAGATACCAACAGTCAGTCATAGTAGATCTTGTCAGACAGCAGCACTCTAGCCTATCAGAAAACTGAAATTTGGATTTTCTGAATAGTCTGATTTCACTTTGTCATGTTTTTTCAGGGAACATCTAAAACTGAAAAGTCTTCAAATAATGTGACAATCTGGAAGTAGGTCACAAGTAGTGAACGATTTTCATGACTGCCGGGCGCCCTGGCTAGGTCACCATGCTAAAATAAGCTCATGAAGCTTATGATTTTTTTAGGAGTAACTATTGTCGGCGGCATTGGCAGCTGGCTCGGTGCCTTGTTGAGCCATAACAACTATTTCAGCGGCGCTAGCATTCTACTAGGTGCTGCTGGCTCGTTACTGGGCATCTGGGTCGGCTATAAAGCCGGCCAGTACTTCGGCGATTAGCACGCTATTCTTATATATAAGTTGCATTATCGGAGCAAATGCGGTTACATGAAGTACGTTATGCCCAAAAACCTTGTGATTGTAGAGAGCCCGGCCAAAGCCAAAACTATCGAGAAGTTTCTCGGTAAGGACTACGTCGTGCGTAGTAGTTTCGGCCATATTCGTGATCTGCCGAAAAAGGGTCTCAACATCGATATTGAGAAGAACTTCGAGCCGCATTACGAAGTCAGTGCCGACAAGAAAAAGGTCGTCGCCGAGCTCAAAAAGTTGGCTAAGGACAGTGAAGTCTGGCTGGCATCTGATGAAGACCGCGAAGGCGAGGCTATAGCCTGGCATCTGGCGCACGCCCTCAAGCTGGATCCGGCCAAGACCAAGCGTATCGTTTTCCACGAAATCACCAAGACCGCTATTGAAGCTGCCATCAAAAATCCACGCACTGTCAACTTAGAGCTAGTAGATGCCCAGCAAGCCCGCCGTGTCCTCGACCGCCTAGTCGGCTATGAGCTCAGTCCGGTGCTGTGGAAGAAAGTCCGTACCGGCCTGAGTGCTGGCCGGGTGCAGTCGGTTGCCGTACGACTGATCGTCGAGCGGGAGAGAGAGATCAAAGCTTTTGCAGCCGTCAGTAGTTTTAGAGTCACCGCTGTGTTCCAAAATAACGGCGCCGAGCTACCAGCCGAACTGAGCAGCAAATTAAAAACCGCTGCCGAAGCCACCAAGTGGCTGGAATCAGTCAAAGCTGCCACGTACCAGATAAGCGACATCGCCACCAAGCCCAGCACCCGCTCGCCGGGAGCACCATTTACCACCAGCACCCTGCAACAGGAAGCCAGCCGCCGCTTAGGCTTCTCGGTCCGCCAGACCATGACCCTGGCCCAGCGCCTCTACGAATCAGGCCACATCACCTACATGCGTACCGACAGCACCATTCTGTCCGGCCAGGCCATAAACGCTTCCGAGCAGTACATTACCAGTAACTACGGCAGCGAATATCACAAGCTGCGCCAGTTCAAGACCAAAAACTCCAGCGCCCAAGAAGCCCACGAAGCCATCCGTCCCACTGAGTTCCGCCACCTGGAAGCTGGTGAGGAAGACGGCCAGCGCAAGCTATACAAGCTGATCTGGCAGCGCACCGTGGCCAGTCAGATGACCGAAGCCAAGCTCGAACGCACCGAAGTCAGCATTGCTATCTCGGATAAAAAAGAGCAGTTCGTAGCCAAAGGTGAAGTCCTGCAGTTCGACGGTTTTATGAAGGTTTATGGCGGTGGCAAGGATGACACGCTGCTGCCCGCCGTAGCTGTCGGCGACCAGCCAACCCGCCAGACAATCACCGCCACCGAAACATTCAGTCGAGCCCCTGCGCGTTATAGCGAAGCGGCGCTAGTCAAGAAGCTCGAAGAGCTCGGTATCGGCCGGCCAAGCACCTACGCACCGACCATCTCCACAGTGCAGACCCGTGGTTATGTCGAAAAGACCGATCTGGAAGGCCAGGAACGCGATGTGACCGTTATTAGCCTCATGGCACAAGAAGTATCGCAAGATACCACCAAGACGCCCTACGGCGCCGACAGGAACAAGCTAGTACCGACACCGATCGCTGAAGTCGTTACCGATTTCCTGGTCAAATATTTCCCAAGCGTCATCGATTATGATTTCACCGCCAAGGTCGAAGCCAGCTTCGACAACATTGCCGAGGGCAAACAGCAGTGGGGCAGCATGATCGCCGACTTCTACAAATCTTTTCACCCCTTGGTCGATGCTTCAGCCGACATCTCTCGCTCAGAGGTCTCCCAGGCCCGCGAAATCGGCAAAGACCCCAAGACCGGTGACACCATTTATGCCCGTTTTGGCCGCTACGGACCGATGTTACAGAAAGGTGAAACCGATAACGAAGAGGTCAAACCCGGCTTCGCGCCTATGCCTACTGGCGCCACCATCGACACCGTCACCCTCGAACAAGCCCTGGAAATGTTCAAACTACCACGCCTGGTGGGCAAGACAGAGCAGGGTGAGGACATCAAAGCCAACATCGGTCGCTTCGGCCCTTACGTCCAGGTAGGCAAGACTTTTGTGTCCATTAAGCCGCTTGACCCCCGCGAGATCACGCTCGAAGAGGCCCTCGAGAAATACGCCGAAAAACTCACCAAAGACGCCGCCAAAAACATTACCGAATTCCCATCCGGTATCAAGATCCTCAACGGTCCGTATGGCCCCTACATCACCGACGGCAAGAAGAATGCCCGCATCGCCAAAGACGTCGATCCGCTGACCATCACCGAAGTTGCCGCCAAGAAACTCCTCAAAGACGCTCCCGCCAAGGGCAAAGGCCGCCGCTTCCCCAAGCGCAAAGCCGCAGCTAAGAAGTAGCAATGTGCTAAGGCTGCCCGGCTGGCTTGGTCCATAATGAATGTTAATCGTTTTATCAGCAGCTATTCACTTTGTCTCACATATCATCGACCAGGCCATTATTAACAGCTTTAAAAGATACGCTGTCGCCTAAAAATGAGACAAGTTGAAAAGTGCAAACAGTTTGAAGCTAACCTGTGTTCCCAGATTAGCGCCATGTGAATAAGATCACACCGTATTCTTGCTCGTAAGGGTAGGGGATGGGCTAGTAACATTTTTACAACATAGGTTAAGCATTATCGTCATTAATGTGCTACTATAAGTTATAGGAACATATTTGACAGATTAAATTGACTTTTAAAAATTAAAGTTTTATAATACTTGTAAAGCTAAGTAATTTACCAAGGAACTCTCCTACATGGCCGAAGCTGTAACCCCCGATACTATGTATACCCCATTGGTCACCGAACAGATTGTGACCGAAGTGCTGGCGACCATTGACCGCGAACGCGAACGTGAGATCGTTGGCCGTCGTTTTGGCCTGTTTGACCGCAAAGAGACCTTAGAACAGATTGGTGAAATGCTAGGTATTACTCGTGAGCGTGTTCGTCAGCTTGAAAAATCAGTCATCACTCGCCTCAAAGTCACAGCTGAACAGGGGAGCGTACCACACGTGGCCGATTTCCAAAGCCGGCTTATCAGCTTGCTCGAGTCGAGCGGCAATGTCGCCCGAGTCAGCAAGCTGACCAGCGAAATGAGCGAAACTCCCAGCCGGGAAGAGCAGGCCCGCGTAGCCTTTCTGGCCCAGCTGTGTCCAGACCTTGTCGTCATCTCCGAAGATGACAATTTCCACAACTCTGTTGGTATCAAGCAAGTCCGCGACGAAAAAGCTCTCAAGGCCGCTGTCACCAGCCTGGTAAGCACCATTAAGCAGCTTGGCGAGCCAAAGTCTATCGAAGACATCGCTGCTGCCACTGCCCTCGAGGATGCCACTGAGGCAGCTGCCCTGGCTAGTACCTCCAAGCTCCTGGCCACCCTCAACGGCCGCTGGGGTCTCATCAAATGGCCAATGGTCAATCCCAAGAACATCCGCGACAAGATTTACGTTATCCTCAAAGAAAACGGCAAGCACATGCACTTCAACGAGATCTCTGACGCCATCAAGGATAGCGATTTTAAGCGCAAAGATGTTACTACGCAGGCTATCCACAACGAACTTATCAAAGACAAGCGCTTCGTACTGATCGGTCGTGGCATTTACGCTCTGAAGGAGTGGGGCTACGAAAAGGGCACTGTCG
>CAXSFI010000001.1:333282-383888 GCA_964236675.1 uncultured bacterium
CATTATCACCGAAGTTCTCAAAGAGGCTGGCGAGCCCCTCCACCGCGACGAAATCGTCAAGCGTGTCCTAGCCAGTCGCTTCGTCAAAGAGACCACCATTCTGCTCAACCTCCAGGGTAAGCCCCAGTTCAAGCGCGTCGCCAAAGCCACCTACGAGCTTGCTGAATAGGTCAGTCTACTGCTAACTAAGGTCGATTATGGCAGCCAAGCACCCCAAGAGACTCAAAGCGCCGCTTTCCAGCAAGGAGATGACGGGAGTTGAGCTCAACTGCCGTCTTAGTTCTGAAACTAAGTCGGAATTTGCCGTCAGCTCACTCTATCTTATGCTGGCATTGCAACGAGCTGGCATTACCAATGGTTCGCAACCGTTTACTATTGATGATGATCTTTATACGCCACCAGTATTTGAACCAAGCTATCAAGGGTCAGTTACCACCGAAGTACCACGTACTTTATACGCTAAATCGCTGCCGTTTGCAGCAGAACTCGCCCCAACGCCGGAGCCAGATCAGCTTGTCGGCCTATACATAGCCAAAGCAATAGGCCTCAGGAACGATATAATAGATTTTGCGCCTAATCCCTCGTTCTTAGCCAGTAACAATGGCTCAAACCTATTAATCGTTGATCTGACGCCGGCATCGCTATAACGAACAAAACTAAACGTTTTACGAACAAAGTATATAAAATGGCTAAGGGTAAGTATTTGAGATTGATGCTAAGCAAAAGCATTATGCGAGCTTGATGATAGGTTAGTGGCAGATTATTTGAAAATATATTTTACATGAGCGTGTGCGGGAAGATTTAAAATTCAAATTGAGCTGCAGCAGGGCTCACTATGAGTTAGTAACTAGATGTCGCACAATATATCTTTTACGACTCGAATACAGGTTAATGGGATGATTACTGATACCTTCTTTGCAGGGGACTTTGTATTGGCATAGCTGGATTTGTTATAGATGACTGTCACAACAGCTTCGCAGCTATCATCTGTTACACATCACACTAGCGCCCCCATAGGCCTATATAGGGCCTAACGTCCCGTTGTGATTTAGAACACTATCGACTTTTCCACAGCTAATGCTGTGAAATCTTAACTTTTCACAGCAAATGTACTATTTATTTGACATCCCCTGCTTTTCTCGCTTTTATATAGTTTTTTTGACATTTGCATATTTTGATATGTTTATATGTTTTTTTGCTTTTGTACTATGTAAATACCATCTGAACAAAATGCGAACAACAGTGGGGTAACGGAGGAGTGGTACCGCTATTATCGAATCATTGCTATCTTCTCAAACAGGTTTACTGGTAATAAGCTCGGCCGCTGACTCGGACATCTATATACTTGCTTGGTGTCACGCTCTGCCCTGCCAACCGTTGCTGCACTGCCAGGAAGCTGCCAATCTGCAGTTTAGCGGAGTTAGTGGCATCGGCATGCAGGTTGAACTTCACGAAATAGGGCTTGCCGGCTATGGCGACGTCCAGTTCATTAGCGGCAGCTGGTAGCGTCATGGAGCCGACGGCAATGTTTTTGGCTTTGAGACCGATGATGACTGTCTGGATGAAGCTGACATCGGTACTGGTTAGAACCTGGTTATTGAGCGCCAGTTTGAAGCCGCTTTCATCTGTTACTGACGGCAGTCCGAGTACGATAGCCTCAGGGCTGGTGGGAGTTAAGACTTTGCCCGCAGTATCGAGCACGTATGAGCCCGTCTGATTGTGCATGATGATGGCTGGCTGCGTATAACTAAGATAGATGATGGGACGATGTGATAACAGTGGTAATGCGACGCTGGCGTTAGATAGCTCTGGATATTTACTCAGCAGTTGCTGACTAAGCTTCGCAGTATTGATGGTAATTTTGTTGCGATTGAACAGCGAGCTGCTAAGCAGATCATCAGCCGTGGCCTGGTAAGCCGCTTGGTGATGGAAGAGGCTGCTTTGATTGACAGAGCCCAGTTGCTGCAGTTTGGCGCGTGGCGATACTGTCAGGGCGCTCACCAGGCAGATGCCACCGACAATCAGTAATATGCCGAGCCCAAATTTCTCCAGCCAGAAACTGCCGACCGTTTTGACCACCGGGTTTAAAATCTGTTGACGAAAAGCCTTATCAGCCCGGCCGGTGTTAGCGAGTTGCTCGGAGCGCTGGGTATGGTAGGAAAATGTTTGCGAGACACTGCGGCGTGATTCATCCTGGTCAGGACGTAAGCGTTGGCGGAGGCTCGACCGTTTCGGTTTTTTATGAATACGCATGGCTTTACATTACCCCCGCTGCCCTGCTTGTTCGATTAAGATGGCCGCTAAATGCTCGGCGGCGTCTGGTCTGGCTAGTAGATGCAATTGAGCCCCCAGCTCAGCCCGGCGAGCTGGATCGTCCAATAACCCGCTGATCAACTGCGTCAGCCTGCCCTCTTGCTCGGTTTGCACCTCTGTTAACTGCACGACAGCACCACGCTTAGCTAGCTCAGCATTATTCTTGACATTCCAGATGAGCTGCGGTGATGGCACTATCAGGCAGGCTTTGCTTTGGGCAGCCCACTCTGCGATGTTGGTAGCGCCACCGCGACCGATAATAACGTCGGCGGCACCGCTGTATATATACAGATTATCCAGGAAACCTTTAACGATTACGCGCGTGCGCGGCTGGCTATCCAGCGCGTCAGCGTAGGCCTGGGCCAACTCAGCTTCGTGGGCCCGGCCCGCTATATGAATGATCGTCAGATCAGGATAGCGCTTCAGTAGTTGCAGACTGCTGGCTAGGACGTACTGATTGAGGTTGTGGGCGCCATTGCCACCACCGGTAACTAACAAAATATGCCCCGTTGGTGGCAGGTTAAGCTGCTGGCGATAGCGTCGCATCAGGTCTGGCGTCACTAGCTGATAATGGGGATTGATTGGGATGCCGACCGTAACAATTTTGCTACGCTTGTAGGGATAGACTTCTTCAGGTAATGCCACGGCATGCAGCCGAGCCCAGCGAGCAATTAGCCGGTTAGCCAGGCTTGGAGTGCTGTCAGAGTCATGGGTAATGTACGGCACGCCAGCCAGTTTGCCACCAAGCGCTACCGGCACGCTGACGAAGCCACCACGCGTAAAGATAATGGCCGGCCTCAGGCGGCGCATCAGGCGCCAGCTTTGCCATAGGCCAATCGCTGTGTACACCAAATCGCGCAGGTTTAGCGCCAATGTCTTAACGTCTATCCACTGGCGCCAACCTAGACCATGGTAGCGCCGGAATTTGCCGGCCCGGACGCTATACACTGCGTCAATATGCTCATCCTGGGCCGGAATATCAGCCAAGCGGTCGCCGCGCTGGCCAATGTAGACAATCCGGATCGACGGATCAGCCGTCTTAAGAGCGGCGGCTACCGCTAGCACTGGCGTAATGTGCCCACCCGAGCCGCCACCGGTCACCACAATGGTCAATAGTCAGCCCTCCTAAAGGCTTGAAGATTGCGCAATGGACGGTTGGATAGCTCCGTGGCACGTGGCGCGCTCAGTGCCGTATAACGCGAGACCTGGAAGATCAAACCGACGGCAGCGGCAATGAAAACCACACTGGTACCGCCGTAGCTGATAAAGGGCAACGTAATCCCCTTCAGCGGCAGTAAGCCGATCATTGCACCGATGTTAATAAAGGCTTGAATACTTAGCCAGGCCAACACGCCTACCACCAGCAGACGGCTAAAGTCATCGGTTGACCGCTCAGCAATCGTCTTGAGCCGACTAAAAAAGCCCACGAAAACGCCAAGCAAAATAACACAGCCGATGAAGCCAAACTTCTCAGCAAAGATGGCAAAAATCGAGTCATTGGCCGCTTCTGGCACATAGCCATAAGCCTGCGCGCCACCACCCAGACCAGCACCAACAATGCCACCACTGCCGACACTGATCAGCGCCTGACAAGCCTGATAACCGGCATTCTGACAGTCCGCGTGATGAAAGGTATTCAACCGGCCTATACGATAAGCTGATGGCAGTATCACCAGCACTGCACCTATCGCCAGGAAACCACCAAACTTCAGTAGCATCTTAAACGGCATACCAGCGATAAAGCACATGGTGCCAGCCATAGCGATCATAACCGCCATGGAGCCCAGGTCACTCTGGGCATGGATTTTTTGCGGCCCGGCGATGATAACACCGGTTATAGCCAGGGCTATTAGCAGAGGCTTAAAGGTCTTTACCTTGTCTGCCAGCGACTGCGAACTGATCCGTTCTGCCAGGAAGCCAGCCAGAGCAATCAAAACAGCGAATTTCACCAGCTCGACAGATTGAAATGACAGGCTGCCAAAGGTTACCCAGCGGTGCGCCGGATAGTGGGGATTGGGTGGTATGAGTAGTGCCAGCAGCGTGGCCAGGCCGGCCATGATCAGCAGCGGCTTGTAAGCCATCCGCCACCACTTGAGTGGCACCTGAGCCGTAAAAATAAATGCCACAATACTCAGCGTGATAGCGATCAGCTGCTTGCTGACATACGATGTGTGGCTGACATGGCTGGCCGCCGCCAAAGCCGGGCTGATGGCATAGATAACTATCAGACCGGTCGCCAGTAACAGAGCGCTGAAGATCAGCAACCAATAGTCTGGTCGGTGCTGCCGCCCCAAATTCAGCTCGCCGGCCTGCGGGCCCGGTCGCGAGCGACTATGCCGGCTGCCAGGCCTGGAAGCCTTGTAACTCGCCGCCTGCGGCCGCATGGTCTAGTGTCCCCGTCCTATGAGGAAGACAATGATACCGAGCACGCCGGCCACCTGCCCCAGGATCCAGAAGCGCATGGTAACTTTTGTCTCCGGCCAGCCGATGGCTTCGAAGTGATGATGGATAGGTGATGATAAGAAAACCTTTTTGCCGTTGCGCAGTTTGCGCGAGGTACGGTTGATAATCACCGAGCCCGTTTCCAAGACATAGACTGCTCCTATTATCGGCAACACATAGATGGTATCGGTCTGCATGGCAATAATGCCCAGGGCCGTACCCAAAGCAAATGAGCCAACATCGCCCATGAAGAAGCGGGCCGGATAGATGTTGAACCAGGTATAACTCAGCAGCGCCCCTACAATCGTCAGACAGAAGCCAGCCAGGGCGTATTTGCCTTCAATAACCGAGATCAGGGCATAGGCTGCGAATGATGAGGTCAGCAGCCCTCCTGCCAAGCCGTCCAGCCCATCAGTGATGTTCACCGAGTTGGCGGTGGCAATGACAACTAGCCAAAACAGCACGATCACCAGAGCCCCAATATGCCACTGATGGATCATCGGCAGATAGACGGAGTGGACGCCCAGCTTGTCATAAAACCACCAGCCACCTAGCAGCAGCACCAAGCTGTAAAGCCCAAATTTCACCGAAGCTCTCATGCCGGCAATCTTACTGGTCCCACGGATATTCATAACATCATCAGCGAAGCCGATGGCAGCCGCCGCCAGCATACCGGCCAGCGGCAGCCAAGTTTGTCCGCGGTTCAGATTACCTGACAATGTTACTAGTGTCGTGGCACCTATGAAGATTAGCCCGGCCATGTTCGGAACATTACGTTTGTGCTTGGCCGCATGAAGCTTCTGATAGACAGTGGCTGCCCCACCGCCAAAGGCCTCCGAACGCTGCTTCTTCCACCACTCGTGTTTATAGGCATACTTGGTAAATAGTGGCGTCAAAGCCATCGCCAGCAAGAAGCCCAGGAACCCTAGTAAAAAGATATGCACCAGAGTGTTTGTGTGTACCGCAATGTATAAAGTTTTCGTCATAAGGAAATTTTCTCTTTAGTATACCATTTCCCTCCAAATCCAGTAGGATTTTAGGAAGTCAGAGCACTAATTAACTGCTAAAACTATCTTTTGGGCGTAACGAACGAATTGTCGATCAGCATGTGGGCCAAACTGAAGAAGACCGGCTGGGCGGCAGCTGCCCCGGCATAGAAATTGGTAACCGGCTTCTGTATGTAAACCACGATGATGTACTGGACCTTATCGCCGCCGACGAACCCAATATAGGTACCGTTGTACTGCGAGTCGGAGTAGCCGCCTTTGACGGCTATCTGGGCGGTACCAGTCTTACCGCCGACATTGTACCTGGATTGGTCAAAAGCCGGGACGGCACCATGGTGTTCGACCGAGTAGACCAGCATTGAGTTCAGGGCTGTGCCGGTCGAATCTTTGACTACTCCCGTTCGCTCGACCTTTGGTTTGACTGTCGTGGTTTTGCCGTCGCTGTCGGTATACGAATCCACCAGATGTGGCTGATAATAAATACCGCCGTTATACAGCGCTGCTTCGGCCGCCGCCATCTGAATCGGCGTCGTCAATATTGCCTGGCCAAAGGCTGATTCAGCGTAGGTTAGATCGATGGCCTGGCCATTATCGCCTGGCGGCGTTACCAGCCCGGCAGATTCTGATTGGTCACCCTGCTCTATGCCCGTTGCCTTGCCAAATCGGTAGTGGTTGGTCAGGTAGTCGTACCAGGTGTTGCGGGCTTTGGCATTAATGCTGCCGCCACCCATTTGCATGAGTTCCCAGGTGGCACCGGTGTTAAGTGACAAATTCAGGATGTCATAAAGGCTCTTGACACCCGGGCTGCCGTCGATCTCAACATTGCCAATAGTAAAACCATCCACATCAAATTTATAAGGATCGTAATAAGTCTGATTGGCGGTCACAGCACCAGAATCAAGCGCTGCGGCGGTCGTCAGCGTCTTCATAATCGAACCGGGCTCAATGGCAGCGCTGACTACACCGTTTTGAAAGACGCTCGGATCCGTCACCTCTGAGTATTTACCAGGGTCATATGTCGGGTAGTTGGCCATAGCCTTGACGGCACCAGTGTTGGCATCGAGGATGACGGCACTGCCGGTCGGTGAATGGGCGGCTTTGCCGCCGGCCTGCAGGATTCTCTCCAGTTGCTGTTGCATAGCCAGATCAATCGTCAGCATGACGTCATGGCCATTCCTGGGGGCGACTTCGGTGTTATCCTTGCTGGCGGCCAGCGGTACGCCGGCTATGTCGGTGATGGCTTTGAGTTCACCGGGCGTCCCACTGAGCTGCTTATTGAGTGCCTGCTCTACCCCATAGGTACCGGCACCATTATCATTGACGAAGCCCAATGCCTGCGCCGCCAAACTTCCCTGCGGATAGGTACGATAATCTTGGGCCTGTGAGTAAACCCCTTTGGCCTTCAGCCCCAGCACCTTAGCCTGTTGATCACGCGTCACCCTTTTGGCTAAGACCACATAGCGGGTATGTTTAGCCGTCAACAGATCGGAGTACGTCTTAGCTTTACCCCCGAGGATAGCTGCCAGCTGGCCAGCCAGCTTATCAGCTCCTTCCACGAACGTCGGGTCGGCCGTCAGCGTGAACAATTGCTCGTTGAGTACGATCGGCACTACCCCACTGCCGTCGTGGGCCGATATAATACCCCGCGCAGCTGGTATCTGATACTGCTTCAGCTGATCGCTGAGTGCCGCGGTTTTGTAATAATCGTAGCGGATCACCTGGACATAAAATAAACGGACGATAAAAATAGCAATAATAACCAACAAAAATCCATACCATATACGAATGCGTTGCACAGCGGTCAGGGGCGCACGGTTTGGAGTATTTGTGTTTGGCGTAGCCATTACCACTATTGTAACATCTTAAATGCTTATGGTCACCGGCAAGATAGTCTTGAGATTAGTTAGTAACAGTGTCGCTAGGAGCGGTGGCGACCAACGTCTTGGCCTGAGCGCTGGCTTGTATCCGTGATAGAGACTGCAAGCGGGCTGAAGCCACCTGCAGGTCGGCGTTCTGGTCTTTCAGTTCACTCTGAGTCTGTTGCAGGTTATTGATCTGATAGCCGTAGGCATTCGTCTTGGTAACTTGCGTCAGATAGAGCAGACCGAGTAAGCAGGCCAGCACAATTAATATAATGGAGTTGCTGACCGGGCCAAAGGCACGGGCCTGCACTCGGAAGCTGACGGTGTTTTGGCTGCGGCCACTAAAACGGGACTGATTAACCCTGGATGGATTTCGATGGTTCAGGGCGAGGCTGCTGGAATATGTCATGAGGTTACACTTTTTATGTTTATTTTTGTTCCGGACCCAGCTTTTTGCCAGGTCCGGCCCGGTTTCTTACTGGATCACCATAAAGTCTTAAACGACTTTGACGACAACTTTGTAAGAGCGGGAGGTGCTCTTGATGCGGATTGGCATTAGGCATTCCCTTCTTTGTTTTTATTTTTCACTGCGGCCCGTAGCTTGGCGCTACGAGCTCGCGGATTAGTGACAAGTTCGGTGGGGTTAGCGCTGATCGGTCGTTTGGTAATCAGCTGTAGCTCGGCGTCATAGCGGTCACCCGCTGCTTCGGCAAAAGCCTGTTTGACCAATCGGTCTTCCAGACTGTGGAAGCTAATGACGGCGATCCGGCCTCCTGGCTTTAGCAGTTGCAACCACGTGGGTAGCGCCTGCGCCAGCAGTCCGAGCTCATCGTTAACGGCGATTCGAAGTGCCTGAAAGGTACGGGTGGCTGGATGAACTCGACTATGTCCGGGCCAGGCCCGGGCAGCCAGCGCCGCTAATTGCTCAGTGGTAGTTACCGGTCGATGAGCAATCATCATGCGCGCAATACGGCTCGCCTTGGGCTCCTGGCCATAGTCGGTCAGAATGGCAGTAAGTGCAGATTCGCTGTAGGTGTTAACAATGGTCGCGGCAGTCAACGATTGCCTTTGATCCATACGCATGTCGAGCGGTCCATTACTAGTAATGGCAAAGCCGCGACTAACCTGGTTAAGGTGCGGTGACGATACGCCAAGGTCGGCCAAAATCAGGTTGAACGTCCTGTGAGTGTTTGTGAGGCTTCGCGTAGCTGTCAGAAAATCTTCTGACAACAGCTCTACTCTGTCAGCATCATCGCTATTGAATCGACTATGCAATTCGCGGATGGCATTCTCGTCTCTATCGACGAGCACACTGTCAGTATAGTTATGGGTTATATCCAGTATAGCGCTGGCGTGGCCACCGTAACCGGCTGTCAGATCGAGATAGGAATCTCCGGGCTGAGGGCTTAGGCACTGCAGGACTTCGGCTAGCAGCACTGGAATATGCTGTTCGTTTGTATTTTGGTTTTGTTTTTGGGGCATCTGTGACAAGTAATTTTTATTTTTGTTTTTACAAGGTCACCTAATCAGCAATCAACTGTTTATTTTTTGTGAGTTTTTGTTTTTGTGTATTCCTAAGCTGTTAGTAAGACGAAAGTCGAACATGAGCCGAGGAAAAAGTTTGAGAGACTTATGTGTGAGGTGGAGTTTTGGGAGGTGTTTTAAAATGTGCAAGATTTTTTAGGCTGGTTTTCTCGTAATTTTCCAGTTGTTGATTGCCGAATAGGCGAACTCGAAGTGAGCCTTTCTATTCGTTTTATTTTTAGATTGTTAAAGAGCAGCAAGTACGCTGTTGCTTAAGTATTGAATTGTTTGGGCCAAGGAGCCCTTTTGTAAATGCCAGTGGTTTTTGTTTTGTGATGGGAGCTTATTGGGCTGCCCGCTTTGTCCACTGCAATGAGTGTACTCCCTATGCTTATGCTTACACAATACATAACCATTAAAAAAGTGGTGTTTCTCACACCACTTTTCCACACACTTATGCTTATCGACTAGTTACTGTTGAGATGGCTCTACGAGGTCGCCAATGTGTGCATCCTCAGGTAGCGTCAGGGGTGTTCCTGGCTGCAAAGTATTAGGATCACCTTGGTAATGGTCGGCTGTATTGAACTTGATGACTTCTTTTTGTAATTCGCTAGCCAGGTCACGCCAGTCGCCATCGGGAGATGCCAGCCGAGCAATAGTAGAGACATCAGTAGGCTTAACTTTGTTAGCACTTTCACCTGTGCCAACTTCAATAGCTGTACCGACATTATATATACGGCGTGTCTGCTGTTCCGATGGAATGTGAATGGTATTGTGATCACGAATTATTAAAACACCTGCTACACTGCCGGCCGCAACACCTAATCCTGCTAGGCCAACAACCACTTTTCCACGGCGTGTAAGACGAAGATGTTGGCTTGTTTCCGCTTTATGATCAAAATTAATTGCAATGTTGCGCTGAACCTTAGGAGCTTGGCGTACTGGGCCATCAGTATGTTCGAAGGGTGTTTCATGGGTTATCATGATTGCATATTAACATATTTAGTCAAAAAGGTCAATCTTGATGATCAGATCCGGCCAGTCCGGCCAGGTGTACGCTGGGCAACACTGTAACTAATATAATGTGGGGCGCTCTCTTCCCTTTCACGGCGTAGTGGGTTGTTAGCCTGGCTGGAAACTTCTGCAGCAAACGCAAAGGCCGGCTGGTTCGGAACCACTATCTTGGCCCGCGGGTGATCGGGCAACTCAAGCATACCGAAGGTAGCAGCGGCAGTCATAAGCACCATACCGATCTGTTGGCTGACTGATGATAGTGAGGTGGTGGTGGTTTTCATTTTTGTGAGGTTTTTGTAGGAACGTTTGTTTTGTTATATCTAATGCTTATAGTAGCAAAATATATGTTTTTTGTCAAGCTTGTGGTTAGACTGTAATATCTAGTGGCTTGCCTGTCTCTGGCTTGAGAAAGGTAATGTTATGCTCGGCCAGGATTTTTTCAACGTTATCATATATCTGCTGGCGGGCTTCATCGTGCCAGTGCCAGTCGTGGATCGGAATGATGTACTTTGGCTGCAACTTGATAGCAAGGTTAAGCGCATTGACGGTACTGCCCCATGGTGCGGTAATTGGCAGAGCCAAAATGGCTTTGGTCTCGCCGAAACTGTGGCTGTCGCCCGGGTGAGTGACTTGGTCCAGGTAATGGACGCCTATCTCTTCCGGTGACGGGAACAGCGGCTCTACTGCTTCATGCGGAGCATCAAATAGTTCGATACCGGCTGATGGCTGATCGGTGGCGGTAATGCCGTCTCTGGCCAGTGTCGTGACGACTTCGGTCGGTGCAGTGATCTGCACACCTGGGAACTTAGCTACCAGCTCTTTTATAAGCGGCAGGCTGAAGTGGTCGGGGTGGGCGTGGGTAACGATGATGTCATCAAGCTCTTCAAGTTGATCAACTGGCAAGGCGGCTTCACTCATCATGCCAGGATCGAACAGGCCAACCCGATCGGGCGTCTCAACCAATAAACAAGCATGCACGTATTTCGTAATTTTCATATATTGTCTCCTGTGGATAGATATTTATAACAGATGGCCGCCCTGCCGGCTGTAAAAATACCGATTGCGTTTAACGATATTCTGGGTTGGAGAAGTCAAAGCGAGCACCGGCGTCCCATTGGGAGCGCTGATTTCCATAAGCTGGAAAGCCGCCGGCATCCTTGAGCAGTTTGGCCAAATGCATCATGTTCCAGGTCATGAAGGTCACGTTACGATTGGTAAAGTCATTGTCGAGGCCAACTTTGCCACTGCCGTCTTCCTTGTCATCGCCGTAACTGGGGCCAGGACCGATCTCGCCGAGCCAGCCGGCATCGGCCTGCGGTGGGATGCTGTAGCCTAGGTGCTGCAGACTGTAGAGCACGTCCATGGCACAGTGCTTGACACCGTCTTCGTTGCCGGTGATCAGGCAGCCACCGACTTTGCCATAGAATGCGTACTGCCCTACTTTGTTCAAAATGCTGGAGCAGGCGTAGAGGCGCTCTATGATTTTCTTGGTCTGGGAACTGTTATCACCAAGCCAGATCGAGCCGGCCAGCACCAATATGTCGGCGTCCATGACCCGCTTGTATATCTCTGGCCATTCGTCTTTATCCCAGCCTTGTTCACGCATGTCCGGGTAGATGCCGGTGGCGATGTCGGGATGATCTATAGTGCGGATCACTTCCGTAGTAACGCCGTGCTTCTTCATGATATCGGTGCTGATTTTGATCAATAACTCGGTATGGCTGGGCTCGGGTGATTTGGTGAGCGTGCCGTTAAAAAATATTGCTTTTAGGCCGGTAAAGTCATAATCGGTTGTGTCTGGCATGGTGTGCTCCTGTTAGGTATGCTGTCATAGTATCTAAGCGGATGGCAGCTGAGCAGTAAGCTATTTCGCTGTCGGGCTACTGCCCGGCTTCTTTTTGCGGTCGTAGTAGGTCAGCTGGCGGCGGAGCTGGTCGAGGCGGACGATTTTGGCCTCGAAGCCCTTGAGCAGGCTGGAATACTGCCAGTTGGGAGTCAGGATATTTGCCAGCTTGTCCTGCTGCTCTAAGTATTCGATGAGGGCAAAGAAATCGCCGTCCCCAGATACTATGATGGCCTTGTCGTAGTTGGGAAACTCTTTCATGGCGTATAGCACCAGGTCGGCGTCGATGTTGCCCTTCACTGGTGGCTTTTCTTTGTCCTCGGCCTCACGCTTGGCTTTTTGCTCGGGAGTCTCGGCGGCCAGCTCCTTTACGTTGAGATGCACGGTGGCTATGTCCAGTGTCGGCTTCAGGACTATCAGGAAACCGAGTTCGTGCATATATTCGTACAGCTGCTCGTTTTCGGTCATGTAACCGATGAACATAAAAGCCTTAGTGACACCGTACTCATCGGCCAGGTACTTGCGGAATTTGCGCCAGTCCAGCTTCCAGCCCATGCGCTGGGTGCCGAGATTGAGATTCTGGCTGTCGATGAATGCATAGGTATTCGGCTTCTTGGATGGTCGGGGCATACCTTTAGTCTACCACTATCACCGGCTGTACAGTTTATAGCTTATGGGACGAAAAAATCGAATGACTCGTCGTATCTGCTGGTAGATGAGGCCGCAGGCCGGAATGTAGATTAGCGCGGTCAGGCCTATGGGGGTCTTAATCCAGCCCAGCAGCCGGCCAAGGTCGGGTGCTACTGCTCGCACCTGACCGATGACCGACTGGGCTGTGATGGCCGGATCGACCAAAACACTGGCATCACCGCGGGTTATCAGCTGGCCGCTGTGGATAGCTATGATCCGATGGCTGATGATGACCCGTGGATCGCGCAGGCTGTGGTAACTGACGATATCACCGACTCGCAAGTTCCTGGGAACGACGCGCCAGGCGATAACTGCGTCGCCCGGCCGAAACGTCGGCTGCATGCTGCCCGTCTGGACGTTCAGCACATGACCCCCCTGGCGCTCGAAACGAAGGCCGGCGCTGATAGCAACGACTAGCATAGCGATCAAGCCGATACTGAGGGCTAATCTGGCAAAAGCGACAGGCGCACTGGTTGACGATGACATCATTAAGCGCCCCCACCCTAGTTCACCGCCGTAGCGTTGAAATTAAATGTTATGTTACCGATATTGGCGATGGCACCACTGACGGCGTCGCCCTCCATCATGATCTGCATGGTAAAACCGGTATTGGTCCCTGCTAGTAAGTGAGCAGCGGCACCACCAGTCAGGGCAATGCCACCAGTAGTGTTAGCGGTCATCAAATCCTGCAAGGTTATGTTCTGCAGCGCGCCGCCGCCAAATGGTGACAGGATGATGTGGACTTTGGCGAGATTGACCATATCGGGGTTGCTAAGGCTGCTATCAACACTTAATTTGAGGGCTAAGGCTGTCGATCCCCCGTTCAGGAGGTAGATCGGATAGCCGTCTGTCGGCGTAGCCGCGCCGCCTGGAATCAATCCGGTAAAACTGTAACCGTCCAGACTATTGGTATAGTTTTGGTTGTTCTTGCTGAGCTTAAGATCGGCCATCGCCGTGACAATCGAATTGCCTTTGACGGTGGCTTGCTGACTCTGCAGTGCGGCGAAGGTCACGCCGCTAATCACAATCATTATGACTGCTATGATGCTCATGGCTTGCATGAGCGGTTGCATGGTCTTGAATTTGTACATTTCTGCTTGTCTCCTTTTGAATAAGTTAGTGACGAGCATCATGGCAAATCTGGAAATATGCTGTCAACAAAAGCCCTGTTCTTATTTACAACAAGCACTAATTATGTTTAAACATGTGCGTTTTGACCCCTGTTATTATTAGCTAAAGCGGCATGAAAATATTTAAGCAAAATTTAATTTTTGTAAATAATTATTTGGGGCGTACTGCACCACACATTAGACAGCGCCTGCTGAGAACATGAATAAATTTTAGCAACAGAACTAACTATTTTTGGGCTTGGTGGGCGGTGATAATGGCGAGGATGTCGTCGCCATAAGTGGCAACTTTTTGCTGCCCAAAACCAGCGACGCCGAGCATAGCTTGCTTGGTAGTAGGCTGAGCGGCAGCTAGGGCCATCAGCGCATTGTTGTGGGCCACTATGAAGGGTGCAACTTTGTCTTCCCTGGCCCGGATGAGCCGCCACTGCTTGAGTGTATCGAAAAGTAATTGGTCAGCAACCGCAGTTGCGACGGCCTTGGTAGCTACCGGCTCGGGGGCGATATCTTCGGTGGCTTCGGCCAGCTGGCGAGAGGCTATCCGCAGCTCGCGGTCGAGCTCGAAGATCTGGGGATGCATTTGTAACGCGGTGCTGTTGAAACCTTGCAAGTAAAGGCCGTCGAGGCTGCGTACCCTGCTGAGGGCTACGTACCCCATACCGGGCGTAAAGGCTCGGCTGAGGTCGATTTCAGCTGCGTCCAGGCTCATGCCCTGGCTTTTGTGAATGGTAATGGCCCAGGCCAGCCGTAGCGGCAGCTGGCTAATCTCGGCCCGCGCCCGGCCGTCTTCGGTCAGGCTCCAGGTATGAGGTACGACGTCAATGACCCGGCCATTCATCAGCCGTACCCGCGGCACTTTATTTTCAAACTGTATGACCTTGCCGCGGCTGCCATTGACGAAGCCCTCGCCGAAGTTATTGGCGACGAACATGACTTCAGCGCCGACTTTGAGTGTCAGCTTGGGCGGCGCCAGTAGGCCCTTAGCCAGTTGTTCGATTTTGGCGGCGGCGCCTTTTGTCTGCATCTCGTAGCTGTATTCCTGGTCATTAATGGCCTGTAAATGCTTGCTGTTGATGGATTCAACGTCGATGTTATGGGCATACAAACGGGTGACCGCCCTGCCGGCTATCTCGCGGCCAATCCGCTCGCTCAGCAGCTCGTGATGCATGGTGTCGAAGCTGCCGTCACGCATAGCTTCCAGTAGCTCCAGTAAGCCGTCAGCGTTCTGCTGGCGGTGCTGCTCGGTGATGTAACAGATCTGGAGCCCAAGCTCCGACCAGGCCTGCGACATGTGGGCGAAGTCAAAGCCTTGGTCGCCATAGCCCCGGCTGACTGGCGGCAGTTGGAATAAATCACCGACTAGGATGACCTGCATACCGCCATACGGTTTTTCATTAGCTCGTAATACCTTGGCTAGTTGGTTGATCATGTCCAAGCGGACACCGTGCAGCATCGACACTTCGTCAATTACTAAGATATCGGTGGCATTGTAGCGCTTGATCAGGCGGTCAGCACCGCCGAGGCGTTTCAGATCTTCGGGCAACAGTGAATCGAGAATGCCCAGACCTGACCAGGAGTGAATCGTTACGCCGTTAAGGTGGCTGGCGGCGATGCCGGTACTGGCGGTCACCGCCACCCGTTTGCCGGCTTTGACGGCACGCTTAACAAACTGGTTCAGTACATAAGTCTTACCAGCTCCTGGCGCACCCGTCAAGAAGACATTGGCGCCTGACATCATAACCGCTAAGGCTTGTTTCTGGCGCATTGCTAACTGATTGTAGCACCTGGTGCCAAGGCAGCCATATTATTTAAGCTAAATTTCATATTTACAGACCTTTTAGGAGTTTCTGGTCTTCATCTTCGTCGGGCTTCAGCAGCTTCTTTTTAGTGATTTCATAGCGCTGGCCTGTCAGCGCCGACTCGTAGTAATCGTCATTTAACAGATTGACGAACTTGCTCATGTCCTTGTCATCCATAATGATGATCTGGCCGGCGTCATCTTCCATGAGATCAATATCGAGGTCGCCGGCATGGGCCATCAGCTCCTCTTGCTTGACCAGCCCGGGCTCAATCTTTTGCAGCTTTTTGATCAGCGACTGTTTGCCCATAACCAGGCTGTTCATATCCAGGCCCTCATCGAAGCTAAGCTTGAAATTCTCCTGGATCTCGGCCACCTTTTGCTTGGCAATGGCGGCTTCTTTGGCATCATAACCAAATAGTTGCTTGAGCTTGGTCTGATTGAAGACAAACATGTCTTGGTCGAGCAGCAATAGCTGGGGCTCAGCCGGGATCCGCACGGCTGCGTCGGCATCAAAGGCCTTGAAGCTACCACCGCGCAGCATCCAGCCGGTCTTGCCGCGCATGATGTTACTCTGGGGCAAGACTTTGAAAATGTAGAATGGCTTGTCGGAGCCTTCATGCGTGACACGGGCCATCAGCCCCTTGATGCGCTTGAAGTCGTGCTCTTCTTCGACAAACATTTCCATTTCCTGGTTGGGATTGGTCAGCCAGTTGAGAACTTCACGACATTTATCGACATTGCTCAGGTGGGTTCGCTGCAAGACCTTTTGCTCGGCTTCGGCTTCCTCGAACGTTCTGACTATCAGACCTTCGGCAGCGCCCTCCAGGACATAGTCCAATATCTGGTCAATAAACAGCGGCTCGAGCTGCTTGTCGAGCTCTTTGGCCATAGTGGTACGGTAGACAACGTAGTTTTTATTGATCAGGAACAGCTCGATCTTCAGCTCGTCCTTGTACTGCACCAGGTTGTTGGCCCAGGCGAAGACGTCGCTTTCCTTGTATTCGGGAAGCTTGTCGGCAGCTAAAATATCATCTGGTAGTTCGGTAGCCATCGGCGGTAGTACTCCTGCTTATGTAATAATGCTTAATTTTTGTTTTGGTGAGGTCTAACAATCTTACTAAACAATTTCGATATCAGCAAAGGCGTCGACATAATAATTGGGTGGAAACGGCACCGGCGGCGGTAGAGCTAAACGCCGCTGGCTTTGAGTGTACTGTCGATAACTAACTTAATTCTCGAATATATTCATTAGAGGAAAAAGATATAAGTGATTTGGCAATGTAACATTAATGTTACATTGCCTGAGAGAATTAGCTAACTTTTTTCGAGTGAGCTTTGAGCCACGCGGCAATGACTGGGATCTCGAGATGCTCGACCGCTACCTGCACCGCAAAGTCTTCGAGCTCCTCTGATGTAGCAGTCAGCATATGGTTATTACGCATTAACAACAAACTTCCAAGCGTAATAGCTGTTCGTTTATTGCCATCGACAAATGGATGATCTGCAATAACACTACGGATGTAAACCGCTGCTTTATCAAAAATAGTCAGATATAGAGGATCGCCGAACACTTCTTGCCATGGTGCGGCGATAGCAGAATGCAAACGCCCTTCATCACGCACGCCATGAGAACCCCCAAAATCATCAATGATTTTGAAGTGCAACAATAAGAGATCTTCAACAGTAAAAGCTTTCATAAAAGTTTACCGTTGTGAAAGATTTTTTAAAGTCTGAGCATACTGCTGTTTAAACGCTTGGTATTCAGCAGTTAGTTGCTCAAAATCAGCAGTTATCGAATCGGTGGAGTCTAGAGGACTTACTAAGATACGAACTTCATTACCCGCTTCCATACCGGCTGCTTTAGCGTCACGCGCCGGAATGGTTACGGCAAGACTAGAGCCGACTTTGATAACTTTTTGGATCGATTTGATGGTCATGTCTGCATTATAACTTTATTATAATATTATTGCAATGAATTCCCTTTTAACTCATCAAGTACGCTGGCCTTTTCGGGCTTCGTTGGCCCAGTGATCGGCCATTTCGTTGCCTGGGTCGCCGACGTGGCCGCGGACCCATATTAGCGTCGCCTGCGACTTGCGAAAGAGCGGCACCACCTCACGGACGATGTCGAGATTTTTGATCTCGCCGTTCTTTTTCTTCCAGCCGTTGGCTTCCCACGGCAACGACCAAACGGTGATAACTTTGATCCAGAATTCGCTGTCGCTGTAGATCTCACACTGCTGGCCCGCCGCATCTTTGAGCGCGGCCATGATGGCGTAGCCTTCCATCCGAATATTGGTGGTCTGTTCGCCGCTGGGCTCACCACCGAGCACGGCCGGTTTCATGTCGACCACTAAGCCAGCGGCGTCGTGGGTTACGCGCACCACGGCGAAGCCGCCTTTACCAGGGTTCGGTTCGCAACTGCCGTCGGTGTAGTAGGTAATCATCTAGCGAAAAATCACAAAAGTTAGGGTCGAGACGAGCGTGGTGATGGTGGTGCCCCAAGCCAGGTCGACATAGGTAATCTTGGCTGGCCAATTCTTGAGCGTTGAGTGATTGGTGAGATCGTAGGTAGCGTACATGCAAAGGCCGAACAGCGCGGCGTGGCCAACGACAAAGCTTAGCGAGTCTTGGCTGAGTGCTGGGTTGATGGCAAACACCACCATGCCAATGATGTACAAGGCATAGAAAACTGCGGCCGGCTTAAGATTTGGCTTGGGTACTAATAGCTCTCCCAGTTCTTTCTTGTAGAACTTACCGGCGACAACGGTCAGCCAGACAGCGTCGATCGCTACGAAGATGGCGGCGGCGGTCAGATAGTGTTTTAAAAATTCCATAATGCCATCATACCATTACTTCATCGAGCGATTTCATGACTGTGAAGTTAGCGGAGTCCGGCAGCCTGTGTAAATGAGCGATGCCCTCACCTGCACGGTCTACCAGGATGGCATGGGTGCCGAGGTTGTGGGCCAGCTCGGCGTTAATGAATTGGTCACCGATAATCAGACAGTATCGAATCCCAAGTCATCACTTGATTATAATCTTATACAATCTATTGACTATTCGTGCAACAATACCTATACTTATGTCTGTAGATGGAATGCGTGGATTGATCCCTGGTGATCGTTGGATCCAAAGCGCCATCTCTTTTTATTAAATCACTTCTTTTATCTCGAAGAGCTCTCCTCTTCGTAGCTTAACGGTCTGCTCATTAGACAGTTCGACTATCAGAAGTTTTTTCTGTAAATGTTTAAGTAATCTGACTTTAGCGCCGCTGCCACGCACGATGCCCATCTTCACCTTATACGAATACGCTACAAGTCCGAGCAGCACATCAACGATCTGTATTTCAGAGACAGCATGCGACTCTAGCCGACAAATACCAAACAATGCATTGCGGCGTTTTTTGGCTTTGACCGTGTCTCGAATAATCTTCTCGAATTTATCATCTTTATTCGTCGAGACATCATCCGCCAAAATAGTGATGTATTCACTTTGCTTACCACTACCCCGATCAATTGCTCCTGCTATTAGCCTAGCGGCTAATTTGTTATAGGCAGCCGTATGATGGTCAGCTTTCTTATTGATGATCGGCATCTTTTGCTTATCGACCATAAAGCAGTGGAATCTATTATTGGTGCACTCAAAGAAAATATCTATCAACTCGATGTAAACCGGCAGATTCTGGCTCGTGATGTCCGAAAATTTAAATTCTTGATGATAACGACGGCGATTTTTGAGGGTTATGATTGCCCGGTGAAGTTCGCGCGGACTATGACAAACTAGAAGCCCTAGCCCAAATAAACGGTCAGTTTGGGGTGTATGAAGCAGTCCCGTCTCATCAAGAAATCCAAAGACGTGTGAACGTGGTTTAGGACCAGTATTATCCATACAATTATTGTAGGCTGACTCTACAATAATTGCAAAATATATCTGTTATTTTAATTTAGTTATTAAATCTATGATACTTACACGACTTTGTTCGGTGGTGTCGCGGTTGCGGATGGTGACCGTGTCTTTGGTGTCGTCTTCAGCGCCTGCGGAACCTTCTAAAGTCTCGAAGTCGATGACGATGCAGTATGGAGTGCCGATTTCGTCTTGGCGGCGGTAGCGTTTGCCGACGTTGCCGTTGTCGTCCCAGGCTACGGCGCCGAATTCTTTTTTGAGCATTTTGTAGACTTCGCGAGCCTTTTCGACGAGTTCAGGCTTGTTCTTGAGTAGCGGTGAAACGGCGACTTTTACTGGGGCAAGATGGTGTGGCAGTTTCAAGTACTGGCGCTTCTCGCCATTGACTTCGTCTACAGTGTAGGCAGCAGTCAGAACAGCCATGATGGCGCGTTCGAGACCAAACGACGGTTCGATGACATGCGGTACGAATGGTACACTGCCGGGCTCTTTGGGACGATAGTCCATAGTCTTACCGGAGGCGTTCTGAATATTCATCAAATCAAAATCAGTGCGATATGCCAGGCCGAGCAGCTCTTCACGACCAATCGGGAAATCGAACTCGAAGTCGATGGTGCGCTGGCTGTAATGTGCACGGTCGTTGCCTTCTACTTCCAGTTCGTGGATTGATTCGGCCGGTAAGCCGAGGGCATCGCACCAGTCATAGACAAGTTTAATCCACATTTCAAAAGCTTCTTCCCAATTATCAGGGTGCACAAAATACTCTATTTCCATCTGTTCGAACTCGCGCGAGCGAAAAATAAAATCGCGTGGTGAGATTTCATTACGAAAGGCTTTACCCTGCTGCGCCAAACCAAATGGTATATCAGGGTAGAAGCTGTCGACGACGTTTTTGTAGTTGGTGAAGATGCCTTGGGCGGTTTCAGGGCGGAGATATGAAACGCTAGGGTCAGGCTTGCCGGGTTCGAAAGTGTCGGATTCGTCGACGGGGCCGACGTGCGTTTTGAACATCATGTTGAAGGCCCTGGCTTCGCCGAAGGTGTTTTTCTGGCCACAGTTCGGACAGGTCGCTAGGTCGATCTTGTCGGCCCGGAAGCGGCTATGGCAGTTGGAGCATTCTACTAAAGGATCCGTAAAGGTGTCGACATGGCCACTTGCCTGCCAGACTTTTTGGTTCATGAGGATGGCAGCGTCAACACCGAGCATATCATCACGGTCGTCAATGAACATCTTCCACCATAGTTGCATGATGTTGCGCTTGAGAGCGACACCGAGCGGGCCGTAGTCCCAGGTGCCGGATAGGCCACCGTAGACATCAGAGCCCGGGTAGATAAAACCGCGGCGCTTGCAGAGGCTGACAATATCTTCGAGTTTTGGTGGAATCATATCTGATGATTATACCCGAAGATAGGTCTGACGCATAGCGTGCAGCAATGGTGTCACATCTGGCAGCAGCTGGGTGATCCCCTGCACTTGGCGTAGTGTTGCCAACTCAGTCACATTGAATAACAGCCGCAGGACTTTGATATGAACGGCACGGAACTTAGCGGTCGGATGAAGGGCAAAAGCCATACTGTCAAAATCGAAATTGTAGAGCTGATCGGCGGTCAGCGGGTCACCGTGGGTATCAGTCGCCAGATTGGGTGAGCTACCGGACAAGCGCAGTAGCTGAGCCAGAAACCACAGCCGGATGACATCAACGTCCATGTCGCCGTTGAGACCGGCAAAGGCTTGCTGTAACAGATCAAAATAGTCTTCTTCAGGTTCGTCCTCAGTGATCTTGTGAAGCAGCTTAATCAGCTCGTAGCCGAGCTGGACGCGGGTGATGTCTTTGACGATATTGCCATAGTGAACATCCAAACGGGCTGAGATCATGGTACCTAGATCACTCCTGCCCGTCATGTAGGTTATGTCGCTGACGCTGAACAGTTCAATACCGCCAGCCAGCTTGGACTTAGCCCGGCGGACACCGCGGGCGATCAACCGTACCTTGCCCTTGTCTGGTGTCAGCAGCGTAATAATCCGATCGGCTTCGCCGTAGTCGGTGCGGCTCAGCACAATCGCCCGAGCAACCAGCTGTTTCATGCAGGCTGCAAAACCTGGTTGATGGTGGCCAGCAGTTCGCGCAGGCTGGTCTGCGGTTTGTACAAGTAGTGCGCTATCTGCAACTGGTCACGAAACAGCTGCCAGTTACTGGTGAATTCGCTGGGTGGCACCTGACTGTGAACGATCAGCGGAATGCCCTGCCACTCTGGATATGACCGAAATTCATACAAAAATTCAATGCCGGAGTGCTCTACCAGCTGGAGGTCGACAATGACAACGTCGGGCCGGCGCTGGTCGGCAGCCAGCACCGCGGCTTGGGCACTGGCGCATGGCACCAGGCTATGACCAGCTTGCTTGCAGGCAGCGCTGTAGGTTTCAGCTAAGATGCGGTCGGGCTCGATGAGGATAAGATGGGCCATAGCGTAGACTTTAGACCAACTGCAACTGATGATTGGGCTGCAGGACGGCCGCCAGGCCATACAGGCGCTGATGGCGAGAAGCTTTTAGCTCGAGGTTCATAGCCCGCAGCAGCGAATCAGCCACGAATACCCCGGCGCTGGCCGTGTGCGATAAGCCGAGCAGTGGCTGGCGACTCTGGCCATGCAGCCGGCGGCCCTGGCGCAGGGCATCACCAGTCAGGTGTTCGGTATCGGTGTACAAGCCAGCCACGACACCGTAACGGCAGCGATGGGTGGCCAGCTGCAGCTTGAGCTGGGGGCTCTCTTGCGCTGGCAAGGCTTCTATCAGTGATAGGCCGAGGCTAACTAAGGCCGCTTCCAGCCCGGCCCGGTGAGCCATAACCGTGCCGTAGCGACCAGCAATGTGCAGCTCCAAATGTACACCGTAGCCTTTGGCATATTGGCTGAGCTGGTGACCAACATCATATAATATCGACGACACCGACACGGGCTCGATGCGCAGCGGCTGGCTATGCGACTCCAGGTTGAGGCGAACAGCCAAAACGTAGTTATCCAACAGGCCGAGTGCGCTGTCGGCCGTGGCTTGGATTTGTGCTAAATCACTGGCCGTTGCAGTGCTGCTCAGACGCGCCAGTTCAGTCTGACGGGCTATCTGTAACAGCGGTAATTTAATCTGTTCCGCAACCGACATTAGCAGTTGCTGCGAAAGTAGCACTGCATCGCCGGCTGATTGTGCGGCCGATAGTCGCGTCATTTTTGGAACATGCGCCATTGACCGTTGTTACCCCTCACTTACTGCGTTCAGTATAGCATTATAACGGCAAATAATTTGTGCTATTTTGATTTTAGTACTTAGTAATGCTGCTCATGCTTAGCCTGGTTCCGGGCCGCCAGGCCTTACGGCGAGAAACTGAAGTTAGGCAAAATATTCTTTTCGTAATCATCGGTAAACACCGAGCCTTGGGTCGAGATTTCAATAGTTTCGTTGCGTAGCGGCAACATTACTATCTCCCCGTTTGTACCATCTGGCAGTTTGCCTATGGCTTTGATACCTACAGTCTTCGGCAGTTTTGGCAATGAATAAGCTGCAGCCGTCAACAGACCAGCGTGTTGTTGCGAAACCAATGTGTCAACGACTTGAGCATATGGTTGATTGACGACTTGCACCCGCAGCGCAAACACTGAGGCCGGATTATTAACCGATGGTACGGTACCAGGGTAAAAATAACCGTCAACCAGTGCGTTGCCGGTGCCCGTATCATCGACATAGGCGCTCCAGGTCTTTGGATACTTGACGACGATGCTGCCATAAGCCTCAGGCCCCTGATAGGTCCGGAAAGGGTTCTTTTCGGCAGCGGCAAAAGCCACATCTTTTAGACTATCCTCTTTCTGCTTGGCAATAGTTACCGCAGCGTCAGCCTTCTGGTCACTGTTATTTTTATAATCCTGACGGCTGGCAAATGCCCAGCCGGCAAACACTATGGCTCCTACCAGCAGGAAGCAGGCCACAACCAGCGAAATAACTACTGCCGAAACCTGGCCGTCTTGGTTATGCTTAATCATACTGAAATGGTACCTTAGCCGGCCAAAACAATCAACTAGTGGTATTCATAGACGAATACGCCTTTCTTATGACGGATAATTGCCTTGTCAGGAATCTTAAAGGCAAAACTTACTAGTTTGACAGGTCTATGCTTATATTGAACAATTTTTGTATTCAGCTTTGTCATATATTTTGGTAACAAAAAAGTAAAGATAACATCGGTGGCTGGCCAGTCGGCGCGCCAGAAGTCCCCGCAGATCACCCTCACCCGCCCTTTATAGCGTCTAGTGCGCAGCCAACTTATCATGGCTAATAGCGGATTCAGTTCATAGCCTACGACGTTTATACCTTGCTTAGCGGCTGCCACCAGTATCTTGCCGTCACCACAACCCAACTCAATCAGTCTTTGGCCAGGATTGAGCGCTGCCAGTTCCAGCGCCGCCACGACTTGTGGTGTCAGTGTCGGTAAATATGGCGCCCCGAACAGTAGCACGCCTCCGAAGCACAACAACAAAACAAAAATAATGACGCCTATGATTATCATCGGTCGCTAAACGAAGCCTGTAGCTGGCGCACGCTGTTCTCGGCAGTCTTCAGATAGCTTTCCAGTTGCTTTATGATTTCCAGGCCACGGGCATATAGCTTAAGTGCGCTGTCAACGTCACTGTCATCACGTTGTAAATCACTTAAGATGGTATCGAGCTCAGACTGGAGTGCAGCATAATCAATATTGGTAGCTTTGTCGGTCATATCTTTTCTCCTTTATTTAGTATCGTAGCAGCTACACTACCGTCGAATAACTGCAAACTAACGCGGTCCATAGCTGCTAACTGTTGCGCCTGTCGCACCACCTTACCATTCAGCCGCACCAATGCATAGCCACGCTGCAGTATGGCCTCCGGGCTCAGTGCCGACAGCAGCGTCTGCCGGGCGCCCAGGGCCGTCATGGCCTGCTCTAGCATAAAGCCAATGGCCTGATCGAGTTGCTGACGCTGCAACAGCAGACGCTTAGCGGCGACGGCAATCTGCCGGGCACCGAGCTGTTCCAGGCGGACACCAGCCTGCGCCAGGCTAGCCAGGGCCTGTCCTCTATCTGGTACCAGCAACTCGGCGGCGTTGCTGGGCGTGCTGCCCCGCTGGTCGGCGGCCAGCTCGGCCAGGCAGGTGTCGACCTCATGGCCAATCGCCACCAGGGTCACGATCCGACTGGCCGCCACCGCCCGGGTCACCTGCTCAGTACTAAACGCTGCCAGGTCTTCGGGGCTGCCGCCACCACGGATCAGCACCAGCACATCTGGTGGCTGACTGAGAGCATTGAAGTGCTCCAGCGCCTGCACAATTTGCCCCGGCGCTGGCTCGCCTTGCACCTGCACATCTATCAAATCAATGGCCACACCGCGCCAGCGGGCATCCAAAATCTTAATAAAATCAGCGTAGGCAGCCGACTGCCGCGAAGCGACCAGGCCAATCCGCTGTGGTGGGTACGGCAAGGCCCGCTTGCGGGCCAGGTCGAACAGACCCTCGCTCGTCAGCTTAGCCTCCAGCAGCTCAGCCGCCCGGCGGATAGTACCCTCACCGGCTGGCTGCATAGTCATGACCGTCACGCTAAAACCGTACAATTGGTGCAGCTTAGGCGTACCCCGGACTTTTAGAATCATGCCATCTTCCAGTGGTCCCGGCAGCTGATAAACGGTGCCAAAAAATTTGACTGAAGCCGTGTCGTCCTTGAGGTCAAAGTACACCCAGCGGTTCTTGCTGACCCGAAAATTCGCCAGTTCACCCGTGATAATTACGCTGGGATAGGCGTATTCCATGGTCTGGTTGAGCAGGGCCACGAAGTCGCTGACGCCCAGCTCAATATCGTGGGCATCGTCAGGAAGCATGCTTGGCTCCTGGCAGCTGTTTGCCGTGCGCAATGGTCTTGTGATAGAAGTAATAACCGGGCGGTACCTGGATCAATGTGTTGAGGATGCGGTACATAACGGTCACCGGCAGGCTGACGCCAGCCGGGATGCCTGTACTAGCCAGCACCGCCGTCATCAGCCCTTCGTAGATACCGACGCCACCTGGCAGCACTGACACCAGCCCGGCAAAGTTGGCTATGGCGTAGGCTAGCGTTATGGCGCCGAAATTGACTAGCTTGCCGAAAGCCAGATAGACGACATAGACTGCTAACACCTCTGTTAGATTGGCCATAAATGCCCACCAGAACGGCGCCCGCAGCTGGCGCCGGCTGCGCTTGAGTAGCTGGTAATTGTCATGAAAATCATCAAAGGTGGTCCGGGCTTTCATGATATTGATCGTCTCGGGATGCTTTGGTCGCACCAGCTGAATCAGCCGGTTGATAACCTTGGTCGCTCCGGTAAAGAAGACATTGATCCGCTGTTTACTGCCAACCACATACACAAAGCCGATCGTCCCCACCAGCAGCAACGTCGACAACGAGCTGGCCACCAGTATCGTCAGATTATTAACCCGGCCGACCACGGCCAGGCAGAAAATACCGAACAGAATCAATACCTCAAACGATAGGAAGGTCAGGGCCAGCTTCATGACCTGGATTAGCGTTGCTTTGGCGCCGGTGATCTCCTCGCCCTTGCGCAGGCGCAGTCCGAAGTAGGAAATGCCGGTCACGCCTCCGCTCGGGAAGACATGATTGACAAAGTTTAGCTCGACGGCCGTGCGGAACAAAAACTTATATGGCAGGCTGTTGCCAACCAGCCGGAATAAGCCCTGATAAAGCTTGGCCTGGGCATGATAGTTCAGCAGCTCGACCGGTATGAGCAGCAGGAGCAATGAGGCATGGACTTTAGCCAGGTTTTTGAAGGTATCAGCTAGCTGGTCGCGGATGGCCCAGACCAGCGCTGCCAGGGCTACCAGGGTCACAACATTGATAATCAGCTTCCAGTTACGACGCTTCGGTGTCACATCGGTAGTCGGATCGGTTTCGGTCATCCTACCATTATACAAGCCTGCTGTTTTTTTAGTGCTCATTGGGCAACTTTCAGATTGTCAGATTTTTTCAAGAATATTCCAATCTTAAAAGCCTTCAAATAATCTGACAATCTGAAAGTAGTAGTTGTGGGCCTTCACAAATTGCATCTCTGCCTTTCAGCACCGCCTCACCGCCAGAATGCTATAGTTAAAAGATGCAATCTTTACTAACCCTCGGCCGACAGTCTGCACTCGGCATCGCCGAAGTCGAAGCGCTTTATGGCCCCGACAAGATCCGCCCGGTCGGCGAGACCGCCCTACTAGTCGATGTCGACCCCTGTCTGCTGGCCTTCGACCGCCTCGGCGGCGCCATCAAATTCTGCAAAGTCCTGACCACGCTCGACACCACCGGCTGGAAGCAAATCGAGAAATTTTTGCTACAGGTCGCCCCCGGCCATGCCGGCACCATGCGCGAAGGCAAAATGCGCCTCGGCCTCAGCGTTCAGGGCCTCGACGTCGGCTTGCGCCAACTGGAAGCCACAGGCCTGACACTCAAAAAAGCCATCCGCAAGACCGGCCGCAGCGTCCGCCTGATCCCGAACAAACAGCCTGAACTCAGCACGCCCCAAGTCATTCACAACCAGTTGACTGGCCCGACTGGCTGGGAACTGGTCTTCGTAAAAGACGGTAGTCAGACACTGGTCGCCCAGACCGTAAAAGTCCAGGACATAGCCAGCTACACCCACCGCGACCGCGACCGCCCCAGGCGCGATGCCAAAGTTGGCATGCTACCGCCCAAACTGGCGCAGATTATTATCAATCTAGCCACCGGCACCCTGCCCGCAGACCAGCTGACCAACATCTGCGATGTGCCAGCCGACCAGCCAATCCCCCTCAAAATCCTCAATAAAACCGTGCTCGACCCGTTTTGTGGCACTGGCGTTGTCCTGCAGGAAGCGGCCTTGATGGGCTACCACGCCTATGGCAGCGATCTGGAACCGCGGATGATCAGCTACTCCCAAGCCAACCTCGACTGGCTCCATGCCGAATACCACACGCCCTTAGAAACACTACGCCTGGAACCAGGCGATGCCACCGAGCACCACTGGCCCGCCCCGATTGATTTTGTCGCCGGCGAGACCTACCTCGGCAAACCGTTTACCAGCCAGCCCGATTCCGAGACTCTCAACCAGACAGCCAGCGACTGCAACACCATTATCAAGAAATTCCTACGCAATCTGCACGGCCAGATCCAGCCCGGAACCCGCCTGTGCCTGGCAGTCCCCGCCTGGCAGATCCGCCCAGATACCTTCAAAACCCTACCCCTTATTGACCAGATAGAAGATTTGGGCTATAATCGACTGAGATTTGAGCATGTTCGGGACGATCAACTAATCTACTATCGATCAGATCAGACAGTCGGCCGCCAGCTCTTAATAATAACCAGGCTATAAGGAAACTATATGTCACACGTCAAAGCAGGCGGCACCGCCAAGAATACCCGCGACTCACCCGGCCAGCGCCTCGGCGTTAAGCTCTACGGTGGTCAAAAAGTCAAAGTTGGCCAAGTCATTGTCCGTCAGGTCGGCATGACTAAGCGCGGCGGCGTCGGCACCAAAGTCAGCCGCAACTTCACTATCCACGCCCACCGCGACGGCATCGTCAAATACACCACCCGCCGTGTCCGTCTCTTCTCCGGCCGCTCAGTTGCCCGCACCGAAGTCAGCGTTATCTAGTCAGCTTCTCCTGTAATACTGTAGACAAAATCCTCGGCCATCATATCCAACATAGCGGTATTGGCCGGGCCTACATTCACCGCTCGACCCGCCGCAATAATCCGCTGCTGATAATCGTCAAAAAGTATGCCAGCCTTTTCCGTCAACTGCCGCTTAATAGCTGCCCGCCTCTGATCTTCCGGTAAAGTAGCGGTCTGCTCACTTCTACCGTGCATTTCGAAAATTCTGCGCAGAACCCCCGCCGGGCCACCAAGTCGAGTTCTGACGGCTTGTACTGCCGGGCTGGTGTCATATTTAGCATAATGCTCGGGGTCACAGAGTACTATTTCCAGCATCAGGCCCAGCCCGACATGCCGGGCTATGGCTGCCGAGACTTCAAAAGCTGTGCCACCCTTGGGCGAGCTATCAAATTGTTTATCGAGCCAGTGTCCTGTAATCAAGCTATATGATTCAAAAAACAGCTTTACATCAGCATAGCCGCCGTTATGTTTGGCAAAGTGTTCAGCCCGCAGTTCCTCGACATTCTTACCAAGTCGCCCATCATAGCTGCGGCTACCGCCTTGCGTATGCGCATACTCATGCTCCAGCAAGGCCTGGGCAGCGCGAACTGCAGATTTGTCCACCGGCGCATAGCCTAGCAGGATTTTTGCCGTTGGCTCTGACAGACAAATCGTCTCCACGCCGTTAATGGGCTCGACCCAGGCCCGGGCCGCCTCCAGCAGCGCCACATTACCCATGGCCGCCACGAACGTATGCCGGCGCTCCTCCAGCCCCTCTTGCCAATCCAAAATATCACTGAGTGCTACTGGCGCGCTCCCTGCCGGCGGCTGCAATCTCTCAAATGGCTTAGCCTCATCTGCCAGCGTCAGCTGCAGCACTCTGATGTCATAGGCATCCTCCGTGTCGGGCGTAATCTGCAACCGTTCTTTACTGGCAGCAAGCATGCCCTCATCCACCGCCTGCTTCAAAGCCGCCGACAGCGGCGCATCAGTGAACAGATCATACACTACCAACGCCGTGCTGGCATCGACACCCTCCGCCGTATTATCCTGTAGGGCAGCGGCAACATCATGGACAAAACCAAGTTCTGCCTCCGTCTGGGCCTCATGCCAGCGCAAACCCAGCGCCGTAAGCATCAAACAATCGCCCGGGTCTTCGGGCAGTTCATACTCATTGAGCAGCTCGGGCAGCACATACGACATACCGGCCGCAATATCAGACCGTCTGGCTACCAGCTCTGGTACGACGGCGCCCTGACTCTCCAGCCAGTTCATAATCTCCAGCTCTAAGCCGCCCGGCTCGTCGGCAATCTCAAAGCCCCGCACCGACCAACACCTCCACAAAGTCGGCCTTCACTTCGGCCGCTTCTTTAACCACAGCATAGGTATCAATCAAAAAGTCGCTGAGCTCCACGGCCCGCACCTCTTGCGCTCGGAACCGGTCTTCCTTGCCATATCCAGCATAAAACTGCTCCCAGTCCTGACCACTGTTAAGCAAGACCAGACTGACAGTACCGTCGACTACACTCGGATTGTGCCTAGCCGCCTGCAAGGCATCTCTAGGAGCTGGCCGCAGCCGATCGGCATCGCTAACTGCTTCCCGGGCCTGGCGCCCCAAACGCCGCCGCACACGTTGCAGCCTGGTAACCGGTAAGTTGTCCGGATCGCCCACCCATTCCGAGCCGTCGCGACCAAATCTTGTCATAATGGAACTATTATAAGCTATCTAGGGCATTTTATAGTTACTAGTGCGAAATTGGACTGGCTTCTGCCTGCAACTTTTCAACGTGTGCCACAATCAAATCCGAGATCACATTCAGGCCGTAAACTCGCTTACGCTGACCAGCCACTGAAGACGGAGCATCGGGTACTATATCTATCCATCGCTGGGCTCGCTCCTGTAAGCGCTCCTCTATGGGGGCACCCTGGCCGTCTGCAATACGCCGTTCTAGAATCCGGCCCAGTACTCCATCGAACCCCCCTATGTGGCCATATGCAGCCCGATGGAAACTATTGCTCTGTTCTGCTATGTAGTTTTGCGGTGCAGCTAACAGCAGTTCCAGTGTAGTATTAAGACCAAGCTGATTTATGAAGTGACCATAGCTTTCTGTCATGGAACCACCTTTTGGTTTGCTGTCCATAAAAGCTGTCAGTAAATCACCGGTAATGGTGCGTAAATCCTGAAAAAATCCTTTGATCTCCATGTACCCCATCTTATTTCCGGCAAAATGCTCGGCACGGAATTCTTCCACATTAATACCAAATGTAATTTCATTGTCCAGATTATGACCACCTTGCGTATGTGTATACTCATGTTCCAAAATAGCCTTGTCCCTAGCCAAGTCTGATTCGCCGTACCATTCTGCATTATCTGTCAACTCAGGGTTTAAAATCTTTTCGGCTGTAGCCTGTGCAATGCAGAGAGTGGATTTGCCATCAATTGTTGTCACCCATGCTGCACCAAAAGCATCGTCCCGATTTAACTCATGCGCCATCTGGGTGGTGCGCGCCTCCAGACCTTTTTGCCACTTGGTGGCATCTGCTCGTGTTGCACCGTAGCTGTCCAGCACGCGCATCTTCTCAGCGCCAGTCTCACCTGGTAGGTCTTCGTAGCTGGGTAACTTAGGAGCAATCAGGCCATACGCCGTTTGGCCATTAGGATCAATAATTAAAACCCGCACTTCATATGGGTCTTCGTTTTCTTCTGTAATCTTGAGGCGGTGTTTAACACCATCAAGGATACCACCGGCAATCGCTTCTTTTATTTCAGCTGTGAGCTGGTGCTGAGTATAACGGTCATAGACTTTTGCTTCTTGCTCATCGCTAAGGCCTGTTTGATGCTCTATATCGGACTTGAAGACGCGTAATTGAGGACTATGGTTGTAGGCTAGTAAAGTCAAACTGTCGAGAAGAAAGTCATGCTCCTTCTGGGAGGCTTCTCCGGTCTGGTTTTGATTGTCATGCCAACGATTGGCAATAGTTGCAAAGACCAACGAACGGCTAGGATCATCGAACAGTGTTGGCTCAATAGCGAACTGTCCAATCAAGGCTTCACCGGCTTCAGCTAGCTCCTCTTGTCGAGCACCAATCTCAGGAATATCAGCGCTAAAACCAGCCATCGCCTCAAGGTAGTGGGCGTTGCTCTCATGGAGTTGCTGCTCGCTTAAAAAATGATCTGGTTGTGCGAGGGTTTCTGACATAGGTTTATATTGATTTACAATATAAACATATTAGCATAAGTTGTATGAAAAGTCAATCTGATGATAAGAGAGGTTTAGCCGAGGTGGTGGCGAATGCGCTCGACGACGTCGGCAATGACGACTTGCGATTTGACCAGATAGTCATCGACACCCAGAGATTCGGCGCGGTCTTTGTCGCTCTGCTGGCTGAGGGCGGTCAGCATGATGATCTTGAGGTTGGCGGTCTCTGGCGTATTGCGTAAGATGTCCAGGACGTCAAAACCGCTGACTTTGGGCATCATGACGTCGAGCAGGACCAGGTCGGGCTTGTAAGTGAGTGCCGTGGCCAGGGCTTCTTCACCGTTGGATACGCGGCGGACGTCAAAATTTTCGGCTTGTAGCCGGGTGACATAGACGCTGGCTAGAGCGTCGTCGTCTTCGACGAGTAAGATTCTTTTGGAAGCGGAGTGTGGCGTATCGGTTGGTTGCATACTGCTCATGGTAAACTATTAGGCGCAAATGCTCAAGTAGTTCGCTTCTTTAGTTGGCTAAGAGTGCCTTTATAAAGCCGTCGAACATCGGGTGCGGACGGTTGGGTCGGGATTTGAATTCGGGGTGAAACTGACTGGCCATCAGGAATGGGTGATCGAGCCCTTCGATGACTTCGACGAGGCCATTGTCGGGGTTGATGCCGCTGGCTCGGATACCCCAGGACTCAAACTGGTCGACATAAGCGCTGTCGCACTCGCCGCGGTGGCGGTGGCGCTCGGTGATGTGCTCAGTGCCGTAGGCTTCGGCGGCCTTGCTGCCCGGCTGCAGGTCGCAGGCGTAGTCGCCAAGCCGCATGGTGCCGCCGGTCATATGTAGATCCTTCTGGTCCTGCATAGTGCTGATAACTACATGCTGGCTCTGGTGCTCTTCGTCGACGAGCTCCCAGGTGGTGGCGTCGCTGACGCCGGCGTTGCGGGCGGCGGCAACCACGGCCATGTGGAGGCCGAGGCACAGGCCCAGATACGGCTTTTTCTCTTTTAGCGCATACTGAGCGGCCTTGATCTTGCCTTCCAGGCCGCGCTGACCGAAGCCGCCGGGGACCAGGATGCCGTCATATTCAGCCAGCGTGGACGCGATGTCGGCGTCGGGCTCGTCGAAAGTGCTGGCGTCGATCCAGGTAATGTCGACGTTACAGTTTGAGTGCCAAGCGGCGGCTTTGACGGCTTCAAAGACTGACATGTAGGTGTCGGTGTTGTCCATATATTTGGCAACGAAGCCGACTTTGACGGTCTTGTCGTACTGCCTGGTGGCCATGTCGACCGTGGCCCGCCAATCTGTTAATTCGGCGTTGCCGTCGTCTAGGCCCAGGCGCTTGCACAGCGTGGTAGCAATGCCGCTGTCTTCAAGCGTCAGCGGTACCTGATAAATGGTAGCGGCATTTGGCAGTAGCGCGATCGCTTCAGGAGCAACGCCGCTGAAGAGGCTGAGCTTCTGCTTGACGGACTGGTCTGTAGGCTGCTCGCTGCGGGCTACCAAAATGTCAGGTGTAATGCCGAGGCCGCGCAGGTCGCGGACGGCGTTCTGGGCCGGCTTGGTCTTGATCTCGTTGCTGGCGCCGAGGAATGGCAGGTAGACGACATGGACATAGGCGCAGTTGTCGCGGCCGACTTTGACGCCGAGCTCGCGGACGGCTTCCACAAAGGCCTGTGATTCGTAATCGCCGACCGTGCCGCCGATCTCGACGATGTGCACGTCATGACCCTGGCCTGCCTCTACTATGTGGTCCTGCATGGCGTTAGTCAGGTGCGGAATGATCTGGATGGTATCGCCGCCGTATTTGCCGCTGCGCTCATCGGAGATGACCTGCTGGAGCACCCGGCCGGACATCAGGCTACTGGCCTGGGTCAACTCCTGGTCGATGAAGCGCTCGTAGTGACCGAGGTCGAGATCGGTCTCGGCGCCGTCCTTAGTGACAAAGCATTCGCCATGCTCACGGGGGTTGAGCAGGCCGGCGTCGACGTTGAGATAGGGGTCACACTTCTGGAGGTTAACAGACAGGCCCCGCGCTTTGAGGAGATTGGCCAACGAGGCGGCAGTAATGCCCTTTCCAAGTCCGGAAAGCACACCGCCTGTCACAAACACATATTTAGTCGGCCGCTGGTCTGCCACCTCTGGTTACCTCTCTCTTTTATTCTCCTAATACTACCCTGCCTCGCCCCTTCTTGGCAAGCGGAACGTCGCAAGTTCTCAGGAACTGTAACTACCTAGTTACAGTACGCATTTTAATAGGCCACTAGTCCTGTCACAGCATGACTGGCCGCCAACCCGAGTTACCCCATGCAGAAAAGCGATTTTTGAGTCACTCCAGGAGATATAGAAGATCCTTCTAGCTAAACTCCTCATTAGGTCCAGGGGTTGAACAGCTGCAGATTTTTGAAGCTGGCGAAGTCTTTAGTGTTACGGGTTACCAGCGTCAGGCCTCGCTGGATGGCCTGCGCCGCCAGAAAAGTGTCGATACCAGGAGCTGGTGTTCCGGCCTGCTGACTTTGGGCCATGAGTTCACCCCATAACTGACAATCGGCAGCCGTCAGGTCAATTAGGCGTTTATCAAAATTCGTGAGGAGACCATAGAGTTGTTCTTCGAAACCGCGGCGGCGTTTGCCATGCGGCAGTAGGCTAATGCCTTTTTGTAGTTCACCCGCCGTAATACATGACATGAATAACGATCCGTCATCCCGAGCATCCAGCCAGCGCCAAAAGCTGGCATTGTGAACCGATTTGGTTGTCTCACTGATTACATTGGTGTCCAGCAGGTACATCCTTACAACTCACTCAAATATAACTGGCGTAGCCCGACCCTCAGTCGATTGGTCTCGCTCAAGATCAAGATCACTAAAATCGAATTCGCTATCTTTAAGCGCCATGAGCGCCGCTTTTGGCGACTTCGGTTGGGTTAAATTCTGGTAATCATCATAGCTTATGATGACCGCGGTGTTTTTGCCGTGGCGGCTGATAATCTGCGGGCCAGTAGTAAGACTGGTCTCTACGACTTCGCTCAGCTTGTTTTTTGCTTCTTGTAATTGCCAGGTCATATTAGCTATTCTAATCTAGACGGTCTAGCCAGTCAAAGACTTATTTGTTGAGGTAGGCCTGGGCGGCCTGCAGCTGGGTGTCATTCTTGGCCTTGACGTCATCGGCGGAGATCTTGACGGTTTGGTCGGGGGTGATGCCCTTGTGGTTGATATTTTCGCCGTCGGGGCGGTACCAGCTGGCAATGGTGACTTTTAGCTGAGAGCCGTCGGTGAAGTTGACCAGGCTCTGGACGACGCCCTTGCCGTAGCTCTTCTCGCCGATGACGTAGGCGGCTTTGTTGTCGTGCAGTGCGCCGGTCGTTATCTCGGAAGCTGAGGCGCTGCCGGGGTTGACCAGCACTACGGTCGGTATGCCCTTTAGGACGCTGTTGCCGGTGGCACTATAGGTCTTGGTGCCTTCGGTACCGCGCTCCTGCAGGACGGTCTTGCCGCTCGGCAACCACAGGCTGGAGACATTAACGGCGGCGTCGAGCAGGCCGCCCGGGTCGCCGCGTAGGTCGAGAATAACTGCTTTGACGTGGTCATTGGCGAACTGAGTGGCGGCTTTTTGGGCCAGATCCGAGGTGTCGTTGGCGAAGGTAGTGATCTGGATGTAACCGATATTGCCGTCGAGTGTCTTGGTATTGACGCTGGGCAGATTGATATCGTCACGGGTGATGGTGAAGTTGAGGTCCTGGGATTTGTCGCGGATGATCTCCAGCTTGACGCTGGTGCCTTTAGGGCCGCGAATCTTGCTGACGGCATTGTCGACTGACTCGCCGGCAGTGGTGACGCCATTGATAGAAACAACCAGATCCTGTGGCTTCAGGCCCGCTTTTTCGGCTGGCAGGCCGGCGATTGGTGAGATAATTTCCAGATTGCCGTCAGCATCCTGCCCCAGCTGGGCGCCGATACCGCTAAAGGAGTTGTTGAGCTCACTATTGAAGTCTTTGGCCTCTTTGGCCGTGAAATAGACGGTGTATGGATCTTTGGTGGATTCGGCCAGACCGTGCTTGAGGCCGTCTTCGAGCTGGCTTTCGGTCAGTTTGCCGTTGTAGTTGTTTTTGAGGGATTGATAGACGGCATTTACCGATGAATAGCTAAGGTTATTCGGCAGATTATTGGCCACCGGCGTGTGGTTGTGGTGCAGTGACAAGCTGATTTTGCCGTTGCCGATGCCAATGCCGATAAACAAGATCACTACAGCGGCCAATAGGCTGCCGAGACGTCTAACCAGACCATGGCTGCGCTTGGTGGTGTTGCCTTTTAATTTTTCAGTCATTGCTACTAGTATAGCAAAGTTGGGCATCTCGGCTAGGCCTCTAGTTCCTTGATATGCCGATTTACGCTTGTACAGGAGACTGTACAACCTATTGTACAAGTGTAGATTGCGTGAGCTTAGTATGCGGAATAGCTGGCTTCATATACAATTACCAGCATGGAATCATCTGCTCTGCATACCGCAGTGACTAAATTCTCAAATAATGAATACGCCGCGGCCTTACCGGACATCAGCCAACAACTGCAACTGCCGTTGCACTTCCTACATAGCGCCCTGTACGGCGCCTGGCAGGAAGCTGCAGGCAAGCAGGTTGTTTACTATGGGATCACGCGCGGCGAACAGTTGATCGGCTGCGGCATGGCCATCCAGTATGCCCTGCCGGGCGGCCTTAGCTACTTGTACTGTCCTTATGGACCCCTATTAAAGGATTGGAGCCGCCCAGTCACGGCTGCACTGCAAGACTTTTTCAAAACCTGGCGCAAGCAAGCAGTGTTCGTCCGCTTCGACACTGCCGGCGAAGCCTTTCACACTCCGACAGCAGCGGCAGCGGCCACGGCCAGCCTGCAACCGCGCAACGAATGGTTGCTGGATATTACACCCGAAGCCGACGTACTGCTGCGGCAAATGCACAGCAAGGCCCGCTATCAGATCAGGGTCGGCGAACGAGCCAACGCCACGGTTGATTATCAGCCGACCAGTCCAGAAGTTTTTCAGCAGTTCTATGCCCTGTTGACCGAAACATCCGACCGCAATGATTTTGGACTGCTTCCCAAAGCAACCTATGAGGCGGCTTTTGCTACCCTGCTAGGATCTGACGCATATGTGGCCATGGCGCGTATAGATGGTGAGCTGGGAGCGGCGGCGTTAGTCTATCCATACGCCGGCGAGGCGCACTATGTCTTCGGCTGCTCGGCCAACCAATTCCGCAAAATCGGACCATCATACCTGCTGCAGTGGCAGTCAATTGCTCATGCCCGCGAGCTCGGCTGCGAGCGCTACAACTTTGGCGGCATTAGCGATGACATCAAGAGCACCCACCTGCACGGAGTAACAGAATTTAAAAAGCGCTTTGGTGGCTACATGGCAACCCATCCACTGCCGGGTGATCTGGTGCTGCAACCATTACGCTACAAGGCTTTTAAAGCCTATAAGCAGCTCAAGCGGCACTAATTAGTTGAAGTAGATGAAAGTGGTGTTGGCCGTAGAAATGGTCATTTCGCTGTAGTGACCGGTGTAATCATAATTGAACTGGCTGACCCGCATAGTGCCATTGCCGTAGACGTCTTCGACCCACATGGCGTGGCCATAGCCGCCAATGTACCAGATGGCCACCGAGTTTTTGCGGGCGGTGGTACCGGTGGGGATACCATCGGCCTGGGCATCAGATGGCCACTGGTTGGCATTGCCGTAGCCGCCCCAGTACGGCATGTGGCCGTAGGTCTGATAGACTTTCCAAGCGGTGTAGCTAACGCACTCGCGGTTGTACATACCCCAGGGGTCAACCATGCTATCTTGGGAGGCATTGCTAAGATTTGCCGGGTAACCGCCATGGTTGGGGTCGCCAGCCGAGATCTGGGCACCGCCGCTACGCTTGCGGTTGGCAGCGGCCTGAGCGGCCCGCAGGCCGGAAATGGCGCTATTGTTGCTGTTGATTTGCTGGTTTAGGGCGTTCTGCTGATCCTGGGTCAGGGCCAATAAATGAGCCTGCTCTGCCTGCTGAGCATAGAGCTGCGACTGCATGCTGGTCTGGTCGCGCACTAGCTGGTCAACCTGTAGTTTTTGGGTCTGAAGCGTGGCCTGCAAGGCGTTGATCTGCTTGAGTTTAGTGTCCAACTGGTTTTGGACGATGGTGTGGTTTTCCTGGGCGTCGACATATTGGCTTAGGTCACGGCTGCTGGCTAATTCTTCGATGGTTGATAACTGCCCGGTAATATACATGGCTTTGATGTCGGCAGCCAGTTGGGCCTTTTTGGTGGCAATATCCTGCTGATTGGCGGTAATCTGAGCGCTGAGTGAGGCTTGCTGGGCTTGATTGGCAGTAATCTGGGCTTGCAAGGTGGCGGCTTGCTGCTGCAGGCTATTGATCTGACCCTGGTAGCCCTGGGCCTGGATTTGCAGATTGGCGACACTGCCTTGGGTGCTGGAGTTCTGCTGCTGCAGCTGATTGATCTGATCGTCGTACTGATCGGCGTGCACTACAATCGCACTGGCGGCAAACAGCACTGCGACAGTACCGAACAGCGTGGCTGTCCGGAATTTGTTGATAATGTTGGCTGATTTTAGCTTTGACATTGTTTTGGTTTTTTGGGGGCCTGAAGCCATTATACCAGAATTCATGCTTAAGTCTATATTTCCTGATCGGCTCCGTGCCGAGCCTGTTTAGCGTTAACGAATCTTGAATTTGAGATAGCGGCGGGTAGCAATAGTCGATGAAGCCGTGCCAATAACTATACCGATTCCCACCTGGATAGTCAAAAGCCACAAAAAGTGCTGATTGAAGTAGCCGGCAGCATAATTGATGTCGAATAAGCCGAGGCTGGTCGCCTGTAGCGACCGATTGGCCGCTACGAAGGCGGCATTAATGATGAAAATCGAGGCAAAGGCCGCCAGCACGCCGTAAATAATGGTCTCGACTATGAACGGACCGCGAATGTAGCTGGTCTTGGCTCCCAGCAGTCGCATAATAGTAATCTCGTCACGACGATTGAAAATGGCCATTTGAATGGTGTTGAAAATGATCAGGGCGCAAATGACCGCAAAGACGACGACCGATATCACTCCAACCCGCTGCAGGGCGTTGGTGGCGTGTGTAATCTTATCGATGGCGGCTTTGCGGTCGCCGCTGTAGGACGGTGAGCCCTCGGTCTGCAGGGCCTGATTGGCCGGCTTTGTCAGGAAATCTTTGATGGCATTAATCTTATTGAGGTCATAGGGTTTGATGTGGATGGTTGCCGGGATTGGATTGTTGGCGGCACTGACAGCGGCTAGAGCTTTTTGATTGCTGGCTAGCGTCCGCTGGTAAGCCTTAAGGGCGGCTGTCTTGTCGAGGTACTGCACCGATCTGACCTCTGGCAAGTGGCGTAACTGGCTGACCAGCTGGGCTGCCTGAGCATCGGTGGTGGTGTCACTCAGGAAGACCGAAACATCTATTTTGTCGGTGATCTGGGCGATGGTGTTGGCGAAACTGGCGTTGGCAATGATGGAGAACAGGACAATCGTCAGCGTCACCACCATAACGGCCATGGCCGCCACCGCCAGGGTGATGTTGCGCATAAAATTCACCATGCCGGTGTGTACAATCCGCCAGAATGTTATGGTGCTACGCTTCAGGCTCATCACGATGCTCATAACTAGCGTTGGCCCGGTCACTGGCAACTCTGCCGTGTTCCAGGGTGACCACCCGGCGCTTTAGTTTGTTGACGATGTCCTGGTTGTGGGTGGTCAGCAGCACTGTGGTGCCATAGCGATTAATCTTTTCCAGGACTTTGATGACATCCCAGGCGTGCTTCGGGTCTAAGTTGCCGGTCGGCTCATCGGCGATTAGGATACGCGGCTGGCGGACGATGGCCCGGGCAATGGCCACCCGCTGGCGCTCACCGCCGGATAGCTCCCGTGGCATGCGCTTCTCTTTACCTTTGAGGTTGACGATGTCGAGAACTTTGGGGACGGTGTGCTGGATCTCGCGGTTGCTGACACCGACAATCTCCAGCGCAAAAGCCACGTTTTCGAAGACATTTTTGTTGGGCAACAGCTTAAAATCCTGGAACACCACGCCGATCTTGCGGCGCAGCAGCGGGATATCCCGGTCTTTTAATTTGTCATAATCTATGCCGCCAATGATGATTTTACCACTCGTCGGCCGCTCTTCGCGGGTTAGCAGCCGCAGCAGCGTGGTTTTGCCGGCGCCGCTCTGGCCAACGACGATCACGAACTCTTTTGGCTCGACATGTAAGCTAATCCGATCCAGTGACGGCGCGATACCTGAACTCCCTTTGCCGTACGATTTGGATACCCTGTCGAGAAGAATCATTAGCAATATTGTAGCATCGAACGCCCGGCTCGGCTAGCTGCTGAGGTTGTGTTCCAGATAGGCGGTAACTAGTTCGTCCAGATTGCCGTCTAGCACGGCATCGGGGTCGCTGGTCTCATAGCGGGTGCGCAGGTCTTTGACCTGTTTGTAAGGGTGCAGCACGTAGGAGCGGATCTGGTTGCCCCACTCGGCCGACTGATTGGGGCCTTTGAGATCACTCAGAGCGGCCTGGTGCTGCTCTAGTTGCAGTTGGGCCAGGCGCGACCGAAGGATGGTCATGGCCGTCTCTTTGTTCTGCAGCTGGCTTCGCTCATTCTGGATGGCCACCACAATGTTGGTTGGCAGGTGGGTGATGCGGACGGCCGAATCGGTGGTGTTGACGCTCTGGCCACCCTTGCCCCCACTACGGTAGACATCAATCCGCAGGTCTTTATCGTCGATGTCCAGATCGGTGTCCTGATCAAGCTTGGGCATAACTTCGACCTTGGCGAAGCTGGTCTGGCGCAGATTGTCGCTGTTGAAGGGGCTGAGGCGGACCAGCCGGTGGACGCCGTGTTCAGACTGTAATTTACCAAAGGCATAGCTGCCTTCGACCTCCAGCGTGACGCTTTTGATGCCGGCTTCGTCGCCTGGGGATTCGTCGATGACGGCCGTTTTCCAGCCATTTTTCTCGAAGTACCGCAGGTACATCCGCAGCAGCATTTGGGTCCAGTCCTGGGCATCGGTGCCGCCAGCACCAGCATGGATGCTGAGGATGGCATCGTGGTCGTCGTAGGGTCCATTAAATTTCAGGTCTTCTTTGAGGATGTCGAAGCTGGTCTGCAGGCCGGCGATCTGCTCTTTGATCTCTTCATCCAGGCTGGCGTCTTTTAATTCTAATAGTTCGGTTAGCTCGCGGCTGGTGGCTTGTAGGCGTTGCCACGGTTCGGTCCGGGTTTCAAGCTTGGCGATCTGTTTCATAACTTCTTGGGCCCGAGTGGAGTCGGTCCAGAAGTCTGGTTGCTGGCTGACGGTGCGCAGCTGCTCGAGCTGGTCATGCAGCTCGCTGATTTTGAGGCGGGCCGCGGCCTCATCGATCTCGATGGTCAGGTCGGCGGCAGTGGTGCGGATTTGATTGTCCATCAGGGTATTATACCCTGCCCTTTTGTAATCCCATTCCCATAATGAGATCCATCTCAGGTGAGATTGTTTGCATTCGGCCGTGTATCATCACGAAAAAATTTAATGAAGCCAAACACCTGGTTTCAGATTGTCATGTTTTTTCATGAATGGCTAAGATTAACTTCTTAGAAAATATCGATTCATGAGAAAACATGACAAATTGGAACGTGCCTAAACGGTAGAACTAGTCTTTACCCTAAAAATTGGACCCAAATAGCATCCTCATTACAGGAATGCGATTAAAAGGATTAAGGGCGCTGCCAGAGAGGGGCGAGCTGGGTGCGTAGCTGCTCCGCGAAGGCTTCGCCGCAGTTGCCCAGGATGCCGAGACCCCAGAGGTTTTCTTCGAACATCGCGCCAGCAATAGTCACAATCTGTTCTTTGGTAATGGCTTTGATGCGTTCCGGTATCTGATAATAATTCTCGATAACTTCATCGAAGAAATAACGACCGGAGTAGCCAGCGGCCGTGCCGCCGACCGTCTGAGCCGATCGCTGGAAACGGCCAAGAGCGTATTGCTTGGTGGCGTCAATCTCGTCGACGCTGATGTCTCCGGCCATGACTTTAGTGACCTCATCGACAATAATCTTCAGCAGCGGTACGGCGTTTTTATCGGACACCTGAGCGCCGAACCACCAGTTGCTGGCGTCACGGGTCTGGCTGAGGCCGGAGTTCATGCCATAGACCAGGCCGTGCTCGCGGGCGGTGCCAAGGATTTTGGAGTACAGGGTTTCGGTCAGCATAGTATTGACGATGTTGAGGGCGTCGGTTTCGGCGTCACTGAGGCGGCGTTTCATAAACGTATCGATGTAAAAATACAGATTCTCGACAGTATCATTAGCAACATAGACGGGAGCCTGCACCCTGCCAGGCAGCTCCTCAGGCAGTTCAAATCGACTGCCCTGTTGCGGCAGGTCAATCTCGGTAAAAAGTTGCTCTATAGCCTTACGACGTGCGGCTGTCAGATTGCCGGCTATGACAAATCGCATATTAGGCGAGTTATGAGTGCGCTTGTAGTGTTTGCGAACGTCATCGACAGTAACATTACTCATTAGCTCCAGGCGCTCAGAGTCGGTTTTGGCGATCAGGCCGAGATTCTTGCGCATTTCCAAGCTGAGGCGCCGGAAGTGATTGTTGCTGCGGGCGGTCATTTCCTCTTGGACATTGCCGAATTCAGCAGTAAATTCGTCGTCTAAAAATAAGGGCTTGGTGATGGCGATCAGCATTAGACCAAGCACCCGGTCCCACTCAAAGTCAGCACATTCGGCCTCGTATGTAATGTCGTAGACGCCGGTCATGGCATTGCTGTAGGCACCATTTTTCTCTAGCTCGGCCTGAAAGTCACGAGCACGAGGGATAAGTTCGTTGGCCCCGAGTAAGACATGTTCCATCAGGTGCGGCACTTCCCACTTCTGCTCGTCCACCAGGTATTCACCGGCCCGGAAGTTGATGTCATAGGTCATGACCGAAGCGTTGGGCACGTGCACCAGCAGACCTTTGGAACCGTTTTTGAGATTAATTTCGGTGACGCTATGCTTCAAAGCTATTTATTTCTTACGCCGTTTGGCTACGGTTTTGCGTTTACGTTCGGTTTTGCGGGCTTTTTTGATGGTGCTCGGTAGCTTCTTCTTGGCGACTTTGGCAGCCTGCTTGTCGGCAAAGTCTTCGGCCTCGAATTCGGTTTCGGCAGTATTGATCTGGTTGGCATTCTCGACGGAACTGCGGGCCGCCCGCGTTAGCTCAGTCTCAGTAGCGCGGTCGAGGTCTTCGGCATCGATAGGTTGAGCGTGGAATAGGTGAAGTAGCACATCGTGGCGTAGCGTCTGCTGCATGTCTTCGAAGAGCAACTGGCCACGGCGGCGATATTCGACCAGCGGATCCTGCTGCCCGACGCTCATCCAGTGGATACCTTCACGGAGGTGGTCCATGTTCTCGAGGTGCTGCATCCAAAGGTTATCGAGCACCTGCAGGTAAATGTCACGCTCGACTTTACGCATAATTTCAGGGGTAAAAGCCAGCTCGCGAGCAGCGTAGGCCTCTCTGGCTTCAGTCTGAAAAACCTTTTCGAACTTGGTAGCATCGGCGTCGAACAGTCGGTCAAGTGTGACCTCATCAAAGGGGAAGATCTCGCGGATGACGTCCTCGAACTGGTCGGTCGTAGCCAGTGGTGATGTCGCCAGCATATGGGTCTGGTCATCTATAAAGATCTTGATGCGCTTGCTGATGTCGCTGGCTCGTAGTACCTCACGCCGCATACTATAGGTCGCCTTACGGTGGCGGTTCATCACGTCGTCGTACTGCACCACGCTCTTACGCTGGTCGAAGTGGTAGCCTTCGACCTTCTTTTGGGCGCCCTCGAGGCTCTTGGATATCAGACGATTCTCGATGGGCGTGTCATCATCTACCGACAGGCGGTTCATAATACCGGCAATCCGGTCGCCACCGAAGATTCGCATCAGATCATCATCGGTACTGACGAAGAACTGGGTGACACCCGGGTCCCCCTGACGACCGGAACGACCACGCAGCTGATTGTCGATACGACGCGATTCGTGACGCTCAGAGCCCAGCACGTACAGGCCCCCGAGCTTCTTAGTCTCATCGGTCAGCGTGATGTCGGTACCACGACCGGCAATGTTGGTCGCTAGCGTCACGGCACCAGTATTGCCGGCGTCGGCCACAATCTTGGCTTCGCGTTCGTTATTCTTGGCGTTTAGGACTTGGTGTGGAATATTGGCTTTGTTAAGCAGATTGCCTAGCAGTTCGTTCTTTTCAATTGATACAGTACCAATCAGCACTGGCTGGCCCTTGGTATGCAGGCTTTTGACTTCCCGGACGATGGCTTTGAACTTGGCTTTTTCGGTGCGATAAATCTTGTCGGTGCGGTCATTACGGGCCAGTGGTCGGTTGGACGGAATCTCGACGACGTCGAGTTTGTAGATCTGGTGGAATTCTTCGGCTTCAGTCAGCGCCGTACCGGTCATACCGCCGAGCTTTTCGTAGAGGCGGAAGTAGTTTTGGAAGGAAATGGTCGCCAGCGTCATACTCTCCTGCTGGACTTCGACGCCTTCCTTGGCCTCGATGCCCTGGTGCAGGCCTTCGTTGTAGCGCCGGCCGGCCAGCAAACGTCCGGTGAATTCGTCGACGATGACGACTTCGCCTTCTTTGGTAACCACATAATCTTTGTCGCGGTGAAACAGCGCCTGGGCCCGCAGTGACTGCTGCAGGTGGTAAATAGTACGGATATTTTCGGAGCCGTACAAGTTGTCAATGCTAAGGATTTTCTCGACTTTTTCGACACCTTTGTCGGTCAAAATGACTGTTTTGCGTTTTTCGTCGGTTTCATAGTGAGTATCTTTCTTGAGCTGGCGAACGACCTTGGCGAACTGAGCGTAGGCCGTACCGCTGGTGACGCTCGGTGCGCTAATAATCAATGGCGTGCGGGCCTCATCGATCAGGATGGAGTCAACCTCATCGACAATCGCGTAATGTAAATCTCTTTGTCGCAGCTGATCCTCTTCGCGGACCATGTTGTCACGCAAATAGTCAAAACCGAACTCATTGTTGGTGCCATAAGTAATGTCGGCGGCGTAAGCCTCTTGGCGAGTACAGGGCTTGAGGTGGCGGAAGCGTTCATCTTCATGCTCCTCATTGGTATAGCCAGCATCATAAATATAGCTGTGATCACCCAAGATAACACCGGTGGTCATGCCCAGGAAATCGAAGACTTGCCCCATCCAGCCGGCGTCACGCTGAGCCAGGTAGTCATTTACTGTCACCACGTGGACGCCCTTTTCGGTCAAAGCATTGGTGTAGACCGGCGCTGTGGACATCAAGGTTTTGCCTTCACCGGTTTTCATCTCGGCGACATTGCCCTCATGCAAAACCATGCCGCCGATTAGCTGGACGTCGAAGTGACGCTGGGAAATAACCCGGCTAGCTGCTTCGCGGACGACCGCAAAGGCGTCTGGGAGGATGGCATCAATTGACTCTTTTTTGAGCCGTTTCTTGAGAGCTTCGGTCTGACCCTGGAGCTCCTTATCGGTCATTTTTTCATATTTGGCACTTAGGGCATTGACCTGATGAACCCGCTTACGCAAGCGCTTGACGGTTTTGGCCTGTGGATCACCCAAAATCTTCTTAAAAACAATATTCATTAGTAGTCTGACTCCCGGTTAAGAAATAGCAAGAAAGCAATGAATACTATTATAGACACAATCTGACTGATTGGCTAGATTTCTGGTTGCGGATTGGCTGTCGTAACAGCCCGGCGGTTGAAGCGGGCCATCAGCCGACGGTGGACTTTGCCGTTCTCGTGCAGGTCTTTGTGCTTTTTAATCAGCTGTTTGAGCTTGGTTTCGACGATGTCGATGCTGGCATACATGTTGAGGGCCGCTTCGCGGACGTTGATGGTGCCGTGCGGCAAGTAGAGATTGACTTCACAGATGAAGTTATTGCCATCTTTGACCTTGGATTCTTTTAGGATGACTTCACCGTGGGCACTGGTGCGGTCGTGGCGCGACAGATAGCGGTCAATGCTGCCGATCTTTTTAGTAACGTATTTTTTAAGGCTGTCGTCGACCTTGGTGTGCACGGCTTGGATTTCAAATTTCTGTAACATTTGGCTCTCCTTTTAGTATTCTCAGTATACTCGCTCGGTACCAGCTTTGGCTGTGGGTTTTATCATTCTTCGTGCTGGTACGTAGAATCAAAATTGCTCTTATTATATAGCCATTCCCAGTTTGTCATATTTTTTGATGGAACTTATTTTTCTAAGAAGTTACCTGTAACTATTCTTCAATAAATATGACAAACTGAAACTAACCTTCTTGAGTCAATCAAAGCTTTTTAGATCTCGTTGCGGCCACTCATGTAGGGTCGCAACACTTCCGGGATACGCAAATGCCCGTCATTGGTCTGATAGTGTTCAGTGACAGCCACCAATGAGCGCGCCAGTGCGACCGCCGTTCCATTCAAAGAGTGCAACATCTCGACATTACCATCGGCCCGGCGGACCCGGATGTTGAGGTTGCGGGTCTGAAAGTCGGTGCAGTTGGAAGCGCTGGTCAGCTCGCGGTAGTTGCCGTCGACCTTGGACCAGTACTCTAGATCATACTTTTTGGCGGCTGGTGCACCGAGGTCGCCGGAAGCAATGTTGATGACGTGGTAAGGGATGCCGAGCGACTGCCATAGCTCTTCTTCGATGGCCCGGATAGTTTCGTGCATAGCCTCGCTGGCCTCCGGCAACGTATAAGCATACATCTCCAGCTTGTTGAACTGATGCACTCGGAACAGTCCGCGGGTGTGTTTGCCATAAGTGCCGGCTTCCTTGCGATAGCAGGGGCTGAGGCCGACATATAACAGCGGTAGATCTGCTTCATCGATGATCTCGTCAGCGTGGTAGCCTGTCAGCGACATTTCGGCCGTGGCAATCAGCGACAGGTCTTCGCCCTCAATGAAATATTCGTCGCTCTGCTGGTCGGAACGCGGTGCAAAACCGGTGCCGGTAGCGATGCGGCCGTTGACCATATGCGGCACCGTCATATAGGTGAAGCCCTTGGCCAGTACGAACTGCAGCGCATACTGCGTGATGGCATTCTCCAGCAAGGCCAGATCGCCTTTTAAGAAGTAAAATTTCGGCCCGGCGACTTTGGTGCCCCGCTCGAAATCCACCCAGTTCCGCTTAATCATAAAGTCCAGATGGTCTTCGGCCCCGGTCGCTCTGTCGCCGTACGTCGCGACTTCTAGGCTCAATTCTTCCCCGCCGACAGGCACATCGTCTTTAGAAATGTTCGGGATGCCCATCAACATGGCCACATATTGCTCGTCGATCAACGCCAGGTCAGCTTCGACGCTAGCCACTTCTTCCTTGAGCTGTTTGCCGTTGGCGATTTGCTCGTCACTAGGCCGGCCCTGCTTCAGCTCAGCCGCCTGAGCATTACGGCGGGCGCGCAGCTCATCGATCTGCGTGATGCGGGTGCGGCGGGTGCTATCAAGCTCAAGCAGAGCTTTCACATCTACGTTCTGGTAACCCTTCTGCTCGGATTTGGCTTGGACCAGCTTGGGATGGTCGCGGATAAACTGAATATCTAACATATAACTAGTATACAAGATACTATCTGCCAACCCAGTCGATTCCGAAAAGTAGTATGTATGCTGTTGACTAAAAGTATTACATTTTGTAATATACTTACATGAGCAGTAATTACATACCTATGAAAATGACCTCTAAGGGCACTTTTACTCTGCCTGCAAAAGTTCGTAAAGACTTTGGCCTTACACAAGCCGGTGACATAGTTTGGCTACGTCACAGCTCCGGGAGTCGTCATGCAGAGATGGATGCACCTACAACAATCGATGACCTGAAGGCTATGCGCGAAGAGTTGTCGGAACTAATTCCGCCTGAGATCAGACAGCAACCATTGGACATGAATGCCGTTCGTGAACAGAAACACCATGAATACTTGGAGCGTAATTCTCGTGACAGCATCACTTGATACAAACGTCATCATACGCTTATTTATTGACGACGACGCCGAGCAAACCAATGCCGCCGACGGCTGTCTCAAAAAATATAGCCGACTGCACCTCAGTGACACCGCAATTATAGAATCGTTATTTGTGCTGGGCCGCCACTACGGCCTGCCTCGTGAACTGGCTGTACGTAATATCTTGTCTCTCTTAAATCATCCAAAAATTCTCGCCAATAGGCAGCTATTTAAACGTGCCCTGCCTCATTACGTATCACATCCGGCACTCTCGATAGAGGATTGCTGCCTGGCAATGTATGCTGAACTGGCTGAAGCTACACCGCTGCTGACCTTTGATAAGAAGTTAGCCAGGCAATTACCATATACCCAAGTACTAACTATTTCTTAAGATGCTCTAGTGTCAATTCGGTGCGGGCCCGGGCGTAGGAGCAATAGCTGCATGGGCCGCCCATAATGTCGTCGCCGATAGGTGGCATAGTGTCGCTGTCCATGCAGGCTTTCATCTTGAGGAGAGTTGGCTCTACCCATGAATCGGAGCCTGTGTACGGAATAATCTTAGTGCGAAATTCAACGCGGTCGTGGAAGCCATCGAGGTCCATGCGGCCATTGGCGTAGACGAAGTAGCCGGTGTCGGACACGTCCAGGCCGTTCTGGCGCAGCAACCAATGGTAGACCTCCAGCTGGCGTTTATAACTGATCTGCCAGTCGCTGTCGATGCTGACTTCCCTGTCCTTGGAGGTGGCTTTATAGTCGACGACGATTACCTGGCCATTTGGAGCTACCCACAGGTCATCGACACCGCCGAACACGTGCAAGTTGGTCGGTTCGTGGATGGCCACGACACCGACAAATGTCTCGCGCCAGGTATTGAGATCTTTATGCTGGAACGGCACGGCGTCGACCTTGAACTTAGTCATTAACGGATGTGGTGTGCCCGCCTCGCGGTATGTATCGAACTCTTTTTTGAACAGCTCATCGATAGTTTTGTTAATGTTGAACGGCGGACTGCTCGGCCGAGTAATTTTCTTGCGCACGTCCAGCCAGAAGCAGCGTGGGCACTGCATAAACAGCTCGATCTTGCTGCGCGACACCTTGAACGGTGCTACCTGCCCGGGTTGATATGGGAGTGAACGCTCTCGCCAATAGTTGTTAGCCATGCGCCTAGTATACAGGAGTCAGGCGTCGCGATCCTGGCGATGGCCGTTTAGCAATTTTGCAGCACGCTGTCGCAATGGCTTGACGATAATCACTACCCACAGGCATGGAAACAGCAAAAACGCTATGGCAAAGTATGGGCTAAACGTCGTTGGCTGACCGACATAGGCATGCTCATTACCATATCCGATCCAGTACACAGCCAGCCCAGTAACCGCCACGATCGTGCTAAATAATATAGTCTCAAAACCATATGCCTGCCGACCAATTTTCAAACTGACTTCGTTATTAATGGTCAGCCGGTACGAGCGTGCTTCAACGCTATTTGTAACTGACCAACTCTGCAGCCGATGGTCGATTTCGGCCATAAATGTTTCTGCAGCCTTGATCAACTTGGTCCGTTCGGTAGTTGGCCGACCAAGCTTCTGCCGCGACAAAATTCTGACAGACTGACCATCAAATTCAATATCATATTCTGGCGCAATCATAAGGATTGTTTGCATGACATCAGGACTTAACAGACTGAGCGCTAGTACACCAGAACCCTGCGGGATGTATACTTGAAAATATTTATTGAAATCCCCTTCCAGCTGAATGCGCTGCGATCGGTCGACCTGGAACTCCTGCGGCTCAAACCGGTTATTTTGATAGCCATCAATGTACATTTGCGGCAGGTAGACCGGTAACCTGATAACCATACCTGAACCGGCATACTGTCGACTAAAGCTTGGTATAGCGTCGCTCACGCTATAGCTATAGTTGCGCCCACCGATGCTAAAGGCGCCGGAGTAACTAGGTGTTCGGCGTGAGAATACATATAAGAATAGTGCTGTCCCGGTGGCATAGATAGCGAGCGCAATTGTACTGGTCACTTGAGTTCGAGTACTGCTAATGTTTCGATGTGGGGAGTGCGCGGGAAGAAATTGTAGATCTGAAAATCAGTAATGGTGTACTGGTCGACCAGCTTAGCGAGGTCGCGGGCCTGGGTGGACGGGTTGCAGCTGAGGTAGACGACTTTGGGCGGCAGCATGGCTAGCACTTTATCGACGACTTTGTCGTGCAAGCCAGCGCGTGGTGGGTCGAAGATCACCGGATGGACGCCGGAGATGAAGTCCAGTGACTTCTCGCTCGAGGCTTCAACTACGGTGGTGTCGAGGCGACTGCAACTGGCGTTCTCGGCGGCCATATGCGCCGTAGCCGTATCCAGCTCGATCAGATCGACGGCTTGGCTGGCCACGCTCAGGCCGATGGTACCGACGCCGGCATACATGTCGGTAATGGCCGGCTCAGTGATATGTTCTTTGATCGCCGCCAGGGCCATCTCGAACACTGGTGGATTGACCTGGAAAAAAGAGTCGACGTCGTAGTGGAAAGTTTGGCCGAGTAGCTCGTCAGTGAGCGACGTATTACCTAGCTCATAGATCAGTTCAGTTGGCACTGAGGCCGGACTCTTGGGGTTGGAGTGATAGACGCGCAGGCCTTTGAGCCCCTCGGGCAGCTCGAGGCGGCTGAACTTCTTGAGCTTAGTATAAAGGGCGGCCACGGCCTCGCCTTTTTGATTGCAGCGGACGATGATAGTTTTGAGATCGCCGGCTCGGGCATTGAGCTCGTTGAGCTGATCGACGATGGCATTGGCGGCGGCGTCGATGGCGGGCGCGGCCAGCTTACTGCCGGCCACGATCTGCTTGCCATGGCTGCCACGCTGATGCAGGGCCAGGTGCAGGCCATCGTCATCACCCCAGAAGGAGTACTCCATTTTGTTGCGGTAGTGCCATTGGCGGTCATCGTGGACAACTGGCTGCAAAGCTGGCAAGGCGACCTTGGCACCGGCGAATAATTCTGCCACAATATCTTTTTTGTATTCATTCTCGGCGGCAAAGTTTACAATTTGCCAAGGTGATGTTGATAAATAGTTTGCTTCCTCGGCCGGTACGCGGTCTGGTGAGGCCGTAACAATTTCTTCGGCGATGGCTTCGGCGTAAGAGCGCTTCTCTTTAATGATCCGGATCTTAACCGTTTCAGCTGGTAACGCATTCCAGA
>CAXSFI010000002.1:0-234617 GCA_964236675.1 uncultured bacterium
TGCGGTAGCGGCTGACGCCGCTACCTGGTGTTGCGTTTTGGATTAGAACCTAGGCATCATCAGTAGTTGTTTGGAGGGTGATAACCCTGTTATTATACAATTTTTCTAGCATTTTTGCCGATTTGTGCAGCCATTCCCACTACTTCTTTTTCAATGTCGACTGAAATAACCTCGATAGCTGGGTCAGGCGTATTAGTTGCCGCTGGAAGTTCGGGATTTGAAGTAGTCATTACTATTATTATATAGTATAATGATGAAATATGCAAACTCCGGATATCAGTAAATTAGCTTCTAACCCTGCTGCCGTAAACCACGAGCACGAAGTGATGCCGCAGCTCGCCGAAGCACGGCTGCCAGAGATGGCTGCCATTATTCGTGTCATCACTGGCAAAACTAGTATGCATGTCGGTGTTGGTGAAGTGAACGGTGGTAGCTTTGCGGATGTAAAAGCAGAACGCGTTACGCTTGACCCGATCAATATTGGTGGCAAGATTGAAGAGGCACGACTCGTAAGTGCTCATGAGGGAACACATCTCAGAATCACTTCTCATCCATATGACATTCCACGAAGTAAGGAAGCCATTGAAACCCTGTATAAGACCACCGGCTTTGGTTATGCGCAAAACGTCGTTGAGGACATTGCCGTTAACTCGTATCTTCGTGATAATTATGATGCCCAACGCGATTATGTCGCCCACGTTTTCGATGATCCGAACGAGGAAAGCGTTAGTGTAACACCGGAAGTCATGCAATTGATGACAGCGGCTGGTATGTCCGAGTTGCCACGTTTTGCTCAGTTCGGCACCGCCCTGACACGAATGTGGGCGCATGGCAATTCGGGTGGTTACGGCAACGCTGACCCAGGCATAGACCAAGCCGTTCGGACAGTGTGGCCATTAGTTGAGAGTATGCTTGAGCGCGAGCTACCTGACAAAACTATGGACGGGGCAAGTACCAAACAACTGGGCATCCAGCGCTGGGAACTTATCACCGAAGCTATTTGGCCATATTTTGAACAGTTCGTAGGCCAAGACCTCGCCGGTTTAGCCGAGCAATTACAGGCCAGGGGCATGTCAGACGAAGAGGCAAAGGCTCAAGTCGGGCGAACTCTATCTGACATTGAAGATGCTTTAAACGAAGCCTTAAATCCGGCCGACCAAGCTGACAACCCAGCTACTGAAACACATCAGCAGCAGCGTCAGGCAAATCAAAAGCAAGCCGAAGCCAAAGTGGCCGAAGCAGCTGAGGCTCAGCGTCAAGCTGCCATCACCGCCAAGCGCCTGTCGCAACTTGATCCCGTAGAAGCGCTGATCGACGATATCGCTAGTATACCACGCCAACTGGGGCGAAGACTTATGAAGCTCCTTGGCCGAATAGAATCTGAAACCGTGACGTACGGTATGTTATCCGGCCAGACAATCGACATGCGCGCCGCTATGCAATACGAGGCTAACCCACTTACGGTGCAGCTAGCCATTTTTGGCCGCTTTGTCGAGCCAGAAACACGTGATTGGCGCATTGGTGTACTGGCTGACTGTTCAGATAGTACCAGAGGCACGATGCATAATGAGATAATGCGAGCATTAGCAGTGTTAGCCCGAACAGCTACATTCGTAGAGGCGGGTAATAATCAGGAAAATATCATTAAGTTCGCGCTAGGGCAGTTTGGTTCCATATCATCTACACAGCCTCGAGACGCTGAGTATAACGGCGCGTCACTCCTTCGATCATTCCAGCAGCCTAATCATATTCAGACACAGCGGGCCATCGGTGAATTACTCACAAATAGCCTCGGCAACACGCCGATGGCTGAAGCCACTGAACTGATGACGACTGAGCTACGCCGTGATAGCGGTAATAGTGGCAACATTGTACTGTTCTTGACAGACGGTGACCCAAACAGCACTGAGCAGCAGCAAGACGCCATGCGGCAACTTCAGCGTGCCGCGCACAGAGTCATATCCATACTTGTCCGGATCGACCCTAATATCACACAAGCAGACGTCACTGCAATCGCTAAAAATCTCGGTTTTGACAGTGGTCTAGCTATAGCAGCCTCGGCCGGAAGTGGCACCGAATCATTCGTCAACAAACTTGCCGGAACTATCGAGCAATTGCTTGCATAAAACCTAATTCTATTCTATAATTATAGAATTATGATCTCGCCCGCTATCCCTATGCACGGAACGCCAGAGCAACTCGCTGAGAGTGGCGGCATTTACTATTTTGAAAGTCCTCGCCTTGGTGACGACCATGCACGGTCCTGGATAAATGTCATGGGTGTTGAACTGCCGACACAGGCCAGCCAAGAGCAGGTAGAGGCCGTAAAAGAAACCCTTGTTCTGAGTGAACTCGATGCCAAAATGCTCCGTAACTTAGCAGAGACTCGCAGCCTGCGCCAGCCGATTTTGCTTGAAAGTGATCCTGCTTCTGGTAAGACTTTTTTAACCGAAAAGTTTTTAGAATTACTAAATGGCGATCAACCACTCCTAACCATGACTGGTACGCCGCGGACCAGCGACCATGAAGTACTCGGCCACTACAGCCCACTTGAAGATGGCTGGAAATTTATTAAAGGCTCCTTACTAGAAGCCGCCGTTGGTGATGATAGCTCTGGCCGTCCACTGTTTGTCGATGAGTTTGGGCTCATTCCCACTAACTATCAACAGTTGTTCCTGCCGATTAGTGGTCAAGATGGCACACTGGCTAGCTCGATGAGCGTATGGGGAAATGGCAACAAGCAACGATACGGCATCGGACCAAATGCCTGGTTCGCATTCGCTACCAACTACCCCGAGCGCACGCCTGGCCGTCACATGGTGACGGACGCCATGGCAAGCCGCCTTGTCTGGATGACAATTACCGATGCTGAAGCCGCCGCTAAGGAGAAATCACTGATCGAGAGTGGTTTTGGCCGAGTGCAGCGCGCATCAGATATTAGCGCATATAGTACTCCCGAAGAAACCCCTTTCGAGGTAGCAGCAAATCCAGAGCTGGCCCAATTAATTACCGGAACTGTGGCGGCCATGCACAGCCTAATCAAACTCCGTGCTAAGAATCCCGGCGATTCACTCGGTACTGGGGAATCAGCCGAGCCACGTATACAAGCCATTGATATCACACCTCGCGACGCCGCACGACTATTTAACTACATCGAGAGATTCCCGGTTCGTGACCACGTTCGCGGTCAGGTCGATATCGACCTGACACTGAGCCGAGCATTTGAACGGCACTACGTCGGTCGCTACGCATCCGAAGACCAGCGCCAGCTTATCCGGGCCGATCTCGCCGAACACCTGACCGGCTCTACCGGCGCCAAAACCATTAATGCTCGCCTGATGAATCGTTCCGATCAGTTTAAGAATGCCCAGGTCAAGCGAATTCCGTCAGATAGAAAAAGCACCGTCACTATGGAAGTTGATAGTCCAGCTCCGCTTTCGACACTTGAACGTCAGCAACTTAAGGCTGAGACTGCCAGCTTAGCAGCTCAAAATCAGCAATTTATTGCATGCATGCAGGCACGCAGTATCGATACCTCTGTTCTTGAACCGGCAAATACCGACAAGTAGGAAATTATATGGCGAGCAACGAGCATCTTTCAGACCACCACCTCCATTCCAACCTCGCTCAGCAGCAGGCCCTGGCCTGCAGACTGCGTTCACTCGCCACCGAACAGGGCTTTGCCTGGCTATTCGACCCGGAAGCTGAGGCCATCCAGGCCCAGGCAAACGTCGCCTACCTTGGCTACCAAGCATATGCCGCAGCCCTTGAGCCAGCTGTTGCTGGCGCGCAAGCTTCCTTCCGCCGACCTCGTTTTGGCCGTGGCCACCAGCTTGCAACATCATCACCAGACCGGTCCATCCAGCAGGCGGACTTCAATCAGCTGCTGGAAGCAAGCCTGAATGCCTGGTCTAAGCCAAACTCCCAAACCGGCAAAAGTACTTTCGACTACTGCCGCAGTCTTCGCGCCGCCGACCCGGAACTCAAGATCGATCTGGTGCCGGTACCCAACCGCTGTCTTGGCCACGTCGTCCTCGGTGGTGCCGCCATCAAGTTCGGCCAAGTCCAGCCCGATGCCACCTGGATCTTCGACAAGCACTACGACAAAGGCCAAACCAAGTTGTACGCCAGGTGCCGCGACGAGCTGTTGTCCGGCACGCCGCACGTAGCCCCAAACGGTTCCATCCCAGCCGTCCGCTTCGAGCTGCGACTCAGCAAGCCAAATCCAGAACTGGCTAACAAAACCCAGGAGCAGCAACGACAGGAGCTGGTCAAACTCCAGGCTGCGCACCCCGAGGCCAGGCTGCATGTGCCATCTGTCAGCGCTGGCATTAGCCGCTGGTTCGGCCTGCGCGCCGCCCAGCTGGCAACTTACCCTGACGCGCCAGCCATCTACGATGCCGGCACCTTCGAAGCCACTATTGTCCGACACATTGATCTCGACATCAAGGCAGCCGGCGGTGACCGGGCGGTGCCGCTCTCGTATGTCTCCGACGACGGCCGGCCTAGCCTGTACGCCTCGTTTGCAAAGTCTGACGGTGATGCTTCGCTGGCGGTGGGGTAAACATCTTGTGCTTTTGAAGCAGGTGCAATCGAACACCTAAATTCTAATCTTTATTACTCACTTCTGCTGGGTTCTAAGCCAGATCCAACGCTTTCACTGGGCTGGATAGGTAAAGCTGGAGTAGTAAAGTCTGGCGCAATGACCTCTGGGATTGGTTTGTGGACAGCAATAAGCGTAGCACTGCCTTGTTCGCCGTGGTTTTCTTGTAGCAACTCGGCGAGCGTCCAGGTCTTGAGGGTAAATTCGTAACGGTTCGGGTCTAAGATGTTAACGGTACCGTCAGCATTGATGCTGCGGATGGCGATGACATGGCCACCGCGTGTTCCTGGCGTCGTCACGTGCCCGTCTTTGACATTCATGACTATCATGTCGCCGGCCTGGAGAGCATCGACGATAGCGGATTCTGCCGCACCGCTTAGATTAGTGGTTGTTAGCCCCCAATGTTCGGGAGCGACGCTGAAGGCAGCAGTTTCGGTGCCGCTATCATTGCTGCGCAGACCATTGGACACAATCCAGTTACCGACCTCGTTTGGCAGAATGCGCCGGCCAAGCTGGCTGCTTATGACTGCAGCAATAGTACTGGGCGCACAGCCGCCGTCACTATATGACTGGTGAAATCCGGGATTGGCATATCGCATGCTAGCCCATGGGCCGTTGTGCTGGTTAAAGTAGAAGCTGCCATTGGCTAAGCGTTCCGGAATATGCAGACCAGCTTCGGACTCGGCAATTGTCTGGTGTTTAGCCGGAGGCTGCAGGATATCAATTGCTGCCTGGTAGCTACTGGCCATTTTATCCAGACCGTTTGTGCCGCCATTAACATAGCGTCGGGCTTGGGCGTAATTTTCGTGGCTGAGCGCTTTACGAATCTTGTCGGCACGAGGCTGTAAGTACCAGGCTAGTATGCGCGCGGCCGTTTCAGGCTCCAGCGCCAGGTCCGGATTGTCGACCAGGTTGAGGTTCAGGGCCTCACCAGCAATGCGATAGTTGTGCAGGCCGGTCAGTTGCACAAAACCGCGGCCTTTGTAGCGGCGGCCATCGCCGGGATGAATATTCCCCAGATCTTTTCGTCCTTCATATGCTTTTCCATTATCCCATTCGGGTATTGGCGCAAATCCGGAGGTTTCAGCATTAATCGTGCCAAAGGCATAGGCAACCATAGTCGGATCATCTATGCCCTGCTCTTTGAGAGCAGCTAGCACCATTGGCATATAGAGCTTAATGTGATCATCGGGAGCATAAGGAAGTATCGACTTCATGGCAGCCGGCGACAGCAGCCTAGTCAGCTTATCACTATGTTCCGGTGAATGCTGCTCAGGAGGCAGTGGGGATAAGAGCAAGTCCTGCTCGCCTGCAGCCGACACTCCGCGTGACATTATCTCATCGACTCCAGTTAGCAGTCCGGCTACCACACGTTGCTGATCCTGTGGACTATAGGTATGAGCGTCTTTCGTAAACAAATGAGCCTGCAGCTCTTTGGCAATCGCCGACTGTTCATGCCGAAGCGCTACCTGGCCGAAAACAGATGGATAGCGGGCAGCGAGCCGGGCATTGGCCAGACCTTCGGCAGCCTCGGCCATTTGATCAGGGGTCAGGGCTATAGCCGTATTATTTACGCGCTCGTTTAAGGCCTTACTCAGCAGTTCGTCGACCTGGTGAATGATTGCCTTGTTTGGTATGTGATGGACTTTGCTGGCTTCGCGGGCGGCAGCATGTTCAGCACCTACTCTAAACAATGTCTTAGCATATTCATGGCCCTGATCGATAACATGCTGCAGCGCTTCGCCTTGTACTGGCTTATTGGCTGTACCTGATGGGGCTTTGACTGCCGGCGAATATGCGGCGGTAATCTGACCAACCAGCTTAAGGACGGGGAGTTTCTCATCAGAAAGCACCGATGCATTGCCGGTTTCTGCCTGCATGTTCATAATTGATGCTTTTTGCGCTTCTGCCTGACTAGCCTGAGGACTGATACCGCCGGCCATAGCACTAATAGCTACTACACCTGCGGCAGCCAGAGCAGTCCCCTTTTTGAGCCGGTCCAGATCCAGATTGTCGCAAACTTCCAAAAATGATTGCTTAAGCAGCTCGGCGTCAAGCGTCAAAACAGGATTGCTGTATGTATAATCGCGGGCTTCACCACGCTGCTGCAACTCTTCGTACCTGGATGCAACCGCTTTAGCGATTCTGTCCGGGATTGGTTGACGTGGATTGTTGGCGATTGCCTGCAGCATCAGGTCACGCGTCAGTGAGGGCTGAAGCCGGGGTGGCGACACAATCTCTGGCTGAATAACTGGCTTCGTTTCGACTGTGGCAGTTTCATTTGTGACTTTGGGAATATTGACTGGCTTATCGTGAGTTGCTGCGTCAATGACCTTTATAACTTCCCCCAAGGCTTGGCCGGTCAGGTCGTCAAAAGCCTGTATTTCAGCCTTAATCGAATCTTGCTGCCGGTCAGTCTTGTAATAGTTATAAGCTTCTTTGATGATCTGGGCAGCCCGTGCAGGATCAACGGTCGCCTCAGCTTTGTAATATGGTTCGACAGTCTGCATGTACTTATCTAGGTCAGGGTCGAGCTGACGCCGTCGGTACATAGTTAGCTCCTGCGCAAACAATGCCTGCTCACCAGCTGTTGGCTGCGCACGATTGATTTGTGGCGTAACTTCTGACCGCTCTTGTAGCCACCAGGCGTCACCGGCTGCTGGTTGTGGGCGCTGCTCTGGAATTACCCAGTCACGAGCATTTAAATCTTGCTGCTCAGGAATAATCCATTCGTTTTGATCTAATTCTGTCAGTACATCACCGGGCATGCCCATTTGTTCGCCCGCATACGGTGGCATGACGTTAATTCCGCTCCGTAGCAGGTATAGCGCTCAACGCTTCAGCACGCTGCTGTTGCAAAGTAGGTGAGAGGCTGCAGTCACTACTGGTATCGTTGCTAACAGTAAAATGCTTGTCTTCTTTAATGACATCAAGAAGGTGCGTTGCGGTGTTGGTATAGAGCGGTTTGTCGCCGGTAAAATGTACATGGATATTTTCTAAAGCAAGGTCACTCCCAAATACCTGGGCATCTGCCAGGAATCTGGTTTTGTTTTCATCCACGAAGTCATTTTCTATTTCCGATTCTACTATTGGCCCGCAAGACTTTACTGCCGTATCGTAATTCTGCTCCTCAGCTATTGTCGACAGCGCACTGTCCAGCTCATCTGCAGATCTGGCAATGCCTTTATCTGTAAAAACCTTCAGTACGATAGTCAAATTTTTAGCTCCGACCATAGCAAAGCCCTGATCACTATAGGTCTCACGTGTGTCGACGAGAATCTGCGGCTTATAATGCAAAGCGCTATATGGAACGCTGACATCCAACGTGCTGGGAGTGGTGACTTTGCCGCCTGAAGTAGCTTTGCCACCACGACTATAGACCGCCGTTAGGTCCGCGCTATCCTGGCAGACAGTGGTTTCAACCAGTCCGGAGACCCGATCCGATACCCAGGCGCCAGGTAGAGCAGCATCGAAACCAAGGCTGGCATATTTTAGAAGTTTGCCTGATTTTACCCGTGCCTGCACTTTGGCGGTGCTGGCAGTCCGGACATCGTAGCCGGCGTAACAATCTTCTTGCAATTTAAATACTCGAGTTACCGCGGCAGGTTCGGCTTTAACGCTGGTCTCTTTGCCGATAGATGGCAAAAAGCCACCTTTCATCAGACCATAGGCCGCAACCATCGCCCCTAGGGCAAGGCCTGCCCCGATAACTACTCCGGCTCTGGTGGAGCCCTCTTCGCTACTCAATACACTCAGCTCGTAAGCTGATGGCATAACTTGATTTAGTGCCTCCACTTCTGCATTTACGGGCTGAAGAGGCTGTTGTTCTGCTAATGACATAAGTAGTACCTTTCGGTTAGTAATAAGCGGTGAGCGCGTTTATTACAAAACAGGAGGGTATGTATGACCCTCCTGTCATACCTTCATGTTTTGCAACAATAAAGGTATTCTACTCTTTTTTGTCTATTTTGTCAATATTATTGTATAGATTGCTTAAGCCATATCGGCACGATGGGCGGCCGCATAGGTAAGTTCAGGCGGTGCCCAGGCAATTGGATTACCAGAGTCGCTCAAAAACTGGCCATGGGCATCAAGTTTTGCTTCTTGGGTGTGAGCTACTAAGGTGGCGACATTGAAAGGTAGCAGTTCGCTGCTATGACGCGGCGCGATCTGAGCGGTTTGTTGTGTTAGTTTACTGGCATCAATCCAGTCCATTTGGTCAGATACCGTGTCGGAGCTGACTTCATGCGTATTGACTTTACCATCCTGAAATCTAAAGCCTATCCATGTGGTGTTGCCTTTGTCCGTATAGATGAGTGGTTTGGCTATAACTTGCTCGGTGGCGAGTCTGCCGGCGGCATTGCCAGGCATTAGGTGATGATTGCCAAAGTGGATGTCTGGGTGGCTGACATCCATTTCAAACGGCTGTTCGCGGTATGTCACGCCTTTTTTGATCACCAGGACATTCTGCGACAGCGTGGTTGGCGAGTGCGTGTAGGTGTTCATGAGGGTGTTTTCGGCAGTCTGGAAGTTGTTGAGTTTATTGTTACGACTGTTGATCTTGTATATGGCTACACCAGTAGCGCTGGCGGCGGTCACTGCTACTAGCGCTGCAGCGCCGAGCTTACGACCGACACCACGACTAGGCTTTTTAGTTTCAGTAGACCTGAGTTCGACGCGACGCGCTGCCACAGTGTCGTTTGGATCTGCAGTTGCCTCAGGTGCATTGTTAGGGGCGGCTTTTTTTCTAAAAATTTTACTACTACTCTGTTCCCAGGCTGCATTTCCACCTATCATTTCCGACATTCTATCTCCTTTACGCCATGCGGCAGTATTTACCTTATCAATTCAATGCCCGCATAATACGCTTATTTATTTGTTTTTTCAAGTGTTTTATTATATTACAGGTATAGGCAGCTGCGTGCAGCCCACGCAGGTCAGGGCATTATTGCTGCAATCTTCACAGATAATTACGAGCATGTTGCAAACTTTGTTGGCACAGTTCTCATAGTTGCTGGTTTTGGCACCACAATGGATACATTCGGCTATGTCTTTGGCCGTATCCGAGAACTTAATACCCATGCGGTCATCGAAGACGTAGAGCGAACCCTCCCATAGGCCTTCGTCCTTATAGGTCTCGCCGTATTTGACGATGCCGCCGTCCAGCTGATAGACGTCGCTGAAGCCGCGTTTCTTCATCAGCATGCTCAGCACCTCGCAGCGGATACCACCAGTGCAATAAGTGACGACTGGCTTATCGCGGATGGCGTCGTACTTGGGGTCACTGAGTTCGGTGGCAAAATCGCGGGTGTGGTCGACGTCTGGGACGACCGCACCTTTGAACTTGCCGATTGCTGCTTCGTAAGCGTTGCGGCCATCAAAAAAGATGACGTCATCGCCATGTTTCTCAACCAACTCATGGAGCTGTTTAGGCTTGAGATGTTTGCCGCCGCCAACGATTCCGCGCTCTGTTACTTTTATCTCATCGGCTGCGCCAAAGGTGACGATTTCGTCACGGACGCGGACGGCTAGTTTAGGAAAGTCCTGGCCGGTGCCATCGCTCCACTTAAATACCGTGTTTTTGAAGCCAGTGAATTGTTTGGTGTCTTTGACATACTGCTTGAGGGCTTCGATGTCACCGCCGAGGGTGCCGTTGATGCCATGCTCAGAGATGAGGATACGGCCCTTGACCCCGAGCTTTTCGCACAGCGTCTTTTGCCATAGTCGAATAGCTTCGGGGTCAGCGATGGGCGTAAATTTGTAGTAGAGAATAATCTTCTGCATAGGTACAGTATAGCTAATTAAAATTTGTTAACAGCCAAGATGATAATTATCGCCATTAATACCGCAATGATAGTCATCAGCGAAACGTCGACGTATTTGCGCCGGTTATGCTGCCTGGCTTGTTGTTTAGCTTGTTGTAACTGCTGGGCCCGGGCCTCGGCGACCGTTTGCTGTGAGTCGTCACCAGGCGCAACACCGGCTTGTTGCAATAACTTCTGCAGGGTTGGGCTGGCGCCGCCGCCACGAACCGATTGACGGATAGTGTCGCGCAGTTTGGGGTCGCGTTCAAAGTCGATTTCACGCTCAACCAGTTCGCGCTTAAAGGCTTTGACGATGTCGCCACCGCGCAGATACTCAACAATCAGCCGACGCAAGCCACGCTCAGTAATGAGATGTGTCTCGTAGACCTGACGCAGCGTACTGCCCTCGACGATGACTTTTTCGCTGAGCATCAGCAGTTCGTTACGGCTGAGGGTCTCGACTTGCTTTTCGGTACTGCGCTTGTCTGGCGAGCTTGGACGTTCCTGTGGCAAAGCCGATATCAATTCAGGGCGTCCAGGCGCTTTACTGACTGCGGCGGCTTCAGCAGCAATAAGTACTTTGCCGATTCGTTCTGGTGGCGGCGCGGCGGTGCGTGGCTTATGGATTTCCGGAGCTGAGACAGGAGGCTGACGGCGATCGAGCACGACGGTTTCGGCGCTGGCTTTTTGATTACGGAGTGGCGGGCTTACTTCAGGGCGCTTAACAGCAGCTGCCGGTAGCTGCTGTTCGCGTACCCGCCGCTTAGCTGCCTCACGAATCGCGAACTCTTTTTCGGCAATCGATTGGCTGAGCGTCTTGACTTCTTTTTTCAACTTCTCCTGGACCGGTAACAGTTTACGTTCAGTTTTAATCCGCCCACGGCGGCGACCAATCAGGTAGCCGACAATACCGCCAACTAATGCATCACCAAAGGCCCGTGACCGGTCAATATATGGCACGTATTCCGTACGGGTGACGACAGGTACTGCTACTACATTTGGTGCACCGCTGCCATAGAGAGCTGTAGGAGGGACTGGTGATTGGTTCGGATTATTATCTGGGTTCGGTGGGGTGTTTGGACTAGTTGGACCGCCTGGAGTGCCAGGGCCGCGTGGCGGCGGCGTACTGCCACCACCAGCAGCAGCTGCCGGTGGGATGGTGCTATTGCTAGGATCATCATCTGCCGTCTCAGCCGCTGCCGCTGGCTCCTTACTTTCAGCTTTACCATCTACGACACTTGGCCGATCCAGGATTTCATTAGCCGCCGGCGCCGGCAGCATATCGTGCTCTAAAATATTTGCGTAAAATGCCTGAGCATCTTCGTGAGCGGCTTGAGACGCAGCATCAGCCGGCGGCGTCTCTGCAGCCAGTTCGGCCGCTCTGATCTCAGCAATCTGCTGGGCGCTGTACAGCTCATCGTCGGCTGACATCTCAGGTTGATTGATGTCTTTGGCAGACTCATGATTGGCATTACCTAGGTGTTCAGCGGCGGGGTCTTTAGTGCTGGGCTGTTTGTCTACAGCTTCGGGGCGTCCGAAGAGCTTTGAAAATGGATTACTGCTTTCGGCTTTGTCGGTAGATGCAGGTGGATGCTCGAACGCCAGGCTGCCGATAGCCTTGCTTTTGGTGGTACTGGACGATTTCTTGGATTCTTTGTCCTTATCTTTATCAGCCCCGGATTCGGAGGGCTTATGCAAGACATTTGGGCTGGGAGTAAATGAGGGTATCTCTGATGACATAGGCGCGCAGTTTAAAGCTCATGGCTTTTTAGTTGCAATCAAAAACACTTTAGTATACGATGATAGACATCAATTAGCAACTTCGCTGTGCATAGATTTATGCAGTGAATTAACCCGGAGACGGTCAAAATGTTTACAACCAACCCAACGTTAGTCGTCTACCAGGCGTGCTAGCTCTCCAATCTTCAAAAACTTTAACCTTTTACAACCTACCGACTAACCCCAACCGCGACGCTGGAGGCGTTGTGCTATGAAACCCAAATCTTTCCGCGTACCAAAATTTTATCTCGATCATTCCCGGCGTTATCCACGCTATCTTTTCGGTGTGATTGTAAGTATCCCCTTCACCGTACTAATCAACAATTATTTACCGCCGCTGATTGTTTCGAGTGTCTTACAAAAACTTTCAAGCCATCATTATAGGCACGACCAGTTATGGCCGGTTTTTGGCCACTCACTAGTCGGCTATGCTGTCTTGTTGTTGGTTGGCATCGCTACCTGGCGAATTGTTGATGCCTTAGCCTGGCGGCTTGAGGCTCGTGTTCAGCGTGATATTGCCGAAGAGGTTTTTGATCATATGGTACGCCAAACCGCTGATTTCCACGCCAATAATTTTGCCGGATCATTGGTGTCGCAAAACAGCAAACTGTTAGGCGGCTACATCCGTACGGCCGATACCACCATGTTTAACGTCTATCCGTTAATAATTGGCCTGGTGCTGACGAGTATTATCTTACACCACCGGGCTGGTCTGTTTGTGCTGGTACTTGATCTATTCGCCGTCAGTTACATGGGAGTAGCCCTATGGATTTCACGCCGAACTCAAAAAGCCAGTAGCGCCTTTGCAGCTGCTGAAAGCGTCCAGACCGGTTTCCTGGCTGATGCTATCACTAACATTATGAACATAAAGAGCTTTGCTCGTGGTAATTATGAACGTACTCGTTTTGAAAAAGCCACAAACACTACGTTCGGGTTACTCTTCGAGTTTGCCAAAGCCCATCGACACCAGATGAACCGCCTGGGGATCATGGGTCGACTCATCGGCGGGTCAGCGCTGACGCTAGCGGTGGTGTCGGTCATCATCTTTAACGCCGACATTGGCGTCATGTTCTTGATCCTTAGCTTCACAGCTCGTATTGTTGACCAACTGTTTGAGTTCAGCAACACGGCCCTGCGTAACTACGCCCGTGCCTGGGGCGATGCAACTGATATGGTTGATGTGCTGGCCAAAAAGCCGACTATCCTAGATTCAGATAGACCTGATACTCGACCAATAGAAGATGGCTCGATTGTCTTTAACGAAGTCACATTTAAACATGCTGGTGCTAATAATATACTGTTCGACAAGCTTACTATTAGTGTCAAACAGGGCGAAAAAGTTGGTCTGGTAGGCCATTCTGGTTCAGGTAAGACCACTTTTACACGCCTGCTTCTGCGATTTTCAGACATCCAAGATGGTGAGATCATTGTTGGTGGCCGTAATATCGCCGAAATCACCCAAGACAGTTTGCATAATAGTATTGCCTACGTGCCACAAGAACCATTACTGTTTCACCGCACGATTGCAGAGAATATTGGTTACGGTAAGGAGCATGCCACGACAGCTGAAATCAAGGCTGCCGCTGATGTCGCTCACGCCAGCGAGTTCATCACTACACTACCCAAGGGCTACGAGACGCTGGTTGGTGAGCGCGGTGTTAAGCTCAGTGGTGGTCAGCGTCAGCGCATTGCTATAGCCCGGGCTATGCTGAAAAACGCTCCTATATTGGTGCTGGATGAAGCCACATCGGCGCTCGATAGTGAGAGCGAAGTCTTGATCCAGGATGCATTGTGGAAGTTGATGGAAGGCCGCACCGCCATCGTCATCGCCCACCGCCTAAGTACCATCCAGAAAATGGATCGCATCGTGGTGCTCGATCAAGGCAAAATTGTCGAACAAGGCTCGCACAACAAATTATTGAAACTAAATGGTACCTACGCCAAACTATGGGCTCACCAAAGTGGCGGCTTCATAGAGGAGTAAACTAAATAGATGCCCCCACTGACTGACAAAAAACCAAGCGCAATGGTTCTGAAACTGTATTGGAGTTATTGGATGCGCTTCCCAGGGACATTCCTGGGTTGCCTGCTAATGGGACCGGGCTTCGCCCTGCAGCAAATCATTGCCCCACTATTTGTAACGATTGGCATTAACCGCTTGATTCAGCATCAAGTTGTGCCGCTCAGTACTATGTTGTTGGTCAGTGGATCATTAGTAATAGCCGGTGTTCTGTCGTACTTTGTAAACCGTAAGTTTGAGATTGCTCTGGAGCATAAAATGGAAATGGCTATGTACCAGGACTGCTTCAAATATCTGGTCAACCAGGATTACAGCTTTTACTCCGACAATTTCAGCGGCTCCCTGGTTACCCGAGCCAATCGTTTGGTCAAAGCCTATGCTCTATTCCACCTGACTTTCTTTTTGGACATTCAGGGTCAGTTCTGGGTTGTACTAATCTCGCTGGCTGTCATGGCGCACTACAATTTGAGTTTGGCGTTAATTGTCGCAGGCATTTGGTTAATCTGCCTGAGTATCATTATTGTGCTGGTCATTAAACGCATTCCACTCAGACTGGAAGGCGTAGCCAAAGACACCCAGCAAACTGGTGAGCTGGCTGACATGGTCAGCAATGCTATAGCTGTCAAAACTTTTGCTGCCGAAAACCAAGAGATTAGACGCTACAAACAAGTTAACACCGAACGCAGCACCATTATGCTCAGGAGCTGGCAAGTTGCTGTCCGTAATGGCTGGCTAACCGAGATGATGTGTGCAGGACTGCAAGTAACTGTTTTTATTGGTGGTGTGTACGCGGTGCAGCATCGAGGATTGGCAGTGGCTACTTTCCTGTTGTTCCAGCTCTATATTATTCGCATCGTTGATAGCTTGCGAAAATCAAGCCTAATAGTACGTCAAATTGAGGGTGTATTAAGCGATGCCCAGGAGATGGCCGAAATGCTGCAGACACCACCATCTATCCAAAACTCGGCGCACGCCACTGAGCTTGTGGTCAGCAAAGCTAAGATCGAATTCCGGGATTTAACCTTTGACTATGATCACAAAGCCAGCTCGCATGCAGCGCTCTTTAAACATCTCAATCTGACATTGAATAGCGGCGAAAAAGTTGGGTTAGTTGGGCCAAGTGGCGGTGGCAAAACCACCATTACCAAACTGGTATTACGCTTTGTCGATATTCATGATGGCAAATTACTGGTTGATGACCAAGACATCCGTGATGTCACCCAGGCTAGCTTACGCCGTGCCATTGCCTATGTGCCGCAAGAGCCCTTGCTGTTTCACCGCACCATTTTCGAAAACATTGCCTATGGTAAGAAAGGCTCTACCACGCAGGAAGTCTGGGAGGCGGCACGCAAAGCACACGCTCTGGAGTTCATTGAAGCCCTGCCCCATAGCTTCGATACAATTGTCGGAGAACGTGGTGTCAAACTATCAGGCGGTCAGCGTCAGCGCATCGCCATTGCCCGGGCAATCTTGAAGGATGCTCCAATACTTATATTAGACGAGGCGACTTCTGCGCTTGATAGTGAAAGCGAAGCTGCGATACAGTCAGCACTTGAAGAACTCATGAAGGGCCGCACCACGCTGGTGATCGCCCACCGCCTGAGTACCATTCAGCGACTTGATCGGATTGTAGTACTTGATGATGGCAAAATCATTGAGGATGGCTCACACGCTGAGCTACTGAAGCACAAAGGACTGTACGCGCGACTTTGGAAGCGCCAAAGCGGCGGCTTCATTGAAGACTAACGGCTAGATTATTCGCCTTTGGGTTCGTCTTGCTTCTTGCCACCTGGCTGAGTTTCTTCAGCTTGGCTGTCCTCGTCGCTGGCAGCAGTGCCGTTCTCAGCTTCAACTGCCGTAGCATCGACGTCATCGGCGTCACCACCGGCAGCGTCATTGGCCGCGGCCAGGGCGCTTGGCTCATAGACGGTAGCGATAGCGTGGTCTTCTTCAACTTTCACTACTACGCCTTCTGGGATGATCAGATCAGCAACCGTAGCCCGGTCGCCAATTTCAACTAGTTTCTCGGCATTATAGTACAGGACGTCAGGCAGTTTGCTGGCGATGGCTTCAACATTGACGGCGTCGAGCTGGGCCAGGACCAGGAAGCCGGCCCGTTCGGCTGGTGACGAATCATTGCCTTCATCGTACTGTGGGTGGACCGGGATTTCGGCCTCGACCTTTTCTGTGGCACTGACAGCATTGAAGACAACGTGGGTAAGGAGGTGCTTCTTAGGGTCAAAGCTAGCGTCTTTGATAAGGGCGGTGTACTTCTTGCCGCCGAGCGTTAAGGCAACGGGGTGGTGCTTGCCGGCTTGTTGCCAGACCTTGAACATTGGCACAAAACCAGCCTGTACGTTGATAGACGGCTTACCATGGTCATGAATAACTGCTGGCAGGATACCGTCTTTACGCAGGTGTTTTACCTCTTTGCCAGTCACATCGCGGGCATCAAGGGTTAGGGCAATAGTGTCTTGGGACATAGTCAGAAATCTCCAATTAGCTGTCTTGATTGTCTAGATTATCTAGTATAACAGATTGGAGGCTGTTTTGGAACTGCATCTGGGCCATCATTTTCTGGACGAATCGCGGCCTGCCCTATAAGCTATACACAGATGTTAGATGTCACTCACATTATCCAATCCGGCGGACTACTACTTCTTGGTACCTTTCTGTTCGCCGAAGTAGGCCTGTTCTTAGGCTTTTTCCTGCCCGGCGACACCTTAGTCATCGCCGCTGGCGTCTATGCTAAGCAAGGCAAATTGTCGATTGCCGGTGTGCTAATCGTGGCGGCTGTGGCGGCCACTGCTGGAGACAGCATGGCCTATTTTATTGGTCGCCGGCTTGGTCCACACGTGTTTCGTAACCCTGACAGTGTTATTTTTAGGCCTGACCATGTTGCCCGGGCTCAGCAATTTTATGACAAATATGGCCCTAAGACGCTGTTGGTTGCCCACTTCATACCGGTAGTACGGACATTCACTCCGCTGCTGGCGGGTGTGGCTCACATGCCCTACCGGCGCTTCCTGGTGTTTGATGCCATCGGCGATACGTTCTGGGCGGTTACTGTCGGGCTGCTCGGCTATTATGTTGGCAGTCGCATTCCCAACATTGATAATTACATCCTGGCTGCCTTGGGCTTCGTGGTGTTAGCAACCCTACTGCCAACGCTGTTCCAGTTTGGTCGCATCCACTTGCGCAAGCGTCGCCGGGCCGCAGCCAAAAATACCAAAGACTAAGTCCTCACCGCTTAATTGCCTTCAAATTATGCAGCCTCGTTTCAAGATTGTTCCCAAAAGTGTGTCCTTAGACACTTTTGGGAACAAGTTGCGTATAGCCAATGGCCTGCTACCGCGCCAGGCGGCTCAGTGTACCATTGTAGGAATGCGATTTCTGGCTAGAATTTCAGACAAATTTAAGAATTGTTAAGAATTCACGATTATTCTTATGCTAGAAGTTTTCGATCCACTATCAGCACCAAATAGTTTAGAGGCTCGTGTACCGACCCAACGCAGCCTTGCTCTGGCCGAACAAATTGTCGGCAGACTAAAGCATGTGTTTGAGGAACTGACCGGTATAAGAGGCAGCCACTTTTGCGACCTGCTCAGGCGTACCCTCAGCCACGATCTGGCCACCAGCACTACCACCTTCCGGGCCCATGTCGATGATCCAGTCGGCATTCTTGATGACATCCAGGTTGTGCTCGATGACCACCATGCTATTACCGGTATCGACCAAGGCGTGCAGCATGCCAAGCAGCTTGTCGACATCAGCCATGTGCAGGCCAGTCGTCGGTTCGTCAAGGATGTACAGCGTACGACCGGTCGGGCGGCGCGACAGCTCAGCCGCCAGCTTGATGCGCTGGGCCTCGCCACCACTCAGCTGGGTGGCCGGCTGGCCAAGGCTAATGTAACCCAGCCCAACATCGACCAGCGTCTGAAGCTTGCGGGCTATGGCCGGGTTGTTGCCGAAGAACTCCAAGGCCTGCTCACAGTTCATCCCCAGTACATCACTGATGGTTTTACCTTTGTAATGGATCTCCAGCGCTTCGCGGTTGTAGCGCTTGCCGTGACAGACTTCGCAGGGCACATAGACGTCGGGCAGAAAGTGCATTTCGATCTTGATGATGCCGTCGCCGGCGCAGTTCTCACAGCGACCGCCCTTGACGTTGAAGCTGAAGCGGCCGGCGCCGTAACCGCGCAGTTTGGCTTCGGGCATCTGGGCGAACAGCTCGCGAATGGGCGTGAATAGTCCGGTATAGGTGGCCGGGTTAGACCGTGGCGTGCGGCCGATTGGGCTCTGGTCGATGATGATGGCTTTATCAAGTTGCTTAATGCCTTCGATGTCGTCGTGTTTGCCAGGCACGGTACTGGCGCGGTGCAATCTGGCTAATAGTTCTTTGGCCAGAATGTCATTAATCAGGCTCGATTTGCCCGATCCGGAGACGCCGGATACGACCACCAGCTCACCGAGCGGGATCGTCACGTCCAAACCCCGGAGGTTATTCTCACGGGCGTTTTTAATAACCAGCTCTTTACCATTTCCCTTGCGGCGCACCTTGGGCACGGCAATCTTGCGGACGCCAGATAGATATTCGCCAGTTAGGCTGCCCTTGGTTTTGATAACCTGAGCCGGCGTGCCGCTAGCTACAACTTTGCCACCATGGATGCCGGCACCGGGGCCAATGTCGATCAGCCAGTCGGCCACCCTTATGGTATCCTCGTCGTGCTCCACCACAATCACAGTGTTGCCCAGATCTTTGAGATGCTTCAGAGTTTTGATCAGACGTTCATTGTCGCGCTGGTGCAGGCCAATGCTTGGCTCGTCCAGCACGTACAGCACCCCTTGCAGACCGGAGCCAATCTGGGTCGCCAGCCGGATACGCTGAGCCTCACCGCCACTAAGCGTCGTCGCACCGCGCAGCAGGTTGAGATAGTTGAGGCCGACGTCCTGCAGGAACTGCAGTCGGGCGCCGATCTCTTTGAGGATTAATTGGGCAATTTTAGCTTCTTTAGCATTCAGTTTCAGGCTGTTGAACCAGTCGAGCGCGTCGTCGATGGATAGGCTACAGACGTCCATGATTGATTCGCTGCCAACGGTGATGGCCAGAACTTCCGGCTTTAGACGGCGACCCTGGCAGGCGTGACAGGGCTTTTCCTGCATGAAGCGTTCGATATCACGGCGGATGAAATCACTGTCCGTCTCTTTGTGACGGCGTTCCAGATTGTTGACGACGCCCTCATAAGTTGTTTCAAATGATCGGCCGAGACCCAAGCTAACCCGATATGTTTCCTTGGCGGTGCCGTACATCACCAGATTCAGTTGAGCCGGCGTTAGTTCACTGGTCGGTACATGCAGGCTGAACTTGTAGCGCTCGGCTACAGCCTGAAGTTTTTTCATATACCAGTTATCGACATTAATGCGGTTATAAGGCCGGATGGCACCCTCAGCAATGGTCAGGTTGCCATTCGGTATGACCAACTCCGGGTCGACTTCCAGTCGCGAGCCCAGTCCGGTACAGACCGGGCAAGCCCCTTGCGGCGAGTTGAAGCTAAAGGTCCGCGGTTCAAGCTCCGGGATGCTGATCTCAGGGTGCTGGGGGCAGGCGTACATCAGGCTATACGACCAGGTCTCATCAGAGTCGGCGTCCAACACGACCACCTTGCCCTCAGCTACTTCCAGTGCCTGCTCGATAGACTGTACTAGTCGGCTGGCGCTATCGGCGTCGTTAACCACCCGGTCTACGACGACTTCTATCCGGTGACGGTAGGCCTTGTCGAGTGTCGGGAATTCGTCCAATGAGTAAACCACGCCGTCCACCCGGACACGGGCAAAACCGGCACGCTGATACTGTTCTGGAATATGCTCAAAAGCACCCTTTTTGTCGATAACCACCGGTGCCAAAATCATCAGGCGCTTGCCGGCAGTAGTAGCATTGATCTGGTCCACAATGCCAGTAGTCGTCTGGCGGACAACAGCGCTACCATCAACCGGGCAGTGCGGAGTACCAATCCGGGCATACAGCAGACGCAGGTAATCATAAATCTCCGTGACCGTCGCCACCGTCGAACGCGGGTTGCGCGAAGTCGACTTCTGATCGATGGAGATGGCTGGCGACAGCCCGTCTATCTGGTCGACATCGGGCTTCTCCATCAGTCCCAAAAACTGGCGGGCGTAGCTGGACAGTGACTCAACGTAGCGGCGCTGCCCCTCAGCATAGATAGTGTCAAAGGCTAAACTCGATTTGCCGGAGCCACTAAGCCCGGTAATGACCACCAGCTGCTCGCGCGGAATAGTAACGTCAATATTCTGCAAATTGTGTTCGCGCGCACCTTTGACAACTATGCTGTTTGACACCCAGATCTCCCTACTTAAGTCGCTGTATTATACAGAAAAACTGTAGTTATTTCTAGCCCTCAAAGCCGGTAACCGTATTGAGTTTCCACTCTATCCGGCCTATTTCCAGATTATGCACCGGTAGATCAGCTGACAGCAGTTCCACAAACTCCTTACGGTGGTAGTCATCCAAAAGTGGCGCTCGCATGAACGGTATGGCTAAGGGTGCAATCGGCTCATTGGCAAGCCGTCTCAGTTTGCGACCGGCAATCATCTGGGCTTCAGCGTCCAGTAAAACGTTGCTCTGGGCATCCAGCACTGAAGCGACTGAGCCGTCATCGACTAGTAACGCCAGCTCGGTGCCCAGACGGCTGTCACGCCGGGTAGTAGCAATAATCCTGTTTGTCCGAACCAGTAAAGGGCCATCGGTTTCGCGGTAGAGTGATTCTACATCATTTAAGGCCATATGTAACGGATTAGGCTGTTTTTTGCGGGTAGTCTGGGTACCTCCATATGGTAACTGAACTGTGCGCTTATTGGCTAGAGTCGGCGACTCCATTCTGGCATATACCTTGCGTAACAATTCATTGACATCCCGGCCCGCTTTGGCATGACGCTCATAGATAGTGACTCGTAAGGATTCTGCCGCGTAGACCAATGGATCAAGTACGTCCGGGACAACTTCGACATCTTCAGCCATACCATGTGCAGTTGCCAGAAACTCTCTCAGTGATACGCTGGGCAGAACTTCACGAACTGCTTTAACGTATGATAGTTTGTTGCCAGAGCTGATGCCCATGTAGATAACTCCTCGGTATTTGATCTGTTGGCGAATTATAGCACGAGACCATACACAAAATCACAAGCGGAACTTCTAAAGCAGACCTTCATTTTGCAGAACCTTTTTTAGCTGCCGGAATGTATAATGCTTGTCATTGTGATAGAAGTACAGTTCGCGACCGTCGTCGAGACTGATAGTGCTGACGTCATCGCCCAGACGCTGGATCATATCCAGGTTGAATCGTTTGACGACCGCTTTACCATTTACATACCGTAGACCAAAGCTAACGTCATTTATAGTTTTGGCGGACGGAGCATTGTCCATGATGTGCGCGCGCTGCTCGGCACTGACAAACTTATCCAGCGTAATATTTTCGGCTTCGATCATAAGACGCAAATTATTCTCGATTAGTGAAGGATCGGTGACATCATCCGGTGCGGCCGCGTAAATATAGGCATTAATCATATCTTCCGTCAGACGTGAAACCTGACCTTTGGCTTTATGGGCCAGCTTTTCTATAGACCGTTTAATCCTGTAAAGTTCGGTTAGATTATTACCTGGGCTGACTTTAACATGCTCGATGATTGCTGCCCGCAGGATTGGTGATGGTTCGGCTACTACCTCACGCGAGCTTAGTACGATCGTGTCCAATAACTGCTGCTCCACCTGCATGAACCGGCCACCGCGCAATGTAAAGCCCATTGGTTTCCACCTGGTGAGGTGGGTAGCAAGCCTGCCAATATCGGCTACGGTGATTTCAGTAACGTCCTCGATAATGTGTTTGATCTCAGCGTTGCCACGGCGCACGATCTGAACGTTACGGGGTTCACCGACGACGGCCATGCGGCTGCCGAGAGCAACACTACGGTTACTGATCTCACGCGGGACGACTGATTCGCCCAAATGTCGATACAGGCCTTCGCCCGCAGGCAGGTAAACTGAATTGATGGAGCCGGCTGCCAGGCATTCTCGTAACATCATGCGCTCTTCCAGTGTCGGGGGCAACAATGGCTTATACGGATCACTGCCCAGGCGCTTGGCTACCTTAAGGTAATGTTCGCGGGCGCGAATGACATTATTTACATCCAGGTCATATGTATGCATATCCTCGGCCTTCATATCCTGGATGGCAATAAATATATCGAGTTGGGCCAGGTGGTCCGAGCTAGCCTCATCACTCAGTGCTTTCCAGCGCCGCGTACCGCCGCGTTCAAATAAGCGCAAACCCCCCACTTCTTTGGCTGCGGCTATGGCAGCCATATAGCCACTTACGGCTGAAAAATGACGTTCGGCATGGACTACTGAACGGCCCATAGGTAGTCCCAGCGGCAGCTCACTCATGCGCCTGCCTATCGCTGTCACAGCACCATCAGCGTCCATGGCACCCAAGGCAATTACCCGGCGTAATGAACGCTCGATACTTACAGGCTCTACGTCATGATATGTGTCAAACTGACGAATGTTCTGGCCAATTGTTGCCAAAAATAGCGTCCAGCGGTCAATATTACTGCGCAAAATCTCAGGCGTCTGATGCGGCTCGCGGTTTCCGCGGGATACGAAACTCTGGCGCTCATCCATTTTGGTAAGGATGAAGATGCCCTCCGAAGTCCGTCCCGTGCGACCCATTTGCTGATCTATATCATCTTGAGAAATCAGCCCCAGCATTAGTGCCGACGTACCTTCTTCATCCATCTCAGGCCGCCGTTCCAATCCCGAACTTATGACATAGCGCGTCCGCGGGATAGTCATACTGGTCTGGCCAATTTTGGTTTGGACCACAATCTTAATACCATTTATGTCTTCGTAAGCTGGCGCCTGGTCATGAGGCATCATTTTAGCGTCTAGTGGTATGAGTGATGTTTGCTGCAAGAGCTCAGCGGGCAGTGTAGACCGTAGTTTATCGATGGTATCGGTGATTTCCCCCTTACCGGCCACAAATACTTGAATCGTATTGGCCCCGGCATAGGCATCTGGGTTTTTTGCGATCGCCTCAGCGGCCTTGAATGTCTCTTTGGCCACGGTAGACAGCGCTTCCTCACGATATTCGACATCATACATCGATCCTTCGACTTCGATAATTGGTGGCTGTACGCCCTGTTCGTCCGCCAGATATTCAGCTAACCTGTCTTTATCCATGGTAGCGCTCATAATCAACATTTTGAAGTTAGGATTTTCGGCGTGGCGCTGTTTGCCGAGCGCCACCAGCATTTCTAAGTTTTCATTCCATTCATGCACTTCATCGATAATCCAAAGTTCATTGTGCCGGTCACTCAGGTCCCGACCCTCGCGGTTGAGGTGCAGGCCATCGGTAACCACCTTAATGCGGGCATCTCGTGGTCCTTCCAAGCCAGCACCGGTCTGGTGACTGACCAGCTCGGCAGCTCTGGCTTCACCCAGGACATCACCGAGTTCTGCTTGCACCCGCTCCGCCACGTTCATGGCTGCCCGCCGGCGCGGCTGCGTCAGATACACCGTGTCAAAGCCTGCCTCCAAAGCATACTGAGGTACTTGCGTGCTTTTGCCAGCGCCGGTTTTGGCTACCAATATGGTAATGGCATTTGTCTGGAAGGTGTCTATTATCTCTTGCTTGCGAGCGTATATCGGCAGGTTGGGATTACCGAGTTCTGCTTCTCTGATTTCTATGCTGGCTGGGGCGGCTTCGAGTAGATTTAGGTTGAATTCTTGGGTAATAACCAGACTGGAATCTCGATTCATATAAGCTGTGTACCCTGCTATTTATTCCCTATTTGCAATCATCATAGCATTAGTACTATGAAAATAAATACTGGTTTTTTGTGATAAAAAACACCTTTTCAAAATTTGTCTCTTTAGCAATTTAAAACTGAGTCAATGGAAGCATTAGCATTTATTAAACTATAGTTGACATATCTGCAATTTGCTGTATAATGTGGATTAATCTTAGTTAGGTCAGAGGCACTACATGTATGCATTTCTCGTCTTGGGACTGGTCCCAGGCACCCATATCCAGATCACCTTTCAGCTCTGGCTACAGCTGGTAGCCGGTCTGTTGGCTTATGGCATGCTTCATAGTACCGGCCTGAAAATTTACCGCCATTTCATTCATAATCATGGTCGGCAAGTTCAGCTGCATCAGCGGGCACAATAGACTGACCGTATAGCTGTAGCTCTTCCAGTAAATACTTTTTGTCATCTGCCAGCTTATCATCAGCCGCCAGCTCACTTAGGCGCTTAAAATACTTGGCTAGTCTGCTGCTCTGACCACCTTCAAACACTTGTTGGTGACAGAAAGCGTCCCAGGCTGCCCGCTCCTCACTGGTCAGAGACTGCGGATAATTGCGGGCTTTGTATAGGGGCAGCAGACTACGCAGACGTTCATCAGTAAATTTAAAGGCTGACTCAGTCAGTTCTGCGCCCGTGGCTGAGCGTACGGCTCGCATTGCTTGCTTGTTACCCGGACCAAAAAAGCCCTCATATAGTCGTTCGTCGACCGTCAGCGGATTATCAACCAAACTCATCTGTTCACGGTCGGCGTCCATGCGTGCAACAGCCTGGGAGAGCTTTTGGATAAATTCCTGCTGCCGTGGTTTTAAGATATCCCGGTGCTTGGCCACCATGTCTAGTGTTAATCCAAGTCGTTCTTGGACAGCCGCAGCCTTGATCACGCCGAGCGGCGCCACAGCCGGGCAATGATTGTGTTTCAAGGTCTTAACCGGCAATCGGATTGCTTCGGGATCCTTGGAATACTGCCAGGCATTGACCAACTCATCGACCGACATGGCCAGGAATGGCGTTGGATCATGGCGCAGATCATAGACCAGTGTATGTTTTTGTTTGGTTTCTGCCAATTTAATAGCTACTGACGTGTGGAGCGTGGCGCTAGGATATTTACCAGTGGCGTAGACAAACGGTTGTCCAGCATCGACTAGCTCGCCAACCTTTTTCTTGGTGCGACAATCGAGTAAGTATTTAAAGAGATCGGCTTGCTTAGTTTTGATAAGTTTAGCAACGGCAATCGTTGCCAGTACGTCGCTCAGGGCATCGTGAGCATGAGCATGGTCCAGCTTGTTGACCTTGGTCAGAAATTCCAGGCGGTTGGTCGGCTTGCCGTCAGGCGCAAATGGCCACTCGATGCCGTCCGGTCGCAGCGCCCGCGTCATCCGCACCACGTCCAGCAGATCCCAGCGCGAGCAACTGTCGACCCACTGCCATTCATAGGCATCATAGAAGTTACGATAGAGTAAAAAGCGCATAAACTCATCATCGAAGCGCACACTGTTGAACCCCATGAAGATGGTGCCAGGCTGAACCACCTCGTCGTAGAAGAATTTTAAGAATTCAGCCTCAGTATACCCATCGACTCGTGTCTGCTGGGGTGTAATGCCGGTAATCATAATGGCGTCAGGCTCGGGCACGACGTCCGGTGTCAGTTTAATGAGTACGTTGACTGGCTCGCCTACCGGGTTGAGATCCATATCGGTGCGCTGTCCGGCGAACTGCATGACCCGCGCCGTCCTAGGATTAATACCCGATGTTTCCAGATCGTAGAAGAAAAAACTCGCCGCCATAAGTACCTACCAGTGTAGCATGACGCTTAGTCCAAACTCTGCATATTTAAGCAAAATTTAATGTGTAGACACTGAATGTTTGTTTAATCAGCCATCTCAGAGCTATAAGCAGTTACATGGACATATACCAGTGGGTTATCGCCACCTAACAATAGGCGCCGGAGTTTAGATGGCGTAATCTTAATGTAGGATACGGCCCAGGCAGCCTCTTCAGGTGATTGTACAGATGTTCCCTGTCCGGCTACACGACCAGATCGAAGCCAGGATGGCTCTCGGTAATCAATAGGACCTTCAGGATTGATAATGTTTGCACCCAGCAAAAAAGCTTGGCCATCCAATAAGGGGTCTAGTTGGCTTTCGCTAACACTATATAGTGCTTCAACTACTGACATACCTACAATTTTACTACCTTAGGTGGTATTTGTCAATAGTCAAATTCGCCGGAGCGGTTGATACGGATCGTATCATCGGCCTGAATGCCGGAACGGACCAGCTGATGCATGATACCCATCTTGCCCATGATGTGGCGCAGGCGCTGAACACCCTCTTCGTTTTCAAAGTCAGTCCGGCGACCGAACTGTTCGATTTTCTCACCGCTGACCAGGAAACCATCATCATCTTTGATGACAGACCATTTATCAGAGGTGTCGGCTAGGCTGATGACTGGTAAATCGGTGTTCTCGGCCAGCCCGACGACCTTGCTGCGTTCGGCATCGACCAGCTGTTTTACTTTGTAGAGCATTGGCTTCAGGTTGGCGCGCGAAGCCGAGGAGATAGCGAAGATCGGCGTTCCTTTGGCGGCAACTTTCTTGAGCTGCTTCATCAGGTCGTCAGTCATTTCATCATCAAGGCCTTCGACTTTGGTCAGGGCGATGACTTCGGGGCGCTGGGCCAGGTCGATCTGATATGCTTTCAACTCGGCGCGGATGGTCTGGTAGACACTGACCACATCTTCGTTATAAGCGTCGATCAGGTGCAGGATCACTGCCGTACGCTCCACATGACGCAGGAAGTCATGGCCGAGCCCCTTGCCTTCAGCGGCGCCCTCAATCAGACCGGGAATGTCAGCCACCAGCATACTCGAGCCTTTATCGATGTCGACGACGCCTAGGTTCGGCGACAATGTGGTGAAGGCGTAATCAGCGATCTCCGGTCGAGCATTACTAATAACGCTGAGCAGCGTTGATTTACCGGCGTTCGGCAAACCGACCAAGCCGACGTCGGCGATCATCTTTAGCTCCAGCCTGACATCCAGCTCTTCACCAGGCTCGCCAACTTCAGCGAATTTCGGTGTCTGACGCCGTGATGACACGAAGTGGGCATTGCCAAAGCCGCCCCGGCCGCCTTTGGCGATAATGGCCGTCTGGCCATCTTCGGTCAGATCGGCCAAAACCTGGCCGTCGCCAGTCGTCGCGATGGTGCCAACAGGCACCGCTACCAGCATGTGCTTAGCGCTCTTGCCGTGTTTTTTTTGGGGGCCACCTGACTGGCCTGGTTCGGCCTTGAGCTCTTTGTTATAGCGAAAGGCTGCCAAAGTGTTCTGGTTGCGGCTGGCCACCAGCACCACGTCGGCGCCATTGCCGCCATCACCGCCATCGGGGCCGCCTTTGGCCACGTAGATCTCATGGCGCATGCTGAGCTTGCCATTGCCGCCCTTGCCGGCCAGCACTGAAACTAATGCTTTATCAATAAAACTCATACCTTATAATCTTGTATTTTAAATATCAATGACATTATTATAGCACAATTTCAGATATTCTACCCCTGTTTTGGTCTTCACCCAAGTGTTGGACGGCTTAGTGGGTGATGTAGTGTTGGAAGTGATTGGCAGGCACCCAGTCGCTATAGCCCACATGGCCAAAGCCCGAGATGCCATTCATATCAGAATATTTAATCATGGTGCCATCTGGTGAAACTGATTCGACAATGCCGACGTGCCCCAAGCCACCGGCGTCGGTCTGGGCAATAGCTCCGGCTGTTGGTGCAGTACTGACCGTCCAGCCGCTCAGTGGAGCCAGATTGTCCCAGGTGCTGGCATTACCCCAGTTAGAAGGTACAGCGATACGATTGGCAACATACCAAGTGCAGTAACCATAGTCATAGCCGTTGGAGCCATAGACTGCACTGAAGCCACCCCAGGCAAATGATGAGGCTGTTGCGCTACTACTATAGCTATTGTTGTTGGTGGCTACGGGCACCGGTGTGACTGTGCCATCCGGTATAATTATCTGCTCACCGACCTGAACGCCACTGATCTCGGCATCATTAAAGGCCGTAATCTTATCGGTACTTGACTTATACTTAGTGGCCAAGCTGTCAATGGTATCGCCGGCTTTGACCGTGTAGACGATGCCACTGATAGGTGGAATGGCTAGGCTTTGGTTAGGAGTTGTGGTATCGCCACTACCAAGGTTGTTAGACCAGCGGATACTGTCGGAGGTGACACCAAATTTTGTGGCTAGGCTGGATAGCGTATCCCCAAGCTGTGCCACATAGGTTTTGATGTCGGCACGCGACTTGAGAGCCGTGGCGATTACCTGCGGTTTAGCCACTACATTGTCGGTCGAAGGAGCCTGCGTAAGTTCAACCGACTGGGAAATGGCCTGACTGGTGATAGCAGTAGACTCGGGCAAGCTGTTCATGCGTGCTACGGTCAGCGCAATGTCGGCAGATGATAATTGGTCAAGCGGGTTGGCAGCCGGCACATCGGCGGTAGCACTGGCCACAGATTTGAGACCAGGCGTATGCTGATCCTGGGCTACGAAGCCGACGATTATTACCAATATGGCCAGATTTGAGACTAGCAAGCTGGTGCGCACCAAGCGACGGCGCATCTTTTTGCGACCGAGCTTGGACTGTAGTTGTTTATAGGTCTTAGCCGTCCCGGGGATTGCTAAGCGGGTAGCCGTGGATGTAATGGAATGGGTTGTATTACTAATACAAGCTCCGTAGTGCTGCGAGGCACTGTTATACTCATGTAAAGACGTTTAAGTTATCAAAAACTGGGTCGATACTGGTGCTAATAATCGTTCACGTAAGTGTCTAAACAGAGGTGACAGCATATACAAATTGGTAGTGTTTACGCTGTTACCGATCAATTATAGCAAATATCAGAGCTCGCACAAGGCTTTTCTTGACCTACTGTCCACAGAGCTTGTGGCAATACTTTTGAGTCAGCGCCTGGTGATCCTGTAAGTTCGTTGAAAAATAGGTCGTGCCATCATCACCGGCGACAAAATACAACCAGTTCGTGCCAGCCGGATGGGTAGCCGCTGTCAGCGCGCTGGCAACCAAAGTACTGATAGGCGTCGGCGGCAAACCCGTGTGAATAAGCGTATTATATGGCGAGTCGTAGCTGAGATCCGGCTTGTGACCAGCGGCCACGGCGCCATAGTTGGCAGTAACATCAGAACCCAGCATCATCCCCACTTTCAGACGGCTCAAAAAGACTTGGGCGGCTTGGGCCTGGTCGGTAGGCTTATTAACTTCCTGCGTAATAATAGAGGTCAGGATTAAGCCCTGGTACGTTGTCAGGTTCTCATGGGCAAAGTCGGTTTGAATGTCACTACCCAAGTGAGTCCCCATGGCCGCCAATGATTCTCTGATAATCGTGCTGGCGCTGGTGCTGGCGTCCTTTTGGTATGAGTCCGGCCACAACAGACCTTCCAACGTAGTGACAGAAGCAGGCTTATATGACAAGACTGGCAGATCAGCATATTGGGCTGGGATCAATGCCGCGTCGACATCAGCCGGTGTAAAGCCATCGTTAATCAGATCAGCCCGGACCTGGTCAATCCGCCGGCCGGGCAAAATGGTAATCAATCGGGTGGATACTTTGCCTTTAGTTAGTGTCGCGACAATTCGGGCTGTGCCCTGGTTGGGTGAAAAAGCGTAAGTGCCAGCCTTAAGCTGGCTACCGAGCTCCTTGCTGTGCACATACAGCTCCAGCGCCCAGGCACTGCGAATAAGTTTGGCTTTTTGTAGACCCTCAGCAATGAGTTTGACCGGACTGCCCTCTTTGACGGTAAACAGCTGGGTCGTTTCATCGCCATTAACAGGCTCCAGAGCAGTGTCATATTTGTGGCGGACAGCAAAACTACCGGCTAGGACAATAGCCAGCACCATCACTAACAATAGCCAGATGCGCCGTGGAACGTGTGCCCATGACCGACGTGATCGACCGGCGCCATGACGGATTTGATAGCTGGGCATTAGCTGGTCTCCACTGGCATAGTAGCCAAAAAGTCATCGAGGATAAAGGTAGCTGCTAAGGCATCGACGTCAGCTTTGGCATAGCGTTTGCCGCGGGCAGTAAGCTCAGCCTCGGCTTTACGTGAAGTCAGAGCTTCGTCCTGCATATAAATCGGTAGATTGTAATGCTCCAAGTTGGTAACAAAGTTACGAACGCTAGCAGTTTGGGCAGTTTCCTGCCCATCAAGGCCTCTAGGTAGTCCAACCACCATGGCATCAACAGCTTCACGCTCAATAATCTGCTGTAATTGCCGGTCGACATCACTTTCGGCGTCGAGCGTTGTCAGGGGACGTGCCAGCCGCGCAACGCCACTTAGCGCCAGCCCAATGCGTTTGCTGCCGACATCTAGTGCCAAAATCTGCTTAGGGGTTACTGGCATTGGAGCTGCTTGTGGTGGTTACTTTAGGTTTGGCAATAGTTACGATAATGCGATTGGACTTGCTCGGTACGTGTGTTACAAAGAACGGACTAAGCTTGACGTCGACACCGGTAACATCTGGGTTTGCGCCTAATTCTGCCTTGACGTCACCGGCCTTTTTGCCAGCGGCCATAGACCTGATCGTTGCTGTACTGAGCTGTGGGCCAGCTACCGCAACGGTTTGCATTGTCAGCTGGGCGGCAGTCGCCGTGCTGCTGTTATTGGTAAAGTTAGCGCCGCGCAGGCCTTCGTCCAAGATGCTTTGCTTGCGGCTATCGATTTGCTTCTTAACACTATCGTCGACTAAGCTCTTCAAGTCAGTCTGTTGTACACCCAGCATGGTATAACCGACAGTTTCGGTCACCGTTATGGTATCGGCAGCATCACCGACGTTGGCGCTCATGGTACTGTTCGGCGTTCCGGCGGTATAGGTAGCCATGATTGGATACAACCCGGCTTGCACCAACTGAGCCTGCAAACCTGTCTTGATGGTAGTATCGGCGATAGTGATCTTGGCCTTAGCATTCTCGATATCGGACTGGCTGACAATCTTCGTAATGTTGTCCGTGCCGCCAGTCATAGCCGATCCCACAGCCGTCACCACCGAAGGATCCTGACCGACAATGGTATATTTGGCGTCCGCCGCCAGATTATAATTGGCGCCACCAGTCTGTGCCCTAACGTTGACCGTGTTCGTGCCCGTATACTTACAAGCACCATTCTTGGTGTAGTCACTATCGGGTATAACAACTGCATTTTGACTAATAAACGTATAGTTACCGGAACTGACGCCTGTACCGGCAGAGATGGTAATATCCTGACCACTACAGTTCGTTACTTTAACCTGGCCCGACGCTTTTTCGCCATTATTTTTCTGGCCAGTTGTGGCCGCCTGCTGGGTATACACTTTTTGCTGACTGACGAGCTTGGCTGGCAGTGTATGACTGCTGGCAGTATATACAGTAGCCTTCGAATCGGTTATCAAGTTGAGATTGGTATTCACAGTAGTGGCATCGGTAGTAACGGCAATCGTAGCTTTGGGCAGAACCGTAAGGGCCACAATAATGCCGACAATAGCGGCAATCAGTAGCAAAACCCCTAAAACCAATAATAAACGGAAGCGCTCGAAGTTGGGCACACGCAGTTTTTGGTCTTTTTTTAGTTTTTTAGGTTTCTCGGTGACAACCGCAGCAGCGTCAGCAGGCTCAGCTTCATCGTCGGCCATATCGATAGTTTCAACATCATCAGCCGCGACTGGTAGACCGGCCAAAACGCCAATTGGCACATCACCGGCAGCCGCGACATCTACGTTTGCGTCGGCAGGCTCGCCAGTGGCTTCATCAACTGTTTCTTCCTGATCATCAAATGTCGATGGCGCTAACGGTACGGACGGCTTGCTGGTCAGGCTGGAGGCCACATGGACGCCGGCCAATCCGGCTAGCGGCAATAGGCCCGTTTCGGAAGTGATCAGCACCAAATGCTTCTTGGCGTCGTCAGCCGCCCGCTTCAGCAGCTTCATATTGACGATGCTCTGGAAGACGCTGGCGCGTTTGGGCAGCACTAAGGCGACTATCTTGCCGTCACTGCCTCGTAGCTTGTCTATAATGCCAGTGATTTCGTCGTCGACATCGATATAAATGGTGTCTTTGGGTGGAGTGTTGGTGGAGGCTGCCATAGTGAGGGTTAAACGCTTAACATTTTATCAATCTTATCCTTAATACTACCTGAAGATCCACTACTAAACTGCAGGGTGTCCATGCCCACCCGCAGCAGGCCCATGGCCGTAATGAAGGTGTGGTCGGTAACGTCGCCAGTTTTGTCGGTAATGTCAGCCACTTGCTCGGGGTGAATGTGGTGGACGGTCGGCTGGCGGGTAAACGGCAAGGCCTTGTACCATTCGGTTTTCTCCAGCCTGTCCATAAGCAGATCGAGCGACGAACCGCCGCCACATAGGAACAATCGGTGCGGCAAATGGTCGAGCTTGGTGAACTCGCTTAGAGCCAGCTCAATGCCGCCGATCCAGACATCAGCCGTCTTGTTGAGAGCTTTTTCAATGGCCGGGCGCTTGGCAACCGCAACTTTGTTGGTGGACAGACCAAGCTTAAGGGCTTCGGCCACCTCAAACTCCACGCCCATGTCGCGTTCTACGGCGTGCGTATAAGCTCGACCACCGATGCCGAACATCTTGGTGCCCTGGACGCCGCCGTCATTTATGACCGCAATATCGGTGGTGCCACCACCGACGTCCATCAGCACGGCGCTAAGGTTCTGGTTGGAATTGTTGCCTATCACGGCCCGAGCGACAGCGAACGGTTCAGCCGCTACGGCTAACAGGTCCAGATCGAGCTCCTGAGCCGTCTTCTCGAGCGCCCCAATGTGGATCATTGGCGCAAAGGCCGTGTAGAGCTGGACCACTACGTCCTTGCCCTGAAAACCTATAGGATTAGTCACAGGGTAGCCATCTATCTCGATACTGACTAGCGCACTGTTGACCAGGCGGACTTCGACTTCTTTGCCGCCCAACTCCCAGGCAAGTTGCTGCTTGGCTTTTTCCTGGGCACGGTTCTGGACCAGGGTAATAATCTTCTCCATTTCCAGAATATCGAGTGGTTTATCAGCTTGCTTGCGAGCAACGCGAACGGTGGTGGTAGTGCCCTTCACCAGTTCACCGGCGATGCCGATGATGGCCGTGCGGACACTGACGTCAGCCTGGGTTTCGGCCTGGGTCAGGGCCTTGTCACAGTTGTCGACAACGCTGGATATATCAGCAATTGCCCCGGCCTGCATATCCGCCAAGCCCTGGTGGGCCCGCCCAACGCCGATGATCTCGATGGTTTTGCCATCGGCTGCGATCCGGCCAATTAGAGCTTTGACATACTCGGTACCAATATCGAGCGCCAGTACATACTGGTCGGCCGACTTGCCGCCGGCTTTGGTGCGCTTAGCTACTACCGAGACACCTTGTTTGGTTGCCCTGAGCGCTCGGGCGCCGACGCCGCCACTAACTGTCTTTAATTTCTGAAGCATATGCACTATTTTAGCACAGCTCAGCGCTGTAATACCCTATAACCGTCTTGATTTTAAGCGTGGTGCGCTCGCTTAGGCCGCGGCTTCAGCATATGGAACTCGCGGCGTTCGCCTAGCCAGAAGCTCGACAACATCAGCAACACCATACCATAGCCAGGCCAGATATAGTGGCCGAGTGTATGTAGTACGCCGCTGCTAAAACCAGCGCCGCCACCAGTTTGGCTGGTTCGACCAACCGTCGACGGCTGACGACTGTTGACTACTACTAATAATTGCAGAAAAGTCTGGTCGCCAGCCGCATCTGTCGCCGTAAATTTGACGTTGTAACTACCCTGATAACCACCAGCTTTTTCGTAGGTATGCGTCAGCCTGGCCGGGCCGGCACTGCCGCGACTAACTATGCCGTTGCTGCCATCACCCCAGTCGATAGCCAAGGCATATGGCGCCGTACCGCCCTGCAGGTCGAGCTGCCACACCGACTGCTGCCCAACATAATAGCCGCGGATGGTGAAGTCAGTGCTGATACTGAGTGGCCGAACCGTAGTAGCCGATGAGCCGCTAACCGGAGCGGCATTGATGCTAAAGCCTTGGGCAGCCGGCTTGCTATTGGTGGTAGTGGTAGTTGCCGCTTCGTCAGGAATAATCGGTGCTGCTGGTGGATCATAATATACAGTCACCGGCGCTGAGTCCGGACCGGCCACATCAGTAAAGTTATAACCTCGAGCTACTAACTGATTAGCTCCCGAAAATAGATCAATCGACAGCTGGTAGTGGCCGCTAGCGTCACAAATGGCTGTGCCGCTATAAAAAGTGTTGCGGTAGATTGAAACATAGTCGCCGCTGGCTGCTATCGGACAACTGCCACTGACGATGATAGGTTTATCGTTAAAATGAGCGTTCGCCGCTGGGGTATCAATAACTGCGGCCTGCGTTGGCGCCGGCCCGGGGACACTAGCATGCACCTGATAGCTGTCAGCCGTGACCACATGTGTCCAGCCGCCAATCAGCACGCCGACGCACAGCAGAATCATGACTAGCATGGGATACGACGTAGAGGTCCGGGGCAAAATCTTGCCGGTGTGCCGGTAGTGCGCCATATGAAAATGCCGGCTAGTCTGGATAGCCGTCAGCTGCTTCGGTGAGGACGAATGCTTGGAAGTACGTTTCATAACTGATTTTTGTTTTGATATAACCTCTAGCATCATACCACATATTTGTTAGGTAAGATATTGTTTTTATGGTGAAATATGTTACAATTAACTTATGTCGACCCCTGAGATTGCCCAACTATACCAGCTACTGAATGGCCCATTCGAGCAGCGTTTTGACCCAAAAGGCTATGAGACCAATCTGGTGTTGCCTGTTGATGCCGTGCGGTTAGACCAATACGGGCGTAGCATCGACGGTTACGTAGCCGACATCATTGACTGTGGCCTCGATACCGCCAAGCCGTGGCACGCCAAGCTCGGCTTTTTGGCCAGCTCGCAAAGCCTGGAATATACGGCCATAGAGATTCCGCTGCAAAGCAATATTCCTGATCACCGCCTGGTCTTGAGACGCGTTAGCAAAAGCGCCTTTCTACCATTGTCACGCGTCGGCGAGCACGAGCCCGAGCTATTTGCCAGCCCTCTCGATACTGGTCATCTACTCTACACGGCTTCTAGCTTGCTGGTCCACACAATTATTGAACAAGCTGGATACAAGCTACCAGTTATAGGCACCGAACAAACAGACCCTCGTCAGCGAATTGCACCACTGATGGAACAGGCCAAGCAGTGGGATGCTCATGAGGCAAAGTCCCTCAGCATGGCCGGTGGCAATTTGCTGCTGCAACGTAAAATTTATTTACTAGGTCATCATGACAGTGAAGATATGCAGACCGAGCTGAGTGCCAGGTTATCGTTTGCCCATCCTAGCCGTTCATACCGATCTAGTACGACAGTGAAGTACTTGGGAGCGGGCTTTGAAATTGGTGAGCCAACCTTGACTAAAAGCGTTTTGAAACGTGACAGCGATATCGTCAATGACAAACTGCCCTTTGCTTACGCCCCAGCCGAAACCACCGATACTGCACCTGAAATCGACACCCTCGACTACGAGCTTGCTCAGGTGCAGCTGAACGCAGACCTGAAGGTGTTCGGAATACGGGCCAGACGCATCTTAGACCAGCACGGCTTTTATACGCCGGATGCCGGCTGACGAGCTTTCTTCTTTTATAATTTTGAATTTTTTGCTATCTTCGAACAGCTGTAATGTATGGTCGACATGCGGTCCGCCGCAGATCTCAAAGCTAAACGGTCTATCAGCGCCGTCGGCGATCATCTGATAGACCTTGACGGTGTCCCCATAGCGATCACCGAACTGTCCTAGCGCGCCCTTCTCTTCCCTAGCCACTTTAGTGGGGTACTCGGCAAATGACACCTTAAGGTCTTTAGCAATCTGCTCATTGACGATGACTTCCACCTGAGCCAGCTGCTCAGCAGTCACCTTTTCAGGGTGGCTAAAGTCAAAACGTAGGCGCTCTTCAGTGATATTTGAGCCATTCTGTATGACGTGATCACCAAGCACATCGCGCAGCGCCTGATACATGAGATGCGTCGCCGTGTGGTACTTCTTGTGCTGCAGTGTCTGGCCCCCTAGACCACCTTTGAACGTACCTTTACTAGCCGTCTGGCTGCGCTGTTGCTGCTGCGTCAGCAGATGTTCGTAGCTATCACGCCAGTCCTGGGTTATACGTACGCCGTGAATGGCCGCCTCCTCAAGTGCTAGTTCGAGTGGAAAACCGTAGGTGTCTTTCAGGGTGAAAATGTTGGCGCCAGTCAGAACACCGGTTTGTTGCGAAACGTTTTCAGTGCTTGCAGCAATTTGAGTAGATTTGTGTATATCTGTGTATGGTGCTTCAAACACGGCATCGCCAACCAAACGCACCAACTGTGCATTGCCGGTCATTTTCTCGAATTCCCTGACGCCTTTGCGGAGCGTGTTCCTAAAGGATTTCTCCTCTTTTATCAGAACCGCGACCACGGCTTCACGCTGGGCGCCAACTTCCGGAAAGTCGTCCCTGTAGAGGTCAGCAATGACTGGCACAATCTGCTGCAGGAAGTTCTGCTCGACGCCCAGATCAAAGGCAAAACGGATCGCCCGGCGTAACAGGCGCCGCATGACGTAGCCCTGCTCTTTGTTAGATGGCACGATGCCGTCGACCGCCAGGAGGGTGGCGGCCCGCAAGTGGTCGGCAATAACGCGCATGCTGACAGTGTGGCTGTCATAGCTCTTACCGGAAATCGCTTCCAGTTTTTCGACAATCGGCCACAGTACGCTGATCTTGAAGACGTCGGTCGCACCAAGACTGGCCGCTGCAATCCGCTCCAGACCACCGCCAAAATCAACGTTTTGCTTCGGCAGTTTGTCAAAACCGGTATCGGTTTTCATATACTCCATAAAAACGTTGTTACCGATCTCCATGTAGCGACCGCAGTCGCAATTAGGATGGCAGTACTGACCCCATTTAGTGTCGTGCTCCACCTCTGGAAATAGATAAAAGACTTCGGAATCCGGACCACCTGGTTCGCCGGCAGGCATGGTAGCGGCTTTGCCACCGCGGCACCACCAGTTCTTATCGTCGTAGAAGAAGATACGACCGCCCTGATCGCCCACTTCATATCCATGTGCCTCGGAGCCGATCTCGACCTGTTTCGCGTCGACATCTTTGGCGGTAAAGACACCTGACCATGTCGCCGCAGCCTCAGTATCTTTCGGAATCCCCAGCGCTTCATAACCGCTAAAGCAGGTCACATAAATCCGATTTGGATCGAGGCCGACTGTAGCAGTTAGGAACTCCCAAAACCATTCAATCTGTTGCTTCTTAAAGTAGTCACCCAGCGACCAGTTACCAAGCATCTCGAAGAAAGTCGTGTGGCGATTATCGCCAACCTCTTCGATGTCCTGAGCGCGCAGGCAGGTCTGACTATCGACCAGCCGAACGCCTTCGGGGTGCTGCTCGCCGAGCAAGTACGGGATCAGCGGTTGCATACCGGAGCCAGTAAATAGCGTGGTCGGGTCATTCTGCGGCACCAGCAAAGCCCGAGGGATGACTTTGTGCCCCCGCTTAGTGAAGAAATCGAGATAAGCTGTGCGGATTTCCTGTGCATTCATCTGGTCTATTGTAACAGAGGTCAGTACTTTAACAAATCGGTCAGCTGCTACAGGACTATGCCGCCGCCCAGACAGCGGTCGCCGTCATACAGGACGGCCGATTGGCCGGGAGTAAGGGCCCGAATGTCTTCATCAAGCATTAGCATTAGATGGCTAGCATCGGAATACTTCATATCTGTTATTTTGATCAGTGGAGCCCGATAGCGGGTGCGGACCTGGAGCTTGGCGTCAGCGGCCGGGGCTTGATTAATCCAGTGCAAGCTGCCCAGCGTCAGCTGGCGGTGCCACAGGCGGTCATCCTGCAGATTAGTGGTCACGTAAACTTCATTTTTAGCCATATCCTTGCCGACCACGTAGTACGGCAGGCCACCGCCAACTTCCAGCCCGTGGCGTTGGCCGATAGTGTAAAACAGAGCGCCGTCGTGCTCGCCGATAACTGTGCCGTTTTGTTCGATAATGGCACCATGTGGCTGCGGTCCGAGCTCAGCCAGCAAAAAGTCTTTGATACCAACCTTGCCGACGAAGCAGATGCCCTGACTGTCCTTCTTGTCGGCCGTTGTCAAGCCGTATTTGCGGGCTAGCTGGCGGACAGCTGGCTTCTCGAGTTCACCGATAGGCATCAGCGAGTGCCGCAAAGCATCTTCGGTCACCCGGTACAGGAAATATGACTGGTCTTTGTTGGTGTCAAGGCCGATCAGCAGCTGCCCCTCTTGGATGCGGGCGTAGTGGCCGGTGGCGATCAGGTCGGCGCCATCGGCCAGCGCTGCCTCCAAGAAGAGCTTGAATTTGACCTCTTGGTTGCACATGATGTCCGGATTGGGCGTGATGCCGGCCTGGTAGCCGGTTACCATGTAGTCGACGACCTTCTGGCGGTACTCAGTCTCGAAGTCATACAGCTTGAAATCGATGCCGAGTTGGACGGCTACCCGCTTGGCATCCTGATAATCTTCTTTCCAAGGGCAAGTGAAGCCTGGCAGATCCTGGCTCCAGTTCTTCATATAGACGCCGGTGACCTGGTAACCCTGCTCTTTGAGCAGCGCCGCCGTGACCGACGAATCGACTCCGCCCGACATACCGACGTAGACGTGCTGAGATTTTGCTATGGTTTGATTGCTCATAAGCCACTCATTCTACCAAATTTTGAGCTCCACGTCACCCCTGTTATTAAGAAGTGCGGAAAACTGAAATACAGTATAGGCAACTTTCAGTTTGTCATATTATTTGAAGACTATTGCACCACAGCTATTCCCTGAAAAAACATGACAAACTGGAACCAGCTCAATCAGATGTTCGCAATCAATATTGTGCGGGCATTAGGCTTGCTCGCGGTCACGCGACTTCTCCAGCCGTTTGCGCAGCACGAACAGCTCATTGCGCCGACCAACCCAGAAGGCCGCTACAATCAGTGGCAACATCAACAGGCAGGGCCACCAGATAATAACCGTTCTCACACTGGTCGAGCCATTTTTATCGCTACTGCCGCTGGAAGACTGGCCGGCGCCTGTGGCGACACCGACTAACTGCAAAAAGGCCGTATCGCCGTTCTTGTCGGTGGCTTTGACGATAACTTTATAGATACCGGCCGATTTATAAGTATGCTTGATAGTAAAGCCGCCAGCCGACGATTGACTGAGTAGATTGGTCGGGGTACCATCCCCCCAGTCGACGCTGATAGCATAGGGTGCGGTACCACCACTTAGCAGGATCGGCCAGGACAGCTCCTGCGACGGCGGGGCCCCGCGCTGAGCATAGATACTGGTCAGCACAATCTGGGTGCCGAACTGAGCGAAGCGGGCGTCGTCGAAGGCAACTTTTACGGTGTTGGAATCCGGGCCGGCCTGGTCTAGAGCATCGTAGACCCGGGCTACCAGGTCATTTTCACCGCTAAACAGGTCGACCTGCACCGAATAGCTGCCATTAGCACACTGGACCGAGCCGACAAAAACATTATTGGAGAAGATTTTTATTAGCAGTTTGTCGGGACAGGTACCGTTAACGGTGATGGGCACCGTTGTGAATGTCGCACCATTACCAGGTGTGGTAATGGTGGCACCAGTCTTTGGCGGTGCAGTCGAGATAGTGCCCTGCAGACCGACCGAGCCGGAGACGGTCTGGTCAGGAAAAGCATTAGTAGCAGCCGAGGCTGTCACAATCGACGACGCCAACAGGCCCATCACTACACCCACTAGTAAGAATCGGCACCACAAGCGTTTCATATCCACCAGTATATAAGCATAACCGTATTACCCCAAACCGGGCTAACGGCGGCCGGCACGGCGCAGGACTCGCCGATTGTAGGCTTTGAGCAGGCGTGGGATGCCGAAGATGGCTGCTGCCAGCAGCACCACGACGATAATAAAAGCTAAGATCAGGGAGGCTGGAATAACGTAAATCGTTGTGGCCACACTCAGCAACTGGCCGGCGCTACCATACCCGAAATTACCCTCAATTTTGTACTGACCGAATGTGCCGACTTTGATGGGCGTCTCATAGCGGCGGATGCTATCAGGCAGGACGTTGCCCGGCGGGTTAATGTTATTAATCTCGAAGCTGCCAATGGTTTTGCCGCTGCGATTCTTGACTAGCAGCTTACCGAAGGGTGCTTCCTGAATGTTACCACCATTCTGGAAACGCAAATTAACCTGCAGATTTTTATTGGTAGTAAAGAAATTACCACCGTGTTTGCCAGAGACTACGTCAATGCCGGCTATGCTGAGCTGCTCTTTGATGTCACCGGGCACTTTGGCGAGAACCAAGGAGCCGACGCTGCCTGACAGGCTCAGCTGAGCATTTTGAGCATTGGTATTGCCAGCTGGAGCGAACCGGACTGCGCCGTAGTAACCACCGCCAGCAGCATTAGCTGGGACCTTGATAACGATTGCTACTGTCTTTTCTTCGCCCGGGGCCAGCGTTACATTGGCAACTGGCTGCACGAATCGTTTTAGGCTGTGGTTGGGAGCGAATTTGGTCGGGTCAAGGATGATGGCAGGGTTGCCGCTCTCATCCGGATTAGCGATAAAATCGTTGATAATCGCCTGGAAGGTCGCCGCCGCGCCGGTGACATTAGTGACGACGATATTAACCGTATGACTCTGCCCAGGCTGGATAGTGACATCTGAACGAACTGGCGAGACACGCAGCGCGTTAGCCGGACCACTAGCGGTGGCAGCACTGACCTGGCTTAGTGGCAGCAATAGGCTGCCAGCCAACAACATGACTGCTGTTGAACCTGCCAGACACCTGCGCCAATCTCGTATTCCCCTCATGTCTGTCTGTATTTCCTTCTTCTTACTGCTAATAATACCAAACCGCTAAAGCAACGACAAGCCGGCTAAAAGTTTGCTAGGCAAATGTATGTGATGGTACTGACATATATGCCAGGCGCCTGAGTTCTGGGCACATTGACAATATAGTTGGAAGTATACACCCGTATGTCATCGGGGCTAGGCTTGGACACTATGATGTCTCCAGGACCGAACCGATATACATTGGGCTGGGCATAGTCGGCCATAGCTTGGCTACTGCCCGGGCCAGCCACTTCATTACCGCCGTCGGGTGTGGTGTTGGCTTTAAGGTTAAAACCGAACTGGGCGGTGCCAGGGCGCGAAACGTCTTCCGAGGCCAGTGCGGCAATCACATTATTACCACTGGCTAGTGTCGTGCCGTCCATGGTGATGGCATAGCCCTGCTCAGCATTGGTGGCCACCAATAACTGGGACGTAGCGCTACTAGCTCTAAGTGAGGAAAACTCACCGAAATCGATGTAATCACCGGTTGCATTGGCGCAATTAAGGCCGTCTATGGTTATGCCCGTACAAAATAGTAGATACGGTGGCACTTTGGCATTGATCTTTATCTGATTAACGATAGCAAAGGCAATGCCACCAAAATCACTAGCCGGGCCGCTGGCATCGCCGCTGGCGTAGGTCTGGACGCGGACATAGTACGAACCTGGTGCGGATGGGTTCGTGATGGGGTCAAAGCTGTAGGTAGCCCTGCCTTGGCCCACGACCGCTGGTGGCCGTGTCAGGATGATAGTGTTGACGTCTGAGGCACTACTGATCGAAAAGCCGGTGATACCGGCTTGGGTGGTCAGCTGGGCCTGAGAGGCGTCCAGACCTACCGGCGCCACACAGACATCGTCAGTCAATGGGTCATTGGAACAGAACTGAATCTTGATCGAACCGATGGTCCGACTATTGGTCAGGTTAAAATTTAGAGTGCCCAAGCCCTTGGCACCAATATCGGCGCTGGCCTGGCTAAATGATCGCTGACCAAGCTGGGCACCATAAGCCGGTGCAAATAGGTAATGGCCAACGACTAGCAGTAAGACCAATAATGGACCAATGTGATTCAGCAGCCTGGCTGACCTGGCTAGGTACTGCCTCGGTTGGCCTGAAGCTTTCATAACAGAGCTAGAATGTGCCAGTAGCGATCAAGCTGAAGTTGCCCGTGTAGATACCGGCTGGAGTGGTCAGGGCGGCCGAAGCGGCGAATGTCAGGCGGGCATCGGCGCGCGAGACAGGGCCGGCAGCCGTGAGTATAGTACTACCGAAACTTCCGGTGACAGCACCATTGTAACTGGATGCATTGGTTGGGGTAGTGTTGGTGGCAGTAGCGGTAGTATTGTCCATGCCGAAGTAGGTGCCGGTCAGTGAAGGTACATTGCCCGTGAATGAGTAGTGAGCAGCATCGTAGTATGGCGATGTTGGCGTGACCGTGCCAATAGCAGCCGGCGGGGCCTGGGTGGTCGGTGTGTATGCGTTGATGGCGACACCGAAGACGGCTTGCCCGGGGCTGAGCAGCGTCGGACCGGTATTGGCACCACTGTTGATAGGGGCAATGTCACAGGTACCCGACGCTGGGACGGAGATATCGTGGTTGGCGCTGAGTCCTCCACAAGGTAGATTGCTGTGCATATTAACGACAGCACCATTAACGGCATTCGTTGACAGCTGGGTCCAGACATTGGCATAGTCGACGGCGCTCGGATCAAGGATAGGATTGGTTGTCGGATGACCAAGCGTCATATTCGGCGGTGAGTTAGTGGCCGAAGTGACCGCCGTGTCGCCACAGTCACCAGTGCTGGTCCAGTTGTTGGGGTCGTTGCCTGAGACACAGAATGTCAATGTTTCCTGAACACGAGCCGTAATGGTAATGACGCTATCGATGCTAAGAGCAATACCACCATAGTCTACGAAACCACTGTTAGCAGCGGCACCGGCATTCGTGTAGGTTTTACCAGTACCGTTACCATAAGTCGTGGTGGAAAAAGTGTAGATACGAGCGTAAAAGCTGCCTTTCGTTGTAGCATCAATAGAATTTGGATTGGTAAAGTGCAGCAGCTTGAAATTCTGCTGGGTGGCGGCGGCTAATTGACTACCGCTAGTCTGGGCCAACTTGATAACTGGATTGGGTGAATTGGAATTGGTGATAGACCAGCCGGTACTGGTCAGGTTGCCGGTGTTGGTAGCATCGATAGTCACGGCCGATACTGACATGCCGGCCGGTGCCGCACAGGTATCGCCGATAATCGGCGTTTGCTCACAGAAGTCAATAACCATGCTGGAGGTAGCAGTTGTGCCTGTCTTAAATGAGAACTTATATGTTACGTCCAGTCCACTCCCTACGCCAGCCGTGACGCTACCATTGCTAGGTGAAGAATCGCTCATTTGAACACTACGGTACTGTAACTGGGCCGCGTCAGCGTTACCAAAATGTAGTATCGGTAGTCCGGCCACAATCAACACCAGCGCAATACTGATGGAGCTGATCTTTCGTAATGTACGAAGATGAGACGTTAGAGTGATTTTCATTTTATTTTTATAGGGCTTCGTTTTTTGTTTTGACTCTACAGGAATTATCTTAGCATGCTTATGTTTAGTGAACAATAGCTATTTTATTCTGTAAACCTTATTTATCCACAGCTTCAATACGTAGCCGTAGCTACCAGCACGTGGTGGAGCTCATAGGTACCGCCCGGCGTCACAGAACTGATGTTGAAAATGTATGAAATGGTGTAATTAGTATAGCTGGAACTGGCCGTCGAGTAAGCGATTACGTCATTCTTGCGATAAACGAACATATTGTGATTACTATAATCCGGGGCAACCAAGCCATTACTGAAGGTAGCATCCGGTGTATACGTCCTATCGGCACCAAACGTCAGCGGACTGGTGTTGGAGACCAGATTCATACCGAACTGCTCGGTACCGGCGCTGGCGGCGGTTGGCGTCGTACTAATGGCCTGCATTATATAGCCATTATTAGCAGGCGGATCAGAAGCATTTACGATGCTATAGCCGTGTGACAGATAGGCTTTGATGGAGAAGCTAGCGGTCGCAGTAGTAGTAGTGGCGGTGCTGAGAGCACCTAAGTCGACATTGGTATTGCTGACCGAGAACTGAATATAGGGTTGCCGCTCGGTGTTGAAACCACCCTGGGCCTGGAAGTTGCTACTGGACGTGTTACCAACTACGCTTTCCCCAGCTGATTGTTTGCTACAATAGCTGGTCGAACAGGCATTCAGCTCACCGCCGCTGCCAAAAAATACTTCATTGACCTGATAATTGCTGGATTCTGACTGGGCAGCCAGCGCCAAAGCCGGCATGGTACAGATCGATAAGACGATAGATAGGCATATTTTAAATGTTTGTTTCCACGCCGTCATGCTGCTCATATCATGCCGCAAAACGTCTATAAATGCAATCCGTTTACGCTTATGGCAGCTTTCTAGTAAACTGTAGGTACTAACTAATGTGAGCATCATGGATCCAACAAAAACCCCACCGCCGGAAGCAGCGGAGGACGATGAAAATGCGCTGGACGGCCCAACCGCTAATGAGATCGTCACCCAGTCAAGTGCTGTCGAAGCAGGTACTACCGACTCAACGAGGGGTGCACCAGTCGCCCCGCTGTCAAAACCGAACTTCAAACAAAAAATGCAGCATTTTAACCTGTACTTTATTTTGTTCTTGTTTATTTTAGTGATTGCCGCAGGCATATGCACGGTTGCTTACTTTCAGAGCAAGCAGGCCACAACGACTAGCACGCTCAAAGCCCAGACGCTAACACAGCAGACACTACAACAGGTGGCTAATAGTGATGCTACCATCGGCAATGCCCAGCAGGTCCTAAACGTCGAATCAAGCGCTGTATTTGCCGGTAAGGTGTTGATCCGCGACGGCCTGGAAGTGGCCGGCAATTTACAAATCGGCGGTACGGTCGCGCTCAGTAACGTCACTGTCTCCGGCACTGCCGCTTTGGGCCAGGTTCAGATAAATAAGAAATTGTCAGTGGCCGATGACACCGCGCTGCAGGGTGCAGTTAGTGTTGGCAAAAGTTTACAGGTTAATGGTGGCGGCACATTTAGTGGGCCGGTGTCAGCGCCCCAGATTGCTACGTCTGGCCTCCAGCTTAACAGCGACCTAGTATTAACACATCACATTATCACTGGTGGCGGTACACCAGGCCGTACCGGTGGCCCCGCTCTGGGCTCTGGCGGTAGCGCTAGCGTCAGCGGTTCGGACACCGGCGGCACCATCTCTATAAATACCGGTAGCAGCCCGACAGCTGGCTGTTTTGTAACTGTTAGCTTCACTACCAAGTATAACGCAGTCCCCCATATACTGCTTACGCCTGTCGGCTCAGCTGGTGGCGGCCTGGCCTACTATAGCAATCGTGACACCTCAGGTTTTAGTGTTTGTGATTCGGCGGCACCCCCTGCTGGGAGCTCATTCGGCTTCGACTACTTCGTAGTCGACTAGCTAGACGTCTAAAAAGACAATTAGCTCATCGGCTTTGACGTGCATAATACCGCCGGATATTCGGATCTTTTGCTCACCTTTATCAACAGTTCGAATCACCAAATCGCACGGTAATAACAGCGAGATAAAGTTGTGGTGTTTGGGCAAAATGTCGAATGGTCCAGTGGCGTTTTCAGCTGAAACACTGAAGGCTGGGCCGTCATAATATTCATGGAATGGCGAATGCACTTTGACAAACATGCTGGGGGTACCGGAATGGTCGGCCACCATGCCCTGCTTATAATCGGCGGCTGCTTGATCCTGCTGTCCTTCAAGTTCAGTTTTGGTTTCATCAGCATCACCAATGACTTTTTTGTCATCAACGTCACTCACTAGACTACGATTTCTTCGATACTTTGTAGTGTCTGTTCACGGGTAAAGAAATCGCCCGGAATACCATTGTGCTTGGTCATGACGTTCATGTTCTGGGTAAAGTTTGCTATCAGCTTCTTGGCTTTGGCATAGTCGGCGCGGTCGGCCGGTGACAACTCGTTTTCACCAATAATAGCGATGATTCCCTTCAGTGATTCATATTTCTGCAGCAAGGCTTGCACCCGGACACTCAGCAGATAATGGCGGTCGCCGACAATTTCTGGTGTCAGCAGCGAACTGGTTGTCAGGTTGAGGTCAACGGCCGGACGGACACCCTGCTCGGCGACCTTACGTGACAGTACGATAATCGAATCCATTTCGTGCTGGATAAACTGCACGGCCGGGTCAGAAATATCATCAGCCGGGACATAAATGGTTTGAACGGAGGTAATAGAGCCGTTTTCATTGGAACTCAAGCGATCCTGCAGGACTTTTACGTCGGAGAAAATAGTCGGCTCATAGCCACCTTCGTTCGGTACCTGGTCGAGGATGGTCGACAGCTCATTACGGGCCTGGATATAGCGGAACATGTTGTCGGCGAAGAACAGAATATCTTTGTGAAGGACATCGCGAAAGTGCTCGGCCGAGGCTGTCGCCGAGACACCGATGAGGGCACGTTGCACCGGGTTCTCATTCATCTGGGCGAAGAACATGCAGGTGTTCTTAAGCAGGTCATTTTCTTTCAGGGTCACAAACAGTTCGTGACCTTCACGAATTCGCTCGCCAATACCCGAGAAAAAGGACAGACCGGTACCGGAGCGCGCCACGTTATTAATCATTTCCATGGTCAGCACCGTTTTACCGACACCGGCACCACCGATAATACCGACCTTACGACCTTTGACGAACGGTGTGAAGAAGTCCATGACTTTAATGCCTGTCTCCAGGATTTCCGGCTTGGTCACTGAGAAATTGGTGGTCCGCGGTGGCAATTTCAGAATATCTTTGTACTGAACATCATCGCCGGAGATCGGCTCCAGGCCGTCTAGCGGATCACCTAAGGCGTTTAGAATCCGGCCGATAGTAATCTCACCCAGCGGTACTTCAATGCCCTTATGCGTGCGCTCGACGCCCATGCCTTTCATGATGCGCAGATCGCTGCGGACATTCAGGCAAAAAGCGATTCCGCCTGGCTCCATATGATCAACGAGCAGTTGGGTGTCATGACCATTGCCGACTACTATCAGCTCATTGAGGTTGGGTGCATCATCATCGAACTGGGCCCGGACAACCAAATCTTTGACCATGGTGATGGTGCCGGGCATTAGGACACCGCTCCACTTTTAATTTTCTTCATACCGTTAATGATCTCCTTCAGGCGCTCATCCTTAATACCACGTCGGGCCCGATTGAAGTCCATGTGCAGCTCCTGTTTACTCTCATCTGCCCGTTGGTGCGAAGCAGTCATGGCCCGGAACCGCGAAGCATATTGAGCCAGCTTGGATTCCAGTATCAGCTGGCTAATGGCGATCTGCATCATCGAGCGCTCGAGGTGAGCAGCCACCGCGTATGTACTAGGCTCAAATATGTAAGTGGCTTCACTGATGACTTCGTCGGGATTATCACTAATGTCAGCCCGCTCTTTGACGGCTGATGACAGCTCGATCCGCTTAACGTCCTGGACCATCAGCGAGACATATTCCTGATAAAACATTTTGGTGGACTTGTACTGCTCAACTTCACGGATAATAGGTGTTACGTTGATGTTTTGATCTTTCTTGGGCAGCTTGAAGTACTTTTTGTAGGAAACACCGCGCTGGGCAAGCTGCATGGCACCGTGGTGCCCGATACAGATAACTTCGTTATTCTCCGGGCTATAGTCTTTGAGCATCATCTGGACCAATTTTTGGTCGATGTCACCACTGAAGCCGCCCTCGGCGGTGATGATAATAAATAATTCCTTATCGATCAAATTTGCGTTGCTTTTTTGGCGGTCCAGACTGAACATGCTGTCAACACGCAGCTGCGAGTATATTTTCCAGAGGTCATTGAAAAATCTGGTCGACTGGAGCACCTGATTTTTGGTCTGGGCGATCCGCATACTGGCAATACCTTCGAATACACTGGTGAGTTCGACCAGCGTGGCCATAGCGTTCTCATCGCGGGCTATTTCAGCAGGTCGCCTCATCTGGCAGCTCCGGCTAATTCTTTTTCTTTTTTGGCGGCTTCTTTGGCTTCTTTCTCAGCTGTTTTAGCAGCTTCTTTTTCGGCTTTCTTGCGGTCCTTGTTAGACAAGGGCGGCCCGGCTGGTTTTTCTTCGGCCGGAGGCTGTTCGGCTGGAGTTGGTGCTGGTGCGCCCTTCAGCTCAATGATCGATTTACTTTTTAGTTGATCGCGCATGGCCTCATAATTTTCATCACCGGTGACCTGCTGGGCCAGCTCGTTGGCATTAACTTTCATGGCATTGAGATCCAGGTTTTCACCGTCAGGCAGATTGAGGATCAGGTCCATCATTAGTTGCTGGGCCATAAGCGTAAAGGTGTCGTTTGGGCTTTGGGTCATGACCTCGAAGATATGTTTACCGACTACCAGCGAGCGCTTAGCTTCGACGGCCAGTTCCGAACCAAAGTGCGAGAATTCCTCAGCTTGACGATAGTCAGCCAGCGTCTTAAGTGTCTGGGCTGCCAGACCTTTTTGACGTTTGTTGTGACCAACACCACCGGCGCGGGTCACACTAAGACCAATGTTGAGGGCTGGGCGAACGCCGGATCGGAAAATCTCCATGTCCAGAATCCACTGACCATCAGTAATCGACATAATGTTGGTCGGTAGGTATGCCGTAATATCGCCGTTGGCGGCGTGAACCATCGGCACGCTGGTCAGGCTGGCACCATTACGGTCCAATCGCCCGGCCCGCTCCAGTAAGCTAGAGTGGGCGTAGAACATATCACCAGGGTAAGAATCACGACCGGGACTAACACCAGATAGCAGCGCTACTTCGCGGTAGGCGTGGGCATGGCTCGTCAGATCATCATAAATGATCAGCGTATCCTGATCTAGCTTCTGCCAAAGGTATTCCGCCATCGAGCAAGCCACGTAAGGCGCCAGATAACTCATAATGAGCGATTCAAACATCGTCGAGACGACGATAATTGCCTTGTCTAAAGCACCATTATCCTGCAAGCGTGTCAGCAGCGTGTCTATATCACTACGACGCTTGGCGATCATGCAGTAGACCACAATCTGATCAGTATTTTTCTGGCCAATCGCCAACTGTGTGGCCAGGGTGCTCTTGCCGGACTTGCTGTCACCGAGTAGTGCCATACGCTGGCCACGGACGATCGGGAACAAAGCATCTATAGCCGTCACGCCGCTTTCCAACTGATCCTCGACCAGCTTGCGTTCCCAAAGCGCCGGAGCAGTATTGAAGACCGGCCAGACGTCATCGGCGCCAATCGGGCCTTTGCCGTCTAGCGGTTCACCCGTTACCGAGACTACCCGGCCAATGAAATCTTTGCCGACTTTAGTGACTAATTCCTGGTGCTGGACAACGGCCACTACCCCGGTACGCAGCGATTCAACGCCCAGATGCAGTATGACTACATGATCGGGCTGGACCTGGTGGACAAAGCCTTTGGTGCCATCATCGAACATGATTAGCGCGTGGACGGCACAGGGTTGCAGGCCTTTGACTTTGACCATGAAGCGCTCAACCGCAATGACTTCACCTACCGGATTACCGGCGGCTACCAGGCGGTCAAAATGTTGGTTACCAGTGCTCACGCCGGAACCTCTGGATCAGCTACTGTTGCCGGTTGGGCGGTTGGTGCAGTCATAAGTTTAGCGGTTGGTTGCGGAGCCGTGTGGACTGTTTGAGCCTGAGCGGCAGCGCCTCGACTAGCTTCGGCGACTTGTACGGCTGAGGTTACGGATGGGATTGGAGCTAACTCAGGCGCCGCTGCCGGCCCGGCCAACGCCGGCCCAAGCTTGTCGAGCAGCAGATCACGCTTACCGGCAAAATCCTGGCGCAATGAAAAATCAAAATATTTGTTGGTGCTGCGGACAATGCAGCCGGCACCGATATTTGGCTGCAGACCAATAGTTATCAACAGATTAGGGTGTAGCTCTTTGCGCAGCCAGGTTAACAACAAATCGATGAACGAGGTTGACGGATCGGCACTAAAGCTAATATGCAACAGCGGTGCCTTGGTTTTGACGGTCGTTAGAAAAGTTAATAATTGTTGGCGCTGCCCGGCATTTGTTAAGTCCAGTGTGTTGAGCTGCAACGTTTGATCAAGCAAATTGGTTGTCTTGGGCAGTCTGGTTTCCGAATTATCATCACGCAGCTCGGCTTGCGTCAGTTGTTCGTTGATAGCCGTCAGCTCACGCTGCATCCGACCAACGTCGACCGGACTGGCAACCTGTAGCGGCAGATGCATAATAGCCTGGTCAGGCGCCACTTCTAATGTCCTCTAAAATAGCCTGCTTATTGGCTTCCAGGTCACCGAGAATGTACTCCAGCTGGCTGTTGAGGTCTATCTGATTACCGATAGCAGCCAACACGTAGTGATTGACGATGTCGGCCATATTCTCCTCAAAGCGTTTCAGCATCTGCTGTTTCTCCAGGCTAATTTCTTGTTGCACTTGCACGCCCAAGACCTGGCGTTGCTCATCAATAGCTGCATTAGTCTTTTGAATGGATTCAATCGCCAACTGCTTGGCATCCATGATCGACTGTTCGTATTTATCAAACTCAGTTTTTAGCTTGCTGCTGATCTCGGTCTTCATGTACTCATTGAGCTGTGAGGTAGTCAGGCGCAAATCTTGCTGCAGGAACATAGCGTTTTCACCGATGATTTTCTCAAAGTGCAACCGTCCGCGATTACGGAGCTCCTCACGGAAGTCTTCATTGAAGATGTGTTCAACATCCTGTTCGGCAGCCGCCTCTATAGAGTCCGGTGCAGTACTTGTTTTTTTGGTGCCAGTCTGGCCAAGCCGTACGGCCACCCAGAGAAAAGCGATACCGGCCGCCGCCAGCACCCCCAGAATCAATAATAATCCCCAGATTGTCATATTTTGGCTTCCACCGTAGTTGTCGTTCGTTTTTTGATTTCTTTGACACCCATACTTGTACCTCTAATACGTTCTATTTTAAAACGCTAGAGCTTCAAGAGCAAGTATACAGCAAGAACGCCGACTATAAAAACAATTAGCCCGGCAATAACCGTTTGGAACAAACTTTTCATAATCGACTTTTTGGACAATGGATTGCGACCAACAGCAATCATGCCGCTCCGGACGCCGCTGTATAACATAATCGCCGTCACTATAGTCGAAACAAACAGAATAACTGATGAAAGGTAGATCCGAGCCACGCTGACTGATTTATTGGCTACCGATTGCGCGAGGCCGATCAGGAAGGCTGGCACAAAATCGACGGTTTTTTGATTCAGCGGGTTGTGGGCTATCGTAATATCGACTATAATCCGACCGATCGCAACTTTGGTGTCTTTACCAGATTGATCTTTGAGTGTCAGCGAGCTGATGACGCTGGCAGTACCACTAAAATCACTGGTCGCCCTGCCCACTACTTGCGGTTGATCGACTCCGGCTTTCATGGCCACGCCAGCTATGGCAGAGATCGATAAATAGTCACCAACTTTGATCGGGCCGTTCTGATTACTGACCAGCACGCTATACTTGCCTTTCGTAGCTACTAGCACTTGCTGTTTTGTTACCGTTGCTGGCGTCAACACGATAGTTACGTTGGTGTTAGGAATAACTATGCCAAGGATTTTATCGGGTGATAGCGAGGTCAGGGCAACAATGTCAGTGGGGGCATTTTCTTTTAATTGGACAATCATCCCCTGCTGGACCGAAGCGTCAGCGTTATAGGTGTTGGCAACGTCATTGGAAATGTCGACTGGCGCGCTGGTGGACTTGGAATTCGCTGCTGGACTGGTGCTATCTTTGCTAGCCGCAAAAACTGGCGTTGTCCAAACAAATAGCAGGAACAGCAGTGTGAATATTGAGCCGATACGACTAATTTGTTTACTTTTTAGCATAACCTTTTAGCAGTATAGCGCGTTTTGAAGTCGCTTCGAAGCCAGTACTACGTATGAAGGAATCGAGCAATGGTCTCAACGGTTTTAGTAATGTCTGCCGCTGATGTGGATTGCCCCATAGTAAAGCGCAGCGATGACTGGGCGTCTGCATCACTCAGCCCAATCGCCCGGAGCACATGTGATGGCTGGTCACTGCTGGCACTGCAGGCCGAACCAGCGGCAGCCATGATACCGGCTTCGTCAAGCTGGATTAGCAGGCGTTCGTTGTCATAGCCAGGCATGGTAAGGTGAATGTTATTGGGCAAACGGTACTTGAGCGTACCATTAACGATTGATAGCGGAATCTGATCGGACAACTGCCGCACAAAGCTGCGCTGCAAATCTTGCAGGCGTTTCGTCTCGTCGTGGCGCTTAGTCTGCACCAGAGTTAGAGCGGTCGCCAGGCCAACAGCTTGGGCGACGTTTTCGGTGCCCGACCGCAGGCCACGCTCCTGACCACCGCCATCAATCAGCGGCGTCAGCGTTATACCGCCCTTCACGAACAGTACGCCGCTCTGCTTGGGGCCATAAATCTTACCGCCATTCAGCGTCAGCATATCTAGGCCGAGCCGGGAGACATGCAGGTCTAGATAATTACCCGCCTGGCAGGCATCGCTGTGAAAATACAGTGGTAAGTGGTTATTATCGGCGAGGCGTTGCTTACGAATTTGCCGGAGCATCTCGGCAATCTGACGCAGCGGTTGGATTGTGCCAATCTCATTGTTTACGTACATGACGCTTACCAGCACGGTCTGGTCGTCTATCTGCGCCTGTAACGATGCCAGTTCGATTATACCCTGTGCGCTAACTGCTACCAGACGGCAATCATAGCGATGAGCTGGGGCCAGCACTGCCTCATGCTCAATGGCGCTGACTACCACATTGGCGTCAGGATATCGCCGCATGATGCCATGAACCGCCAGATTATTAGCTTCGGTACCTCCGGCGGTAAAAACGATTTCGCTGGGCCGGGCACCGAGCCAATGTGCTACCTCCACCCGGGCTGCATCCAGGGCTTTATGGGTCTGCTGGGCGGCACTATAGGTCGCCGATGGGTTATAAAACAAGCTCTGGGCGTACGGCTGCATAGCAGCAGTCACCGCTACGTCGACTGGCGTAGCGGCTGCATGATCAAGATAAATAGCAGCTGTAGTCATAGCTGACCAGCTCAGGCGGTTTGCAGCATGCGTTGGTATTGCGCCCCAATGCGCTGCACGTACAGCTCAGTCGCCCGATACAAATTCTGGGCTTCGTCTTTGGAAAGTGGCTGATATGGTTGGCCGATTTGGGACTTTAGCACGGCCTGTGGGCGAACGTCGTAGCGGGTAGTGACAGCCTTGAGCTGGCCGTTATCAAGCCATTCTTCGTGCCAGATCCAAGTGTGCTCATCAAGGCAGAAAAAATCACGACGGTGGCCTGACGGAATTGGACCAAATAGCTCACCACCTATTTTGGCTTCATAACGAATAAGATTGCGATTGGCTTCGGCTGCCCGCTGTTCATCTGTCTGGCGACTGATTTTAGGTAAGAATCCCATAGTTTAGACGTCCCGAGTGTTTATACTGGCATATATAGGCTGGAAAGCCGCCTCGACAATTTTGCGAGTGCCCTCTACAAATGTGGCGTCAGATATGGCTGACTGGGACTGCTCGGCGCCACCCCTATTCTGGTGTTCCTGCCTTTCGGGCGGTTGGGGGATTGCCTGGGCAATAGATTGTTCGGCATCCAGAAGGGTCTGAAGGCGTAGCCGTACCGTCTGAAGCTGGTCAGGACTCGTGTATTTTTCTGGTGAAGTGTTATTGTATGCGCGCATAATTGCAATATTCTAAATACCAAATAGGCTGTGGGCGTTGCTGGTTGTAGCCAATGCTAACTGCTCGAGATCATCGCCCCGTAAGTTCGCTACAAACTCAGCAATAGTTTCCACACGTTTCGGCTCATTTATAGTACCACGATAAGGGGTAGGAGTCAAGAACGGAGCGTCGGTTTCTAGTAGTAGTTTTTGCAGCGGGATAGCCCTGTAAACATCCAGCTGTGACATGTTTTTGGCAAAGGTGGCAATGCCGTTGACGCCGATGTATAAGCCACGGTCCATAGCCTGATGCAAGTTTTCGCTACTATCAGTATAGCTATGCAGCACCCCGCGAATGCCACCATACTGATCGAAGATCTGCCAGAAGTCATTGAACGCCTCACGGACGTGAAATATCAGGGGTAGCTGGTGTTGCAACGCTAGCTCTATCTGGTGCTTTAAGACCTTAATCTGAGCTTCACGCGGCGAATGTTCATAGAAGTAATCCAGGCCGCACTCACCTATTGCTACTACCTTTTTGACGTCCGCTAGCGCTGCGAATTCATCAAGTTTCATCGGGTTATCTACATAGTGCTGAGCTTCATGGGGGTGGATACCAATGGTTGCCCAACAGTTTTCACGATTTTTCACGAAATCGGTTGCTAGTTTGCTATCTTCTAGATCACAACCAACACAGACTAGCTTCGTAACCCCAGCTTTAGCGGCATTCTGAATCAATAGATCGCCGCTCAGAGTTGGATCTTTGGCCCAAATCTCGCGCGTCATGCGCTCGCCGATAGGGTTAGCGGCCGACTGAATGTGACAATGAGTATCGACGAACTCCGGCATTATGGCGGCGACAACAACGTCCCAGTATTTGCTGATAGCTCGCCAATCCAGCGGCCATGCCTATCGAGCTGATTATCGGTGGCCGCTCGCTCTGTGTCATCATCGTCGACCCGTTTCACTAATCCATCTAGCGTATTTTGCAAATGGTCAACTTGAGTTTTGTCAGCTTTTTCTGCAAACCGTCGATCCAGGTCAAAATACGTTACTAGCTGACCGAAAAACTTGGCAAATGCAAGATCTAGCGTATCTTGCAAAACTTCTTCCAAGATTCCAACGGTGATGACTGTTGATTTGGGATACTTTTTCATAGAGTCTTATTGTACCCCCGCTATTGGCAGTCGTCCAGAAAGTTAAGCTTTATTTAATAACTTCAGCAGCGGTCTCGGATTCATGCTTGGGAAAGAGCGTACCATCGAGCGGACCAAGGATGCCGTCGGCGAAAATTGCCTGGATTTTGACAGCAGTATCGGGCATGAAAGGCTGCAACAGCTCGGCAATCTCCAGTAGCGCGCTGACCTGGTAGGCCAGAACTTCGCGCAGATGGTCTTCGTCGCCCTCTTTGGCGATCAGCCAGGGCTTTTCGGCGTCGATGTACTGGTTGATGCCGCGGACTTGCTCCCAGACCTCGTCCAGCGCCCGGTCAAAATGGCAGACAGCGAGAGCGGCTTGGTACTGCGCCATGTCGTGCTCTGCTTCAGGGACGTCACCAATTACGCCTTTTTGATACTTCTGGATCATCACGGCGGTCCGTTGCACGGCATTACCGAGTTCATTGGCGAGCTCATTGTTGTAGGCGGCTTCTAGGCGGGCCCAGCTGAAATCACCATCATCATAGCTGGGGATATGGCGCATAAAGTAATACCGAAAAGCATCCACGCCATATTTCTCGACTACCGCTTGCGGATGCACCACATTACCGCGCGATTTGCTCATTTTCTGACCCTCAGCCGTCACAAAACCATGGACATAGAGCAGCCTGGGTAGCGCCACGCCCAGGCTCAGCAGCATAGCGGGCCATATAGCCGCATGAAAGCGAATGATATCCTTGCCCAGCACCTGGACATTGGCCGGCCAGTAGTCTTTGAAGTCCTGATGTTCGGGGTAACCAAGCACCGTAATGTAGTTCATCAACGCCTCAAACCAGACGTACATCACCTGGTGAGCGTCACCGGGCACCGGGATGCCCCAGCTGATTTTATCCTTGGGGCGGCTAATGGAAATATCATCGAGACCGCTGTCTATGACCGACATGATCTCGTTCTTGCGACTCTCGGGTATGATCTGCATGTCACCGGACTCGATAGCGGCTTTGACCTTGGCAGTGTAGCTGCTGAGCTTGAAGAAGTAGTTTTCTTCTTCGATCTTTTCATAAGGAGTTTTATGCGTCGGACAGATGCCATTATTGGCTTTAACCTCGGTTTCGGTGAAAAATGTTTCGTCGCCGGTGCAGTACCAGCCGGTGTATTTACCCTTATAAATGTCCTTTTTGAGGGCTTTCCAGATGAGGGCGGCGCGTTGTTCGTGGCCTCTGTCGGTCGTGCGTATAAAGCGGTCGTTGCTGATGTTGAGCAGTCCGGCGAGCTCCGCGAAGCGTCCGCTGATCTGGTCGGTGAATTCTTTTGGTTTCAGCCCCTGTTCGGCAGCTTTGTCAGCAATCTTGCCACCATGCTCGTCGGTACCGGTACTAAAAAGAACATCTTTGCCCTGCTGGCGGGCACGGCGGGCCAGCACGTCGGCATAGACCAGCTCCATAGCGAAGCCGATGTGAGGCTCGGCGTTGACATAAGGGATGGAGGTAACTACGAAGTATTTGCTCGGCTCTTGGCTCATCCTTACAGTCTACCTGCTTACAGATATAAATTGAAGTCTAAAGCAGACTTTGCTGCTCGGGTTCGGCCGGAATGGTGACTTGTAAGTATTTTCCCAGGCGCTCCAGGAACACCCATTCGCTGGGAAAGACTTTGGTGCGTGCGACCTCGAGGCTGAACCAGTCTGCAGCATCGTTTTCCGGGAATTCCTGCAGTTGGCCCGATTTTGGAGGCCATTCCATAGTAAAGTTGTTACATGAAAATTTAGTAAGATCGAGGTCGCCCTCCACCGCCCAGACAAAATCAGTTTTGCGTGACCGGTCGGCAGTACCGAGATCAATTAATGTCCCGTCGGGCACTGGTAAACCAACCTCTTCCTCGAACTCACGCCTGGCGGCCGTCAGATGGTCTTCACCTGCGTCAAGCTCGCCTTTGGGGATACTCCAGGTATCTTTGTGGGCCCACAGTGGACCTCCCAGGTGCACCAGCAAAACTTTGCAATCATCCCGCTCCCGTTTATAGACCAAGATACCACCGCTGGCCTTCATCGATCTATAATGGCCTGTCTACATAGTCGCGACAGAAGCGCTCAAACACTGAATTAGTCCAGCCAAAGCCCTCTTGGCTCGGGTAGACACCTTTGATCGGCGGCTTTTCCGGGGAGACCGCATTGTATTTTTCCAAAAACACGCCATATTCATTGAACCACCACAAATTTGTCTTGAGCCATTTCATGGCGATACGGCGGGCATCAGTGTGGTAACCGTAGCGCTCCAGGGCTTTGACTACGATAAAGTGTAGCGGTGCCCAGCCATTCGGATAAGCCCATTGGGTGGGTACGGTGCCGAAGACGAATTGCCCGACCGGCAATGCATCGGTAGTGGCCAGTCCGCCCTTGTTCTCGAAGCGGCGCAGGGCCTTGACCAGGCTGGCGGCTTGTTTGTCGGTGACCATACCGGCCCACATGGGATAAAAGGCTGCTAAGCTACTAATGTTACCGCGCTTCTCTTTGGCATAGTTGTAATCGTAGTACAGGCCGCGTAGTTTGTCCCACATCAGCTCGTCCATAGTGGCCTTGCGGGCAGCCGCAGCGTTATCCCACTTGGCGGCTTCGCGGCGATCGTCAAAGATACGGGCTGCCCGGGCAAAGTCAGCTTCATACTTATAAAGTAAGGCGTTCAAATCAACCGGTAGATAGTCCAGAGCCCGACGGTTGAAGCGCGGCGTCATGTCCCAGCCGCTTTCAGCTTCGGCCAGATCATGGAGATAGTTGATGTCGTAGTAGCGGCTCAGACCCTTATGCACCAGACGCTCGTGGGGCTTTTTGACGCCCATCCAGACTACTTCATATTCTTTTTTGGCGAGCTCAACAGCCTGCCGTAACCAGTCTTTACCCGGATCATAAGCCTGATAGACATCAAAAATGAAGGTCGTCAGGAACGGCGGCTGCGACCGGCCCATAAGATAGGTCCGCGAAGCATTGGGCACAACCTTGAAGCGGCTAAACAAAGCCATTAGGTCTTCTAATATGCCTGTTACCAGCTGCTCATGATCAACGTCGAGCATGCCCTGCACCATAAAAAAGCTGTCCCAGTAATAGAGTTCATTGTAATCAAAACCGGTTTTCTCAGTATAAGACGGCACCAGATACGGCTTGGGGATGCCGAGCAGGCTCTCATCGTCTTTGGGGTGGAAGCGTTCCAGCTTGGTCCAATAGTCAGCAATATACTGGCGAGCGGCGCCCACATCCTCACCCGACAACTCGCGGTCGGGACGGAACGAAAACTGCAAGGTCTTGGATACTAAGTCTTTGGCTTTTTTGAGTGAACTCATTCTATGTAGCCTACCGGTTACAACGTCTTGCGGTCAAGTTGATATCTTGCATTTCGCGCCTCAAAAGCTAATCGGTCCGGCTGGTAGACAGGTGCCACAAGCCACAATACCGGCAAATATAGGTTTTGAGTATAGTGCCATGCTGATACAAGGCTACCGTGGCAGCCGCCTGAGCTTGTTTTTGGCTGTCAAATGCTAGTTTTTCACTACATGGAAGTTCGTCTGGATACATTACCATATAGTAACAAATCGCACATTTACAAGCCGGAAAATCGGGTGATATACTAGAAATATTATTAAGAAAACAGAAAGGGGGTAATTTTTGAAAAGTCCTAAATCTACGAGGAAGGCGATCGAAAGCAATGCAAGTGAGGTACTTGTCGCTTAAGCCCCTTTACCGGACGACGCCTGCCTAAGTAGGCCGAATACCTTAGCCGCTCCGAAGCTATGCTTCACCAAGGAGCGGCTTTCGCTTTGTCTTATTTGTGCGCCAGCATGGAATAGAACAGCACGAGCACTGCGGCCGCCATGATGGCAAAAGCGGCGGTAATAAAGACATTTGAAAGCAGGCTGTTCTTATAATCGCCCATGATTTTACGGCTGTTACCAATCCTCAGAATCATATAGAGCAACGGCACGGCGGCTATACCGTTAAAGACAGCCGTGAAGATCAAAGCTTTGATCGGGTCAATGCCCAAAAAATTAAGCGATAGACCAATCAAGGTAGCACCGCCAATGACCAGGTAAAAACCGTGGGCCCGTCGAAACTTACGGTGCAGGCCTTCTTTCCAGCCGAATGTCTCGCTGATGGCATACGACGACGACCCGGCCAGTACCGGTACGGCCAGAAAGCCAATGCCGACTACGCCCAGTGAAAACAGCAGCTTGGCGATCAGCCCGGCATGCGAAAAATTCTTGACCAGGGGCTGCAGCGCCTGGGCGGCGTCGGCAGCGGTGTTGATGTTAGTGATACCGTGTTTGAATAACACCGAAGCACAGACCACCACGATGAACCAGGCGGTGATAGTGGCAAAGGCCATACCGACAAAGTTATCAATTTTGATACCGCGTAAAAACTGCCTGGTAAGGTGCGGTGCTTTGCCCACCGCACTGATCCGGCGACTGACTATCTCGTCCTCAACGACCTCTGAAGTGTCCCAAAAAAACATGTAGGGCGAGATAGTTGTGCCGAGCATACCGACAATGATGTAGATGGTCTGAAAGTTTATCTTAGGATGCGGTAGAAAGGTATCGTGCAGCAGTGTGCCCCACGGCTGGCCAATCAGTAGTGCCGTGACTGGATACGCCAATAGCACCAAAGCAATCCATTTTAAAGCTTTGACGTACGACTTGTAATTGATGAACGTCTCCATCAAGATCGTCAGGATGGCAAAAATAACCGCTAGCAGACTATAGGGCACGCCACTGAAGATCAGCTTGGTGCTGGCTGCCATGGCGCCGAGGTCGGCACCGATGTTAATAGTGTTAGCTACCACGATCAGGCCTAGGCAGATATACAATAGTTTCTTGTTGTAGTTATCCTTCAGGATCGAGGCCAGGCCCATGCCGGTGACGGCACCGATACGCGAGCAGGACTCCTGCACAGCGATCAGCAGCGGGAACATGACTGGAAAAGCCCACAGCAGTCCGGTACCGAAGCCGGCACCGGCTTGCGAGTAGGTGGCAATACCTGACGGATCATCGTCGGCAGCACCGGTCACCACGCCCGGGCCCAGTATATGAATAAAGCGACTAAACTGCCGGCGGGTCAGCAGGCGGCGGCAGATGTTCGCCGCCCGGCGCTCTTTGCGAGATAGGTCAGCCAGGAATGTTTTTTGGGTTTTAGATGACGTGTTTATGAGACGCATGAGTTGTCTCTAGTGTAACACTTATGATTAATGCACATAAAAACAGGCTCCGGAGAGCCTGTTTTATAAGAGCAACTGAGGGCTGGATTACCAGCGGTTATCGCCGCCGTGACCACCACCGCCGGAGCCGCGGTTGTCGCGGTTGTAGCCGCCGCCACCTTGGCCACCGCCGAATGAACGAGGGCGCTCTTCGCGTGGACGAGCCTCGTTGACGATGATCGTGCGACCATCGAGTTCCTTGTTGTTCAGCTGGTCGACAGCCGCCTTAGCTTCGTCGTCGCTACTCATTTCCACAAAACCGAAGCCCTTAGAGCGGTTGGTTTCGCGGTCCATGATGACGCTGGCACTCACAACAGTACCAACGGTGGCGAATAATTCCTTAAGACTGTCGTCAGTCGTGCCCCATGCCAGTGAACCTACAAAAAGTTTGGTTGCCATTAGTATTACTCTCCTTGGTCATTTTAGACCCTTGTCGCTTGAGGTAATCTGGCAAACCAGAGCTGCGGCCTCGCACATATCTTATTATTCTTTAACCTAGAACCGAACTTGAAAACTCTTATCCGTAACTTAGCAGCATTATCTAGTGCCCGCACTATAGCATAATTCCACTGTAAACACTAATTAAATCAACCAAGGGAGTTGGTTTGATGGGCCGTATATGTAACCATCTTGAATATAAAACTGGCCACTGTTTTTGGGGCCGTATATGTAACCATCTTGAATATAAAACTGGCCACTGTTTTTGGGGCCGTATATGTAATTGTTGTCTATATAGAACTGAGTATACATTCTCTGCCTTTCTGCCTAGGTATGTCTTTTAAAAGATGGCCAAATTTCATGGTTTAGATCAAACCATACAATATAAAAAGTGAATTGAGACATCGCCCCAAAAATTCTAGCTTTTTGACCATTTACATTTTTTAGACTGAATTGGAATGGCTCGAGTGATCGTAAGCTGATATTAGTAAACCCTTCTTTCACTGTAGTAGATTGCCAATCCACCTCATGAAAATGATAGAATGCACGCTTTTGCCTAAGATCATTGACTGTAGTCTTATTGATTTCTCTCAATCTTTCTAGTGTTGCCCTCACTTGTTCTTTGTCGAAATTTGAAAGACAATACTTTTTGTCATCTTGTTCATCATAATATTTAAAACTAAATAACAATTCTGTATTTAAAACAGTAGCTTCTCCTGTGGGCAATGGGGATTTAAATGACTTAACATTTATTTTTTTAAAATTATCCTTCTTCGGCATTATCTTAAAACTCAAAGTTTAGAAAAATACTCAATTATATCTTCATCCTCTAATTCAATATTTGAAGCGTCGGTATCACCTAATCCTGTTCTTGCTTTTTTCCATGGTAATTCATTGTGTGTCAGTGCCACTAGCTCGAATGCCGCCATAGGCATGTAGGATTTATATACACTTTCCAACGTATAATTTGTAGGTGTGTCTAAAGTTTTTACTGCTTCAAGTGATTTATCAGTGATAAATTCTTTACCGATCGGCTTAAAACCATACTTGCTTAGCTGGCGATACAGCTCTGCTGAAACAGGACCATTTGGCCATGCTTGGAGACGCTCTTCGAATAGACGCCCGCTGTTAAGCGTTAATGCCCAACAGTAGGCGTAATAGACAAGTTTTTGCATTTTAAGATTGCTGATAAAGTCACCGTCTTCCTGTGACTTGCTTAAGAAGTAGGTAGCAATGTCCCTTGATGCTAAATTGAAATGCTTCATAGTTTGTCTCCTAACTAAAGCATAAGCGAAACAGCTTTAAATATGAAAATTTTATTTGGATTCTCATTTAATGCCTCCGCGTAAACGGTGTCAAGTCTTAATATATTTAGTTTAAGGAAAATTTAATAATTAAGTTGGCAATTAAAAAGACTTTCGAATACATCGAAAGCCTTTTATGGAGGAGCTGGCGGGTACCGCCCCCGCGTCCGCCGGTTTATCTTGGTTAGTCGTCTACAGGCATAGTCCGGTTTTTGGTCTTAGCGCTCGGATATCTAAAGGGACAAACATCCCGAGCGAGCAATCCCAAAGTCTTAGCAGCTGAGCGGGATAATTCCAGCTGAGCGTCCAGAAGATATAGCGCGTCTTTGTGTCATCTGGAGTCACACGCGACGCGGCACTAGTGATTAAACTAGGCTGTTGCTAGAGCACCCTGAGGGAAAAGCTTTGCAGCGAGTTCCTGGATGGCGCTTTTGCGGTCAAAAGATGTTGCATCTAGTGAGTTTGTCTATACGCTGACAAGCGACCTGCTGATCTAACCGATAAAGTCCAACGTCGAGCTTAAAATTCAGCCCCGTATTCCGCGTGTTTCAGCGGACTGGTATTGTAGCATGTTTCATCTGACGGTGACAGTCCTTTATATGCATAGCTCTGATCCTGCACTCAGCTTGCGTATCAGCAATTCGATCCAAGATCCGTTTATTGATACGTAAAGGTTATGCTATCATAAAATTATGACAGCACGACTACCTATTCCAGGACAAGATGATGGCACTTGGGGTGACGTCCTTAATAATTTTCTGGCTCAGACCCATAATACCGACGGTAGCCTGGCGAGTAATGTCGTCAAGACGGCGCAACTACAGGACGGCAGCGTGTCAGCGCCTAAGCTGGCCAGTGGCGCTGTCAACAATGCTTCGATAGTAACGGGTGCCGGTATTGATCAATCTAAAATTGCCGGTCTGACCAGCGCCCTGGCTGCCAAAGCGGATGACAGTAGCGTAGTGCATCTGGCAGCAAGCGAAACCATAACCGGCACTAAGACTTTTTCGACGAACCCTGTAGCGCCCACACCGACTGTCGGCAGCCATATTGCGATCAAAAGTTACGTCGATAGCGTGGCCGGTTCGGGCTCCACACCGGATGCCGATGCCAGCACTAAAGGCAAAATCCAGCTGACCGGTGATCTTAGTGGTACTGCCGGCAGCCCAACTGTACCCGGAGCTTTGAAAAAAGCCAGTAACTTATCAGATTTGAACAGTGCCGCCACCGCCCGGACCAATCTTGGCCTGGGCACAGCAGCTACTCAAGCTAGTACGGCGTTCGCACCAGCCGTCATCCAAGCCAACTGCGGCTATACATATCGCTTGGTCTATACCAGTGGCGCCTACCCTGCGCGTCCGTCATCAGGCAGTCTGCCAGCTGGTTTGGCAGAATATGTCGGGCCGACGCAACCCACCGATTGGCTGACCAATGACACCTGGCGGAGCACCACCTAACCTATGGCACTGTCCGTTGCCATCAGCGGTCCACGTAGCGTCATATCGGGATCAGTCGCCTCACTGGGCGCCACCGGTAGCGGTGGTGTCGCACCATATAGCTATGCATGGTCATTATCCAAACCGGCTGGCTCGACCAGCTCATTGGCTACAGCGACCGGCACAACCAATAGTTTCACGCCCAATGTATTAGGCGCCTACATCGTAACGGTGACGGTGACCGATAACCTATCGGCTAACAGCACTTCGACCTATATGATTGTAACTGCCGATACCGACTTTTTGTTTAATGGCTCTTCAGCAGTTATCAGCCTGACAACTATCAAAGGTGGTGCTAGTCCAGTAGTAGCACCAGGTGCTCCGACCAATGTAACCGCCACCGCCGGTGACGGCCAGGGCATCATCAGTTTCACGCCTGGTAGCACCGGCAATGGTACCGTCAGCTACACTGCCACGGCTACACCTGGCGGCCAGACGGCTACTGGCAGCGGCAGCCCGTTGACAGTCACAGGGCTAACCAATGGTACTTCATATAGTTTCGTGGTTACTGCCACCAACAGTGCCGGCTCTGCCAGCAGCAGCGCCAGCGCCAGCGTCACACCTGCCGCTAACAGTAGCGGCTCGACACCTGCTCGTTACTTTGTCGCAACCGGAGCCGCCCCGATGGTCCGGGCAACCTATCAGACGGCGGCTAACAGCCCTACGACTGGTACCTGCAGCTGGGTCGGATCATTCGCCAGTGGCCAGGCACAAACTGCCTGGTCGATCAGGCTTGACGACATGACTACTAACACTACCGGGGTCTATACCAAATCTGGCAGTGGTGCTGCCGAGTCAACGACGCTGAACACCACTCTGACAGCCGGACACGCCTACAAAGCCTGGGTGACCATCACTCAGACCGATGGCCAGTCCAGCACCATGGCCGGCACTCGTTTCGTAGTGCCGAGCGGCCGGACAGTCTATCTCGAAAGTTACGGGGCTGTCGGCAATGGTAGTACCAGCGATAGTACCGCTTTCATGAACGCCTTAAAGGACCTGGCTTATGGCGACACCCTTAAGTCGAATAAGCCTGGTCTGACTTTTGCCGGTGCCTCGGCCAGCGGCACCAGTTTGAGCCTGCCGGCCGGCGGCCTGCTGTCAGCTCATGTCGGTAAACCGATTATTATTTATGGCGCAGGCAGCTTTACTTATGGCAGTGCTGCAGCCTTGCAAACCACTATCAGCGCCGTGGCAGGGGATGGTAAGAGCGCCACGCTGGCTAGCAGCGTGACTACTGCGGTGACCGGGGCTAAGATCATGGTGGACTTCCCGACATATCTCATCGGACACATCGATGTCGATCCTAATCACGGACCTGGCGGCTACACTATAGATCTGACCGGTTGCCTATGCACCAGTAGCAACCCTAACAGCGCCGGCTTCAACACCAGGCTGTCCGATGTCAGCTACATCGGGGTCCACTATAAGACGCTCAACGTCACGTCACGTGGTAATGGTCAGAACAATCTTGACGGAACCTTCTTTGCCGATGGCAGCACCTTCACGGTGGTCGGCTTACGCTTTATGAACTGTTATTCGGAAACCGCTCACGATGCCGGTTACCTCTTCTACAATGGCGTCAATGATATTCACGTCGTAGATTGCATCAATGATCACTCATTTGCTGATTCCTTCCATGTCACGGGCGGCGCCTATAACGTCCAGTTCATTCGACCGTTGGCCATTTACCCTGGCGATGACGGCTTTGCCAATGTCGGCTACCTCAATGCCGGCGCATCTGGCGAACCCTATAATATCACCTGGGAGAGTCCCACTTTGCACAACCAGGACTGGGGTCGTGGCCTCAGCGCCATCGGTTGTCATGACATACTCTACACCGACATCAGTCTCAATGGGACAGCCGATGCCGCTATCTATCTCGGGCAGGAAGGCAATGGTACCATGGACACGCACCGCGTTCAAATCCGACGCGGTACTATCACCAATCCGAACTATCGGCGCGGCCAATCTCACCTCACCGGCGATACCAGCGAAAACGTCCAGAACAGACCATGGCTGTTATTACTATCGGGACAAAGCAGTTACCAGCAAAGCGATCTGCGGCTTGAATCACTGACTTGCACCGATGGCAGATACATACAGATTATCCGCTACGGTAGTGGCACCTATAAGGATACGTCTATAGTCGTGACAGGTATTACTATGAATGGCAGCGTCAATGCCGGTGCCTCATGGCTTGATGACTCAACCTGGCCGCAACACATAGATATGACCGACATAGCCGTCCCTGCTGGCAGCACCTCAGCTCCGGCAGCCAGCAACGCCGGTACCAACGGCGGCAACTAGGCTATACTAGAGCTGTGCGCATTCTTTTCAACTTAAAAACCATCAATGATGTGCTGCTTGTAGCGATCATCCTGGTCTGCGGTTATATCATTGCGGCGCCGATGTTCCCACAGGCCGTCTTTTATTGGCGGGCGCATCATGGCAGGCAGCAGCAATTAACGCAGCTTCTTCATACACAGACTATTACTCGCCTGCCTTCTTCGGCCGCCACCAGCCAGATGATTCCCACGGCGCAGCCCAACCATATTATAATCCCGGGCATGCAACTTAATCAGGTAATCATCGAGGGTCCGGTCAGCCAGACATATCAGATTATCGATAAAGGTGGCCTTTGGCGCTGGCCTTTGGGCAGCACCCCCGATCAGGGTGGGAATACCGTGCTGCTGGGCCACCGCTTCAGCTATACCGGCCCGAGGGGCGTACTGTATTTTCTGGATAAGGTCAGACCTGGTGATGAAATCGGCATTATCTGGGATAACAAAACCTATACCTATAAAGTCTCTGGCATCCGAGAAGTGCTACCAACTGACACCAGCATCGAAGAGCAATCTGCTCGGGCTGAGCTAACCATCTTTACCTGCACGCCGCTGTGGCTACCGAAACAGCGTCTGGTCGTAGTGGCTTATCTGGAGACCGGTCCGTGAACAACAAGTTGAAGTTCTGGATCCTGCTAAGTCTGCTTGCCGCTAGCGTGCTGCTGCTGTGGTATATTAATAATTCTTATGGACGTACCCTGATCGGGTCACACTAGCTGCTATTGTTTGGCTGGGCGCTTCCAAAAACGAATAATCAAGGCCGCAAAAATTATGAAACCAGCTAACGTCGCCGAGGCCAGGATATCAAAACCGGTGTTCGTGAGCATACTGTTGCCAGTGCCAGGATTCGTAGCAGCCACGGTAGTGCTGGTTGTATCAGGTGGCGGGGTAATGCCCGTATTGGCCGTGGCACCAGTCGAGCTGGTGCTACCCGAGCTGGTGCTACCAGCGCTGGTCGTTGCAGATGTTTGATAGGCCTGAGTGTCGTATGCGCCGGCGCCATAGGCTTGAGCGAATGTAAATGTGTAATTCATATTGTTTTTGCTTGTTTTGTTATTATGGTTTATTATGCTTATGATACCACGTATGTGTGATATGCAACAAACGAAATATAAAATATAAAGTGAGGCACACAAATGTTTAGCAATTTTGCATTTTTAGATCTAGGAGCACCTGAGCTGGTTATACTATTAGCTATCATCCTCCTGCTGTTTGGTGGCAAGAAATTACCAGAGCTATCAAAGTCGCTCGGCGAATCAATGCGTGAATTACGCAAAGGTATAAATGGTGATATCAATGAAAACAAAAAAGAAACCGACAAACCACAGGAGAATGGCGCTTCCTAGTGACTTGATTGGTGTCACATCGATGCCAACCCAACCATTTATGGAGCACCTACAGGAACTCAGGCGACGGCTATATGCCATCGCCCTTTCTGTGGTGGTTTGGGGCTCGGCAGCGTACGCTATCCAGCAGCATCTGGTAGTTATTTTGCTGCGCCCTGCCCAGGGCCAAAGCTTCATCTATACCACACCGGGTGGCGGTATAGATTTTTTGTTTCGCATCTGCGTTTACTGCGGCCTGATACTGAGTACGCCAGTTATCATTTATAATCTGCTCGGCTTTTTTGAGCCGCTCATGACACGAGGTTCGCGCAAATTTGTGACCACTGCCAGTATAGTTTCGGCATTACTAGCTGCCGCCGGCATTATCTTCGGGTACTATATCGGCCTGCCGGCAGCACTGCACTTTTTGTTGCACCAGTTCACGACCGTCCAGATTAAGCCGTTAGTGACCATCCAGTCATATTTAGGATTCGTCCTGGCCTATATGCTCGGTTCGGCCCTGATGTTTCAGTTGCCGGTGATCCTGCTGTTCATCAACCGCATCAAACCACTCAGCCCCAAGCGACTGCTACAACATGAACGCTGGGCGATTTTAGCGGCTTTTGTCCTGGCAGGCTTAATGAACCCATCGCCTAACATTCTCAGCCAGCTGCTAGTAGCCGGGCCCTTTATATTGATGTATCAGGTAGCTATCGTGCTGGTTGCAATCACTAATCGCCGGTTGCGCGTTACATCAGTAGCCGAGGCAACGGTTCCGCCTATGCCGCTTATCCAAGTCGATCAGTTGACACAGCCAGCGTTTGATGCCCAACCAGCTCACCAGCCAGTTATGCGGCAGCACAAGCCACGGTTCGTTGATGTGATGCCTGCAGCCGCCGTTGCAATAACCAAGCCGAACCCACCGCAGATGCTTCCAAGGACACTGATATCCGATTTTCGACCAAGTGCTAAACCACTCCATGCGCCGAGGCGTGTTAGTTCTGACTACCGGCGACGCACGGTTCCGGCGCGCAGGCAGCCTCGTTTCATCGATTTTAACCAGCCGAGCAGAAATCGCTTTTCATTGGAAGCATAAGCTTGGGCAGATTCGATGAACGAGAATCGAGCCATATAGACAACATATAGTGTTAGATCGGTTATGAGAAATGCACTTTCGGTATGCTTAGAGATACAGCTTTATCTCTTGTTTTTTATTAGGGTCATCATAATGCTTATGATAAAAGTAAAGTTAGTTATTTGAACAATTAACACCTGAAATATCATACATATTTATTGACGTATCCTGAACTATCTCCTATCATTAAGCTAAAGCTTAAATAGTGAAGGTTCACATAAACTAATGCCTACACAACGCCTTCCTACCCCTGGCCAAGATGATGGAACTTGGGGAATAATACTCAATGAATACCTCGGCGTCGAGCATAACGCTGACGGCACACTCAAAAATACAGGTTCAATCGCAACAAAGGCCGATGACTCGGAAGTTGTCCATAATAGCAGGAGTGAGATTGTAGCTGGCACAAAGACATTTAGCTCGTCTCCAAATGTACCCACGCCAACACTCGGTTCTCAAGTCGCTAATAAGGGCTATGTTGATACTACTATTACTGCCACCTCCCCAGTTCAAAGCGTTGCCGGCCGCACAGGAGCGATAGTGCTCACACCAGGCGACAGTGGTGCGCTCCCCGCCCCTACCACAGCGATCCCAATATGGTCTGCCTCCACCTCCTACCCAACGATTGGACAACTCGTCAGTAAAAATGGCTACCTGTGGGCTAACAAGATTGTGCATATCTCTGGGACGACATTCACAGGTGCGGCAAATTGGGTGCAGCTCGCCCCGGTCTTAGGAACCACTGATGGATCAGCGCCCGCACCGTTATCAGTGACGGGGAAAAACCCACTCACCGGCATGTGGCATGCCTCCAGTTACGGTGCGAAGGGCGACAACACCACAGACGATGCACCTGCCATCAACGCAGCTATCCTAGCGTGCTCAACCGCTGGGGGTGGTCGCGTATTTATACAAGGTGCAGGAGTAGTCAGCTCGTCAATCACACCTCGTTCAGGAGTTACATTATATGGCAACAGCCCGGCCGATACCAGCCTGCGTCATACTGCGAACAGCAATATTATTTATGGTCAGACGGTGGCGTTCACCAACTTTGCCATTGATGGCATCACATTCCTTGGGCCGGTCAACGAGTTCCCAACTTCACCTAAGCGAGCCAGAACAACGTCAGGTGCAGGAGGGCAGACCGCCGTCTTCCTCGACGGTGACTTGAACACGGTCGGGACGGGGCAGGCCGCTTTAGATGGCTTCAAGATGACTCGATGCGTCGTGAAGAATATGACTGCACTCCCCATTCTCCTTAAGGGCATCCGCGGAAAAGTCGTCATTCTAGGCAATGAGTTCATTAACAATCAAGATGTTGGGTTCACTTTCTGTCAAGAAGTGATCTTTAATAATAATCACGTTAGCATGAGTGCCGACAATGGGGTTTCACTGTCCCGTGGTTGTGCAAAGGTGACGTGCACCGGCAACACCTTCGAAAACTGTTGTTATCACGGTATCTGGGCGTCTGGATTCTCGACTGATCTCGGCCCAACTGACTTCACCATTACCGGCAACATTGTTCGGAACGTCGGCTTCAATGGCGTCATGTGCGATACAGCTCCGGCCTACGGCACCATCACCGGCAACAGTCTTTATGGAGGGTATTTTCGAGGGGCATCTGACCAAGCATCTGATATCAACGGAGCTGGCGTGTACATTGGTGGTTACCCAGCCACTCGAACTTCACAGACCAATCTAGCTACCGGCATAGCCGTCGTCGGTAATAGTATCCACTGTTTTGCCCGCGCCGGCATTTATCTCAATGGTGTCAAGGACATCACTATTCTGGGTAACCAGATTCTGGACATTGGAACACAGTTCCTATCAGATGGCACTACCGCCATCCTAAGTACCGATGCTATGCAGAATGTAGGAATCCTCATGGAGAACTCTGCAACAAGCTCCACGGTCGTTGTCGCACTCAACAGCGTAAAGGACAACCGAGCTACGCAATACTGCAACTACGGGCTAGTACCGCAGCAGGTTAGTGCGATTAATGCTTACCTGAATCATATGGCAGGCTGTCGCAATGGATTCAACATGTACGAGACTGGGCCTCAGCGCACTCACGCTGAAATCAACTTGTGGAATGCTGGACAAAAGTTTGTCGGTGGCGCAATCGCCGGGACAAATGGCGGCGCAGGTACAATCACCGGCTTTGACGTGAATGGCGCGTCCGGATCAATCCGGCCTTACCGCTGGCTCACGGGCGGGTCAAACCGTTGGCAAGCCAGAGCTAATGGCACCGCGGAGTCCGGCAGCAATGTCGGGTCGGATCTGGAATTCGCGGCCTACGACGACACGGCTGTAGCCTTAACTACCCCGTTAATCCTTACGCGTCGCGGGTCGGTTTCAGTTGGTGTTACTGGGCAAGCGGTCATGATCAACGGTCATCGCGCCTCAGCTGCTTCAGCCGTTTCCATTACCGTCGGCACTACCACAACCGCTGCTGCAGCAGCATCAAATGGCGCCAACGACAGCAGCGGCTATATCACTGCCACCGCAAGCGGCACTCCCTCGGCAGCGTCGATCGCGGTTATCACCTACGCTAACGCCTACGCCAGCATTCCTAAGGCGACCCTCACCCCGCGTAACGCCGCGACTGCTGCATGTGGCCTATACGTGACGGCTGAAACAACAACCGGTTTCACCGTCGCAGCCTCCGTCACACCGGCGGCTGCCGCTCTACTATCATTCGGCTATCATGTTGAAGGTTGATAGTCATCTATATGACGAGAAGTCAGCCTCTGCTCGCCCTCATTATATTTGTCAGTATTATTAAACGATTGAGACGTTAGGACTTTAAACTTGACATGATGGGTACGTTAGCATAAAATTTTATTGAATAGATAAAATTAAAAACTAAAAAATTAAACGAAAACAAAAAACTTCTATGAATAAACCTATAGCAACGCTATTACAAAAAGAAATGACTCGCAAAGAGTTCTTATTAACTGCCGGCCTGGGCTTGGCCTCTACCATGGGCCTGTCAGCCGTGATTCATTTATTTACCGGCAAGTCGTTCGATGCGAATATCCGGCGCCATACTGGACCAGGCTATGGCTCCAGCTCATATGGTGGTGGTAAAGACTAGCTGATACAGTTTGTGCCACTCCTGCAGATCAAGCGTCTGAGCTCGACGTCCGCTATCAATACCAGCTGCCTGGCAGATTGCTGCTACTGCTGCTTTATTTAGATGCAAGCCACCGCTGAGACTGTTCAGCAAGGTTTTGCGGCGCTGACCAAAGCCGGCTTTCATTAAGCGAAAGAACATCTTAGTATCGATGTCAGCGAATAAAGGCTCTGACCGAAAACTCATAATTAGTACCTGTGAATCAACTTTGGGTGGTGGCGTGAACATAGCGGACGGCACTACCACCCCCAATGAAACCTGCCAATAATATTGGGCGGTAACAGCCAATATGGATAGATTGCCGGGTTTAGCCGTTACTCGTTCGGCCACCTCTTTCTGGATCAAAATAACCGCTATCTGCGGTGGGTTAGCCGATTCGCTCATCACCCGGATCAGGTTGCTGGTCAGATAATACGGGATGTTGGCGACGACTTTGTATGGGGCTGGTATGCTGGTAAAATCAAAGCTTAAGATGTCTTGGGTGACGACCCGTAGATTGTCGGCTTCGACCCGCCGCGGCAAGTCGCGGGCTAGCTTAGCGTCGAACTCCACGGCCACCACCTGTTTGGCTCGCCGTACCAATAGCTTAGTTAGTGTCCCGGGCCCCGGGCCGATCTCCACGACGATATCATCTGCCGTAATATCTGCCGCGTCAGCAATGTCGTTTAGGGCCGATAGATCTGTCAGCCAGTGCTGCCCGAGCGACTTATTAGTTTCCGGTAATTTACTATTCATTATTACCAGTTGTGAGAGCTCAGCCAATGGTTATAGGCGGCTTGCCAGCTACCATAGCGTCCCTGGGCATAGCCGGCGCACCACCGCAGCTGGGTGACCGGATTAGTTTGCCAGTCTGCACCCGCGCTGGACATCTTGTGGCCCGGAGTTGCCTGGCAAAGTCCATAGCCGTTCGGAGTATCAGCGTTGTCGGGTAGCGCCGGGCAGGTATGCTCGCCCTGGGCTTTGGTGGGGCACCAGCCGGACTCGTGGCTGATGATGTAGTCGGCGAATTCATAGTCGCTGGAGCTGATGCCGGCCAGGGCCATGTCGCCCTTAATGCCGCTCAGGCTGGTGCCGACTACCAGGATCTGGGTGACAGCCTGCTGAGTGACCACCGTCTGAATAACGCTGCGGCCGGTGACAACACCGTTCTGCAGAGTGTCCTGGTAGGTCACCACCTGGTGCCCGGCCGTGCCGGCCTGGCGCACCGCACTAGTGCCATAAGCCAGGGTCGGATCCTGGATTTGCTGGACCGGCATGGCTATGTCCTCATCGACAGTTTCAATCCTGATGCCATTACGGACAACGAAGACCTGGGTATTCGCGGTAAGGGGCGTGCTGGCGGCTGGGATCAGCTGGTCGTCTTTGGCAAGGGTGATATTCTTTTGCTTAACTAGGTCCCCAACAGTGGCTGCATGGGTGCGTAAAGCTAAGGGCGTACCGTATAAGTTTAGGTTGACCGGCATAGCCCGGCTAATGACGACCTCTTCACCGATAGCCCCGGACTGTACAAAATTCTGGGCGGGGACCCTCGTGACTTCATCATCGGAATAGAGTTTAGCACCAGTCTGGGTAGCAATGCTGCGGGGGGTAGTAGCGGCGCTGAAAGTGTAGCTGACGTGGCCGTTATCGACAATTTTGACCGGTACAGCCCGGTAAATGTTAATACGAAATTGGTCCTGATCAATCGGCGTGCTGGCCGCCGGCTCGACGACATCACCCTCGCGCAGGTTGATGTCCAGCTTAGTCAACAGCGCACCGACGGTAGCTGCCCGCGTCGGTACAATCTGCCGCATATGATCGTGGGAAATTACCACAATCTGAGCATCCTTGACAGCGTGAATCCTGTGGGTAGAAGATGCCACCAGAACCCCGCCCCCAATCATTATTCCGAACACCAAAAAGACTATGACCGGCACCGCGAACGGATGGCGACTGAGGGCTTTGAAGCGCTTCATTTTAAGCCGTCTAAAACGATTAAACTGGCGCCGATGTTTCTGTAACTTATTATTCATAGTGCTATGGCTTGTCGCAGGACCGTCAATCCAGACAAAACTCCAGCAAGCCAGCTGTTATTGTAGCAAAATTAGCCTAGTGCCACCAGTCGCGCACCGCTGTTATGGTCTCAGTGTCAAAGCCATACGTAGTGAGCTGGTCACGCCTGTACCACGCAGCAGCACTGATTTCGGTGCGCTGCAATGTCAGTACCGGCTTACTGGGGAGTACGGCCACAAACTGGCTGTAGCGATAGTGAAAACCATGCGACCGTGAGCGAAACTGGCCACGCGGTTGCAGCGATTCAGCTGTGAGCATAATACCCAGTTCTTCGCTGACCTCACGCAAGGCCCCCAGCAATGGATCTTCGCCCTTATGCCTGCCACCGCCAGGCAGGGCCCAGCTGTTAGCCCCCAGCCAGTTTTTGACAACCAAAAACTCATCATCCACCACAATCAGCACCCGTGTGCGCCGGCTGAAACGTAGCACCAGCCAGAGACCGGGCCAGGCTAACCAAAAGCCGATGGTGCCGACTAGCTTCACAGCTTTTCAAGCGGCGCAAAGGCAATGTTGATCTTGCGGGCACCCTTGCCTTTGAAATAAATGACGGCGTTGTCACCATCCATTTCCATGACCGTACCGGTACCGAACATCTGGTGGCGGACGCTGTCGCCTTCGTTTAGCTCAGGCACGTAACGCGGCTCATCATCCGGTACGGACTGATCGTAGCTAGTGTCGTCATCGGCTTGCCAGCTGGGGGCCGGTTTTTGCGTGAAGCTGTAGCTGGTTTCGGCGTTGGTTACGGCGTCGGCGTCTATCTCCGATAGGAAGCGCGACGGTGGATTATGTTGCACCCCGCCGTACAGCAATCTACTGGAGGCGTAGGTCAGGTACAGCTCCTGGCGGGCCCGGGTCATGCCGACGTAGCATAGCCGGCGCTCCTCTTCCATCTCGCTCTGGTCATACAGTGCCCGCGAGTGCGGAAATATGCTCTCCTCCAGGCCGACCATGAAGACGATCGGAAACTCCAAACCTTTGGCAGCGTGCAATGTCATCAGTGTCACAGCGTCGCCATCAAAGTCAGCACTATCCAGATCGCTGACCAGCGCCACCTCTTCTAGGAAGCCGTCAAGGCCGACGTCCTGGTACTCCTGGGCGACGCTCAGCAGCTCTTTGACATTTTCCTGGCGGGCTTCGCCCTGCAGTGAGCCGTCATCCAGCGAGTGCAGGTAGTCTATCCGGCGCAGTAGTGAATCTATCAGACCACTGACACTGGCGTCCTCGGCCACAATCCGTAGCGAGGCCAATATATCACCGAGCTCGCCGAGACTTTTACGGGCCCGTGGCGTTAGCTCGGCCAGGCCATCGGCCTGCTGCAGCGCAGCCAGCAACGTCAGGCCGCTGGACTGCTGCCAGGCCATAAACGTCTGCAGACTTTTGGCTCCGATGCCGCGGGCCGGCACATTGACGATGCGGTCGAAGCTGATGCGGTCTTCGGGCTGGAAGATAAGCCGCAAGTAAGCTATCAGATCTTTGATCTCTTTGCGGTCGTAGAAGCGCACCCCGCCAACTACCCGGTACGGTACGCCGTAATGCACAAAAGCCTCTTCTATGGAGCGGCTCTGGGCGTTGGTGCGGTACAACACGGCGTAATCGCGGTGGCGGCGGGTATCACTGTCGACGCTGTTGAGGATACGGCGGATGATAGCCTCCCCTTCGGCCCGCTCGCTATGCACCTGCAGCAATTGCACCGGTGTACCGTCGCCGGCATCGGTCCACAACTGCTTGTCGGAGCGCTGCGAATTGCGGGTAATGACATCGTGGGCCGCTTTCAGGATATGCCCGGTCGAGCGATAGTTTTGCTCGAGCTTGATGACAGTGCAGTCTTTGTAATCGCGCTCGAAATTGAGGATGTTGCGGAAATCCGCTCCCCGCCAGCTATAAATAGAATTGTGCACTATCACGCCAGCGGCCGCAAAGTTGTGCACTTTATCAATATCCAGATCGTAGACCGGGCCGTTATGCAGGCGCTTAACCACACTGGTTACCGTCGCATTAATGACCTGGCCGTCAGCTACCACTGGCAACGCCATCCCGACATGGACCTGACTGGCCGGCATAAACAAGAAGCGCTGATCGGTTAGAAAAGCCGACCTGGCGATACGCAACGGCGTAGTACTAGTAGTTGCAATTTTTTGCATCTGAGACTCGATCAGGCCGTAATCCAGGTTATGCATTTCAGTTCTGTAATTACCTGGCTTACCAGCCCGTACCGTCCAGCTTTGATCTTCTAAAGTTTCGAATTCGGCTAACTGCGAACTGGAAATCGACAATCGGCTGGCCGACCATGGACTTTGACGAGACTGGCGCTTATCGCCGAACAGGACCAGGTTGGCATTCATGCGCTTACGCCCCGGTCGGGTAGTTGCCTGCGGCAAAAAGTGCGGGTAATCAAAGATCAGCCCCTGGTCTATCATGAGTCGCTCCGCCCGTGCTTTCGTATCTATTTGCTCGTACAGTTGGTCTATCTGATGCTGTGAAAGCTGCATTGCTCGGTTCGCATAGGCTCTAAAGACCATCATTGGAATACCGTACTGATACGAAAACAGGGCTTCATGGTACTGCGCCTCGGCCCGTGTTTTACAGACACGTAATACCCACATGCGGTCAGCCCGCTCCTGGTTGGCACGTACCCGCAACCCCAAGGCCTGTTTTTTGCCGTCGAACCGGCTTCCTTTGGTCATGCCAATCCGGTAGCCACGCTCCTCAGCGTACATTAGGTACACAAAATAATCAGCCGTTTCTTGCCACCTGCTAAACAATAGGTGGTTAGGAGTACAGATGAGTGTACGATCCGGAGCCGCATCAGTAGTAATTTCCAACACCTCACCGGCGTGCGCAAACTGCTTGGTGGCGGTAACTGGAAAAAAGTGACTCGAACCATAGCCACTGGCAGCTCGTACCCGGTCGCCAGCCACAATGTCTTCGATAGGTTTCAGGCCCTGATCGGTCTCGATAGGTGTGCCGGCCACCAGGCATTGCCAGTCATCGCCGACCACGGCAATGTTACGCTCATCGTTCGTTAACAAGTTAACTAACTCGTATTGGGCGGCGTTGGTGTCCTGATATTCATCGATCATGATGTACTTGAACTGCCGCTGCCATTTGGTGCGGATCTCTGGCACGGTCCGGAATAACCGCACCGTCTGATTGATCAAATCATCAAAATCCAGGGCCGAGGCCTCTTTGAGGGCCTGCTGGTACAGCGGATAAACTTGGGCGGTAACTTTCTGGGCCGGACTATTGGCCGTGGCGTGGTAATCCTCCGGTGATAGCAGTTCATTCTTGGCGCTGCTGATCAGGCCGCCTATCACCCGGGCCGGAAAAGCTTTTTCATCAATCATCAACCGCTTGCTGGCCTGCTTGACAGCCGCCTGCCTATCGGACTCATCAAAGATCACGAACGAACGCGTGATGCCAATGTGCTCACCGTCCTGGCGTAGCAGCCGCACACAAATACCGTGAAAAGTACCCATGTAGGGCATAAAACCGCGGTTATCGGCGTTCTCACCGAGCAAGTGGGCTACCCGGGCTCGCATCTCTTTGGCGGCCTTGTTGGTGAAGGTTACGGCCAAGATGTTGTAGGGTGTGGCGCGATTGGTGGCAATCAGATAAGCGATGCGGTGGGTCAGCGTCTTGGTCTTGCCGGAGCCGGCGCCGGCCTGAATCAGCAGCGGTCCCTCGGTGGTCTCGACTGCCCTAGCCTGCTCCGGATTGAGCCCTGTCAATAAGTCTTGCGGCATCCTTATATTCTACAGCAGACTCGGGACTGCGTCTGTTGTAAAGCCTATCAAATTTCATTCGGCGTTCAGATTTGGACTAAGATTTTCCATTCATCTGTTTGTCAGGTATCAGTTTGTACGATTATTTTCGTACAAACTGGAAGTTGCGCTAACAAACAAATAAAAATTGTGTATTGAGATCCGAATATACTAAGCTAAATTGATTAATTGAAGAAGTGAGTCAGGGCTTTGACGCCAGCAATATGAATCAGTCCGGCATCAAGCGCAATATCGGTCCAGGCGGCAGCCAGCAACAGGCTAAGCAGCACACCACCAATGATAAACTGCCGACTACGCTGGTTCTCAATCGTGTTAATAGGTAAGTAATACTTCTTGGATTCGACTAAGGCTTGCAGTTCGTCTTGACGCTTAGCCTCCACATCTTCTGCCGTGGCAATGTCGGCTTCGCTCTGGATATTTTTGGTGCCGATAACAGCATCGGTGCCACCTTTGGAAGAGCCTGTATCGACAGCTCCGGCTGCAGCAGCCGGTTCGAAATCGAGCTCATCATCTTCATTTTCGATGGCCTCATCGACGGCTGGTGCTACCGTAGGCGTGACTGGCTGAGGCGTCACATCCTGTGTTGGTTGCGGTGAGCTGGCCAGCGGCTGCAGCACGGCGTGAGTAGCCCGACCGAGTGATGCCGGCGATGACGCTGGCTCAACTGACATGCTAACCGGCTGGGCGGCATTACCAGCATTGGGTGGCACCACCACCATTGGATCAGTCATCGTCGGATGGTGAGAAATGATCACCGACTTGGAGTTCGGCGATGGCGCGCTGTCACCAGGATGGGCCACATCAACAATTTTTTTGGCTTTAATAGTTTTATTGTCGTCAGCCATCAGTTTTACTCATGGACCACTTGGTATGCAACTTCTACAATTCCGGCAAACTGTGAATAAATAAGACTAGCACCACCCACTAATGCACCATCACAGTCAGGCAATATTAAATATGCTTTAGCTGTCTCGGATTTGACGCTACCACCATATATGATGCGTATACTCTCGGCGGTTGTTGCATCATACAATTCACGAATGATTTGACGAATCTGCTGCATAATCTTTTGCATATCGTCTGGCTTGGCAATTTGGCCACCAAATGTGCTGATAGCCCAGACAGGCTCGTAGGCAATCGTAACCAGCGCCAGATCTTCTTTAGTCAAATTAGCTAAGGCAGTGGTAACCTGATCGTGGACAACTTTACGACTTTCCCCTGCAGCACGTTCTTGGCCTGTCTCACCAACGCATAGGATTGGCTTGATTCCATTCCTAACAGCGGCTTGCATCTTATCGCGCACCGTTTCCAAACTTTCATTAAAATAAATGCGACGCTCAGAATGACCAACTATCGCATAATCAACCAGATTACGCAGCATTGTAAAGCTAACTTCTCCAGTGTAAGCACCGTCGTCTTGATAATAAGCGTTTTGGGCTGCTAACTTAAATTTACGGTGATCAATCTCTAGGCTGAGCGGTTGCAACGCTAACAAGCTTGGCGCCAAAACCACTTCAACATTGCGGTGAATTTTAATTAATCTATTAAGGTGGTGATGCAGCACACTGGCTTGATGTACATTTTCATGTTCTTTCCAGTTGCCGACGATTAGAGTTTTCTTCATATGCTTATAGTATCCTATTTATCTAATAGCGCCTCGACGCCCGGTAATTTGTGGCCGCCCATCAGCTCCAGACTGGCACCACCGCCGGTAGAGACGTGGCCAAAGCTGCCGACCAGCTTGCGCGACTCGACGTAGCCGACGGTATCACCGCCACCAACGACGGTGAACGGCTTGTGACCGAACTCACCGAGCAGGGCTTCAATGATAGTCTCGGTGCCGTGAGCGTAAGGGCCGATCGGACCTTGTAGTCCGGCAACTTCGGTAACACCCATGGTGCCGTTCCAGACCACAGTATTGGCCAGCTGAATACCGCCGGCCACGAACGAAGCCGAGAACGGTCCGATGTCCAAGATCTTCTCATGGGCGTGGATCCGCGAAGCTTTCAGCGGCGGCCGGTGTGGGTAGGCCTGGATGTCGGCGAAAGTGTGGGCGCTCCAGTCGACGATCCGCGTGGAATGCGTTTTGTCGATCTTCTCAGAGACGACGCCGTCATGGGGCACGGCGAAGACGAACGGTCGCTCCCTGGCTTGGGCGCCAGCCTTGCGCAGGATATCGCGGGCCAGCGGTACGTCAGCTTTGTCATACAGGCTGTCGCCGATGTCGATGCCTTGGGCAGCGATAAAGGTGTTGGCCATTGCCCCACCGACCGCGACGAAGTCGGCGATCTCGATAAAACGGTGAATGATCTCCAGCTTGTCAGCAATCTTAGCCCCGCCAATGATAGCCATCAGCGGTCGCTCCGGGGCTTCCATAACAGTGGTGATGGTATCAACTTCTTTTTCAAGTAATAGTCCGGCTACACTGGGCAAAAATTTGGTGACCCCCTCGGTGCTGGCATGGGCTCGGTGGACCACCCCAAAACCATCTTCCACGAAAATATCGGCCAGGCTGGCTAGTTGCTTGGCAAAGGCTGCGTCATTGGCCTCTTCCTCCTTGTGAAAGCGTAGGTTCTCTAGTAGCAGTACGCCGCCTGGCTGCAGGCCGGCAGCCGCTTTCTGGGCTGGCTCACCAATGCAGTCAGTTGCAAATTCCACCGGCCGATCCAGCAGCTGCTGCAAGCGCTTGGCCACCGGGAACAAGCTGTTCGCCAAGTCGTTAGGACCGGCTGGGCGGCCCAGGTGTGAGCAGATGATCAGCTTGGCGTTGTGGTCCAGCAGATACTGTAGCGTCGGCAGTGATTGCTTGAGGCGATAATCATCAGTAATCCTGCCGTCTTGCAGCGGCAGATTGTAGTCCGCCCGCAGCAAAACTGTCTTGCCGTCCAGATCAATATCACGAATTGTTTGTTTGGTGAACATTAGCTTAAGATCCCACGCTTATCTATAAGCATAAGTATACTACAATACGACTACACAGGCGGTATCGGCATACCTAATTCATTTATTACTTGAGCATGCGCAGTTGCCGCTGGCGGTATGCCCAGGCGGATACCAGCACGCTACCGGCGAAGACTGCCGCAATGTCACCAGGACCGGTGTCAGCCAGCTGTGGAGTGGCGTTAGCACTGACGGCTGCAGTGCTGGCAGCGGCAATGGCATCTTTTGCCACCTTGGCGGCAGTGTCAGCATTGCTCTGGTTGCTGGGTTTACTGGGAGCGGGCCGACGGTCAGGTGTGTTTCCATCCTTGCTGACTAACGGTTTGACCGTAGGAGCACTACTTTTAAAGGGCGAATGGCCCAGCAAGGCAAAAATAATTGCGCCAATAAATGCGATAAGTACCACGGTGTACAACAGATACAGGATGATTTTGCGGATGGTCGACATATATGGCCCCTTTCCTTACATTTCAAGACGTTTCAATGATAATACCATTTTCTGCCATTACCGGCAATTAGATGTCTTGCTTGCGCATGGCCCGGCGTCTGTGGTGCTACAATGCTCTCATGCCCCACTTACTCCTGCTTACTGCCATTATAATCCTCATATATATGAGCCTGTGGTTCATAGCCGCCAAAATCCGTAGTCGTCTCGACACCGTCGACAATGCCTGGGCCGGCGGCTTTCTGGCGATCGCTATAGCTACCCAGGTAAGCCACAGCAACACCATCAGTCGCCTGATACTACCGCTGGTCCTGATCTGGGCCATCCGACTGACCAGTCACATCGCCAGCCGCAACGCTAAGCGCCCTGAGGATCCGCGCTACGTCGAAATCGCCAAAAAATGGAAGGGCAACCTCTGGCTTCGAGCTTATTTCTCTATTTTCTTGCTGCAAGGTGTACTGATCTGGATCATTGCCCTGCCGATCAGCCTCGGTGGACGTGCCCCTGTCCGCCCCCATAGCGGTTGGTTAACCATAGGCGTCATCATCTGGCTGACTGGCATGGTCATCGAGAGCCTGGCCGACCGCCAGCTCAAGCGCTACCTGGCCGCCAAGCCAGCCAAAAGCGATGTGCTCGACACAGGCCTGTGGCATTACTCACGCCACCCCAATTATTTCGGTGAAATCCTGCTGTGGTATGGCATCGCCATTATTACTTGTGCCGCGTCATATGGCTGGATTGGCCTACTGGGCCCGACGGTGCTGTACCTTACTATCCGCTACGCCTCCGGTGTGCCGCCGATAGAGAACAAGCGCAAAAACAACCCGGCTTACCAGGCCTATGCCCGCCGCACCAGCGTCCTATTACCCCTGCCGCCGCGGGCAGCCCACCGCCATAAGTAGCGCATCTTCTTGTAGGCGGTTATACTTGTACCGATGCGAGCCAAGTTCCGAGCCCTGAGTAGTAATGAGTTTATACGCCATAACGCCATTTTTTGGGTGGCGTCACTGGGCGTGTCATTTCTGAACTACTTATACTACCCGGTACTGGGGCGGTTACTGGATCCGACAAATTTTGGCGAGACCCAGACCATCATTTCGTTCATGACGCAGACCGGCATATTCCTGCAGGTTTTAGCACTTGTCAGCGTCACTATCATCACCAAGTATCAGGATAAGTCTGAACGTGAGGCGGTTAGCAACGAACTGTCGCGCTTAACGCTGCTGCTGTCTGCAATTCTGCTCATATCGACAATCGTATTTTCGCCATTATTAAGAGATTTCTTCCATTTCTCCTCAGTAACGCCGTTTCTGGTTTTGGCAGTTTTCTTATTTGTTAGCGTTCCGGCGTCCCTGGCAACGGCTTTTCTGCAAGGACACAAAAAGTTCGGCACGCTGGCTACCAGTAGTCTCGGTGGTGCCGTTGCCAAAATAGTCTTCTCGGTCATATTCGTACTGCTCGGTTTCAAAACCGTCGGTGCAATTGGCGGCTTGGTTGCCTCGCAGATCCTAACGCTGTTATATGCTTTGCAAAAAGGCAACGGCGTCCGGCACTTTGTAGCCAGCAACCTGCACTTTCGCCGTCCCAAATGGGCTTTGCTCAAGCCCGAGTTACCGTTCACAGCCATGGTGTTTGCTACTTCACTGACCACCAACTTACTACTCAGCTTCGATATTCTGGTGGTCAAGCATTACTTTCCACCGGCGCAGGCAGGATTCTATACCGGTATCTCAATCATCTCAAATATCATTTTCTTTTTGAGCGGTCCGTTTGCCAGTGTCCTGATACCATCGCTGCAGCCACATGGCCTGGCCAGTGACAACCAGGCTTTTTTGAAGCGAACGCTGACACTGACAGCCCTGGCAGGTGGTTGTGTTTTACTGGTATTTTTGGTGGCACCACATTTGGTGGTGCTGATCCTACTGGGCGCCAAATACGCACACTATGCGCCGTACCTACGGGGTTTAGGGGTATCTATCTATGCTCTATCGCTAGCTAATGTGCTGATTATCTACCATATCGGACTGCGACATTTCTGGGTGGCGCCGACGGTGTTAGTTGGCTTCATCACCACTGTAGTGCTTCTGGCGCGCTTCCATGCTACCATTGGAGCAGTGGTAAGTGACCTGGTAACAGGGGCGGTCGTATTATTAGTGGCTTTGATCGGCCTGACCGTCAAATATAGGATGCATATAATAGGGCATGACAGGACAAGCGCAGCATGACCAAGACCCCGCTTAGCAGCCGGCAGCAGCTCATCTCCATCATCATTCCGATGATGAACGAAGAGGAAAATGTCACCGAGATCTATACCCGTCTGAAGGACGTGTTTACACGTCTGCCCGGCTATGCCTATGATATCGTCTACGTCGACGACGGCAGCACCGATGCTTCGGTCATGAATGTGGAGGCTATAGAAGCCAGCGATACCAATGTCCGGCTGCTACGGCTGGCCCGCAACTTCGGCAAAGAGATTGCTACCACCGCCGGCCTGCACGCCAGTCGCGGCGAGGCGGCCATCATGATCGACGCCGACCTGCAGCATCCGCCGGACCTGATCCCCCAGTTCCTGGCCGAGTGGCAGGCTGGCTTCGACGTGGTCATCGGCAAGCAAAAACCCAGTGCCAGCTACGCCAGCTTCATGAAGCGCCTGACTTCCAAGTGGTTCTACAAGTTCATCAATCTCATCAGTACGGTCGAGGTCACGGCCCACGCCACCGACTTCCGGCTGCTCGACCGCACCGTGGTCGACGAGTTCAATCGCTTTACCGAGCGTAACCGCATGACCCGCGGACTCATCGACTGGCTGGGTTTCTCGCGGACCTACATTGAGTTCACACCGGCTAAGCGCATGCATGGCACTGCCGCCTACAGCTACCGCAACCTTATTCGGCTAGCAACTGACAGCATCGTCTCGCTCAGCTTCTTCCCGTTGCGCATAGCCGGCTACCTGGGCATCGCCATCGTGCTGGTGTCCGGTCCGCTCGGCCTGCTCATCCTATTCAACCGCATTTGTATGAATGATTCCTTCAGTTTCAGTGGTTCGGCAGACCTGGCCATCATGGTGGTCTTCCTGATCGGCATCGTTTTGATCAGCCTGGGGCTGATCGCCCTCTATATTGCCAACATCTACGGCGAGGTCGTCAACCGCCCACTATACGTCGAGAAACGGCGACGTCCGAGTGCATGAAGATTCTCTGGATGACCTGGAAGGACTTAGCCAACCCATTGGCTGGTGGCGCTGAAGTCGTTAATGAACAGCTGGCCAGGCGCTTGGTGGCTGACGGCCATGAAGTGACGCTGCTCACCGCTGGATTCAAGGGCGGCGGCGCCGACCTGATCCACCAGGACGGCTATCGTATCATCCGCGTCGGCAGTCGTCCGACTGTCTACTGGTATGCTTACCGCTACTACAAAAAACACCTCCAGGGCTGGCCCGACATGGTTATCGACGAAGTCAACACTATGCCCTTCTTTGCTAAATGGTACGTGCAGGAACCGCACATCATGTTCGCGCACATGCTGTGCCGCAAAATCTGGTTTTATGAAATGCCGCAGCCGCTGAGCAGCATTGGCTACCTGGCAGAGCTACTCTACATGCGTCTGCTCAGCAACCAGACGGTCATTACGGTCTCTAGCAGCACCAAGCAAGACCTCATGCGGGTTGGCTTCCAGCCTGATCGCATCCATATCATTAGCGAGGGCCTGAACGAGCCCGGTGCCCCGAACCTGCCCGCGGCGTCCACCAAAGCACCCCAGCCCACCATGCTGTCGCTCGGCGCCATGCGCTCCATGAAGCGCACTCTCGACCAAGTCAAAGCCTTTGAGCTAGCCAAGCCACAGCTGTCCGAGCTCAAGCTAAGCGTAGTCGGTGACAGCTCTGGCAAGTACGGCCAGCGCGTCCTGAAAGCCATCGACAATAGCCCTTACAAAGCCGACATTACTTACCATGGACGGGTGGCTGCGGCCGACAAAGTCCGGCTAATGCGTGAAAGCCACGTCATAGCCGTCACCAGCGTCAAAGAAGGCTGGGGCCTGATAGTCACCGAAGCCAACAGCCAAGGCACGCCAGCCGTCGTCTACGACGTCGACGGCCTGCGCGACAGCGTCCGCAGCGGCCAGACTGGCCTTGTCACCGCCGCCGAAACCCCACAAGCCTTAGCCGATAGCACTGTAAAGTTGCTGACAGACCAGCCGCATTACGAAAAGCTCCGTCATGCAGCTTATGACTGGAGCCAGACCATCACTTTTGACCAGAGCTACCAAGACTTCAAACAGGTTTTGGCCATCAATACCCCACGAAACTCTGCAACTTAAAAAGCCCCTTTTGGGACTCTTCAATGTTTTGTTTTAGGAACTGTAGGTATTCACCGACATTAAAACCTCCTTATCTTAAGGTTTTTATCACAACTAGTATTATAGCACTCAGCAATATCGTATAGAATAAGAATATTAACTGTTTCTTACGGTCATAGTAAGCTTTACCATTAAGCCTGTGGCAAATATCATACCTGTCTTTTATATATTCCAGCGTATCGATCTGCTGGTGTGAGTAACTAGCTTTTGAAGTTTCGTAAGCCGTCTCCCAGGGATTATCACCGAACACTGTGAAAATTAGCTTAAGGATGCCATACGCAAAGAAGCTTGCGGCAATAACATATATAACTTTGCCGTAATCCTCATGAGGCATAAATAACCTTTCAACTATACTTAGCCTACTACCTTGAGGTGCTGCGTAATAAAGATATGCCAGGACACCAAAACCGGCCGTCAGTAATATGTTCTCCGTGGCACGTGTTCTATCGTAAATGCTCAGTAAATAATCATAATCCCGTCGCTGTTCATCTATGATCAGCTTGAGTGAGTTTTCTTTTTCAACATCTTTGCGGCTCTGTCTTGCCGTTGGAAGAGCATTGGCCATATTATCCTTTGCCCACCGTAATAAGTTAGTAAAGCTTAGAATATTTTAAACAATCATGCCGCACTCGGTACGTGGCTGACCCTGAGGCACTGTAGCACCCATTTCTTAACTATTTCTTAAATCCCTGCGCCATCCATGATTTCTCCCTCTAAAAAATAGCTAACGCTAACTGTCAGTTTTGGTCATAACAGATTAAACAGGTAAACTAGTAGGACTATGCATGCCCCTACTGTCTCCGTTATCGTCCCGACCAAAAACAGCAGCCAGACGCTGGCCGCCTGTCTGGAGTCACTCCGCGCTCAAATCTACCAGGATATCGAAGTCATTGTGGTCGACAATAGCTCTACAGACGATACGCCATCAATCGCCCAGCGACTAGCCGATAAGTTTTTCACACAGGGGCCGGAGCGCTCCGCTCAGCGCAATTATGGCGTCCGGCAGTCCAGCGGTGACTACGTCCTGATCATTGACTCCGACATGGAGCTCGGCCCAGCCGTGGTAGAGCAATGCGTCAGCGTCTTCAAGTCAGAGGCAGAGTTGACAGGCTTAGTCATACCCGAAGAATCTTTCGGTGACGGCTTCTGGGCCCAATGCAAGCAGCTGGAACGCTCCTTTTACGTCGGCGTTGCCTGGATGGAAGCCGCCCGGGCTTTCAGGCGCGAAGCCTACTTAGCAGTCGGCGGCTACGATGAATCAATGGTCAGCGGTGAAGACTGGGACCTGTCTCAGCGCATCGAAGCCCAGGGCAAGCTCGGACGTGTCAGCGCTTTCATCATGCACAACGAAGGCCATCTTAAACTCATCCAAACCCTCCGCAAAAAATACTACTACGCCAAAAAGTTCGCTGCCTACACCGCCAAAAACAAATCTATGACCAATGTCAGCTCCCAGACCGGTCCCCTCACCCGCTACAAACTTTTCTTTTCCCAACCCAAAAAGCTTTTCGCTAATCCAATTTTAGGATTAGGTATGCTTTTTATGAAGACAGCTGAATTCACCGCGGGCGCGATCGGTCTGTTTACTAGTAAATTGAGGAAGGCCACATAATGCAAAAATCCTTTAAACAGAAATCTATATTGGCAGTAATCCGTATCGGACGCAGATTTTTCTATAAAACCCCTATTCAGCGCAATAAATACGTCGGACTTTTATATCAAAAGATTTTCCGGTCAGCCTACGCACCAGGTCAAGAATTAATCGTAGATTATGAGGGAGCTAAATTTTATTTCCCGAGTGATGATATCACCATCCTGCCTAGCTTATTAAATGACAGCTACGAAAAAGTTGAATTTAGTCATTTCAAAGACAAACTTAAAAAAGGAATGATAGTCGCAGACGTTGGTGCAAATATTGGATTGTATTCCATAGTTGCAGCTCAGGCTATTGGAAAATCTGGCAAAGTACATAGTTTCGAGCCAGAACCATCTAACTATGCACTCCTCGTACGCAATATGGAATTGAATAAATGTATTAATATAGACCCTCAGCAGAAAGCTGTTGCTAGGAAAAAGGGTAAACTGAAGTTATACATGGAAGAAGGCAGCATTGGCACACACTCTCTCTTAGCAAAAAATTATGGTAATCAAAAAACAGTTGACGTAGACGTAATCTGCTTAGATGATTTTTTCAAAAATAAGCCCATGCCAGATATCATGAAGCTCGATGTGGAAGGCCTCGAGCTCGATGTAATGCTTGGAGCTAAAAAAGTAATTGCTCATCTTAGCTGTATGTTTTTCGAATATAATCGTTACGATAAACAGGCTGAAAAGAAAGCCCTAAGTCTGATACTACGTTCATTCAGTAAGCTAGAGATTGTGAACGAAAAGAGTGGTCGACTTTTACCAATCAGCATCGAAACGATGCTGGAACTTAGATATGCTAACATCGTAGCGAGCAAATAATGTCTAAGACAATTTTCATATTAAGTCATACGAATGGACAACCTGGAGGTTTAGACACATTAGAAGAGTATGTAGCCTTTAAAGGTTATCGAGAAATTCGCTTATTACATCCTCTCGATGATTATTCAGAAGTAGATACCACCTTCCTGAAACCAGGTGGTACGATTGAAACAATTGGTAGACGTCCTAAAGGTATTTTTAATTTAGTTGGCGATTTTTACTTATCCGTCAAATATATCCAGCATTCAAAGTTCGATATTTTTATTGGTGCCAGTAATTTTGATACTATTCCGGCCATATTTTGCAGAAAATTATTAGGTAAAAAAATTGAGAAGATAGTTTACTATCCACGCGACTTTTCTAAAGACAGATTCAGCAACCCATTACTAAATAAGATTTATCTAAAAATAGAATCAGTTGCTTCTAAACATTCGGACTTAATCGCTAGCAATACTAAGCGTGCAGAATCTCAACGAATTCAATTAGGCCTTAACACCAAGAAATCAGTAATTATTCCTAATCCAGTAAATTTGCAAGACATCACCTTCGCTCGCAAGAAGATAAATAAGAGCCATTTTATCTACGTAGGGGATGTCAGTATTGAACATGGCCTATACGACCTCATACAGACCATTCACCCACTCATTAAAAAACTCGTTATCATCGGCAGCGGTAATGACTGGGAGCGAGTCACGGAGTTTACCAAATCTCAAAAGTTTGTGACAGAGATACACCATGCCAAAACACGCAAATTTGTCATGCAATATTTGCAATCATACAATGGCATCGGTTTGGCACCGTACAACAATGAATCTAAATGGACTTATTATTGCTCACCGCTCAAAGTTGGTGAATATATTTCGTGCGGATTACCGGTACTTATGTCCAGCGTACCTGAAATAGCAAGCTTAGTGACGAAGATGTCTTATGGGTTGGTATACAAGGAACTAAAAATAGATCCAATCAAGAAAGCACTCAAGAAGCTCGACACTAATGAGTTTTATAAAAAATCGGAAGTATTCTATAAAGATTACAGTGCTCAAAATTTATTAAAGAAATTAGGCATCTAATGAGCGCCGGTATTTCGATAATCATCGTCAATTGGAATGGAAAAAAATGGCTAAAAAAACTACTTGATTCGGTTGAAGCTCAAACCTATGAAAAGTACGAAATTATCTTCGTTGATAATAAATCTGATGATGGTAGCGTGGACTATGTTCAGCAGAACTATCCTAATGTGATCATTGTACAAAATCATGAGAACGCAGGCTTTGCAGGAGGCAACAACCTCGGCGTTAAACATGCTAGCTTTGATTTGGTCATGTTACTCAATAGTGACACTTGGATAAGCAAAGATTTTGTAAAAGTATTGGAAGCAGAAATGAGAGTGCGCAAGCTAGATGTCATAGCGCCTCGGGAAGCAGACTACCACACCGGTCAAGTCCGGACACCATATGTAACGTTAATAGACCCCTTTGGACACCCAATCTTTCTACCCAAGACTCCTAGGCGAGCAAAGTCATTTTACTTATCTGGTGTTTGTCTACTATTTTCGAAGCAGCTGTACCAGTCGACTGGTGGTTTAGATGATAATTTCTTTATGTACTGCGAAGAAGTTGATTGGTTTTGGAGGTTGAAACTTTATGGTTATTCATTTGATTATTCAGAGTCGACAATCATCAATCATTTTGGTGGTGGTAGCAGTAGTAAGGGGCTTAATGAAAACGTATTTTTGTGGCGCAATGAAAATACGCTCAAAATGCTTAAAAAGAATTACCAGACCAGAACCCTATTTTTCATCTTACCAATTTATTATCTAATGGGTTTGATCGAATCGTTAATATTTGTAATCCTGGGTAAAACCAAATTAGCATCGTCCTATAATCACGCGTGGTCGAACGTTCGGGATCAAAAAAGCTTTATCAAGAAACAACATGCTGAAATACAATCTGCCAGAAAAACTCCAGAATTTGAGATAATGAAAAGCATGTACTATGGCATCGCTAAAATTCACCACCTTATATTCTTCATAGGTAATCGCAAATGAAGATTCTATTAGCGCCCTTGCATTATTGGTATGAGGACAGAGGTAGTGAAGTAGGATGGGCATATGATTATGCCAATCATCTTGATTCACTAAACATTAAGGTGAACGCTATAGTCGCCAACCAAATAGACCAGCCACCAAAAACGATGTCAGTAGCTAGTATTTATCAGTCTAGATTCATCATGAGTAACTTTAGTAGCCTCAAATTTCACTCAAAATGCTATCTTAAAGCAAGATTGCTACCGAAGGATTATAAACCAGATCTTCTGCACCATTTTTTGCCGTATTCGATTAGCAACACATTTAATCTCATCGCACTTTCACGTCGTTTTGGTCGAGTACCATTTATCATAGGACCAGTACAGTCATCATTTAAACTGAAAAAGTCTTCTACACTAGGGTCTATAGCAAAGTTACCATTCACTTTCTTGGCAAAGCAGACCATGGCTAAATCTAGTTTGATTATTGCAATCAGCAACGATGCCAAACAAGAATTAATAGATATTGGAGTCAACAAACATAAAATACAGATAATACCTCCCGGTATTAACAGCTCTGAATATAGCCAACGTAAGCAAAATCATAAGTCACTGACCTTGATTACTGTCGGTAGTTTGATCGACCGGAAAGCTGTTGATCTTGTGATTAAAGCCGCTTCAATAATTGTTAAAACATATCCGGACATGAAGCTTTTAATCGTAGGTTCAGGCCCCGAACAGGAAAATCTCAAAATAATGATAGAGAAATTAGATTTATCCACTAATGTGACTCTTGTAGGTCAGATAGATAAAGAATTAGTTAAAGGATACTATGCCAAATCAGACTATTATGTCAGCATGAGTAAGGCTGAGACATGGGGCCAGGTATACATGGAAGCCATGGCCTCCGGCTTACCTGCCATAGCTTCTGAAAATTCAGGCTCAAGAGAAATAATCGGTAAATTTAAAAAAGAATTCTTAATACCTCAAAATGATTATAAAGCGCTTGCCTCTAAGGTTTTGGAAGTGCACGACTCGCAAGATAGTGCTAATTTATCTGATGATAGTCGGCAGTACATTTACAAAAATTATGATTGGGCAAATACTGTAATACCACAATATTTGGAAATCTATAATCGGCTTATTCATGAAACTCCGTAATCGCATTAATATTGCAGCTTTTTCGCCTTTACTTATTAGCGCTGCATTCTATAGATGGTTTATTAGTGGCACTCTCACATATGGTGACTGGTCGTATCATTTTGCAAATGCATCTAAAGAAGCGGTGGGATTGCCAACGCTGTGGAAAACAGCTAATGGTCTGGGGGGTCTTAATATAACAGCTGGTACTTGGCCTTTCGAATTTATGGGGGGAATATTTGGAACATTGGGTTTTGACTCTGGCATTTCTGACAAGTTTATATTTATGTTGCCTATAGCCTTGGCATGTCCATATGGGGCCTATTACCTAGCTCGAACTTTAGGATTGAAAGTGTACACAAGTTTCTTAGCTGCGCTGCTTTATACGTTCAATACCTACTTCTTATTATTGTCGACCAGTCAGCTCACTCTACTTATTGCTTATTCTTTTTCTACTTTTGCTCTTGCACTATACATCAAGTCATTTAGATCGCACCATTTGCGCTATGCTATCGGCTGTGGTGTGGTTAGTACCATCGTATCAATCTATGAATTTAGAGTTTTTTATATTCTGTTTTTTATATTCTTCTGCTACGCAATATGGCAATTATTCTTCACTGAAAAAGGGTCTCCAATCAAGCGGCTTCTCAAAGTTGGTCGAATTGCGAGTATTAGTATACTAATTGTTCTGCTATGCAATATATATTGGCTATATGCGCTCAGCAAAATTGGTGCTGTAACAAGTAATGCATTATTCGATAGGGGACTATTCGGCGCAGAATATCTAAACTTGTCCAACGCCCTAACTCTTTTTCATCCATTTTGGACGGGCGCAGCACCGTCCGCATTCTTAGTACAAAAGATACCGCTTTACAACTGGCTCATTCCTTTTATGGCAATCCTATGTATTTACCTTAATCGTGCTCGTAGACAGTTTCTTTTCTTTGCAAGCCTACTTTTAGTTGGCTTTCTACTCACTAAACAACAAGCGGCGCCTTTTACAGGCTTGTATTTTTGGCTATACCAACATTTACCAGGTTTCAATGCATTTCGAGAAGCTAGTAAATTTTTCTATCTTATTGCCCTTTGCTATGCCCTAATCATTAGTTCTGGACTTGAAGAGCTATGGTTGAAATTTAGAAACTCGAAGATAGAAAATTTTATCACTTATGGTTTAATCGCTTCGGTTTCGTTAATATTTTTGTACAATGGAAGCGCAATTGTTACTGGCCGAATTAAGACACTCTACGTTACACGTCACACACCATCTGATTATTTAATATTAAAAAATTATTTAGAATCACAAAACGATTTCTTCAGGACTATCTACCTGCCGTCTTCTTCTAAGTGGGGAGTAGAAACTAATTTACATCCTCAACTTAGTGCTATAGATTCTATTTCAAAAAATTTGAGTCAGTATGACATTTATGGCAATCAAGACAGTGACCTCAGCACTGTGCAGCTTAATAAACAATTAACATCTTCATGGTCCAATCAATACGCGAACTTCACTTCATCAAAATACATAATTGTGCCGTTACGTGACTCTACAAATGATAATGATTTCTTTATTAACTATGGTGATAACCGCGAATATTTTACCAAAGTGCTTGACGGCTTAAGTTGGCTCAAACGAATTAACATTGGCACTAAAAATTTAGCTGTATATGAAAATGAGGCTTACAAACCATACTTTAATATGACTACAAAGATTTCTAGCATTGACACTTTTAGAAATATTGATAATGACTACAAATTCCAGATTTCAGCATTCAATAATAAAAATTTAAGTTTCGTAAGCACTAAAGATTCGGGCATAAGCCCAAAATCGACGGCGCCTGTTCAAAAAATTGCAGATATAAGCTCACCATTATCATCTCAAGACATACGCGCCGGACAGCTAGCGATTAATAAGACTCTTGAAACCAATAGTGTTAACATGCTATATGCAAACACAGCACAGGTAAGCTACAGCTATCAAATCAGCAATAGGGCTATCAGCTTTGTGGCCGATAATGCCAATGATTTGCAGGTGAATGGTGTAGATATTGGGGCGGCATTGGCAACTAATATTGTTGCTTCTGCGCCACTTGCAGCGGCTAGTAGTTACGCACTTGCTCAAGGAGATGGCTTGTATAAGATTGACCAACTTGAGACAAGTAGCCGGACGATTGGGGCCACTAATGACTCACTAGCCTTATACAGCACAGCGGCTGGGACGAACCTAGTGAAAAATGGTTCCTTTGAACGTGGCTTGTGGAGTTCGAAAGCTGAGGATTGTAATAAGTATGATGATAATGCGAACATCAGCATGAAGCGAGCTGAGAATCCAGCTATTGATGGACGCTATTCATTGCAGTTGGGAGCTGCTAAACATACCGCATGCACCAGCAGCAACGCCATTAGTGTGAGCAGCGGGCAGACTTACAGTCTGGCTTATGCCTACCAGATAAAAGGTGGGCAGCGCGCGGGCTACGATCTGGTATTTAATGATGCTAAACATACTGTGCTGTCAGCCGATCAGATAAAAGGCTCGGGGCGTTGGTACAATCTATATAGTAAGTTCACAGTGCCAGCCGGCGCTACAAGTATGAATGTTCGGCTAAAAGGCTATCCCGATGACCAGAATAAGCAGTATGCTAAGACCTTTTATGATGCGGTTGCCGTGCAGCCATTAACGCTTGTCACGCCTGTGGCCAGTGCTTCCACGCCGCAATATAAAGCCACTACGCTTACAGGATCTAAACTGACCGCCAGGATCGTCAACAGCAATTTCACCTACAAGAATCTGATTGTAAACCCATCGCTCGAAGCTGGCTTGTGGCAGAAGAAAGTCGGCGACTGTAATGCTTACGATACTAATCCGTTGCTGTCGATGGGCCTGGACGGTAATGATAAGACTGACGGTAAGCAATCACTGGAACTGGATGCTACGCGGCACGTGGCTTGTACCGGGCCTGCCAGCGTTGCAGTCCAAGAAGGAAAATCATATTTACTGAGTTTTGATTACCAGAGCCCGGATGCACCGCAGGCTGGCTACTACGTTAGCTTTGATGACGCCAATGGCACCATTATGAGCGAGCGCCTGCCTATCACTGATCACAACTGGCATAGCTTTACAAAGACATTCGTGGCACCCTTTGGTGCCAAATATATGTCGCTGTCGGTCTACAGTTATGCTGACCAATACGGTGGAATAAAAGAGATCAATCGCTACGATAATTTCAGTTTGATCAATATTCCGGCTATCCAGAACCGCTACTATGTGGTGTCGACACCGGCAGCGAAATTGGTGCAGCCCAAGAAGATTAGCTTCCAGCTGGACAGCCCCACCAGGAAACGGGTTCAGATCACTGGCGCCTCGACACCGTTCTACCTGAACATGAGTGAGAGCTACCACCCACAGTGGCGTCTGGAGCTTGATGACGCCAAAAGTAATAGCGGTCTGGCAGCATGGTCGCCCAAAGCTCACCCGACGGCCGTGCCAGATGCCGATCATTTCAACTACGATGATTTCCTGAATAGCTGGTATGTCGACCCAGCCAAACTGTGCGCCGCCAAGTCGACGGCTTGCTCGCGCAGTGCTGACGGTTCGTACAACCTCAAGCTGGTGGCCGAGTTCGCTCCACAGCGATATTTCTATGTTGGTTTAATTGTTAGTGGTGCAACATTAGTCAGCTGCTTGAGCTACCTCGGCTACGCCTTTGTGAAGTCTAAGCGCAAACCCAAGCAGACCGTCTACCGTGACCTGATGCTGACCGAGACGCGTGACGTTACTGTCAGGCCGGTGCACAAGAAGCGTGAAAAAGTCTACAAGGTGGATGAGCCGTGAAGTGGCTAAAACAGCCGGATAAACTGTGGGCTGAGTATGGGCTGCTGGCGCTGGTAATTTTCTTGCCGCTGCTGCGGCTGGGCTATATACAGAGTTTCGATATGGCCTGGGGCCCGCGCATGCCGGACACCGATAACAGCAATAATTATTGGTTGTTCATGGAGATTCTGCGACTGCTGTCGGCCATCATCGGCAGCATGCTGGTGCAGAAGCTGTTACTGGTTGGCTTGTTTGTGCTGGCCGGCATCGGTGCGCACCGGCTGAGTCAGCAGACTAAGCTACTACGTGACCTGCCAATGGCGAGTTACATGGCCGGCGTGCTGTATATGGTTAACCCGTTCGTGTATACCCGGCTGGTGGCTGGACAGTGGCTGGTGCTGACGGGTTATGCGCTGCTGCCTTGGGCTATAACTAGCATCTGGCAGCTAATACAGAAGCCTTCATACAGGACAGTTGGCGTGGCACTGGCCTGGACGACAGCAGTCGGGCTGACCAGCATTCACACGGTTGGTTTCGTTGCCTTGGCGGCCGGCGGGCTGTTACTGGCCGGTGGGCGGGGCGGGCTGCAGCTGCGACTGCGCTACGTGATGCCAACAGCGCTGGCTTGGCTGTTGCTCAATCTGATCTGGATTCGAGGGTTCTTCGGCAATGGGTCGAATGGCCTGTCGACATTTGGTAGCTCACAGCTCCATGCTTTCATGACCAGCCATAGTGTACTGGGCAGTACGCCGCTGACGGCGCTGAGTCTGCAGGGCTTCTGGGCCGATGGGCAGGGTCGCTACGTGTTGCCGGGTAGCCTGGGCTTCACATTTGCCGTCTTTGGACTGCTGCTGGGGATTATCGTTGTTTGTGGTGGGGCGCGGGTGGTGCAGCAGCGTGATCGCCTGGGTATCTGCCTGATCGCGCTGGGGGCCATCGCCTGGTGGCTGGGCATGGGCATCGGCAGCGACTGGTCATCTGGCACGACCACCTGGCTGGTGGCGCATGTTCCGTTCTACCGCGGTTACCGCGAACCACAAAAGTGGTTGATGCTGTTGGTGCTGGCCTATAGCTACCTGGCGGCAGTTGGCGTTGGTTCGTTGGTCATGCGCCTCCAAGCTGTTGCCTGGCGTCCGCGGGCGCTTAACGGCGCATTGCTGTTGCCCCTGCTCTGTACGCCAATGCTGCTGTGGGGTGCCGGCGGCCAGTTGGTCAGTGCCCGGTATCCCAAAGATTGGGCGACGGCTGAGCGGACGCTCGATGCTGATCACGCTGACTATCAGGTTTTGGTCTTGCCGTGGCATCAGTACCTGCCGATTAGTTTTGCGCACCGGGTGGTTGGCAATCCCGCGGGACATTACTTTAGCCAACAGCTAATTATCAGTGACAATCCGGAACTAAAAGGCGTGCCCCCAACCCAGGCCACAGCCCTGTACAAACTCATAGATAACCAGCTGCTGCCCCAGCGCAACCAGCGCAGCGATGCTGCCACGCAGCTGGCGCCCTACCGCGTGCGTTACGTGCTACTGCTGAAGGAGGCTGACTGGCAACACTACGGCTGGGTGCAGCGCCAGGTCGGCTGGAGGCTGGTACAGGACACGCCGAGCTTGCAACTCTACCGCGCAAAGGATGCTCACTAATGGCCTTGATACAAGACGTCCAGCCGGCTGGCGACCGTAAGTCCAGGTCCAAGCCCCTGCCCCAGTCGCTACAAGACAGGCTGCTGGAGGTCCACCGGGCTACCAATCTGCCGCACATTGCCGAGGAATCCATCCGCCGGGTATCGCCGGCAGATACACCGGCCGCAACCTCAACCGTTCCCAAGCCGGCTGCTGCTACTAAGCCGGCGCCGGGCCGGCGCCTGTTGGACTTTGCCCAGTATCCACTGATAGCCGCCTTTGCCCTCGGCGCGGCCTACAGCCCGACGGTTGGCCAGCTTAGCATTATGGCGTTCGGCATCCTGGGACTAGGGTTTCGGCTGTCCAGCCGCTACGCCTTTGGCGCCGCCCTGCTGCTATTGGCCAGTGTGCCGTTCTTTCAGGTATTACATCAGTCTGGCATCTCCCAGAACTGCGCTATCTATGCCTATGAGCTGTTGGTAGTCGGCACGCTACAGGCAATCCTCGAAAGTTTTCAGCAGAAGAGTGAAAAATAGTACTGCGTATATCGCCCAGGGCTTGCATACTGGCGAAGTTACATCTATAATAGAAAGCTAATAGAGGAGTTAATTATGAGCAGTATCAACAATTCAATCCTCACCAAAGGTATCTTCGCAGTCGGCGTCGTAGCTATTGCCGGCGTCGTCGGTGCGGTTAACTTCGCTCAGGCTGCCACCAATGACAACACCAGCGGCTACGGCACCGGCAGCCAACAGGCCCAGACTGCTGCCGACAAGTTTCAGGCAGCCCTCACCAGCGACACTAATAACTTCACCAGCCAGGTCAAAGCCCTGGAAGCCACTGCTCAGAGCCAGCTCCAATCCGGCACGCCGGTTGCCAACTTCGACAGCCAGTTCAACGCTGCCACTACCACCTACACCAACACCACCAATGACGCTTTCAATAATTTCCGCACCCAGGTTGCCGGTTTTGCTAACACTGCCCAGAGCAAAGACCAGTTCATTGACCAGTTCAACCACGCAAAAGCAGACTACCTCAACCAGCTCGACGCCGCCAAGAACCAGTTAGCCGCTAGCCTCAGCAACCTCGGTGACAATGCCAACCAAGTCAAAGACCAGTTCATTGGCAGCTTCAACGCTGACCGCGACGCTTACAGCAACATGCTGGAGCAGGCCAAGAACGACTTCGCCGCCACCGTCAGCAACCTCTAGTTTCCCTAGCATCATATTGGTGCGGTATATTTACCATAAATCAGCTATTTTCAATGCAACATGTGCAAAGTTGATGTGAATTTCGTCGTCGTGTATTAATTCTCAACGAACTTAGCTTGTTCATAATCTTTACTAACATGATCCCAAGGTAGTACACGACCACTCATCGCGACATAGACTCCTGGCTTGAGTACTTCAAGAGCGCCAACTGCGACACCAAGGTTAAAGGCTGCGTCGGAGTTTACAAATCGTTCTGGTCTCATAGACCCAGTAATAACAATCGTTTTGTGTTGGATTTCGCTTAATGCACTAGCGGTATCGGCCATAGTATCAGTACCATGGGTAATGATCACAAAAGACTCATCGGCAGCTAGGCAGGTCTTAAGCAATAGCTGTCGATCTTCATGTGTAATATCCGTGCTGTCTTTTTTGAGCAGTTCAATTGTACGATGCACAAAACTCGGGTTTGCTAGCTCTAAGATTCGTTCTGAGGCTGGCTCGGCTATCTCAAAGCTGTAGGCAACACCATGCGTCGGATAGTCCTTATCAATAGTGCCGCCGGCTTGAATGAATAATATGTTCATCTGTTTATCATACTACAAGTGGTAAAAGGGAGCTGGATCGATTGGAACGGTATGAAGACCAAGCTCGTCGCCATGGCCTCGATATATAAGCAAGCTAACGCTCTCAATGCAGCCTGAGTTTATACGCGTGTATCTGTTAAATGTCTAGGCACTTGCTCTATCTCTACGCGCAAGCGCTTAATCCCCCCTCTGACAGAAATGGAGAGGCGTAGTACATTATTGAATAATACATGCCGGCAATACGCATAGAGCGCACGGCTATTCGAGGTATTTATGGCCCCCTAATTTTGCGGATTAACGTAAGATTTTCAGCAAACTGTCGTGCAACGCAGTTCCGTTGGATGCTAGGAATTGAGCATTAATGTCATCGTCCGTATCGCCTTTGAAATCAGTAACTGTTCCACCTGCTTCTTTAACGATTAATTTACCAGCGGCGAAGTCGTAAATTTCGTTACCATTATTTATTACTGCCTCAATTTTTCCTGATGCAAGGAGGCAGTAGTCGTAAGCTGGTGACCAGAAGTTGATCTGTCTCTTGACGTTAAGTGCTGATAGCTGTTCGGTTATAGCTAGCGTGTAATCAGAATCGTTAATATATCCACACGTGTAGCTTATCGTAGATTTGTCTGCAGATAGTGTGTCATTGACATGGATCGGTTTGCCGTTTGCATATGCACCCTCGCCTTTTATTGCTGAGAAAGTTTGGTCTAGCAAGGGCACATATATTACTGCAGCGATGATTTCGTCTTTAGCCATTACTGCTATGCTGACGGAAAAGTTAGGAATTCCCATTACAAAATTGTTTGATCCATCTAATGGATCAATTACAAATCTTAGCTCATTATCATTATCTAAGTAGCCACTCTCTTCAGATAAAATACTGTAGGTAGGAAAGTAATTTTTTAAGATATCAATTATAGCGGTTTCTGATTCAGTATCGGCTTTAGTTCTGATGTCGCTCGCCATACCTTTTTCTTCAATCAACAGATTTGAATCAAAGTAATCTCTAGATATCTTACCGCCAGCTTTAGCTGCTTCGATTATTTGGTAAAGTTGATCGTGATTCATCCACTGTCTAGTTTAACATTATGTCAGCGCAGGACTATACTCCTAAAAGCTGAGCGAGTGAATTTCTTTAAGTTGTAGCCACTGGGCTGTCGGATGTGGTTAGCATCGTTCCATGAAGGGCTATCCACCCTCTTATAGCAACAATATTCAATATTCTTTGTTTCTCAATAATGGTGATTTTTCTAGATTGTTCGTAATTAGCTATGTACTCATTTAAATCTGATACGCTGCCCTCATCCGACTCTAGTATGTCCCATAACGTGCCGGCTAAACAAAATGCCAAGGGTGCAAAGTTGGCGTCAGCAAAATCGATAACCCCTACAAGTTTGCCATTTGAAACGATAATATTGTTTCGCTTGATATCCATAGGCACGAACCCGCTCGGTATTTGATCCCACAAGTCACTTAGTTCGGTTAGTTTTGTGCGCGATAACTTATCGATCGTTTTAAATTTAGTATCACTCGCTTCAGGCTCATAAAAGTTATAATTTTTTACCGGGTCAAAACCTTTAGCGTCTTCATCCTCCAAAGAATACATGTGGATTCGTTCGTGTGTCCGACCCAAGTCGTGTATAAGCCCTCGCTCATAGTTTTCTGGGTGACTACCAGCAATTGCACGAGTCAAAGTTGTAGCATGTTCCCCGTGATCGCTCCTGATGTAGTTTAAAGGCTCGCTTGTAAGAGAGGGGATGTAATCAGGAACTGGAAGACCAGTGAGGGCAAGCTTACCCACGATTTTACCTCTCTAATTACTACATCACGTTCATGAGTTGTCTTGTAGTACTTGAGATAATACTCACCACTGTCCTGATCCGTAATTCTAACTACTGTGTTTGATATTCCTTCTGCTACCTCTTCGTGCGTATCAAGCCCCACTCCATATGCGTCTAATGTGGATTCTAGTAGCGGTAAAGTTAATTTTACCTGTGTATCCGGGTTAATTTTCATATTCTAAATTTTAACGAAGTCTGACTCTGAAGCGGCACTAAGCCTACCGAGTGCCCATGTCGTAGCCTCAACTACGGTTTCAATTTTTGGTTCAAATGAATCTAAGCCGTCCAATGCTACCCATGCATATTCGCTATATTCTTCGTTTAACGTAATATCACCACCTTCATAAACACCTGCAATGTGAGGTAGAACCATGCTACTACCATCTTTTTTTCTAAATAGTAGATTATAACTTTCCTTAGGCAGCACTTTTAAGCAAACCTGATCACCTACTTCTTCATTCTTTTCACGCTGCATACCGGCGATTAGTGTTTCGTCGGTGGTCTCCATTTTGCCACCTATAAATGAAAAGACACCGTCAAAATCAGCTTCCCCTTTTCGCTTAGCTAATAGTACTGAATCAAGTTGTTGATTAAGTACTATTAATTTTTGACAATATTGAAATGATAGGTTCTCAGACATAATAGATTTTCCTTTAATTATCCCAGCCAATATTTGAGTAAATTTCTCCAGAAGAAACTAAATTTATTACTAATTTTACAGCGGGAATCATATTGCTTGGCAGTTTATCAACGACGCACCACTCTAATGAGCTACACTTTTCAGGCTCCATATTAGTAACATCACCTGACCAGCCACTGGCTTCGAAATAAAAGTCTATTCTTTCGTTTGCGTAAGCGGGCATATCCGACTTTCTGTGTAAAACGTGCACGAGTTTTAACGCGTCAGCATCGATTGTAATTCCGAGTTCTTCTTTGGCTTCGCGTCTTGCGGCATCGCTAAGTGTTTCGCCGCCATCCACATGCCCTGCAGGTAGTGAAAAATCACCATCATGGTAGCCTGTGTTTTTTCGTTGCAATAGCAAAATTTTATTATCCTCTCTAAGGATGATGTAGATTGCGGGAATTAGGCGGAAATGATTCATTTAGAGTCTCCTGACTTTAAAGGTTGTAATGAATGGGTGCCTTCTCGGTATATAGTAATGCCACTCATGCCATCTTGCCATGCTTTATAGTATATGTTTTGTACATCCGACGGGGTTGTATTGGCGGGCATATTTACTGTTTTTGAAACTGCCTCATCAATTACCTTCTGCACCCCTGCAGCCATATTCAGGTGGCTAATAGCAGAAATAGCTGTTGCATTTTCGCATATGCTGACTACGGCTGCTTCGCTAGCTGCAGGCACAATATTACAACTCTTTATCTTAATAAAGCGGTCTGGACTTATCTCCTGAGCTGCAAGGTAGTCTGCCACTGGTCCAATTAAGTTTCCGCTAGCATTAGTAAATGAAAAGTGTGGCTCTATCCCAGTAGAGGCGTCAATAACAAGACTACTACGCCCTGTTGGTGGTAATGCTGTTGTAGTAACGTTTCTTAGATTCCTAGATAACTTTATATTTTATGCTAATTTAGACCAATCGTCACCGCTTACCATTTCGGTATCTAGTCCACTAAACAATTCACCAATCAATGGCCGGTCGGCCGTATGCCTATTCATTGGGTCTCCGCCACCAATGTTTAACAGATTCATGGCCCCGCATGACCCGCGCTCTTCCGCAAGATCCATAGAGGCTAACTTTGAATTAAAGTTGACCCAAGCTATTGCATCTTGGACAGTTTTTACTGCTTCTTCGCTCGAATAGCCGATACCCATTTTTACAAGTAAATCAGCTACGCCGCAAATTCCGACGCCTACTTTTCGTTTTAGGCGCATAATGTGCTCACTTTCAGGAGTGGTGTAATTTCGTAAACTAAGCTCAAGACAGTTATCGAGTACGCGCGTCATCATGCGCGAAGTGGTCGCCAGTCTATCGTAATCGATAGAGAGCGAATCACCGCTATTAATCAGTAATTTCCCAAGATTAATATATCCAAATTGGCATGTTTCACCGGGGGCTAAGCCAACTTCTGCGCACGGTGCGGTAGTCTGATACAGGCCTATTCCAGGGGTTGGATTGCGGTCATTCATGCGATTCAAGAAAATGAGTCCTGGATCGGCTAATGTGTACGCCGCTTCTCCTATTTGCTCAAAAATAACGCTTGCCTTAATCTTAGTACCGTCATCTAGTTCTATAGTACCGTCTGATCCTACCGCTCTCATGAATTCATCATCGACGTCAACTGATATGTTGAACTTCCATGTAGATCCGTCTATTGCAGATTCGCGTTTTGCGTTAATAAATTCTCTGATTTTAGGATGGCGTACAGGTATGATCGCCATATTGCCTACTGGACGATCTTCCATGCCGCTTTGTGAACCCGTTACTGCAACCCTGTTTAAGTAATCCAGCATTGAAACTGGATCTTCTGTGTTACCAAGGTTGAAGCCGGTACCCATTCCTTGCTGGTGCAGGGTATCGATCATGCTTTTCACCTTCTTCAAGTCGCCCCTTAGATCTACTGGTGGCATTGTGCAAGCGGTTAGCGGCTTTTCATCGTATCGTCCAGCATTTGTTAATACTGGTGTGCTCATAACCACCTCGCCGTTATCACACATTTCACCGAAATCTTGCTCAAACCTAGCGCGGACATTTTGCGAAGTGCCAAATTGTCCCTCGGCCGCAAAAGCTGTTTGCACGACACGTTCGATCATATTCGCGGCAAACTCATCGTCGCCTATAATATTGCCATGACGCAGTACATTTTCTGCTGCATTTGAAGGTATGAAGTTAGAGTTATACATACGGATTTATCTCCAGGCTTACTAGGGTGGCCTCCACGCTAACGCGCAGTTCGTCATAAGTGCCCTCATTAATAATTGTTGCGACAGCTAACCGGCCAACTTCAATTATTGATTGGTTACTGTTACTAATAGAAATTGACTCTCCACTCTCCCAACTTTGAAAAGTTGCTAAGTCAACATCGTCTCCAACCCTCCCCCTTGATAATGCTCGCTCGTAACGCAGGCGTTGATCTGCATCGCATTTTATAATCTTTCCCCCAGCCTCAACGGTGAAATATTCTGCCTCTGCTTTTGAATATAATCCGGAGATTATAATTCTGTCAGTTTCGCATCGCTTAAGCGACTCTCGAATAATTGCAGATGAATCCCGTGCTCGCAACTCTCGGGCAACCGCCATTAGCAACGGTCGGGTTGGTTCGCCAAGATCATTTTGTTTGATGTGGTCTCGGATTACATCACTACTGGTTACAGGCTCAAACCCATGAAAGTCGCACAGAATATCTGCGACAGTATCTTTGCCGCTACACTGGAAGCCCGTAACTCCTAGTAGTTCTGCCATAGTCTGTAATTTATAACATACCCCATCTTATAAGTCAACTGCAGCCAAGGCGGCGCACATTGACGAATAATGTGCGATGACTGAGAAGCTAAAGCATGTCGTACACGAACCTGTGCGACTTGCCCCGCGCGTATAGCCGGTGAGTTAGCTACCCCTACCTTCTCTTTTACTTTTTCATTCTCTCTAGTTAGTGCTCACACAAAATTTTTGAATTTTTCAGAAGCAACAAAATAAATTATTTGTCTAGTTTCTAGCAGGTCTCTTGTTCTCGGGTTGCTTGAAAGCATAGCGAATTCCTTTGCCTGCAAGAGGCTCATCTTTATATCTTGCTAAGAGGTGCAAGTGGGCGTGTGCTACATTCTGGCCGCCGGTTTTATTGATGTTCCACCCTAGGTTGTATCCTTCAGGCTGATCCTTCTCATCAACCAGTTTCTTCATCTTATCTAATAGCGCGTGCAGGGAACTCCATTCCTCCTCGTTAATTTCGAACGGTGTTTCGATATGGCGTTTAGTAATTGCTATAACTGCATTGTTGATGCTCCCTTCTTCCATATCAGTGACGTACCACAGACTATCTTGATACAGCACATGTACACGCAGTAGGTTATTCTCAATGCAAAATGGACAAAGTTGATTTAAATTATTGGTCATACCAATATAGTAGCAAAGCTGTACTTATTTATGTTGATAACAGGGTGTTAATCTCATTAATCAATCTTGCAGAATCAGTTGCAAGTATTGTTTCCATGCCAAGCCTGCTCGCAGGTATTAAATTCTTAGGATTATCGTCGATAAATAAGTATTGGCACAGTGCGCCATTGGAGCTAAAGCAAGCCTATCAGGAACTGGTCTTCCCAAAAGGCTTTGTATACGACATAAAAACTAGAAAGTTTTTAACTCCCGAAATCAGCCCACTCTACAGGTTAGATTTGGGTGAAATGGGAGCTAAAAACGATGAAAACTGTGCTATGGTGAGCGTACAACCTGCCTTATATAAGACTATTGCTAGGGAAATTATCCGTTGGAATGAAGTGCTGCGTGGTGTCTACGGTTTTAGGGGACAGGCTGTTTAATGGGGTAAACCCATTTAGCTGCAAGTGCCGTGAATAGAACAGAACTATATTAGAAGTAAGGGTAGGAGTAGTAGCTAGTGTTAACCAGTTTTATTTCCTACCCTGCGTTCCTATATTGTTTTGGGCAAACGACAGTTAGCGCATAATGCCTATGAATGTAGTTTTGGGGTAGTTACGCTTGCCGTACCGTCTAGCAATCTCCTGCTGTTTAGCGTTGATACGCTCAATGACAGGGTTTGCTTCTAGCTGTGCTTGCTGCCTAGTTATTTGCCCAGTAAGATAACGCCGTTTGATGTCGTCAATGTCCGCGCGGTTTGTAGTTGCTGTGGTTAGTGCGGGTCGCTGCATATTTGTTAAATACCTCGAAGACCTAATAATGTAACGTTGCCTAGATATAGGTTTTGTATAAATGATAAGTAAGCGTCACGGTCTTCTAGGTTTATGGCTCGGCGAATACACACCATATCAAAGGTTCTTGTGTCTGCCCACTTAGCAAGGCTATATAGCTCATCGTAGCCTTCGTTAAGGTCTAAAACAGTATCACTAACCAGCTCACAGCCATTGTTTGTAAGGTGCTGTAGTAGCTCCGTCACTTCTGCTTCTGCTACTACTGGCGAACTTACCTTAATGTATATAGCTGCTATAGTAGTCTGCACTTATGACCTCTGTTATGTATAACTATAAGTATATATTCTATGACATCAAAAGCAAGCTTTGGCTAGTCTATTTTTGGTATCAAAACACGTATTGTGTTTCCTGTAGCCTTTTCCAAATAAATCCTATAGTGACCGTCAGTACGTATATAAGTAAAGCGACCAGTAGCTACAAGGTCTACCTCGTACTTCCTAGCAGTGCGTTCCATGATGTCCCAATAATAGTAGAAGCCTTTGTCGCGTTTTTGTTTGTATCCCATAGTAGTTTCACATTCCTCTAGGTGGGGCAAACTCAACGCGGCTTTTACGCTCAACCCACCACATTGCCGCTTTCACATCACCTTTTTCAATAGCTTGTAGAATTACTTGTCTTGCTCGGAATGTAGACCATTCTTCGGCACGGAGCATTTTGTCCGAGAACTCTTTATCCAACGCTTTATATTCGTAAAAACTTGATTTGCTGACCCCTGCAAAATAACATGCAGAAGTGACGGAATAGCCAGCAGACAAAGCGGACTCTAGCTTGGATAATACCCTATCATTCATAATTGGTGGACGACCCATTTTTGGTTTTTGTATTTCTTTACTCATACTACTATTATGAAATACTTTTTGGGCAATGAATAGTGCTGATTAGTCTAAGTAGTCCGGAAAGTAAATTACTGGCTAAACAGGGGCAACAATTATATAATTAGCAGTGATGTGGTGACCGAGAATAGGTGGTAGCTTGCAAAGCTACATACGGCAGGTTCATGTCTGCCCCACATCTCCACAAACGATTATGAAACCATTAGACTACATACACTTCGAACTACAGAACTCAGCCAAGCACGAACTGTCTGTTGACGATAAAGCACAGATAGACCAGCAAGGCATTGAAGCCTTTATTTATGCTAAGCTCATGTCTAAGAAGTTCCGTAAATGGGCAGTAGACGAAAGCTCCGAACTACAAGCTAAACGAGCCATACACATAAACGTAGAAGCTGGTAAGCCACTACAGTTCCGCTATCCATTCGGTGGCTACAAGTTATGGCGTATGCCTAGCAGCCCGGAGGTAGACTGGGCGGAGTACTTTACCATTGCCTACTACTGCAAGTACCTTGCGCCAATCGCTGCCGCCTACGAGCCAGGCATTGAGTTCTTATTTGCTTCCGATGACATGATTATCGAACGTATGGACAACGTGCCAAAAGCTGACACTGACGCCTACTTTAACTCATTCAAGGTTCTATTAGAGCAGTTCAGTGAACACTTCCCAGCTAACTTTGCAATGGACATCGTGCGTATAGGTGATTTGTATGAAGACAAAGACACTATGGAGCAAGAGCTTGCTACTAATGTGGAACGCTTTAAGCAGGAGTATGCAACAACGGTAGACCCTGCAAAAAAAGAAAAAATGCTAACTACTTCGGCATTAAATGTACGGCTGGACGGAGCTAAAGACTTAACTAAGTTACCTGTCGAAGAACAACGAGTGGTAATCGAAATGGGTCCGGTGTATCACGACGCTTACTGCGCCCTGTCTAAACGACGCGAGTTCAATCGTGGCGAAGATAAAATAGTCGTCTTTACGACAGTTATCCCAAATGCTATAGCTATCGGTACTACTAAATCGTCAGTTACTAAATACTGGACAGGTTTCGGTATTCTTGAAACAAACGGTACTGATTTTAGGGCAAAAATACTTTCACCAACACAGCTTGAGGAGTTGGAAGGTAAGCGCTGCGAGTTGATACCTACCAATTTATTTGGCTTGAAAAACTTTACTGACATAAGAGTGTATTAGAAAGGTTAAGTGGATATGAAAGCATTTATCTTTGACCCTCTATGGGAAAACCTAGCAACCCCAGACTTGCTGGAAAAACTTATGCAAGCAAATGTAGAGATTGTAGTTACTAAAGCCATTGCGCCGTTAAGTGATTGTACGGAGCTGTTTGAGGGCGATGAAGTCCGATTACTTTGCTTAAATCCTGACTATGTTGGCTGGAAGCTGAAAAGCGAAGACTATGAAACCATACCGCACCTAAAAGGTATTTTTACTGAATCAACTGGCTACGAGTGGGTTGAGCCAGAAGCTGCCAACAGGCTTGGCATACCAATTTGTAACATCAAAGCATTTAATACCCAAGCCGTTGCAGAATGGGCAATTATGATGATGTTTAACCTAGCGCGGCAAACTCCAAGGCTAATCAAAGACGGCTTCCCGTTAGATTTTGACAAAGACTTTATGAAGTATCGGGGCGTACAGCTTAAAGGTAAGACGGCAGGTATTATCGGACTAGGCAACATCGGCTCTGCGATAGCCGAACGCTGTGTCGGGCTAGGTGTGAATGTAGTATATTGGTCGCGTTCTTCAACCAATGACGCATACCAAAAGCTGTCTTTAGAAGAACTACTGGCTACAGCAGATGTTATCTTCCCAGCCACCGCTAAGAATGACGAAACAGTATCTCTAGTTACTGACGACATGATTCGAACTATTAAGAAAGAAGCAATGGTTGTTGACATTGTTCACGCCATGTTTAATCATCAGCTACTGCTTGATATGGTGGCTGCTGGTAACTTATACGGCTATGGTTATGAGGGTGAGCCAAAAGAGTTCACTAAGTTTGAGGGCAATGTCTGGGCTGCTCCTGCATATGCTTGGGCTACTTACGAATCTATGTATAACAGTGTCGTTAAACTTGTTGATAATATCGCAAGTGCAAGCAGGGGTGAGTTCCCTACGCAGGTAAATAAATGAACGACCAAAATCACTACCGTGTCAGTATAAAAGGCATTGCTATAGATGAAACAGGCAGGTTTTTATTAGCAAAAGAAGACAATGGAAAATGGGAACTTCTTGGCGGTGGATTAGACCACAACGAGGACCCGATAGCTTGCCTAAGGCGGGAGCTTAAAGAAGAAACGGGACTAGAAGTTATTGAAGTATCAGCTACCCCGAAGTATTTTGTTACCGCTCCTAAGGTTGGTCGTGAGGGCTTTGTGGCTAACGTAATTTATGAGGTAAAGCTAAAGGACTTGAACTTCACGCCGTCTGACGAATGTGTAGAACTGCGGTTCTTCAACAAAGAGGAAGCTGAGAAGGAAGACTTGTTCCCACAGGTCGCTAAGTTCATAGAAGTTTTCAACCCAGAACTTCACACTTAACTGATGAATGAGATACCTATGAAGCCAGAGTTTGATAACCTAGCCTTAACCGTAGAAAGAGCAGTGCCTGATGACGCAGAAACTATTTGCGAAATACGGGACAGGGCTTGGCTGGAAGCCTACCCAAATGACGAACTAGGCATTACTGCTGACGATATTAGAATCAACGCACAGGGTCGTGAAGGCGAGTTTATCCCTCGAAGAATTGCTTATTTGAAAGACCAGTTGGCTAAAGATGACGGTACCGGTATGACTACTTTCGTCGCAAAGGTGGGCGGCAAGGTGGTTGGCTATGTTGACCCACGCATTGACGAACAGAACCACCGCCGTATCGGAGCAATCTACGTATCGCCAGAAGCTCAAGGAATGGGTGTGGGCGGCAAACTCATGCGCCAAGTGTTGGACTTATATGGTCGTGAGCAAGACATTTATTTAGAAGTGGTGAGCTACAATCAGAACGCCATAGACTTTTATAAACACTTCGGCTTTGAGCAGACTGACGCTGTAGTACCCGAAGAAGAAGGCAGACCAGATTACCTTAAATCTCTACCTCAAATTGAAATGGTACTCAAAACACATACCACCTCTATAGAAACGATTGACCACGAAAAGCAGACTATAAGCGGCCTTGAGGGGTTATCAGGCCAAGCCACCATTACGCTAAATGACAGTGGCTGGGACAGCCGTGCCTACAGCGTCAATAACGGTCAGTACTTCTTGAAGTTTCCACGTAATGAGAAGATTAAGGGACGATATGGCTACCAGATTGCAGCCCTCAAATTAGCTGCTACTGTTGATTCGCCTGTTCGTGTATCAAGAGTAATGTGGGAAGACCCGAACAATGACTACTTTGGCTACGAAGGCATAGAGGGCATACCACTGACCGAAGCGCTACCAACTTTAGACGAGCCAGCAAAACAAGCGGTAGGCACAGCACTGGGCAGCTTCCTACGCCAGTTTCACCAACTTCAACTGCCCGAAGCTAGGCCAATGGGCTTAGAGCAGGAAATTAAACAGCTACAGGACTGGTATCAGAAAGGGTTACAACTTAGCAGTAAGGTTTTTACAGAAAATGAGCAGAGCAAGTTACATGAAATGGTGTATGACAAATGGCCTAGCAAATTAAACGCTCTAGGTATCACTCCTGCCCTGTGTCACGGTGACTTTCACTTTAGCAATATCTTTTACGGAAGTGGTGGCGAAGTAGGCGTTATTGATTTTGGTGATGTGTGCAACGCCGACCATTCAAAGGACTTCGCTGATTTTGAAGACCAAGTGATATTTGAAGCTGCGCTTGCAGCCTATGGCAGTGATGACGACAAGCTACTCGAAAAAATACGACTCCGTGAAGACATGACCCGAATCATCACGCTAACCGCTCAACTTATAAAGAATGGTGAGCAAGCGGCACAGGCTATGATTGCTAAGATTAAGGAACAACTATGATTCGTCCACCAGAGCTAACCGCTGAGCAATGCAAGGAACTGCTTAACCAAGCAGAGAAAGCACTTGTAAATACCTACCCTGAAAGTGGTAGTGGCTACGCTGTGGCGCTGCTCACTAAGACTGGTAACATCTACGAGGGCGTAAGCTATAAGTCCGACACGTACACGCTAACTATGCACTCGGAAGCAACCGCACTGGCTAACGCCGCGATACATGGCGAGAAAGACATCGTAGCTATTACTGGACCGAACTGTCATATTTGTAAGCAGCTTATCTACGAAAGTAGCTTAAACTCTGGCATTGACGTGCTGATTATAATTAAAGAGGACAGCGACATAAAGCAGATTCCTATATCTGAGCTAATGTCATATCCTTGGCCTGAACAACGTACTAAAGGGAGTAGTGAATGATTGATTTTGAGCCTAAAGGTGCAATCTTTGATGTCGACGATACGTTGCTTGATAACAAGCCGGGAAATCCGGGCTTTGGCTTGCACGAAAGAGCGCGGCTTGCGGCTGCAAGAGAAGCAGGAGAACGTCATGGGATTATGCCGCTAAAAGATTTGTCCGTAGAAGACAATCTTGAAGCGTTTATGAGCGCACCAGTACATACACTCGAAGCTGCTGTCTGGAATATCTTACTCATGACAGGTCAGGCCGATAGTGAAGTTATGGACAAGAACAGTGTTTTACTTCAACAAATCGTGACTCGTAAGGACGAACTCTACAAAGACATTCTGCTTAACGAGGGGGAAGAAGTGCCGGGAGCAACAAAGTTTGTAAAAGCATTGGCTGCAAGTGGTATAGAAAACAAAATGGCTGTTGCTAGTACGGCAATAAGACGAGATGTTGATATATTTTTAGGCAAAATGGGGTTAAACAGTCTTTTCCCTGACAGCAGAATTAAGACCAAAGAGTCAATAACACACCCTAAGCCAAACCCAGAAGTATTCAACTTAGCCTTCACCTCACTTGGGCTGCCAGAAGATGAACGGCAATATGTGTGTGCCTTTGAAGATGACCCACGCGGTATCATGGCAGCGAGAGCAGCAGGTCTATATGTTTGTGCAATCGGCACTCGTTACACGCCAGAACAAATGATGTCGCTTGAAGTTCCACCGCATACTGCCTTTGCTACCTATGGCGAGTTTATGAAGTTCTTTAACCTAAGCGAGGTGTAAGTGTGGACGAAGAAGTTGTAGATATTGTTGATGAGTCAGGTAAAGTCTTACGGCAGGAGCTAAAAACCGAAGCCCATAAACATGGTTGGCTTCACAAAACAGCTATAGGTTATCTAAAGTATGGTGATGATTGGGCGTTAGTTCGGCAAGCAGCTGACAGGCAGGACGCAGGACAGCTTGTTGCGCCTGTAGGCGGTCATGTAAAAGCTGGCGAAACGGAGCTTGACGCTTTATTGCGAGAATCCGAAGAAGAAATCGGCGCTCGTAACATCAGCTACAACCATGTGGGCAATAAGCAGTTTCACCGCCAAGTTATTGGTAGGGACGAAAACCACCTGTTTATTGTTTACGAGATTTCCACAGATGAGCCTATAGTGCTAAATGAAGAATCTATAGGTATAGAACGGTTTACGAGAGATGAACTAAAGCAAGCACTCGCAGAAACGCCAGAACGCTTTGGTGACGCATACTACTTCGTGCTGGAAAACTTTTATCCTGATTATTTACCCACATATTATAAACCGCGCTGGACTTGATGAAGTACGTCTATATGCTCAGGGCTGGCAATGACCATTATAAAGTTGGCGTAGCCGTCAATGTACTTCGGCGTGTGGCAAACATACAAACTTCCAATGCAAACTCCATAAAAGTCGTGACAGCAAAACTGGTAAATGACCCTTACGGCGTGGAGCGGAACGTCCACAACTACCTCAAGAACACTAAAGCTGGTGGTGGTAAAGAATGGTTCCGGCTAGACCCGGAAGACGCACTTGACGTTGCCATAATGATAAACAATAATCCTGAAATTGATGTCTACGCCAACGTTGACCTAAACAAGCAGCTTGTCGAGCAGACCTTACGGCACAAGTCACTTGAGAAGAAGGTAGACACGCTCATAAACATACACCAGAAGGTAAGATTACCAAGCGGCAGCGATACTAGCAATGAGCCGGATAGCAGTAAGAAGGCAGGGGCTACTGGTGATGACTTGCTAATCTCAAAGGCGATAGATGTTATGCGGGAACAAGGCAAAGCGTCTACTTCTATGCTTCAACGCAGGCTTTCAATAGGGTATGGTCGTGCAGCCAGAATTATGGACGCTTTAGAAAGCAAAGGCTTAATCAGTGAAGCGGACGGTTCGCACCCACGCTATGTAATTGATGAAATTAGCGATGAAGCCGCTTAGACAATGAGCGGCATCAAGCAATACCCTTGGCCTAACAGAACTGCAAAGGCGTTATTTTCAATCGTATGAAACGTGTTGCAGTTATTGGTGCGCCGGGAACGGGCAAGTCCACTTTCGCAAAGCAACTTGCGGCGAAGACTAAACTGCCCTTAGTACACTTAGACTATTATTACCATGATAAACAACAAGGCTACCAAACTAATAAACAAGCATGGGTAGCTAAGACAAGAGAGTTGGCGCAGCCGGACACGTGGATTATTGACGGTAACTTCGCCAGCACAATGACTGAACGCTTACAGCAAGCAGATACAATCTTTTACTTTGATATGCCGACATCACTTGCGGTGAGGGGAATTGTTAAACGTTGGCTGACCGCAAAGCGTATTAGACGACTTGATATGCCTGATGACTGGCAAGAAAAACCTAGCTGGTCATTTTTCTGGTATGTCCTGCGGTTTCGGCACAACTATAGCGCTGGCACACAAAAGATACTCGACCAGAACACAAATACGTCAGTTGTGATATTCAAGAACCGCAAGCAAATTGCCGAATACTTCAAGAACATCATCTGAACCGCACTATAGCTGAAGCCTAGTGACAAACAAAAAACTTCGTGGCATAATAATACAACAATAATCTGTTGAGCGTGTTTGTAGTTAGTTATATACTAAACCGCAAAGGTTAAGGGAATTGTGAGTACAGCAAGGCTTTTAGTTGCACTAGCAAAGCAATTACGAGCGTTGGCTGGCAAACAGGAACTTGCCAAAGCCCCTTGAGGGCTTCGTATGGTGTGTTATTGCACTGAACGGAAACCTACTTATTAGTAGCACTGTCCGGTCAGACGGGAGCGATAACCCGACCTAACTAAACTTGACGAAATAATTCCTCTGCGAGTAACAGTGCTGTTCACGCTGCGTAGAGGTTCAAAGTTGGTTAGGAGAAACCGCTATGGAGCCTAAAGACGAACAAATTGACATATTTAAGCAGCTGGCTGAACTTGATTTGCACCAAGCACATGCTGATAACACATTTAAGGCGTTATATCCTGAAATGGATAACGCAGGTCTTGCCCGTGTGTTGTCTAAGCAAATTAAAAACGACTATGTAAGCAAGCTAATTACATTCTACGGAATGTTACTGGCCTACACCCATGACAGCCAGCTAAACATCAGCTACAACGCACAAAGCGCAGCAGGTAAAAGTTACATCACCACCAACATAGCCAAGCTTTTTCCGCTAGAAGACAGAATTGAACTGAACAGAGCAAGTCCAACTGCACTTATTTACAAAGAAGGCGTTGTTGACGAAGAAACGGGCGCTACTGTTGTTAACCTTTTTCGTAAGATACTGATTTTCTTTGAAGTACCTGGTCCAGAAACACAAAAAATGTTGCGCTCAGTGTTATCACACGACAGTTGGGATAACCGCTCACTGCTTACCAATAAAGATAAAAAGGGTGCAAACCGAGCGCAGGAGTACATTCTGCGAGGTTTCCCTACGACTATATTTTGTAGCGCAGGGCTGCAATTAGATGAGCAGGAAGCCACCAGAGCTATCCTGTTAAGCCCTGAAATCACGAACGATAAGTTAACTGCTAGTATCCATTTTGCAGCTTTACGCAACTCTGGCGACAGTAAGTTCTTAGATGACTTAGAAAATGACCCTGACATAAAGCAGCTAAAGAAGCGCATTGAAGACATCAAGGCAGCCGAGATTGACGACATATACATTCCCAATGTGGAAGCCATAGAGCAGCGGTTCTTGGCTATGGTCGGTAAAGCAAAACCTCGACACAGCCGCGACATTGACCACCTACTAAAACTAGTAAAAGCTGCCACACTGCTTAACTTATGGCACAGACGAGTTGGGGATACAGTGGTTGCTCAGCAGGCTGACGTTGACCAGGCTTTCGAGCTTTGGGGTACTATCTCTGACAGCCAGGAGAGTAATGTTCCGCCTGTGCTATCCGACCTCTATAACAACGTCATCGTACCTGCATATACGCAGAAGTTGGCTGACCCTAAATATACTGCTGCTATGAAAAGTGGTGCTATTGGTTTAAGCCGTGATGAGCTTTATTCGGCATACACTCAACATCACGGATACGGATTAAACTCGGAATACTATCGCAGCCAAATGCAACCTCAGCTCATGGCTAGTGGCTTAGTTAGCGTCCGTAAGCCTGACGGTGCTGACAAACGTAGTCCACACATCTTCCCGTTACGTTTGCCCAAAACAATATAGGAACGCAGGGTAGGAAATAAAACTGGTTAACACTAGCTACTACTCCTACCCTTACTTCTAATATAGTTCTGTTCTATTCACGGCACTTGCAGCTAAATGGGTTTACCCCATTAAACAGCCTGTCCCCTAAAACCGTAGACACCACGCAGCACTTCATTCCAACGGATAATTTCCCTAGCAATAGTCTTATATAAGGCAGGTTGTACGCTCACCATAACAACATTCAAAGCCTGTAAAGTTTCACTGCCGTTTATAGCTACCCTGTAAAGGGGGCTAATGTCCGCACTTATAAAGTTGCCCTGCTTAATGTCCAGCGTGAAGCCCTTACTTTCTCCTGCCAGAGGTAGTAGCATGTTACATATAACTATTTAGCCTTACTGGCAATAAAGTTTCAATGATATGCAAAATGACATTCCAAAGGCACAGACTACCGCAGCTCTAGGTTACATGCGAATCAGTGACCAAAAACAAATCAAAGGCGAATCCAAACACAACCAACGGGCGGCTATCGAAAACTACGCCAAGACGCATGGCATTAAGGTCATCAAGTGGTTTTACGATGAAGCCAAGTCTGGCAAGAACACTGAACGTGAAGAATTGCAGAAGCTGCTGAAACTGGCTTTGAGCATGAAAGACAGCATTAGTTACGTCTTGGTATATAAGATGTCCCGTGCGTCTAGGGATTTAGACTCCTACGTCATAAGCGTCCGTTCCGTACTGGCAGCCAGGGGTATAGAAGTCAGGTCAGTTACGGAGCCGTTCGACAACTCCCCTATGGGTCGCTTCATGGAGAACCTGTACGTCATGGTTGGACAACTTGATAACGAGATTAAGAAAGAAACCGTCATAGACAACATGAAGCGTTTAGCCGAGCAAGGCTACTGGCAGCACAAGCCCATTCGGGGCTACACAATGGCTAAAACTCAGAACAGTGAGGGTCAACCTAGACCAACGATGAAGCTAGGTGTAGAAGCTGATAAAGTTACCGATATTCTCATGCGGTTTAACGAGGGCGATATAACGGAAGCAGCCTTAGTTAGATATGCAACTTCAATAGGCTTCTTAGGCTTAAATGGCAAGACCCTAACGCAAGACGTACTGCATAAAATGTTAGTACGACCTGAATATGCTGGTTACTTACATGACGGGTTTACTGACTTCGTATCGGTAGAGGGTAAGCACCCAGGGCTAATACCTAGGGAAGTCTACTGGCAAAACCAGCACATTATTAAAAGCAAAAATAAAGAATACCTGCTAGGAGTGAAGCACCAGACAGCTAACGACATGTACCCTTTACGTAAGTTCGTTCTCTGCGTAAACTGCTCACTGCCTATGACAGCCTGTGCGCCAAGCAGTAGCCCTCGCTACTTCTGTAGCCGTAAAACATGTAGAGGAACAGGCTCTATGATGACAGACATAGCCCACAACAAGTTCTTAGCTTTATTGCGGTCTATTGAGCCTACACAAGAAACGGTAGCAAAGATGAAAACTGTTCTGAAAGAACATTCCGTAAAGGAGCTGGGCAATATCAACCACGAAGTAGCTGAACTAAGAACAAAACTCAGTGATTTAGCGGAGATTCGCACTAACGCCATAAAACAATTTATAAGTGGCAAGATTAGCGAAGAAGATAAGAAAGAAGCTGTAGACAGTATAGATACTGAAAAGCTGGAACTAAAGCAGCAGCTAGACGGCTTAGAACAGGAGCAAACTCTTAGCGAAGCCAGTATAGACTATGCACTAAACTTTATGACCGACATGGCGAAACAATGGGCAGACGGCGACCTAGAACTTAAACAAAAGATACAAACTGTGGTGTTTCCTAAGGGCTTCACGCTGGACATTAAGCAGGGCAACTTTATAAGTGCGGACATTAGCCCCCTTTACAGGGTAGCTATAAACGGCAGTGAAACTTTACAGGCTTTGAATGTTGTTATGGTGAACCACCTCTCATCGAATTGGAACGATATCCTTACCGAGCTACATGACTGGTATAACTTACTGAGGCAAACCACAGTAGTATCTACTATCCCAGTGAGCAGTGGAACTAGGTTACTCTCCGTAAATAGGAACAGCTAGAATGTTGGATAGACTAGCCTGGCCAACCGCAGACGTCATTTCGATTTTTATAGGCAGAATTGACACAAATCCATTTTCCAGTGCACCGAGGTCAGTACCCGCCTTAATGGTATCTTTAAGAGCCACTCCGCCTTTATGCCGGTATTTACCATTAGTTTCAGCGAACAAGCTTTCGTGCCGAGCACTGTGCGGTTTAGTTATTACCCATTTTGCATTAGCTTTAACATCGTAAGGCATATTGATAGATATAATTTGAACATCAGGCGGGAAACCTTGACTCATGACTTTTTCAATTATTTCGGCCGAAATTTTTGCGACTATTCGTAGTCTAGCCTTTATACTTTCGTTTTTAAAATCATTAGCGCTATCCTTTGTACGTGATGATGAGATTGATATCGCAAAAGCTGGAACACCTTGTAGGGACGCCTCCAAAGCCGCACCGACAGTTCCGGAGCTCATAATTTCTTCATGGCCAACGTTTGAACCATGATTAATACCGGACACTACGAAATCGGGTAATTCATCAAGAACTTCATATATACCAACTTGCGCACAGTCGGCCGGTGTTCCGTCAACTGAGTAACCCAGGAAATTATCGTCGTCGATTTTAGCTAGCGTTAAATCGCGATGACGAGAGATAGACTTTGCTACCCAGCTTTGCTCATGTGCTGGTGCAACAGCAGTTACGTCGTATTTGTCTGATAATTCTGCCAGTAACGCTTGTATGCCGGCCGCTTTATAACCATCATCATTCGTTATGAGAACTTTATGCATTTACTATAAGTATAACAGAGAAAGACTCACAAAAATTGCATAAATAATAAGCTTTGTAGCTAAAGTTTGCAAGGGGGGTGGACACGATAGACGCTTGCGTTACGGCCACTATATCTAGGTAATTAATTAGGTGCCGTATCAGACTCTCATAAAAATTTTACCAGAAAATTTTCGACTGTATAGATGGCGACTAGCTGCTTTAACGGGGGTGATTTTTGCTATAATAACTATATGACTATACAAGAATATTCAGACGCAATCGACCAAGCGGCCACAGCTCTATGCGCCGACATTACTACGATGGTGCAACTGATGGGCGAAACAGCCCAGTCAATTCTAAAGATTGACAATGAAACTGCCTCTAGCGACCCAGCAATCTTTGGGCTCCAGTACATGGAGCAAGACCCTGAACTGAAAGATGGTCGCCAGCGTTACGGCTATTTTGCGCCGATGTACGAATTTCCCAATGGAGTTTATCCACGGCCCGTAAGCGTAACATCTGACGCTGATATTGAGCAGTGGAAATCATTGGCGGCGGCCGTTCATGAACCGCACTCCAAAGCTCGATACGCTGACCTGCTATGGGAGCGCTTGCCGCGCAGTAAAGAAAGCTCCGACTACGCCCGACTGGCTATTGAAAGCTATATAGAGTTTGCGTCATCGGACTGGCCTTCTGGGCTCGACCGCCGTATTGCTGCTGGCCGTGCTTATGAACTAGCGAAAACATTACGTGATAAGGACGCCATTAGCAAGGCGACCACTGTAATGCTTGATATAGCGACCACTGATATAAATAGCGATGACGCTGCCCCTGGCATAGGTTTACCGCTCTTAGAGCTGATTGCTAAGGACACTGGCGCAACTATGGCGGCAGAGATAGCACCACTCATCGCAACAGCTATAGAAAAGTTTGGCACTAATGCCTATGCAGTCGAAAGTATTCACGAGATACAGGCGGCCATCACGCCTAAGGCTGAGCTAAAAGACATTCGGCGCGACCAAGTGCAATATTTGCTCGACGAGGCAGTGGATTTACCCGATGGGCTAGTTAAAGTTGTCCGCCTACACGCCGCTGAGGCGGCAGCCCAGCAGTATGGCTTTAATGATTTAGTGGATAAGGCCCGTTCTTTTGTAGAGGCTATACCATTCGATAGCCTCGATATGCGCTCGACAACTTTCAGCGCAGAGGTGCCACGTAAAGCCATCGATGATTTTGCCGCAAAGGTAACGGGCAATGATAGCCTTGAAAATGCCCTCAAACGACTTGGTGGCACGAGCGCACTTAGAGACTTTGCCAGCAATCAGGCCGACGTCGAAAACATTGCAGCAAATCACCCAATGCTTATGTTCTTTACCGATTACAATATGGGCCCCGCCAATAGTCTTATTAAGGCTGCCCGCACTAGAGAGGAAAAGCTCGGAACGCAGCTTTCGCAAGTCGAAAGAGACCAAATAATCAATCACTGTTTGCCAGTCGCCGTATCGGTCAGTATGGCGCTCAAACATTACGGGGCCACGAAAGAAACATTAGCGGCTGCTTTGACCAGTGAGTTTATTGGGGCGGACGACGCAAATGTGTTAGCTAAAGGTATTATGCAATTTCTTGGTGGCGACGGCGACACAGCTACAAAATGTCTGGCACCCGCTGTAGAGCGGCTTATCCGCGAAATGGCTCAAAAAGGCGGTATACCGACTACTGAACTACCAAACGATAGCACGGCCAAGTCTGGTGGTGTCAAAGGTTTAGGTGCAATCCTGGGCAAAATGCAGGGCTTTATGGACGATGAGGATTTACGTCGTTACTGGCGGAATGCCCTTACTGATAATGATGGCTATAACTTGCGTAACCGCGTTGGCCATGGCCTGAACATTGAATTTACTGAGTATGACGCCGCCGTACTTATTCATATAATCTGCACAATTAGAGTAATGACACTAGAAAAACGAGAAACCCATGAGTGACAAATCTACGCGTGATACGACGCTGCGCTTAAGGCAGGAACGCTACGTCGAGGCCTTTACTAGTATGGACAGCCCGACATTTGGCAATAGCTACCGTTCGGCGCTGACAGCAGGTTTCAGTGACCAGACGGCCCGTAACCTTACCCACAACCGCCCAGCTTGGTTATCGGAAAAACTCGGTCAAATAAAAGTTATGGAGCCTGAGGACATAGTGCTCAAACTGTCAGAGATTATCGAAAACGGTAGTGAGACGACAGCTAATAAATTAAAGGCGCTCGATATGCTGGCTAAGATTAACAATATGTATCGGCCCGTAGTCCAGCACTTCAATCAGCTTAATATCCAAAACGTACTACGCTAAAGGCCTTTTCTGTTAGCTCGGCGAACAATATAGTCGTTAAAAGGTATAAGCGGTAGCAGCCCAGTTATTACAAAGCGTACGATGACATAGATTACTGCATACCACCAAGCAGCCTTGATAAGCAGAATTAAAGCGATTACAAGCGTGACCCAATTGAACCAGCCTAATGCACCGAGTGCGGTCGGCGTAAGGCTTGCTTGTACAGTGGCGGTGCTTTGCGTCTGCAAGAGGCTACTTATTTTTGTTGGGAATTTGCCGCTACGTGCAATCGCCAAAGTTGCTCGTTGGTAGGAAAACGTAATATAAAAAATTAAATAATCGATAGCCACTATTATTAACGCCGCCATTTGCTGCTCCTTTAATTGTTATTAACGGTTGCGGCGGCATCAAAAAGACCGCCGTCGGACGATGGCCGGAGCCACCTGCATTCCTTTCGGATTGCAACCGCTGAAAACAGAGCCCAACGACGGACTTTATGTTTTCAGCGGATTTTGGCGACCATGCCCATTGCGGCGCAGTGAGTTTAGGTCATAGGTCGAATAAACGACTTGCTGCTGATTATAGCTAAGACTAAGGTATAATAAAATCTAAATCGCTATTTCTCGGCCATATCGCTCTGACGAGTCCCAAACCCAGCCATATTTCATAGCACTAAACAACCCTGACGGGTACTAACAACCTAAGCATAATTTTATGCTCGTATTAGTACTGTGGGTCTAAGCGAGCCTCTGGACATGAAAGGTCTGCGAGCTGTGGTTGCGCCTGTACCAAAAGTTAAGCCTATCATTACTGTTGGTGAGGCCCGGAAATTACTCGGCTCACTAGCAAGTGACATAACCAACGACGAATTATCTGAGCTTATTCTGCAACAAGAACAGATTATACGATTTATTTTTAGTATGAATAAAGTTCGTAAATAATTGGTGGTATGATGAAAGTTATGGACGGAATAAAGCGTGCTGTAGTCTATGTTCGAGTATCCACGGCTCAGCAAGTGGATGGCGCGAGCCTTGACAACCAAGAGGAGCGCTGCAACGAGTGGGCGTTGCGCAACGGCGTATTAGTAATGCGCACCTTTCGTGAGGAGGGTGCGTCCGCTAAAACCGCGAACCGGCCTCAGCTCCAAGAAATGCTGGAGTTTTTACGCGACAAAGGGCACAGCATTAATTACCTACTCATTTACGATGTGGACCGGCTGGCCCGCAATGTTCCAGATTTTGTCGCTATTTATAACGAGCTCTCGCTTAATAAGATTGAGCTTAAAGACCCAAGCAATAGCGTAGAGGGAAACAAATCAGATAAGCTAATACGTTATATTAAAGCGATTGCCGCCGAAATTGATAATGACGTAAAGTCAGAGCGCGTAATTGACAATATGAAAAAGCATGGGGCCTACGGCTACAGAATGTCAAAAGCACCTTACGGACTTACTAACAAGCGGGATATACTTGGCCACTCTATTATCACGCCCGCACCCGACTTGGCGGATAAAATAGCTCATGTTCTAACTGAGTTTTCCAAAGGTTATCTCTCCATCAAAGAGCTTTTAAGTATTGCTAATGACATTGGTTTAATGAGGCCCAATGGCCATGCTGTAAATCACGCATTTATAGGTAAGCTCTTGCGCAAGCCAATTTATGCCGGCTATGAGCAAAGCGACCACACCGGCGGACAGTTGGTCGAGGCCAGCCAATTCGATGGTATAGTCAGCAAGGACATCTACTGGCGCAACCAGCGTATTCTTGAGCGACGAAAAGGCAATAAAGCTGAGAGCTACCAAATTAATCACCCTGATTTTGCTTTAAGACGGTTTATTATATGCGCAAGCTGTAAAAGTCCAGTCCGTGGCAGTGCTCCTACTGGTGGTAGTGGTAAGAGATACCCTAAATACCACTGCACACACTGTAAGCGCTCATCAATCACCGCTGCGGAGCTTGATAGCCAGTTCGTGGATTTATTGCAGAATGTCACGCCCGGCAAATTATCGCTAGGCTTAATGAAAGTAATGATTGTCCGCGTATGGAACGACGAGTTAAAAGGGCTGCACCAGCAGCGCAAAAAGCTACAGACGCGCATAGACGAGCTTGAGGAGCATAAACAAAGAGCTACTGATAAGGTTGTTAGCGATGACATCACTAAGCTGGAAAAAGTGGAGATACATCAGCGCGCCGACGCTGAAATATCTGGCCTAAAATCGGCTATTGAAAAGCTTGCTATGCAGATGGGCACCCAACAAGGTGCTATTGATTATGTCCTTAGTTATATGGGTAATGCACCTCGATTATGGAGTGACGCCACTGCCGATATGAAAGTAGTCTATCAAAATATGATATTCCCAGAGGGCATAGAATACGACTTTGCAAAGAAAACTTTTGGAACGCCTAAATTAAGTGCTCTTTACACCTTAGCAAACATTAAAAAAGACCTATCAAATGACGATAAGTCTCTTTTGGTGATCCCAAGGAGAGTCGAACTCCTCTTGCCGGGATGAAAACCCGGTGTCCTAACCGATAGACGATGGGACCGAACGAGGAAGATAATAAAAATGTGTTTACATATTTTTATTATTTCCGAGTGAGGTCTTATATGCGAAGCATATGAGGACCGAACATATTATATTCCACTAGCTTGATGACAGATTTTCACCCGCCCCAAAGCTAAATTATTCTACCACAACAGATAAGCAATAGGAATAGACGCCGGTCAGCGGGCAGCCCTTATATACAAATATCCCCGGGAGTCGAAACTCCCGGGGATAGTGTGTGAGGCATTGGTTCTGGAGCGGTCAGTCTTGCTCTCGTAACTGAGCCAATCTTAGCACATAACGCTCGTGTTGTATAGCAACGGAGCGTTATGCACCAGGCTGGTCTTAGTTCTGAGACAGATTGCGCTTCAGCAGGCTGCGGTAAGCGACCATGCCGGCGATCGTAATAGCTACGAACAGGCCGGCCAGCTGACCAGGACCGGTGTTGACCAAGGTAGTAGGCTGCACAGGAGTCGACACGGTGGTGACAACTGGTGGCTTAGTACTACTGAAGGTAACGGTCTTGGCACAGTTAGCGTCGGTGGCTGTTACATCAGCATTGTTCACGGTGAAGTGAGCAGTTGCTGTAACGCTGTAGGTACCATCGGCACTGTAGCTGTGTGTCTGACCAACAACATTGTTGGTAGTCAGAGCATCGCTGTTATCACCCCAGCTAATGACAACATTCTTGAAGGTTGCGCCATTAGTGGCTGACTGGTCGAACTTGCCAACAGTAACCTTATGGCTAGCGTTGTCAGCAGTGATCTCGAAGGCATTACAGCTGTAGGTAGGAGTAGCAGCACAGGTCTTGGTGATGTGTACGTAAGCTGTGTTGTAGAACTCGCTGAGGCCTTGTGGCTTCACGACACCAACGTTTGTGAAGGTGTTGTCACCACACTGCAGCTTGTCATCACCAGGCAACTGAACGTTGAAAGTGACGTAAGCGGCACCGCCGGGAGCGTAGTTAGTGATGTTGATGCCATTGGTGGCCAGTGCATCACTGGTAGATAGCTTGCCTAAACCGGTTGGGTAGGTGCTGTTCTTCAGGTAAGTAGTGCCGGGAACCAGGCTAGTGTCAGGAGGCAAGTTGTCGCGGACGACCACGTTGTCTTCTTCAGTAGTACCAGTGTTCTTGTAGGCAATCATGAACTGGACAACCTCGCCAGCCTTAGCGTCGATAGTGTTTTTCCAAGTACTGGTACCTAGAGCACGAACGGACTTAGTAACACTGACAGTTGGGACTACTACACCGACCTGGATGGTTACAGAGCCGGCTTGGCAAGGGTTCTCGTTGCCGAGGTTAACACCATTGGCGGCAGTTACGACGTCGTCAGAAATTTTCTGTTCGACGGTCAGTGGGCCATTAGCGGTGTTAGCGTGCTTCCAAACGGCCGTGCCAGGAATGTACTGAAGTTCGGCATCGTTACGGGAAAGAACGGCTGTAGCACTACCCTTTACGGTAGTGACGTTGTCAGCTGAGGTAGTGGTGTTGATGACCTGATTGGTACCAACAGCATTAGGGACTGAGAACTTAACGTGAACATTGTTGGCTGTCTTGGTAGAGCCAGCGTCTTCGGTATCATTGTAGATAACCTGGACCTTCATGACGTCGTTGTATTTAGCGTTAACTGAACTTGAGTAACTGGTGTCACCGGCAGTCATGTTAGCAATGCTGGTTGCAGCTTCGAATTTGACCATGTCAGCGGCTGTAGCAGCCAGTGGCAAAGAAATCGCAGCAACAATCAGGGCGATGCTAGCAACGAACTTACGGAGACGGATTTGCGAAAATGATTTCATCGTATTTCTCCTTGTGTGATCTATTGATCATACATAATCTTAAATATGGGCTTAGTAAATAAACTTACCGCGTGCCTATGTATTGTTCAAATTGTTAAATAACCTTTGATAATGGTTTCCACCTCACACTATCAAATGACTTTAAAACAATTTTAGCACATGAAACTAATATTGTCAACATTATGCTATAGCTTATAAGTTGTTAAGGGGCTTCTATTGCCAGGTGGCGCAGAATAGCGGTAAGTCAGATCATTACAAAACATGGTCGTGCGGTAAAGAAGTAGGGGCTGGTTGGGTTGTGAATGCCGAGGCAATCATAACTTTTCCAGACTTATCCGACTTCTCTACCGCGATTGCGACCTATACTCCACCAATTAAGGCGAAGCTACAACTGTTCAAAAACCACATGGGTCCCCGATGTTCTACTCAGCTGGAGGCCGAGGAGACAAATGATCGCGTGAGCGATACATCGGGGACCCACCGATCGGAGTTATGCGACGCGACCCGAAGGAAGCATCAACTCACGATCTGTTAAGGCGGACCCGGGTTGCCAGAATTCGGCGACGAGGGTTGGGGGTAAGGCGAATCAGCCGGACCCGAAGGCGAAGGCTGACCGCCACCAGTGCAGCTCGAGGAGCCGCAGTGGGTACCACCAGGTGCCGTTCCGGAAGTGTTACCTCCGCCGTTCGAGTACCCACTGGGTGCGGGGCTCGATGGTGCAACACCCGGGGGTGCTGACGGTGGCGGCGATGGTTGTGCCGTCCGGTTTGTTGGGACGTGTGTGTACTGCGGTACTGGTGCTGCCGTGTCGTACACAGGCTGGGAGACCTGCGTAGGTGTAACACACCGACACGGTGGTGACTTGCTCGGCGACGGCGTCGGCGAGGGACAGCTGTGTGACGACGTGCACGCCGGGCTTGGCGTGGGTGTCGGGCACACACAGTGGGTCGGCTGACACCCTGGCGAGTTGGGACTCGCGCAGGAGACCGGCGGCGCTTGAGGCGTCGACGGAGTAATCAACCTGACCTGGGTCAAGTTCGGGTTAGCGCAGTCGGCTCGCACCGATGCACCGTACACGATCTTGCCATCCGTAGTGGCGAACAGCCACAGGATGTCCTCGGCCGGAACCGTTCGCCAGTCTGCGGCGACATAAGTCCGGCCATTGACCACGTAGCTCGTACCCATGATCTGGGACGGTACGGTCATCTGGACAGCGAAGTAACCGTCCCCGGAAAGGGCGCGATCAATCTCTGCCTGACCATAGCCAGCGGCCTTGAGGCTGCTGACCACGCGGTCGCGGGCCTGCTTGGCCTTGGCGTCGTCCGACTGCAAGAATTCGCCGACCTCCTTAGGAGTGGTCAGGGTCTTCTTACTGAAGGAGTTGACACCGCGGACAGGCGTGTGGCCCGTGGTGGTGACCTGAGAACCAACCCGAAGGGTCGGAGCCGGACCACCGAGGACATACCCGCCCTTGAAGACCTTAGCCAGCTGATCTGCCAGCTGCTGGGCCGTCATGTGCGGGTCAGGCGACGTTACCGTCGTCTGCTCTGGGCTTGCCGAGGATGATGGTGTTGCAGTAGGACTTGCAGACACGTGAGTGTCATGCGAGACCGGTGGCGAGTAGTCGATCCACTTGTACGCGAAAAACGCGAACAGCGCGGTCGAAATGATCGCCAGCAGGGCCGTGAGCCACACTAAGGGAGAATAACTTCCCTTCTTGTTGCGCACGAACGGCTCCTTGAGCGTCATCACCATGATGGCGATGGCCACCACAAGGAACACCAGCATGAGTACTAAGTACCTGTGCATTTCACCTCCTGGTGAATGTTGGGGTTTGAGGAACCGCTAGTTGCCGAAACCCAGGAAGGGCTTCTCGCGGAAGTTCTTGACCTTGCCGTCCGCGTCCACGAGGGACTCGAGCTTGGGGTTTTTGATCCCGTCCGACAGTTTGACCCTCTTGCCGGTCGGCTTGTCCTTCTTGTTCAGCACCTCGATCTCCTGGTCCGCGTTGTTGGCGGGGAGCGGCGACTGGCCGGGGGCGGGCGACACGGGCGGCTTCTGCCATATCTAGTGTCCGAGGACAGAAGAGCATCCCTAAGGGGAAGGCGAATGCTGCTAAGCAATAGTATTTAACTATTGGTTAACAAAATTCGCCTTCCAAACTAGAGATATAGGTTCATGAGCTGGATTCTGAATGTTGTAGTTGTAGTATAGGTACGCATTTCTGCATTGGGAGCCGCTGGAGCGACGCTCGTAAAAGCTACTGCTCAACAGATGCTGCAACCAGTGCAGATCACCTTAGATAAATAGAGACGGACAGATAGCCACCCCTATTACGGGGATACTAGTATTAGAAGGCTAGTTAACAATCACATCTGTTATTTACCTATGATGATCTGCACTGTTGCCTGCAGAAATATGTACTGTAATGATCTGACTTGTTAAGGAACCCTTCTCTGAACGGATTTCCGGACGGCAGAGGCACAAAGTATGTTCCCTCTACGGTAATGTCCATAACGAGCTAACTGCTCCCACCCGTCAAATAGGATGTTTTAATACTACCATAATACTCTATAAAAGTCAATATATAGCATAACAATTATGCCGTTAGTAAATAGCATAAGCAATTTCAGATTCAGTTAAGCTGTGGTCGAGGGTTTAGCAGCCGTAGCAGTAACGGCTTTTACCGGCACAACCGGCACTTCAGCCAGCTTGGCCAGGTGCTTTTTGCTGAAGCTGAAGCCAAAGGTACTGCCCTTGCCCTCGGTACTGTCAAAGATCAGAGCGCCACCTTGGGCAATGATTATCTTTTTGGCCATGAATAGTCCCAGTCCCGTGCCGTCCGGCCGGGCTTTGCGGGCGTTGCCAGCCCGGTAAAACTTAGTGAACAGGTGTGGCCGCTCGTTCCTGGGCACGCCAATGCCATTGTCTTCTATGCGCAGCTCTATGGTCTGCGGTTTATCTATCAGCCGGACCACGATATGACCGCCGTTGGGCGTGTAATATATGGCGTTATCGGTAAAGTTCATGATTACCTGGCGGATCTTGGTCTCGTCGAGCATCAGCGTCGGGAACGCAAGGGGCTTGACGTACTCCAGCTTGTGTCGGCGCGAAGCGGCGGTTTCGGTCAACTGCTGGATCTCCTGCTGGACCACATCGGCCAGATTGACCGGGGCGGCCTCAATGATAAACTTGCCAGTCTTCAGCCGTGACAGGTTCAACAAGTCGGCTATCAGGAACACCATCCGCTGCGAACTGAAGAACGCCTGGCTCAGCATCTGCTCCTGCTGCGGGTTGATCCTGCCGGCATCCTCCTCCAAAACCATGCTAATGTAGCCCTTAATGCTAGTCAGCGGCGTCCGCAGCTGGTGCGAAGCCATGCTGATAAAGTCGTCTTTGGTTTCATCGAGCACCTTGAGTTTTTCATTGGCACTGCGCAGTTTGCGGGTGGCCTCTTCGACCTTGGCCTGCAGTGTCCGGTTGAAGTTCTGGATTTCTTCAGTCCGCAATGAGTTTTGGATGGCAATCACTGATTCATTGGCAATAATCTCGATCACTCGTAAATCTTGCGAGCTATAGGCATTGCCGCTCTTTTTAGGACCAAGAACCAGGTAACCTGTAGCTTCCTCTTGCTTACTGCCCGATACCAGTCGCACAATTAGGGCGACATCATTTTGCAGCAACTGCGCTTGTAAAACATCATGCTTAGCATCTAGCTGATCGGTAACTATCAGTTTTGTTTTCAAATTAATAGTCTGAGACCTAACGTAGGCGATTACCTCTTCTGAAAACGACGGATGATTTACTGTGCCAGTGATACGTCGTTCAGCAGAATCTGTCTCCTTTAATCCAAACATGACGTAGGTAGATTTTAGATTGTCTGCAATCGTGTCTGCCCCTGTTTGAAGCAGCGGAGTTAGCTCATAAGTAGATACTAAAACTTTATTGAATTCATCCAGGAATGTCTGTGTGTCATAAGCATCGCGATAGAATAATTGATTAGAAAAGCGGTCAAAGTATTTCTTAAGGACAGGAAGCATAAAGGCCAACGTTAGAGCGGCAACCGTATACAACAGCTGTTGTGCTAATGGTAAGTGCTCACCGTTAGACAGTAGCGCTGAGCCTCCAAATACTACAAATGAAAAAGCTGCTGCCGAAGCGCCTAACACCAGCAAATAGGCGATCGTGCGGGCAATAATTAACTGAATGTTAAATAGCCGGTGTTTAATGATCGTAAATGAGACAATCAGCGCCATAATAAATAATGACAGTGGAATCAATAACTGAGCTAGCTGACTATTAGCAAATATCGTCGTTGATGAAACTGAAAGGATCATGGCTTGAGCTAGGCCCAGTACCAGGGTATAATTTTTGGAACGTTCGCCAGCTGGAATCTTCAAGGTTGCTTTGAGCAGCAAATATAGGCCGTATAGTACATACGCTAGGCCTATCGTCGTTAGAATGTAATAGCCCGGCCCAACAGCACTTATAGCAATTCCTGATGCTGACGCTTGAATCCGACGAATAACAAAATCGCTAAATCCCAAACGGGCAATTGACAAACCTGGCAAGAGTAAACCAATATGCCGCGTGAGCGTCAGCTTCTCACGCTGGGTGTAAGAATATATAAATAATAAAAAGAAATAAGATACCAACAGAGAAAGTATCGTCGTCAACCTAATTACTGCTAAAGCATGCCAGCGGCCACCAGTAGCCTGCACAATGTACTGCGGGAATAACCAGACAGCCATCGAAAGCGAAAAGACAGCAAAGTAACCGGCACCACGAGCTTTTCTGCTGACAAATGTAGCCAGCGCTACCAATAATATGCCAACAAGTGAGGGCAAATAGATTAAACTTGGTAAAATAGACATATGAATTTTATGATCCTGCTTATACTTTAAGGAAGTACTACAAATAATGCAAAATTTACCCCTGTTTCCAGCATTTCGAAAATTTAGTATTGATGATCAATCCTGGTATAACGAATTTTATAAGCAGTTTGACCCTTACGCTGATTTTAGTTTTGGTAATTTGCTGGTATGGCTGGATCAATTCGACGATCTATCTATCTCAGCCTACGAGGGTAACGTTATCTTCAGTGCGACGGTGTTGTTCATGGAGAGCGAAAAAATCATTACTCTGCTCGGTCGCAATCATCTTAAGCAAACCATAGCTGCTATATTTGATCTCCAGAAAAGCACGGGGCAAATTCCTGTCGTGTCAGGATTGACCGAAGTCGTTGCCCACAGTTCTGAGCTACTCGACAGTGGCTACAGCATAGTGCCGGATCGTGAAAATTTTGAGTACCTTTACCCTTCTCAAGCTTGGGCAACGCTAGAAAGCAGTGCGATGCGAAAACTACGCCGCGAGGTAAGTACTTATCAAAAAGAATACGGCGATCAATCAGAAGTGCGACCCCTCAATCTTCAAAAACAGGAGCACATAGAGCTCATCCGTCAGGGCTTGGTACGCTGGAGTAATGTGTTTTCTCACAATGATGCCGACCATAGCGAAGCCCAAGTGCTTGAGCGACTATTCGAGTTGGCGGATCATTTGTCTTACCAGGCCATCGGGCTGTTCGTTAATGATACGCTGGAAGCATTTTTGATTTATCAACGACTGCCCCAAGAAACAACTGTCCTCTTTAGTCACGTCAAAGCTAGTTATAACTATCGCTACATGTTTGACTACCTGCTCCATGCGTCTGCCCAAATTGTTGTCGAATCAGGAGTTATCCAAATCAATTTCGAGCAAGATCTAGGCATAGCCGGGTTAAGAACACACAAGGAATCTCTTAAGCCAACGGGCTTTTTTGAGAAGTTTACGATTCGGCAGGCAGTTTCGTAAATTTGAAACAACGATAGACTTGACGATCAATCAAGGCTGGCTGATCGATAATGACGCCTGAGCCATCTACATACTTTTTGATTAAAGCGGGTATATAAACTTCTGAACGATTCGTATTCTCAAATATAATCTGATACGGCGCATGCACGTCAGTTATGACTTTTGTTGCTAGCTGAATAACCTGTTCGGCATAATTAAGCACATTTTCTGGGCGGGCCACGATACCGGGCAAAAATAACAGTTTCTCGTCAGCATGCAATCCCATCTCTGATCCCGATGTAAAGCTCGAGTTAAGCCAATAAATATTAGTCAATTCATCAGTAAAGTATCCAAAACAAACAGGCTGACCAGCCTCGAAGTAAATCGATGCCATTGTCTTAGGGGATGTTATCAGACCCATGAACTCTGCTTTGGTATCTTCCATCGAAACTGGGTGCTGCTCACCCAACCACTGGAAGCGAGATTGGTACATGCTCCATAGTTCCTCCAGCAGTTCTGTATCTAGTGCATCGCCACTAAACAGTTTGGGGCCATTTGCCTCATTTGGGTACAATCCTTCGGCGACACCTTTGGTATACTCCGCCGATATATCCTGTAAGCTAACCGTTTTTGCGAAGTCGGCATTAGGATTATGGAAACCGTACAGTGAGATCGAAGCCTGCTCATTGCCTTGCGCCGCCTGATCATCGCTAATCGGCACTTCCTCTACGCTAAAAGCCTTGTCCCTTAAGATTGCCGCCAGCACTTGCGGTGTTGTCAGATCTGCGGCCGCATGGTCGACATACACGTAACCTTCAGCAACATCCGGAGCATCAGCCGACACTATCGAATCATACGTAAGCGGGGGTAAACAATAGTAAAATATAGCTGCAGCATTCTCATCATCACCGATAAGCTCATGTGTCCGCGGAACATCATATCCCGCACCCGCAGCATGTTCGATTGCAGTAAAAACCGGTAGAACACCACTGGTAGTTGTTGCATACACAGTAACCGGATCCTGTAGTAACGCCTCTGTTTCTGCAGCATCAATAATACCCGCTCGGCGATATCCCACTGTTAGGCTATCGCATACTTCCCGGTATTCTTGTGCCTGACCGGCATAGTCTATCGTATCCAATGCCTGCTCAGACACGCTGACCGCTTCCTACGTAGTAAGTCCTGGGGGGTAAAAAGCCATTAAACCTGGATGCATATACCGAAGTGTACGCACCTACAGATCCAATATAGAGCCTGTCGCCGACCGTTAAATCCGAGGGCAATGCGTAGTCCGCGCCAATTGTGTCATATGCATCACAGGTCGGGCCTGTCAGTATAAAGCTCTTGTAGGTACCTTCAGCGCGGCGATCACTCCATATAGGGTACTTCCAGCCGGGCATCTCCAAAGGTTCGATTAATCCCTGGAATGTACCGACATCCAGATACAGCCAGTCGGTACCGCTCCGGTGCTCGCGTCCGATTACTGACGTAACCATCGTACTAGAATTGGCGACCACATAGCGACCTGGCTCAGCCATCAGCTTGATACCGGCCGGCAGATAATCGGCTTGAGCCTGCTTGATGATTGCAGCAATATCCTGCAAGGCCGGAACCGGTTCACCGTAATCTGAGGGGAAGCCGCCGCCGAGGTCAACCATTTCAATGTTTATGCCTCTGGCTTCCAGCGTGGTTATCGTCTTACCGACTAATTCAATGGCTGTTTTCCAGACTTGCAGATTTTCAGATTGTGAGCCAACATGAAACGTTATACCCATAACATTGAGACCGGCTTCCTGGGCTAATGAACAATAATCTGCCGCATACAGCGCATCGAGCCCGAATTTTTTAGAAAGCGGGAATTTGCTGCCATAGTCAGACACCTTGAGACGTAGATATACATTTGAGCCGGGTGCATATTTTGCAAGTTTGCTGATCTCATTAACGCTATCGAAAGCAAAATAACGGACTCCCAGTTTGAAAGCTGACTTGATGTGATGTGGAATTTTTACCGGATTACTATAGAAAATTCGTGCCGGATCGACACCGATTTTAAGCAGGAGATTGAGCTCGCCCAGTGAAGCAATATCAAAGCCCTCAACCTGGCTATCAATTATTCGTAATACCGGGAGATCGCGATTGGCTTTTATGGCATAGTACACACCAACTTTTGGAAGATACTTGTGGAATGAAGACAGATTGGCAGTAATTTTATCTAAATCAGTGACAATGTATGGTGTAACCCGATGTGATTGTGAAGGCGTGCCTTCATTTATCAAGTTGCTAAGGGCCGCTGGTGTGAACGATTTTGTTGGCATCTTAATCCTTGTTTGAATATTTATACTTTACACTGTTTTTGCTGTTTTTGCAATAGTATTATACTATTTATGTGATCAAACAAAAAGCAGCACTTTCCCTTGCGGGAAAAGTGCTGCTATGGTCTGCTAAGGAACTATCTAGACGCATAGTACTAAATAGCGCATAACTTGTCAAAAGTTTAGTCAATAACTGGTGGCTCTTGGCTGTCGTTTGCCGCAGCCTGCTTTTGTTTGCGGTGCTTACGGCCTGCGAACAAAGCACGTGCCCCCACTATACTAAAGGTACTGGCGTAAAAAGAAGGATTGTTACCAAGATTGATCACCGTGTCAGATACTACATCAGTTCCTAATTGCTCACTGGCGGCTACTCCGGAAGCCAGTGTCAGCCCCAAAACGACATTTACTGCGCTTAAGGCTCGTGCAGCGCGAAAACCGGTGCGCTTATTATCTTCAAGCGTCTTGTCTGGGTTACGGCTAAACTCACGCAGCACCACACCAGGAGAGCCGAGACTGGCTGCAAACAAGGCGTTGTCCAATCCGTTCAGTATTTTGTTGCCCTTTGGCTTTGGCTCTTCGATAGTGTCGTTGAAGTAATTATCTTTAATTTTTTGAGTTGCTCTGCCGAAGGTCTGAATGCTGTGCGCGATTCCCAGGCTCAGTCCCGATTCAACCGCCAGACTGAAGCCACCCATGGCTGAGGCAACTACCAGCGGGTTATGAGAGTATTCAAAGGCATGTGAGCCAATTGCGAAAAGCGCCTCCATCATTACCGACTCATGAGCTACAAGTGCTGCACTGGTAGCAATGAAGCCAAGAGCCTGAGTTGGGCTGCTACTCCGAAAATCTTCAGCCGCCGCGTTACGTACGGACGATATGTTATCAATAAATTCAGACATTTGTCTATATTTTACATGTTTATTATAGTTTTGTCAACATTTGCTAGTCTGATATTATACATACATGAACATCTTTACAGGCGCCAAATGCTAGCTAAGATTTGTGTCATCGAAGATGACCGACCGATTGCATCAATGTATCAGTATAAACTGCAAAAAGAAGGCTATGAGGTGTCAGTAGCATACGATGGATTTTCCGGAATAAAATTAGTACAAGAATGGCGTCCCGATCTTATACTTTTGGATCTGAAGATGCCAAACATGAGTGGTGATGAAATGCTCGAGAAAATGCGCGCCACTACATGGGGTAGTGACATCCGAGTCATCATCCTGACTAACATAAGTAAAAACGAAGCCTCCCAAAAGCTTCGTTTTTTAAATGTCGACAGGTATATAGTTAAAGCCCACCACACCCCCGCTCAAATTGTGCAAATAGTCAACGAAGTACTTTCGACTTGAATCAAGAAAATGATTGTGTATATTGATTTGATACCGTACGATTAAAGATGATATGCCCAACATTGCGATTATCGAAGATGATCAGGCAATCAGCCAAATGTACCGCTTCAAATTTGAAGCGGAGGGTTACGATGTGCAAACCGCCGAGAACGGCAAACTCGGGCTGGAACTGATAGAAGACTTCAAACCCGACATTATTCTCCTCGATCTTATGATGCCCGAAATGACGGGCGACGTCATGCTGGCCAAGCTGCGAGCTACCCCGTGGGGCAAAGACCTCAAAGTAATCATTCTGACCAACATGGGTGAACAGGAGATCCCGGACAGCGTCAAACTGCTCGGCGTCAGCGCTGTTATTCTCAAAGCCGACATGACACCACGCCAGGTCGCTGAGCTGGTCAAAAAGCAGCTAGCCGCATGAGCAGACTTAGCTCAATACATTCTGTTTGTGTAATATGGTAGTGCATCTCTGTTCTCCTTGCATTAGTTTGTCTGACAACAACTAGTCTACAGGTTCTCGAACAGAGGTGCTTTTTTGGTTAGCTGCATTACTGGTGGCTGACGCCACCAGCTACATTGTGGTTATGTTGCGTTTCGGGGTTGAATGTAAGGGGCTAGGAATAACTATGCCTTAGGCTCCAAGCAAGTGGTGGAAATGGTACTGACTGCTGGCGTTGTAGGTTATATCGGTACGTTAGAAATAACCAATAATGAGCTACGAAAGAAATACTGGGGTCCTATAAAATGGCGCTGCACTCAAATTATCAAATATCCACGATGTTACTAGCTATATGGCGCGCATTTTGGCTAAAAGGTTAATTTATCGATAGTCGAAAGATCTATGCCGTACATTTTGTAAACCTGCTCTGTCGGAAGACTAGTGGTCTTAAGTCCTACGACTGCTGCAAGCTGCTCCAAGCAGTTTTCAACAGCCAGTTTATCAGTGGCTTCAATCTCCATGTAAGCCGGTATCAGTGGCCAGCTATCAATAGTAACTTCGCAGCCCAGCCCTAAAAAAACCGAGCGATTATTTTCTTGATAACTCCTTGGCGCGTGGCCAGCCGCTACGAGTAGATCATGGGCATCCTTAAAATTATCTACAACGACTTCAATTTCTTTCATACCATCAATGGTATCTCTAACTGACTGTTTATAGCTAAGCGTGGTCTGTATACCGTCAGTTCTCAATCTAATCCAGGCTGATGGATCGTTAGGAATAACATCGTACACGTATCGCTTAAAACTTAGATCTTTTTGGTGGACAAAGCCTTTTTCATCAAGCAGTTTTTTGGCGGCTAAGATATCGATATCTAAAACTTTGATTTCATTTTCGATATGCATGCCTACAATATAGCATCCCTGATGGCCGAGAAACCATAATTTCTGGTCATCCAATGTATACGTGCGGGCGGTAATGTTGTCATAGAAAAGTCAACATTGTTTAAATCTTGGATTTGTATCTGTAGCTTATAGTTATCATTCTGACCAACATGGGTGAACAGGAGATCCCGGACAGCGTCAAACTGCTCGGCGTCAGTGCCGTCATCCTCAAAGCCGACATGACCCCGCGCCAGGTGGCTGAGCTGGTCAAGCGGCAGCTCGCAGCCTGACACCTCCCCTGGCTGGTATACTTAAGTTATGAAAATTGCGATTCTCGGTTTTGGTCTGGAAGGTCGCGCCGCCTACGACTACTGGCGGGAGGGTAATGATATTACTATCTGTGACCTCGACGAGTCTATCGAGATACCGGCGGGCGCCGCCGCCTGGTTGGGTAGCGATTACTTACGTGATTTAGACGCGTTTGATTTGATTGTTCGATCGCCGTTCATTCATCCTCAGCAGATTGCTGATGCCAATGGCTCGAATATCTTGGACAAAGTAACATCTAACACTAACGAATTTCTTCGGGTTAGCCCGACGAAGCACATCATTGGCGTGACCGGAACCAAAGGTAAAGGCACTACCAGCACGCTGATAGCTAACATGCTGGAAGCCAGTGGCAAGCGTGTGCATCTGGGTGGCAACATCGGCGTCGCGGCCCTAGAACTGTTGCGTGAGGATATCCAGTCCTCTGACTGGGTAGTGCTGGAACTATCCAGCTTCCAGCTGATTGACCTCCAGGAGTCACCCCATATAGCCGTCTGCTTGATGGTGGTGCCCGAGCACCTGAACTGGCATGAAGATTTTGAAGAGTACATAGCTGCCAAGCAACAACTATTTATCAATCAGACTGAGGCAGATATAGCGATTTATTATTCCACCAATGAAACATCGAGTACTATTGCTGGTATCGCTCTTGGGCAGCTGATCCCCTACTACGAGGCGCCGGGGGCGTATGTGGCTAATGGCCGGATTGTTATTGATAAGCAGGAGATTTGTAAAACCAGTGAGCTGCAGCTACTCGGTGCGCATAACTGGCAGAATGTCTGTGCCACCGTGACTACCGTCTGGCAGGTCACCCAGGATGTCACTGCCCTGCGCTCAGTCCTAACCAGTTTTAGCGGACTTGCGTATCGGCTACAGTTCATCCGCGAACTGGACGGTGTGCGCTATTACAATGACAGCTTTGGTACTACGCCCGAGACTGCAATTGTCGCTCTGGAAGCTTTTAGCGAACCCAAAGTGATCATTCTTGGTGGCTCCGATAAAGGTGCTGACTACAACGATCTGATCAAGGCTGTTACAACTAACACTGTTAGAAGTGTCGTATTGATTGGTGACGCTGAGGCCGGACGTATTAGGACCGGGCTGGAAGCCGCCGGTTTTACAGCAATCATTGCCGGAGGAAACATTATGGCAGATGTCGTGCATGCCGCTCACGCCGCAGCCAAACCCGGCGATGTCGTGTTGTTGTCCACCGCTTGTGCCAGTTTCGATATGTTCGACAGCTATAAACAGCGCGGGGCGGCCTTCACCGCTGCCGTTGAGCAACTCAGCTAAAGCTTATCCAGCACCCGTGCCAATTGCTTAATGATAGCCGGTTCGGGCTGGATCACCTGGGCCCGACCAGCTGCAATAGCGATAACCTCTGCTTCGATCCAGTGGTAATGAGTGCAGCCCAACACAATCACATCGGCTCCCTGGTCCAAAGCTTCGTTCAAACGCCGGGCAATACGGCGCTCATCAAGTTCATCGTTTTCGATCATAGCCGACCAGTCACTACAGTCCGGTTCTAATACGGTCACGCCCGGGGCATAAGTTTGTTTGAGCCAAGCATAGCGATCGCTGGCCAAGGTGGTGGGGGTAGCACAGACGGCGATCACGCCGCTTTTGGTTAGCTCAGCTGCCGGTTTTATCATGGGCTCTATGGCGATTAGCGGTACTGCAAAGGCATTTCTTAGCACACCAATCAAGGTCGTTGATACCGTATTACAGGCAATAACTAGCACTTGGCAGCCCTCATCAATCAGACTTTGTAATATAGGGACCACAAATCCTAAGATCTCTTGAGGGGGCCGTGTACTATACGGAAAATGTTGGTGGTCATATTTGAAAATCACTTCCTGCTCAGGCAGCGCCTGCTCTATGGCATTAGCCACCGAGCGGCCACCGATACCAGAGTCAAAAACACCGATTTTCACGTGGTCTCGGTGGTATTGTCGGCCACGCGGCGGGCGGCTAAGATAACATTGTCAAACAGGGCGCAGACGGTCAGCGGGCCGACGCCACCCTTAGTGGGAGTCAGCGTCAAATCGTCACGCTCATAGACTTCTGGAGCTAGATCGCCAACGGTTTTGCCGCCTTCGCTGGCGACACCGGCGTCGATGACGACGGCTTTTTGTTTGAGCATGTCAGGCTTGATCAGGCCGGCTACACCGGTGGCGGTGACGATCACGTCCGATTCCAGGCAGGCTTCAACCAGATCATTGGTCTCGATAGTCGACACTCGTGGCGTCACACCACCAGAGGCGATCATCAGCTTTTCGAGCGGTCGGCCGACCAGCTTGCCATGGCCGACCAGCAATACTTTGCGGTCGCGCAGCTCAATGTTGTAGCCGGCTAGCAGCCACATTACAGCCAGCGGTGTCGCCGGATCAAAGGCCGGGTCCGGGCCCAGACCGTCGACATCTTTTTCCGGAGTAACCAGCGCTGTTAGCTCGTCGGTCTGCGTCGGATCCCGCAATGGCAGCTGGACAATAATGCCATGCACACTGGTATCAGCATTCAGATTGACCAGTAGCGCCGGCACTTCGGCTTGCGGTACGCGGTGCACAGCAACATCCACCAGGATATCAGCCCCGTAATGCTGCTTGAGGCGCATATAGACATCGATGACCGGGTTGTCGGAGGCAACCACAATCGCTAGCTTCGGCGCCAGCCCGGCTGCCTGGCGCAGGCTGCGGACCTGCTTGGCCTGGCGTTCTTTTATAAAGCCGGCTAATTCGCTACCGTTTAGGGATCTCATTACGATAATTGTACCAAAACAACTCTGTTTTCAGCGCATTTTGGAATTATTCAGTTAAAATTTAGCTCAAAATGCTTGCGGTTATGTAATAATGCATATATACAAGGAGAACTATACCAATGCAACCACAACAACCCACTAACCCATCAATACCGGCTGATCCGGCAGCCTACCGACCCACAGTCATGGCGTCAGCCGATGCCAGCGCCATCTCTGGTAACTACATTTCCAACCCATTCTTGAATTCAATTCGTGGATTGATTCTCATACTCAAAGTAAATCCAGTGCCTGTCATGCTGAGCGGTCTGGTGGGCTTTCTGGCGATATGCATTCCGCTATTCCTGAGTGGGCTATTGGGTGGAGTAATTGGCAGTAAAGGGGTAGCCATCTTCGGCCTGCTAGGATTTTTGCTAGCTGTGGTAGGTGTAAACTTAGCCCTCGGCAGCTATGCGGTCATCGCAGGTAGGAGCGCCCGCGAGGAAACGGTAACCATTGGTGAATCATACCGTATAGCGTTCAAGCGCTTTTTCGGATCGCTGCTATTAACCGTAATCGTATTACTACTGATTATTGTGGGTACAGTCTTGTTGATCCTACCTGGCATCTACTTTATGGCCCGAGCTTCACTAGCGTACTTCGTGCTCTACGAAGAAAATCTAGGTGCCATCGCCGCTTTGAAGCGAAGTTTTGCACTGACCAAAGGCCACAGCATAGAAATGCTCGGCGCAGTCGTCGCTTCGGCCTTCTTGGGTGGCGGCAGCGGGCTGCTGTCGGGAGCTATCAGCCTATCACCACTGGTTGGTCGTTACCATGACCTCAAGAACTTACAAGCTTCCGGGGCGCCAAAGCCAAAAGTCCACTACCTGAACTGGCTAATATTGATAGTCGCAGTTCTGTTCGTCGGCGGTTACTTTGGCTTCATTGCTTACACCTTCCATAAAGCCGGCTCCAGCCTCAATAGTCTCGACAGTACTAATTTTAACAGCCTCGATAGCACAAGCTATCCTACTGATAGTACATTCTCCAACTAAATCCATCTGAGGCTGGCCAGCTCTTGCCAAAACAGAGGTAATTTGTTAAAGTTTTCAAGTTACACATGCACATGGGCCAGTAGCTCAGCTGGTTAGAGCGTCTGCCTCTTAAGCAGAATGTCGTGGGTTCGAGTCCCACCTGGCCCTCCAAGCATAAGCACTATAAAAGACTTCTCCGTTGAGAGGTCTTTTTTGATATGATAGCTTTATGAACGAAGAAAGATATAAGGTAGTCCTAAAATATCGAATAAATGAAGTTCTTCATTATATCTGGGATCCTATTGGAGTAAGCGATACACCCGAAGCACGTAATGAGTATGCTTCATACGCAGATACTGTGTGGCGTGACGTACTGGATGAGAAATCCAAAAAAGAAATATCGGACTATCTTACTAAAGTAGCCACAGAGGGAATGGGTCTCGAAGCTAGAAAAGATCACGACGATGAAGTTACCGACATCATAATGGACTGGGCAAGGTTCTTGAAGCATCCGTACGAACTTTAACTTAATAAATTCCTGATTGCCCTGCAATAATATGTAATATAAACGATTTTTACAGAAGCATCTTGTAAGGTCTTTGGTATTATTGAAACATGAAACTAACTATACATGGATCAGGTGAAGACACTGATTACGATAAAATTGTAGAATATACGCTTATTGCAGAGACCGAAACGCATAAATCGACATTTGAACACGGCTTCTGGAAGAATTCTTCAGGTGAACTATTGTTAAAAGTAAATTTGGTTGATAGTGCAGGTAGAATAACTTTCCGTATCGAAATCAACGATATTCAGAACAACCAGATATCGAAATTTGAAGGTAATGTAGAAACTCAGTCACTTCAGGACTTAGCCGCCAAAATAATAAATAGTGATTTTTCGGTTAAAACTACATTATACTGGAGTTGTTAAGCCTTTATGTATTAGTAGTCATTTAATTTAACATAGATACGTAACATTGGTTTTGAGCTAGTTTAGTCCTGATAAGTTCCGCAGTGGCCCTCCAAGCATAAGTATTATATAAGACTTCTCCAGCGAAAAGTCTTTTTCTTTGCTATTATTGAGATTATGAGCAATGCAATAAACTTGAATGACTGGACATTCGATATAAGCCTTCCTCCGGACGCAGCCGAACACGTTGATATCCAGGAGTTCTGCAAAACTGAGACTGTAGCAAGAACCCTACAATACATAGCCGATAATCAAACCGACCTACAGACGCTAATCATGAAAATTATTCGTGAAGACTTCGACAAAGCTCTGAAAGAGTATGGCGAAGATGAAGATATCCCTGTTGTAGAGAACGAAGCAGAATTAAAAGAACTTCTTATGCCCCTCAGTGTCACAATTCATTCGACCGTCAAAGATGGCTACAATTATATTGGCTATGGTTTCGATTGCAGCTGGGAAGAAGAGCATGGGTTAGGGATTTTAACTCATAAGGATAAGGTTATTGAGCATGGTGGCGAAGATCATGCCTTTCTCCAATGGATGTCTCGTCAAGACGCTGAAAAAGCATAGAGCGATTACTCCATAACCGAGGTATGCTGTTGGAAATCTCGTTGCAATATCTCGCGCCAACGATTGAACTCAGCAAAAACGGGTGCTAACATTTGCGCAGATGGCCCTCCAATTTGACTATACAACGCATAGGTTGTATAGTTTTTATATGTCCGGATTAGAAATTCTTACCCCAAAAGAGCCCACCATTAACTTCGCAGTAGGTCCTAATTGTCCTGTTCGTTGCGAAGGGTGCTATAACCATTTTGGCGAAACAGCACAGCTTGGCGGCCTAGTCTCAGCAGAACAAGTAATTGAATTCGCAACTGACGCAAGAGACGAGGGTGTTTCCCAAGCAACTCTTTCAGGTGGAGACCCTTTATTTCATCCCGAAATTGTTCCCCTTGTGAGTGGCTTAAAAGACTTAGGTATGAAAATAAAGCTTGATACCGTAGGTACAGCGTTCTTGGACGATACACCAATCGTTTATAAAGGGGGAGGAACTGCTTCAAAGGTAGAAGTAACGGAGATTGCACCTCACGTTGATTTCGTAAATATTCCATTAGATGGAGCTCGCCAAGAGACGATTGGTTATTTTAGGCGTGGACGTGCTAATTTGCTAGCAGAAACTAGGGCTGTTGCTGGTCTGCTTCGCAATGCGGGCGTGGACTTTGGATTTAATACGGTAGCGAACGCCCGTAACCTAGATGAACTGACTGCTATGAGAGATATAATTGAAGAGGAAGGTGCTGTCGAGTGGCAGATATTTGAATATGACTCTGAAGGACCTAATCCATCAAATAAAAAACCTACTCTAAAGTTGGCTCCTGGTCAATTTGAACAAGTCACGAAGGACTTAACTCCAACAAGCGACAGATTACGAATTGTAAGTAAAAGTCTCCAAACACGGAGCGGTGCATACTTCTTAGTTGATGATTCGGGCTTAGCTTGGAAGCCAGCAGGCGAAGGTTTTCGCCATGTACTTGGGAATATAACTACTGACAGAGCGCAAGTATTGTCCGCTTTACGGCGACACATCCAAGAACTCAGATAGAATCTAATGTGATAGATTTCATGCCAGGAACTTGATTTGCTATCATAAAGCTATGACATTCGAAGAAATACTCCAAAGAGCTGTAGAAGTTCGAGCTAAATATGATGAACTAAATGCGAAGCATGGTGTTGCGTGGAATGAGCAAAATCTAATGTCAGGTTTTGTAGGCGACGTTGGAGATTTATCGAAAATTATAATGGCAAAACATGGCTTACGCGGTATGGACGATGTAGATGCTAAATTATCCCATGAGTTATCAGACTGTCTATGGTCCGTGTTGGTTATAGCGGATAAGTATAAAATCGACTTAGCCTCTGAGTTCATAAAGACAATGGATGGGCTGAATAAACGAATTGAGAGCGAATCCACTAATAAGTAATAGTGAGATTTGATGTCGTTATTTCAGTTGCGATAGTGCGAACGATGGCTCCCCAAGCTTATGCGGGATAAAAGACTTCCCATTAAGATAAGTCTTTTTTGTTATGCTTATCTACATGATGTCGCATTATTTTATCGCGCAATGCATAGGCGCCTGCGCTGTCTTAATTGCCCTGAGCGTCTACCAATTCAATAATCGTAAAACTATGCTTCGTCTGAACATGTCTGCCGCTCTGCTCTACGCCGTGTCTTTTTTTATGTTGGGTGCTACGACAGGCGCTGCTATGAATGCGATAGGTAGCGCTCGGTGCTATGCCTTTTCTCGGGTAACGCCGAGTAGCAGAAATAGCTGGGTTTTGATATTGTTTCTGATTGTCTCAGTTATTTGAACAGCGCTTTCATGGCAAGGACCAATTAGCCTATTGGCTATGGGCGGCTCACTCTTAGGAGCTTACGTATTTTGGCAAAAAGATGAGCGTATTATTCGTAACCTAGCATTGGCCATTCCCCCTCTTTGGTTTGCCTATGATAGTAGCGTGGGCTCATACCCTGGAATGTTCATAGAAGTATTTAATATCATCTCCATCTTAATCGCTCGCTATCGTTTTGATTTGAGGAATGCAAGTGCGCAAAAAATAGAATAGTTCCGTTCCAACAGCGTCTACGGTGGCCCTCCAGCATAATTGTACTTATTGACATTCTAGTCTATTATATATACGATAGACTATATGAAAACAGCAACCGTTAATTTCAAGACTGACGATGTTACCAAGGCTAAGGCACAAAACGTAGCGAAACAAATAGGTATCCCGCTAAGTAATCTGCTGAATGCCTACCTGTACGAACTCGCCAACACGGGCAGCGTACATTTCACGGCTTCAGAGCCTATGACCGAAAAGATGGAGCTACTCATCTCTGAAGCTGAAAGAGAAATGGCGGCCGGTGAAGTGAGTGGTCCGTTCGAGTCTCTTGAAGAGATGTTTGCCCACTTAGATAGTCTGTAATGGTTATTGAGACTACAAAAGCTTTCGATAAGCAGTACTCAAAACTCAACAATAAGCTTAAGGTTGCCTTCAAAAGACGGGTAACAGAGTTCAAAGCTAACCCATTCGATGTAACATTACGAAACCATGCCTTAAAGGGCAAGTATCTCGGCTTTAGAAGTATTAATATAACGGGTGATGTACGGGCACTTTATACTACGCAAGGCGATACAATCATACTTTTCGGCTTTATTGGCACGCACAGTCAGTTATACTAATATTTTTTGTAACCGTAATTTTAGTTGCAACAGCAGTGCAAATGGCCCTCCAATTCGATAGCAAGAGTGTAAACTTGTTCCTGTACACGACATTTTTATAATACATTTGTTGGGTTTGGTAGCAGGTTATCAAGAAGGCGGTTATCATGATGGGATTCTTGAATATATAGACTGCTCAGCAACTTACTCATTGCTTACCTTTACGAACTTGCCGTTCTTGCTTTACTTGCTTTATTTAATTAATGATGTATAATAAGTAAGTGAGTGCCCATTTTTTATTATGACAACATTTACTACCAACAGAGGTGATTTCAGCCCTTCAACGCAAGATAACGCTTTTGCGGAACTTGATGCCCGGTATACACACTATGTGATATCTGACGAAGACCGCGCTCGTTTTGGTAGTTTTGCAATTGCAAACACCCGTCTGCTGGATACTCCCGCCACAGTACTAGCCGCCGGTGACGTACTGACAAACCCCAGCCAGATCGAGACAGCGCAAGTGGTAATCGATGGTGAACCTACAGCAACTGAGTTTGCCTATTTTCGGCGCGAACCGACCAGTTTGCACCTTGGCAAGACTACGGCTGTGCCATATCTGATCTTAAATGACAAAAAAGGTAAGCCTTACTTATCTGAGTTTGGCGATGCAGCCATGCTCCCGGGTGAAGACCCGCGTGTAATGCCCCGGGTTACTCTCAAAGGTCCGACAGGGGCGACACATGAAGGCTGGGCCGTTAGTACGGTGGTAGCTACCGCCAAGCCTGGTAACCCGGCCGATGTGGAAGGCATTAAGCAGATCTTTTATTGGGGCGAAACGTTAGCTATGCTCGAGCCAGTTGTAGAAATCCCTGATCTTAAGAATACGGGCATTTTCCCAATGTCTCTTATAAGTGGTGACCGTACAGACACACGGCTGCATGTCTTTGGCCGGCCTCATCCCCATATTACCTATATGACCGTACCTGACTTATCACATATTAGTAAAGAAGCTGTCGAAACCGGCAAGAACCTGACGGAGGGTTTTCTGCCACATGGTTTCCACACCGGCGTCAACACCATCAATGATGTCCCTGGACACCCTGACTATCTAAGCTTAGATATCCACGAAGCATATGCGCCCATTACCGACGCTGGCAAAACTCTGCATTACCGGCTGGGACGCTACGGCGTACAGTTATCTACCGGGCGTCTGATACCGTTACATGTCGTTGCTCACCGCTCTGATTTTCCAGATGCCGAACCGAAGCCACCCGAAAATGGCGTTGCAGATTATAGCGACGTTCTATACGGTTCTATGGGCCATTCCAGCCGCATGGTCACTGGTATGTCCGACCGTCACGTCGGCATTGCTGATATTGTGAAATTACCCCGTTGAATGTAGCGCTGCACTTAAAAGAGCGCCTACATAATTACGATATGAGGAATATCTTACATACCTCTGGTTTTTTCGAGCATATACTTTTCTCAATAATAATAAGTTAGAAAGGAATATATATGGCTGATTATAGCAAGTGGAACGGAATGACTGTGTACGATAAAGAGGATAAAAAAGTCGGTGAAGTCGACGCTTTATACATTGACGATGATACGAACACACCCACATGGGCGACTGTAAAGTCTTCTTCTTTATTCGGTTCAAAACTACATTTTGCACCCACTGAAGGCTCTCAACAGATTGAAGATGGCCTCAAACTTGCTGTCACTAGTGATCAGATCAAGAGTGCTCCATCAGTCGAGGTAGATCAGGAATTATCTGCGCCTGATGAAGCCGTTTTGTATGAACATTATGGTATGACTGCTGGCACTGACAGCGACAATGCTGACGATGATACCAATGGATCCGATACGGACGATGCTATGACGCGTTCAGAAGAACAATTACAAGTTAACAAGCAGAAGACTGAAGCTGGACGAGTACGGCTCAAGAAGTATATTGTGACCGAGCAAGTTCAGACAACAGTACCTGTATCGCACGAGGAAGTTCGTATAGAGCGTGAGCCTATTACCTCTGAAAACCGTGATCAGGCTATGGCAGGGGCAGATCTAACTGAAGACGAGCACGAGATGACGCTCAATAAAGAAGAAGTCGTAGTATCTAAGCAGACAGTTCCTATGGAGCGCGTCAAACTTGCTAAAACTACTGTTACCGAAGATCAGGAAGTGAATGAATCCGTTCGTAAAGAACAGATTGATTTTGAAGATACCAATAAATAACTACCAATTACCTAACTATTTCTGAGGAATATAATACATGCAACAAGTTACAGAAAACACCGGCTATGTTAGTACATTTTTACATCAGCTTCTGAGCGATCTGCCTAAATTATTAGGTGCCATTGTCATCTTACTGATTGGCTTCATCGTCGCAAAAGCCCTAGCTGCTATAGTTCGAAAAGCATTAGAAAGTGCCCGCCTTAATCAGCATTTACATTCTGGCAAGGGTGGCAACATAATACAGAAAGCAATACCCGATCCAACAAAGGCGATTAGTCTGGCGGTTTATTGGCTAATATTTTTGTTCGCGATCTCGATTGCCGTATCAGCCCTTGGCATTCCGGCATTGGTCAAAATAGTCAATGGTATCTATGCGTACATACCAAATGTCATAGCGGCCGTGATCATATTCCTGGTGGCCGGAGCTATCTCAGCCGCTATCGCTGGTTTAGTGGCCAAAACAATGGGCGATACACCTACCGGTAAGCTCGTCGCTGGTGCTGCTCCTGTCATGGTAATGGGACTGGCTGTCTTCATGATACTCAATCAGCTGAAGATCGCACCGGCTATTGTTACCATTACCTATGCTGGTATCGTGGCTACTGCAACTTTGGCATTCGGGCTGGGGGGCAAGGATGCCGCCAGTAAGATGTTTATGGGCTTATATGAAGCTGGCCAAACGAAGAAAGACGATGCCAAGTCTGATTTTAAACAAGGCGTCGGCGTTGCCATTAGCCAGGCTAAGGACCTCAGAAATAAAGTCAACTAGATTAGCCAATAGCTGGTTATCATTAAAACTGCTGACTTATGTAAGGTCAGCAGTTTTAATGCAGCGGATTAATGCGTTGCTCACCATGCCAACTGTGCGATAATTGTTATATGCACAAAAACCAAATTCAGGCCATTACACACAAACATATGTGGCGTAAAGCCAATATTCGCCTATTACCCAGTCTTCTGCTGTGCATAATCGGGGCAGCAATGAGTTCCGCCAACGGCCGGGTCCGTACTGGCAGCTTTGACCACAAGCTCTTAGCCCTGGTTGGCGTGATGATATTTATAACCTTTGCCACGACCTTTTTGCAAATATTGACCAAAACTATTAGCCGACTGATAACCTTTTATGAGCTCAGTGCTGGCCGGGTCGCGGCCATTCAGTTCGTCTTGCGGCTGCTGGGCTACGTTGCTATTGGGTTGATCACGCTGGACCTGCTTGGCATCCCTGTAGGAAAGTTACTGCTCGGTGGTGCTGCAGTGGGTATTATCTTAGGGGTGGCCGCTCAGCAGGCATTGGCCAACTTCTTTGCCAGCATTGTGCTAATCATTTCACATCCCTTCTCGGTCGGCGAGCACGTCACCATTACTTCGGGAGGCCTCGGTGGCAAATACGTTGGTCAGATCAAAGAGATTGGGCTGACCCACACGCACCTTCAGGATGAAAGTGGCAACAGAATACTACTGCCTAATTCTGCACTCCTGTCAGGCGCAACCATCATGGCCGAATGAACAGCTGCCCTAGATGTTAGATCACCACCTGCAGCGCACCATGGTCTACCGTTTGCCTTAGGCAGCAGTCAAGTGCTGGGCATGATGATCTACACGGTCGTAAATGTCGGCGATGATGCTGGCGAATTGGTCGTCAGTCTCACTCAAATGTTGGATTGAATTTTCTCCTAAGAGATACAGAATTCGCTGTAGTGCGTGCTGTTCGTCTTGTCGTTGCTTCTTCATACTGTCTCCTTTATATTAGTAGTCTACCCAGCTTGCATTAAGATTAGCTTAAAACATTACCGTAACCGCATCAGTAGTATTATTAACACTGCTGGCCCGAAGGCATGTCTTATACTGCTTTGATGAAAACCATTATTGTTTGGTACCGTAATGATTTACGCATCCATGACCACCCTGCTCTGGCCACCGCCCACCATGATGCTGATACTGTCGTGCCGGTATTCATATTGAATGATCATCTGTTAAAGGGCGGGCATGCTAGCTCTAATCGCAATCGCTTCTTGCTAGAATCGTTGGCCGATCTAAAACAATCTTTGCAGGCTCGCGGTGCTGACCTGGTAATTCGCCGCGGTGACGCCGGCCAGGAACTGCAGCAGTTAGCCAAAGAGACTGGGGCCGAAGCAGTCTATTACACGGCTGATTTTTCAGGGTATGCCATTAAGCGCGACAAAATTGTCAAGGCTGCACTTGCCACATCATCTGTTGAGTTCCGATCATTTCCCGGCCGTTTGGCTGTCAGCTCGCTTGATAAACTGCACACCAAGGCCGGTACACCGCACAAAGTTTTCACACCGTTTTGGAAGAATTGGCAGCAAATTGGGCGACGTGAGATTGCCATTACGCCACGACAGCTCAACTTACCGAAAGATATAGCGCTCGGCAATCTACCGAAGCCGGAAACTATGACTAAAGCGTCTGAGCTATCGCCAAATGCCCTGCCAGGTGGAGAGACCACAGGCCGTGCTCGATTACAAGACTGGCTTGAGCATGGCATTGCTGATTACCATCAAGGTAATAATGACATGGCGGCTGATGCCACTTCACGCCTCAGCTCTTACCTGCATTTTGGCTGTCTAAGTGCCCGCGAGATTGAGACACTGCTGCCAGACATTGCTGGGGCCCGGGCCTGGCACCGCCAGCTGGCCTGGCGTGAGTTCTATCATTACATTATTTTCAAATATCCCGACAACACTACCCTTGAGTTTCAGGAGCGCTACCGCGGCCTACAGTGGGGGTCTGACCCTAAACTGCTTCGGGCCTGGCAATCCGGCCAGACCGGCTACCCGGCCGTGGATGCCGCCATGCGTCAGCTAAAAAGTGAGGGCTGGATGCACAACCGAGCCCGGTTGATCGTCGGATCATTTCTAACCAAAGATTTATGGCTGGATTGGCGCAGCGGCGAGCGCCACTTCATGCAGTGGCTGATAGACGGCGACCAAGCCAATAATAATGGTAACTGGCAGTGGATCGCCAGCGTTGGTGTCGATCCGGCGCCGGTCTATCGGCGGCTTTACAACCCAACCAGCCAGCAGACCAAGTTTGATCCGTCAGGTGCCTATGTTCGGCGTTATGTACCCGAGCTTCAAAACGTGCCTGACACATACCTGGCTGAGCCCTGGACTATGCCTGAGGACCTGCAGTATGAAGTCGGCTGCGTCATTGGCACAGATTATCCGGAGCGGGTCGTTGACCACAAGCAAGCCCGACTGGCGACACTGGAACAGTATCGGCTGACACAAACTACCAACGATGATTAAGCTAGCGCCGACAATTGGAGCTGCTCGAAGTCAATCCGCTGGATCTTGAGCTTGTCGAGCTTGGCCGCCATGAAGCTCTGCAAAATCTTGTAGGTATCCAGATCAAAATGCTTAGTCTGCGCAGTGACTACTGGCTCGCAGTAAGCGTCCTGGCTGACCTCGCCGACCACGCACCACTGGTCGACGACAATGCCATGAAATTCCGAACTCATCTTTTCCTCTACCAATACGGCACCGCGGTACGGCCAAGCCTGAATCCGCTGTCTTGCAAAAGCTTCCAGCAGCCGCTGGTTGTACAACTCGGCTGACTCTTCACCTGTGCAGGCTCCCCGACACTTCTTGAGTTGCCTGGCAAAGCAGGCGCTTTTGGCTTTTTCTATCCCCATCAGTTTAGGACATAACTCATAGGTCTTGGTGATAGTTTCCAGCGACTGGCGGGCCAGGCCGCGCCGCGGATAGACGGCCATGATCTGGCTGGCTTCGTTGGGGTCAATAAAGCTGGCTTCCTCTAGCGTCACCATATGGTAGCCCGCTTCATTGATGAGTTGTTTGGCCAGCAGCAGTTTCTGGGTTTTGCGTAGCTGGCGGTTGTAGAGCGGCTGCAGCTCTTTAACCAGGCGTGATTCTAGTAGCAGTGCCGATAGCTCGCCAGGCGTCTCCTCGGTACGAATATGTTTGATAGCCTGAGCAATCTTAAACTCTTTAGTCTCAGCATGGTCACGACCAAAATGGCTCATTACCCGCTTCTTAATGTTGATGCTCTTGCCCACATACAGGGGCTGACCGACGGCATCCTCAAAAATATAAACACCGGGGGTTTCCGGCAGATTGCGTACCAGCTCAGGCTCCAGGTCTCTGGGCACCGCCGGGCTGCGCAGCTGCAGGGCAATGGCCGCTTCAACCTGCTCAGCCGGGAATTGCCTTTGGGCGTATTGAATGAACTGCCAGAGGACAGCTGCATCATCATAAGCCCGGTGGCGGGTACCATACGTAAAACCGTAACGCTGGATCAGATCCGCCAGTTTATGGCTCTTCTCATGTGGATGCAAAGCTCGAGAAAGTTTGACCGTACACAGTTGCTTCGGCAGGAACGGCAAGCCGACCCGACCAAACTCCTGCTTGAGAAATGAATAGTCAAAACGGACATTGTGGGCCACGAACACTGCGCCCGCCAACACGGCCTGTAAATCATCTGCTACCTGGCCAAAGGTCGGGGCCCCTTTGAGATCATTGGTTGTAATACCAGTCAGATTGGTAATGTAATACGGCAGCTCCACGCCTGGATCGATCAGTGACCGAAAGGTGTCGGTGACTTCTCCGTGCTCCACTCGTATAGCAGCCACCTCAATCACTCGCCCTCGCAGATGACTAAGGCCATTGGTTTCAATGTCCACGAATACTATTGGACCCTCCAAAATGCTCATCCTTATATTGTAGCAAACGGTCGCAAGCAGTTTGCTGGCAGCAAAAAGAAAAACGCCCCTTCTCGCAGATAGGGGCGTTAAAATAAGACTAAGTATCTAAGACTTAAACGGTGCGGTGCTTAGAACGTGAGAACGCGTTCAAAATACCGACCAGAACAACTGCACCGATTAGTGACCAGATCAACCCGCCAATGCTGAAAGCCAGGAAAGACTTGTCGCTACCAGTAAACATCTTAGAAATAAAACTTCCAATGAATGAACCGACAATACCGATGATGATGCTCATCATAAGGCCTTCTTCACGTCCCATCAGCTTTGATGCGATCCAACCGACTAATCCGCCTAAAATGATTGCTACAATAATACTCATCTGTCTTCTCCTTTATTAATAGTTCTTTACACACAAAACTGTATATATTCGACTGCCGACCAAGCTAGGCGGCTGTCGTAACGTGTCCAAATTGACGGCTAAAGTCAAAGTATGATCTGCTGGTCGGACGACACTGCATTTCGAGTTCCCTGGACATTTTCGTCTCCTTATTATGGCCAGTGGGCCATATGACTTACGTTAGTGACACTCTTAGCATAATGCACCAGTAACATAGTCACTATGAATTATCTAACACAAAGCTACAACGTTTAACCATAATCTTTATCGCATCTGTTAATTCGTATTTTTGGAGTAGATTTCATAGATAAAATTGAAGCCATTTTGTGATTTTATCGCCGATTGATCACGTAACTGGAACGTTTCCTCGAATTTTGGAAAGAATTGGTCGCAACCAAATGCAGCCTGGACGCTGGTTATATAGATCTCATCGACTAGTCCGCTACTCATAAACTGATCATAAACGTTAGCACCGCCAATCACCCACAAATCTCTAGTACCCAAATCCTTTAGAAATTCCGGCAGATCATGCACAAGTTGCGTGCCTGCGATCGGAGTTGCATTAGAAGTTAGAATGTAGTTTTGGCGTCCCACCAGCGGACCTTTGAGCGTACGAAAGGTGGTACTACCCATTATAATATTTCCGCCATATAATTTCGTCTGAGCCGCGAAATAGGTTTCATCATCCGGTATTTTCCAGGGTTGAAAACCATGCTTGGCAATACCGCTTTGGCTGTCATAAGCAACGATCAAACGGATCATATGATTTGCTCTGCGCGTAGCTGGCTCAGTAAATAAAATGAGCCGGTGATAACAACGATGGTTTCTGTTATGCTCATAAGCGTATCGTACGCCTGTCGTTGATCCGCTACAACCTGTACCTGTGCTGCCCCGGCCTCGCGGAGTGCGCCGGCGAAAATTTCTGGATCCATTGAAACAGCCGGCAGATCCTGCGAGGTGTCGAAGGTGGTGACGATGATCTGGCTGGCAAGTTCGGCCAGGAGTGGGCTGACCGCCTCGTACTCTTTACCGGTTTTCAATGCTACCAAAACTGCCGGTTTTACCCCAGTGAAACGGTCGTGAAAGCTCTGCACGAATGCTGTCATTTTCTGTTCGTTATGGGCACCGTCCATGACTATGGTTTTGTCACCTGCCATTACAATCTCCATCCGGGCCGGCACCTGGACCTGCATACTTTCCTGCAATACCCCCCTGCCCAGTTCAGGCAACTTGTCGCGGCCACAAATATAGTCAAATACCTGGTGAGCCAGCGACCAGTTACGCTGCTGGAACAGAGGCAGTTCCATAAATGAGCCAGAATAATTGACTTGGTCCGGTACGGCGTCGACGACTAGTAATGAAGCGTGCTGTCGCTTAGTCCAGTCGGTAAAAACCTGCATTATTTCCGGACTTTGCTGGTAAGTAATCGCAACATTAGCCTCATGGACAATGCCAATTTTCTGCAGCGCTATCTCTGGCAATGTGGGCCCCAGCACATGCATGTGGTCATAGCCGATATCGGTAATAACGCAGACTTTGTCGGCGCGGCGCGCAATATTGGTGGCATCGTGCAAGCCACCCATCCCGGTCTCTATTACGGCGTAGTCAACCTGCTGTCTTTCGAACTCCCACAATGCAAAGGCATAAAGAAGCTCAAAATATGACGGTGGCCACTCAGCTTGCTCCACCAATCTCATAAAGATCGCTAGCTCACTGCAAAATTCAGCATCGCTGAGCGGCAAGCCGTTTATCTGGACGCGTTCAGATAGCTTGTCGACATGTGGCGATACCGTCAGCCCGACCTTCTGACCAGCCCCTAGCATTAGTGCTGCAATATAATAAGCAGTCGATGTTTTGCCACTGGTGCCGGCTACATGAACTATACGTAAATTTCGTTCAGGATTACCAAGTACCTTCATCAGCGGCTCAATCCGATCCATAGTCGTATCTTTGCCAGTCAGCTGCGCCACCAGTGGCACGTACGGTCGCAGCGCCAGCTCCGCGTCGTGTAAAGTCTGTAATCTGTCAGTCATCTCTGATAAGATAGTGTAACATGTGCACCCGTAGCTCAGCTGGATAGAGTGTTAGGCTTCGAACCTAAAGGTCGCAGGTTCGAGTCCTGCCGGGTGTACCATTAGTGTATTTGACCGGATAGTATAACAAAGTTATACTATTGCTATGAAGACTGCCGTATCTATCCCTGACCACACATTTTCACATGCCGAGATGCTGGCGAAACAGCTTGGTACTAGTCGGAGCAAACTTTATGCTGACGCTCTGGAAAGCTACATGCTTCGCTATGACGCCGATGAAATTACTCGTAGACTCAATGAAGTCTACGACCAAATCGATAGTCGCCTAGCACCAGACATTGCTGCGAACAATGCGCGCATGCTCGCTAAGGAAGATTGGTGAGACGTGGTGAAATCTGGTGGGCAAATTTAGACGTACCTCGAGGCTCTGAACCGGGCTTTCGGCGTCCCGTGGTAATTATTCAGGCTGACGCCTTTAATCAAAGCCGTATTAGCACCACCCTGGCAATACCGTTAACCTCTACTCTCGCACTAGCGCGAGCTCCGGGCAATGTAATAGTGCGAAAGCACCCGTCAGGCATTCACCACGACTCGGTAGCAAATACCTCACAAATTATTGCACTTGATCGTAATCTTTTGGATGAGCCGATAGGCAGAGTTAGCAGTTCGATTATGCGTCAAATTGAGCATGGTTTACACCTAGTCCTTGACCTGGATTAAACTGATATACTGACTATATGATCAAAAAAATACTATTAGCCATTGTGGTAGTTGTTTTATTGCTTGTCATGGCTGTGATCACCGCCCTCCTGCACGAGAAATCCAGCTTGAAAGATTTTGCTCAGTATTGGACGGCCCAGAACAAGACTGCTACGGGAATATTCACCTATGTCGCCCTTGGCGACTCGACCGCCCAAGGCATTGGTGCCAGCAAGGCCACTAACAGCTACGTGGGCCTACTGGCTAATCGCATAAGCCGGCAGACCGGTCAAAAGGTACGTCTGATCAACCTCAGCGCTAGCGGTGCCAAGATTGATGACGTCCTGACGAAACAACTCCCTGAACTGACAAAATATAAACCGGGTCTCATAACTATTGAAATTGGTGCCAATGATATAACTCATTATGATGCCAAGCAGTTCTTCACGCAGTTTGGTCAGTTGGCATCGCTGTTGCCACCCGGCAGCTATGTATCGGATATGCCCTACTTTGGCGGTCGGATCCGCGCCAATAAACAGGCGCTAGCGGCAAATGTTTTGATTAGCAAAGCCATCACAGGGAAAGATTTACACTTGGTGCAGCTGCAAAAGCTAACGCATCAGCGTCAATCTGTACGTAATTATGCGGCTGACGCTTTTCATCCGAGTAACAGAGGTTACATCAACTGGGCAGACGCGTTCTGGCAGCAGATTCAGCCTGAGCTAGCAGCTAAGCAGCGCTGAGACTAAGTGCCGCAGCTTCACTATCCTGGCTAGGTGATCTGGGTGTGTCCTCATCTATAAGCCGACCGTCACCGATTGAATTAGGACCGTCTAACTCTGATAAGTCGTGGGGGATTACTATAGCTTCACCGGCCACTTCAATTTTTCTCACCAGCTGTAGATCAGCTGCGTCGAGAGCTACCTGACGAAGTTTGGTTGCTTCTCTCTCATCGAAGATGCTTAATTCTTGCCTGGTAGCCATTACTCCGGCTGCCCTTGCCATCCGAGAGGAATAAAGCGCCCCGCCAAAACCACGTTCGCCGCCAAAACTTAATTGTGTTGCCATAGACGTCTTCCACTTACCTAAGTCCACAATGTACTAAAGTCATTAGCGATTCGCAGTAATAATTGCCACTCTGTAAGTTACTTTGGGCAAATACGCTACAATAGGAGTTGCTCAACAGAGTAAGCACCCGTAGCTCAGCTGGATAGAGCGTTGGTTTCCGGTACCAAAGGTCGTAGGTTCGAATCCTATCGGGTGTACCATTTTATTGCAATGTTAGGCAGCTACTGCGACAGGCTTGCAAGTGTATTGATAGTAGTAGCGATAATGACAGTGCCAAACAGATACGACAGAAGTGCATGCTTCAGGGCCGTAGCCCGAATTTCTTTTGTCTGCAGATCGGTATCAGAAACCTGGAAGGTCATGCCGAGCGTGAAAGCCAAATAGGCAAAATCGGTGTAACGTGGTGAGTCATTCTCGTTGAAGTTAACACCACCCTCTGGCCGGCCATAATATGCCCGGGCGTACTTTAACATATAGGTGGTATGGACCATGCTCCATGACAATACGATGCTGACTAGTCCAAGCACAATTTCCATTAGCTTAGTAGCCCCCGTACTGTTGCTGGCATCTATTACTAGCACTATAACGGCTGCTAGGCTAGCCACACTGGCGATCACTAGGATTATATCTGCTACAGCCCGGCCGGGGTTTTCCGTAACAGCATGAGATTTGGTTTCGAGTGGGCTCATAGACCAGACGGTAAGCCACACCCACAGCCCATACACCAGCACCGTGCTATCCCAAGCAGCTAAGACTGCAAATCTGGCAGCACCTAACATGATGCACAATATGCCTGCTATAATACCGGCACTGGTGGCTGCAGCTAATCGTGTTCGTGCAGTTGCTGGCGAATGGTTGCTCTGAGTTATCATGATAGATTTAGTACTAGTATACAATAGCCGGATTAATATAATGATAGCACCCCACCCTAGGCCGTAGCACGCAATATTAATCCAATTTATACTATTACCTTTCGTGCGCCGGCTGCAAGTATGTTATAAATTATCAGCCCTGCAATTTTGACAACCTCGTGTTTTAATATATTAATGATTCAAATTGCACAGGGGTTAATCCATCATCATAGAATTGAGTGTACTGATAATTATGCCTTCGAGTAGTATTTTAGAAAAGTTACCTATGCAAGTGCCCAACTTAGACATTTCTCCCTATGTGTTTGCAAAGCCCATTGATGATATATCGCTCGACATTGTGGCTATACATGGAGCTTGGCAAGACCCAATTACTTTTCAGGCGTTAGGTGCTGAATTTGGAAAAGCCAGGCATCGTTTTATAGCGCCTCGGCTACCGATTGAAGATCCAGACAAGACTTATAAAACCTATGGTTATGGCATAGCCGAAGCTATCGAAGCTGCCGGCTTTCATCGACCACACATAATAGGCCACTCCTTGGGCGGTCTCACCGCTTCAGCCGTGACTGAACTCATCCCGATTGAAAGCATTACCTACATATGTGGCATCATACCGGCCACCAAGTCAGATCAAGCAGCTCTAGATGAGTTTGAATGGTTGACCCCTAAGCAATCCGATGAGTTCAAGAACGCTATAGTGACGTACGGCGATGTCACACGCATCAATCCATCAAAAGCCGAAGCCATGTTTTTTGGTGACTGCATGCCGATTGTTGCCAGGGCGGCGGCGGCTACGCTACGTGCGCACCGGTTGCGTGAACCAGATATTGTGCTCGATAAGCGTCCGGATGTCAGAGAAGCATCAATCATCGCCACAGAAGATAAAGTACTGAATCCTGTCTGGCAGTTAGGTCGGACCATGCTACTCCTGGATCAAATTGCCACCTCCATCGACAGCGATCATTCTCCGCATGTATCACATCCGAAGCAATTGGCAGCTATGCTGTTGGCTCAAATGAAACAGGCGACATAGCCATGGCTATACGTGAATTCTCAGGTCTGAATGGCATCATGAACCCTTTGCCGCTGAGTGAACTGCCGCGAGCACTCGCAGATATACAAGAGCCGCTGGAGGTAATGGTTGAAAGTCCGCCTGGTGGCGAACTAGGTTACCGGAGTTTTGCTGAATTCAGTCTAAATTGTATCGAGAAGCCCGAATTATCGCCTAAGTTTCATGCAGATATTACAGATCTGGTGTTGTCACGGACCGATATTACAGCTGACCACCAGGCTAATTTACTGCGAAACGCGCTTCAGTATGCGCTAATAGGCTTGAACACTACTCGATTCCCAAATGGTGCCGAACATCCTGATCAATGGGCTAAATGGCGAACAATGATGCAGGAGGACCCCTATGTCATGGGTAATTACGAAGATGCTCTTATCTCAGGCAGAGTGACAGCAACTATCATCGAACGTTATGCTGCTGTACATTTTGCAGCGGCCTGCTTCCTAGATGTGCTGCCAGATGAATTAACAGTCGGTGATATCGGTCCGGCAACTGGTATTGCTCTTGTGAATCTTCGTGAAAATTTAGGCTGGCCGAGTATTGAATTTGACGTTCCCGACACAGACAAAGAACTATGTTACCGTGCCCTAGCCAAACATTTAAAGTTCAAACAAATAGAGGGTATGGATCTGGATGCTGAAGCCAACTGGATGTGGGTTGAATCAAACTCAACCTACATTAGCCAGATAGGCGACGCCAAGCGCACAGCCATTCGTGAAGCCATGTACAAGCAGCGTGGACAACTGAAAATTGTTCATGGCGATCTAACAATGGGTGAAACCGAAGAAGGTGTAAAGGATTTCAGAGCTTTGGTCGAGAATGGGACATACAATTTATTGGTGGCCGTGTGCATGTACTACGAGATTTTGCCCCATTTGCGACGGGGAGCCAGACAAACGGCTGATACACTGACGGATGGTTTGCAGGTGGTTGTAGATACGGCTAAACCCTCTCGAGACGGTATGGAGCTAGTCCATGCCAAACATATATACAGCGCGCCACTAAATATACTTGCCCGGCATGTTACGCCCGAAAACCATGACAATCCCTGGTTATTACTTGGTAAACTTGATAGCTTTCACCCCAAAATGATTACACCATCTAAGATCGGTTTGCATATGCTGCGCCATCAGGCCAGTCTCGGGCTGCTATAAATACAGATGGTGCTGGGTGCTATATCATCTATTTGATATGATTGAAACATGGCCGATACTCAAATTGCTGACTTTAATTCCATCATCGATATGACTGCTCTTAAAACTAGTCTTCGGAGTGCTTCAAGCTATACTGCTCTCAAAAAAATAATAGTTAATGAACCTTTTAAGCAGCGCTTAGCAGTTGCCGAGATGTTTCTGGGTTTTATGGTACTACTAATCGTAGATCATGATAAAAATATCGTTGATCGGGTGGCTTTATCGGCGACAGAATTAGCAGACAATACGCTGGCCGTATCAGTTAAACCATTTGAAGATATCAAAATTCCTCTTGATGATCCTGATAATATAATTTTGAAAGCAATCAAAAATAGCAAGCCTTATGACACGACAGACTGGTACTATACGTTCACGCCGGCGCTTACCGGGCCTCAGGCCAGGATCAATCAAGCAAGTGCCGGAATTGCTTACACCGCGATTTATCCGTTGACTGGCTTCGCCAATGGCGGTGCATTGTCGTTCAGTTATTATCAATATGGCGACCGCATCGGTGCCGAACAGAAAGATTTTATGACCGCCTACACAAAAATTGTTTCCGATGTGTTAGTGGAAAAATTTTCAACAGACTCTTAAATCTCTAGCCTCATTGGCTGACTTTGTCAGGCAGACTATATCAGCAGATCACGTCCCAGGTCAAACGGCTGCGCTACTCTATCCAGCCGATGATAGCGAATATACTGGTCAAGAGCAATATCGTTGGTAAGCACGGCTGCCATGATTAGATTTTGCGGCAACCACAATGACAGAGACTGACTGGCCGGGAATAAACCTACATCGCTGAACTCAGTCTGATACACTGCTGCTAGCCGCTGTAGGGCCTGCGACCGCCGGCCATAATAAGCAGCAATGACATTGGCGGCCACTACTCCATGGGCGCTTAGACCGCGGCGCATGTGAGCAATCGCTTCTGGGCTACCCAAGGTTGGCTCGGGTGAGTCATGCGTGTAAGCATCGACCACTATCATGTCATAGACCTCGGTGTTTGCCGCCAGGTATTTCAGACCGTCATCATGCATGATAGTCAGCCGAGGGTTGGCCTGTAGGCCAAAGTACTTAGTGGCCACAGCCTCCAAGCCATCGTCAAGCTCGACCACATCAATAGCAATGTCATCTAGCGCATCCAGCAGGGCTGATGGCAACGTATACATGCCGCCGCCAATCATAAGTAATCGCCTGGGAGCCAGACCGGTGACCAGCTCAAACATCCTTTGATTGTAATCAAATAATAAATCGGTAGCGGTGTCAGTGGCAACGCCCGATTGGGCCGCCTGGCGATCACCACTAAAAAGTACCCTGGCGGGCCGGCCATCATAGACCATATCCACTACTTGGTAGTGGCCATAGGTGGTATCAAACTCGTAAATCACGTCGCTGGCATCACGCATAGTATTTAGTATACCCAAACGCACGCCAGTCGACGTTTACGGATTATTTACGCTTTTTGAATTTAACGGCTTCCTGTTTAGGAGCACTGGTGTTTTGGGACATCTTTTGTAGATCCTGGAGCATTTTTTCGATTGTCATGGTTCTCTTTTATTTTTAGTTTACTAAAATGATTATACGGAGGCCATACCGCTTATGGTGTGAAAAAACTTACAGATCTTTTGTGATATAGATCTCAGACCAAGTGATATTTGAATAAAAGCAAAAGCTGGTGATAGTGGCTGGCAATTAACCAGATAGTCAGCGCTAGTAAAACCGGAAATACTACCAGCGTTTCAAGTTTTTTGCCGGTTGTAATGCGTAGCGACTTCAAAGGTGGTAAGCCAAACTTAATCGGCACTGGTAGTAGCCATGGCACACCTTCTTTGGTCAGGGTATCCATCACCAGGTGTGACAGCATACCGATCAGGAAAGCCCACAATACCAGCCCGGTATCGGTGTGTGGCAGCAGCGGATTCAGCAGCGCTAACAATAATTTCGCCAGGTAGCCAAACAGCACCACGCCCAGTATTGAATGTGTTAGGAATCGATGGCCACCGAGTAGTTTGTCGAAGAGTCTCCCGAATATACTTCCGATCGGTAGATTACGCCATAGCGGCGCTGTAGGTTGGTCGATGTCAGGTGCAATACCACCGATCTGATTAGCCAGAAGACTCAGTAACAGCGTGGACAGTGATACCGTTCGGGCGGGCTGTAAGAGCACCACAGCTACCAAAGCCGTGAAAGCCGCCAGGTCATGAGTGCGTCCAGTCATGATCCCAGTCTAACAGCTAGTGCTTAGATAGAACTAGTCAGTCTGTTCTTCAGAGCCGATGTGAGGTGGCAACCGCTTGGGGCCATGATTGTATTTGCGCTGTAGCAAGGCCTGTTGCAATGTATTGATAACCGATTGAGCCTGGTCATAGCTCATGCCGAGCCTGGCCACCGGAGTTGCTTGTTTTTGAGTGGTTTGCGTGAAGCTCAGGGTCAGGCCGGCGTCAGTATTCTCAATCTCCAATCCATCGCTGTACATGGTACGCATGTCGAGCGCTAAGAGCATGACCATACCTTTGCCGCCGATGGGCAGTTCGGCGATATCAGCCGGGCGGATAGTATCTGGTACATCCCCTTCGTAACCGGCCAGCTCCCATAGTTGCACCGCTTCCTGATCCTGGATATTAAAATAGCTGATGAGCAGGAGCAGAATGTCTTCGTGCGGTCGCTCACTGCCGGCTTCGATCCGCTCCAGCATGTCGGCACCGATCTCCACGGCGCCTGACACTTCTGCCAGACTCTGCTTGGACTGCTCGCGTACATACTTGAGATGACGACCGAGAGTCATAAAAGGCATTTGCTGTGATTCACTCATATAGTTTCATAATACCGCGCACCCAAGCTGTCATGCAAGCGTAAGCGTCCAGGTTAACCACAGGCGCTGCTGGTATACTACGTACTATGGAAATTAGCTCAAACGTCCCGTTGGCCGATCTATCAACTATGCATTTGGGAGGTGTTGCCGCCCATTTGGCCACCGTCACCAGCCGTATGGAGTTGTTAGAAGCCCTGAGCTGGGCACAGACTAATGGCAATCTGCCGGTCATCATGATAGGCACCGGCAGCAATATTATCTGGCGCGATGAAGGCTTTCGCGGCTTGCTACTAGTCAACAAGATTATGCGTTACGAGGTGTTTGAGGAGGATGAGACTAATGTTTATGTCACAGTCGGCAGTGGTGAAGATTGGGACAGCGTGGTGCAGCGGACAGTAGATGCTGGTTATACCGGCTTGGAATCGCTCAGCCTGATACCCGGTACGGCCGGGGCCACACCCATTCAAAACGTCGGCGCTTATGGACAAGAAATGAGCAACATCCTGGTCACCATTGAAGCGTTCGATACGCAGGCAGGCGACTACGTGACGATACCGGTCAGTGACTGCGGCTTCGGCTACCGCCACAGTCGGTTTAACACTACAGATCATGGTCGCTTCTACATTAGCGGTATCACTATGCATCTAACCAAAGCTAATCCTGAGCCGCCGTTCTATGCTGCCTTACAAGAATATTTCCGCGAGCATCAGATCACCAGCTTCACGCCAGCCATAGTCCGCCAGGCCGTTATCGCCATCCGGGAGGCCAAACTGCCCGACCCAGCCCAGGTCTACAACACCGGTTCTTTTTTCGCTAACCCCATCGTGGGTAAAGTAATAATAGATGAGCTGGTTTTCCAATACGGCAAATTTCCTTATTGGTCTGTGGGTGGCGACAACTATAAGCTGCCGGCGGCCTGGCTAATCCAACAAGCCGGCTATAGAGACTACCATGATGCTGAGACTGGCATGGCCACATGGGCGCCACAGCCACTGGTGCTGGTCAACGAAAACGCCAAAAGTACTGCTGACCTGCTGAAGTTCAAACAGAAGATAGTCGACGCTGTGCAGGCCAAGTTTGCTATCACCCTGGTGCAGGAACCTGAACTTCTGCCAGCAGTCAGCTAAGCTTACTGATCACTCTTATCACTCGGCAGTGGAAACTGTAACGCAAAAGCTTTCACTTCTTCTCTTAGAGTATTCAGTTTATCAGCATCATCTCTGTTATCGAGGGCTTGCTTCATCCACTCGGCGACCTTTTCCATGTCAGCTTCGCGTAGTCCACGAGTGGTAATAGCTGGCGTACCCAAGCGGATACCGCTGGGGCGGAAGGGCGGCAGAGTGTCGTCGGCCACGCTGTTTTTATTAAGCGTCAAGCCAATTTTGTCGAGGGCTTTTTCGGCGACATCGCCATCGATACCGAAGCTTTTATAGACGTCAGCCAGGATCAAGTGATTACTGGTACCACCTGTGATTAGCTGAAAACCTCGAGCCTGCAAGGCATCAGCCAAGGCACTGGCATTTTTGACAATCTGAGCAGCATAGGTTTTGAACTCCGGCAGCAACGCTTCGCCGAAAGCTACAGCCTTGGCAGCGATGGCGTTCATCAGCGGGCCACCCTGCATGCCAGGAAAAACTGCTCGATCAATTAATGTTGGAATGTTCTCAATGGTTTTCTCTGGAGCCTTGAGTGGTGTGGATACCTTGCCTTTGGTCAGAATAAGCCCACCGCGTGGGCCACGCAATGATTTATGGGTAGTAGTAGTAATAACGTGGAAGCCGTAGTCAAACGGATTAACGGCCACGCCGCCGACAATCAGCCCGGCAATGTGGGCCATGTCAGCCATTAGCAGCGCGTTTACTTCTTGGCCAATAGCGGCAAATTTAGCATAGTCCAATTCTCTTGGGTAGGCACTAAAGCCAGCAATAATCAGTTTAGGTTTATGTTCCAGCGCCAGCGCCCGCAGTTCCTCATAATCAATTTCGCCCGTTGTAATGTCTTTCATCTTGTAACGAATGAAATTATAAAGCTTGGCCGAACGCGTGACCGGTGCGCCGTGCGTCAGGTGGCCGCCGTGGCTGAGGTCCATGGCCAGCACCGTGTCTCCGGGCTCCAGCCATGCGCTGTAGACTGCTTCGTTAGCCGGGGCACCGGCGTGCGGCTGGACGTTGGCATGATCGGCTTTGAACAGTTGCTTGGCGCGGTCGATCGCCAATTGCTCGACCTTGTCGGTGTTTTCCTGGCCACCATAATAGCGCTTACCCGGGTAACCTTCCGAGTACTTATTGGTAAAAACACTGCCGAGAGCATCGAGTACCGGGCGACTGACATAGTTCTCGGACGGGATTAGTTCCAGGCCTTCTCGTTGCCGCTGCTCCTCTGCCAAAATTAGATCGGAAATACTAGTATCACTCATGGTAAACCTCCAGCTAATCTTTTCCCTATTGTATCAGATACGCTCGCTGGAAAACTGTGGTATTATAGTCATACCATAAGAATTACCTCTTGCAGTCATGACGTCACAGATGGTATAGTAAACGCCTAATGCCCTCTACAAACGAGAAAATCGGTAGTCTAATAGCTCATATAAGGCAAGAACGCGGCTTATCACAGGCTGAGTTCGCTACTAAGCTGGCTACGTCACAGTCAGCCGTCAACCGCATGGAGCACGGTCGCCAAAACCTGAGTCTGGAGACGCTCGGACGCATCAGTGATGTTCTTAATAAACAAATTATTAGCGTTAATGAAGGAGCCATTAATCTCAAAATAGAGGGCGGCCGCGAGCTGAGCGGCGAGATCACCATCAAGACCAGCAAAAACGCCGCAGTTGGCCTGCTCTGCGCCAGCTTGCTCAACAAAGGCACCACCAAGCTCAAGAATGTGGCCCGGATCGAAGAGGTGAACCGGCTGGTCGAAGTCCTGCAGAGTATGGGTGTCCAGGTGCGCTGGCTGCCCGGCAATGATCTGGAGATCAAACCACCTGAGACACTCGATCTAACAAAATTGAATAAGGATGCCGCCCGCAAAACGCGCAGTGTCATCATGTTTATTGGACCACTGATGCACCACATGTCTGAGTTCAACATCCCCTACGCCGGCGGTTGCGAGCTAGGCCGTCGCACGGTTTTACCGCATCTGTATGCCCTTGAGGAGTTCGGCGTCGGTGTCTTCACCAAATCCGGCCACTATCATGTCACTTCCACGCCATCGCAACCTGTCCGCTCAGTAGTGCTCTATGAATCAGGCGACACTACCACCGAAAACATCTTAATGGCGGCCGCTCTGACACCCGGCCTGACCACCATCAAGATGGCCAGCGCTAATTACATGGTCCAAGATGTCTGCTACTACCTGCAGAAGCTTGGCGTACGGATTGAAGGCATCGGCACCAGCACGCTGCGTGTGCATGGCCTCAAAGTAATTAATAAAAATGTCACGTATGCTCCAAGCGAAGACCCGGTCGAAGCCATGACCTTCATCGCCGCCGCCGTTACCACCGATTCCAGCATCACCATCCGCCGGGCACCAATTGAGTTTCTGGAACTTGAGCTGCTAAAACTTGAGAAAATGGGTCTTAAGTATGAAATTAGTGGCGAGTACAAGGCCGATAACGGCTGCACGAACCTCGTGGATCTGGTCATTCATAAACACAACGGCAAACTAATAGCACCGGTTGATAAAATCCATCCCAACGTCTTCCCCGGCCTTAACATAGATCACCTGCCCTACTTCGTGCCGATAGCTGCTGTGCTAAAAGGCCGCACCTTGATACATGACTGGGTGTTCGAAGATCGGCCGCTGATGTACACCGAGATAAAAAAGCTCGGCGTCAACCTGGAGCTGGCCGACCCGCACCGGGTGTTCGTGACCGGTCCTACCCGCTTCAAGCCGGCCGACCTGGTTTGCCCGTCGGGTATTCGCCCGGCCGTCATGCTGCTTATAGGCATGCTGGCCGCCCCCGGTAACTCTATGCTGCGTAATGTCTACACTATCAACCGCGGCTATGAAGACTTAGCCGATCGACTGAACTCGCTCGGTGCTAAGATCACCGTTTTACACGAAATTTAGCTAGTCGCTACGCGCTGCGCCGGCACTGGCAAATGATCCCTATAGATTGAAGATCGCGATTCCAGGCAGGCATACAGCAAGACCAGTTCGTCACAAGCAACAACTTCTGCACTGTTTGGACCATATGCATCTTCAGTAGCAATAGCTTCGCTCAGTATATCAACCGCTTTCTCGTCGAGTGCTACATGTTCAGCTACCGACAGGTGCCCCATCATAGCTTGAAAACCTTCAAAATCAAGTAGCGCCACCGACTCGACAGCTGTTTCACGTTCCATTACACTCATTTTTTGTCCTTTTGTTATATTGAGCTACTCTCTGGTATACGCCGCTTATGATTAAACGTCAAGCGCCTGAATTGTGGGAAGCTTTAGAAAATGCTGGTTAGCATCTAGCAACCTTAGATTTTGCTTATAGATTTGCTGAGCGTGCTGCTGGCTAACATTGAAAGATTGCCAGTGGCGATGCTTCGGCATATGCTGCTCTTGCAAATATAGCTGCTGGGCCAAAGTCCCCCGCACTTTGACGTCCTTGGCCTTAAGCGCCGCCTGACTGATAGTCGGCGTGGCGTCCGATGATAATGTTGAGAGATAGGTTGGATCGAGTTTGTGAATATTCTGAAAACGCTGGATGTTTTGGTGAGCAACGATTGCTTCGGGGTTTATGAAGTTCACAATCGCTAAGGCCGCCAATACCGATATAAACACCTGAAAGGCAAACTGATTAGCGGTCTGCTCGCGCATAATATTGATAACCAGTAAAATAAAGATCACCGCTAGCCAGACTATAGACATGTGGCTATACAGTCGGAGTGATGTAAAGCCATAAGCCTGTTCGTACAGGCCGAGGCGTTTTACAGCCGAGACCATGATCACAGCCACTTCAATGATGACGATGATGTTCAACCATTTGAACAATTTGATATGGTGCTTGGTCGTACGCGAGGTCAGCCCGTTGACCCCGAGTATCAGTGCTAGCGACAGCGCTGCCACAACTATTAGCTCGAAGAAGCCGTTTCTGGCATAGTCAGCATAGCTGATGCCACCGGTTAGTACCCGATGCTGACCACCAAACAGATAGGTAATCTGGATTAACACAAACGTTGCAAACAGCACTGCCACCGAGCCCAGGATTACATAGGCCTCGACTACACCCAGCGCCAATGACTGGGCGCTATTTTGAAGTCGGTGGTTGAGCTTGGGGATAACTGGCAGGAACAGCAGTGTAAAAGCGCCGACATAGAGCATAGCCACAATAACGATAATTACCAGGCGCGCGACAATGTCAGAGGGAATATGGAGGTTGAATAATCTAGCAAGATCATGCCGGAATACTGAATCTGCTGCCGAAAACAGCAGTGCGAATACCAGCAGAAATGGTAGCCCGATTAGTAAACCGCGCAGCACTGGAATAATCTTCTGCCGATGTTGACCCAGAGCTGTGCCGTCCTCTATAAACATTGGCACAAAGCTGCCAATATGTCTGACTACTGTCAGCGGCAGGAGGCATACTGTTTCTACATAGTGCGCAATAGTGTAGCGACGCAACAGTTTTGGACTGGCCAGTATATCTGTCATCAGTAGCGCTAAGCCGATTACCATCACAATGTTCAGGAAGACTAGAAAGGCACTAGCCCGCATGAAGGCCATGACGGTAAAGAATAAACTGGCAGCGCCAAGCACTAAGACAGTCACGGGAATAGGCTTGCGAACTATATGAGCTAAGCCCGCACTAACAGCAAATGTTAGCACGACAAATAAGAAGAACGACACGCCCGGCGCCTTGCCGAAAAATAAAAAGTTAAAAGAGAGCCCAAGTAGCAGCGAACCTAAAAGGATTAAAGCTGTCTTATGCATTGCTTCGTATAACTATATCATGGACCGCTGCTTGCTGTCTGTTGGCCTTGCTATACATACAAAAAATGCCCTGGAGGTTTTATCCCCAGGGCATTAAAGTGCGAGCGCCTATTATTGCAGGCTTACTTTTACTCCACTACTGAATGCACTGTCGTGCAGCTCAGCTGTGACAGGTGTCTGATCTTTTGGAATGTCGTACACCAGCACACCAGTTACAGTGTTACCTGGGTTGATTTCACTCACGAAAGCATCAGAGTTATTGCCGTTGTACAACGTTGCAGTTGTGTCGGTTGAATATTCTTGGTTACTGGCATTAAGCAACTTTTGGTCGCTCTCAGAAAATATTTGCTGCTTGTCACCAATGTTCTTAACAGCAACAGTCATGAGGCAGTATTGGCCTTGGGCTGCCTTGGTCACGTAGCCCGAACTATCGCTGACACTAGGAACGCCACATTTAACTGCACTGACTGTGAACTCGAACTTACCATCATTTGCAGCTTCATTAAGCTTAGCTAACGTTGCTTTTTTGGTTTGGCTGCTCGCAGTACCTTTGCTGGCAGACGTGTTAGTCGTACTTTTGTTACCGCCAGTTGATTTTACTATCACTATTAAGGCAATGATAGCCAGTATCAGTGTTAGTATTTTATGGCGCTTAAACCAGCTACCATCTTTCGCATCTTTTGACATCGCTGCCTCCTTATAAGTAATTAGAGAGTCCTGCCAATCTGATGATTGGAACAGGTCATGGGTGGGTGAGCCACTCGACTGCAATTATATAATGATTTGTCTTCTAGGTACACAGACCAAAATCATATGTCCGTTGCTATCACATCATAAACCGGCCGGCTCGCGAATTTGCAATAATTCTGGCAGCTCCCAACCGGTTGTGTCTAAACGTTCCAAGTTTACATACACGCCGATATGACTCTGTGGGTCAGGCCTATAAGGCTGCGCTAAATCTAGCTCATTAATTCGAGTATTCGTAAGTACTGCTTGGCCTACATCCATTGGCAAAAATCCATGCTCTGAATGTTCAGCATCATAAAAGTGCATGGCTTCAGCCCCCAGCACCTTGGCACGAAGCCCCAACGCCTGGGATGACACCGCGTCACTCCAAAGACTTTGAGCGCCCTCAGCTTTTACTTTGGCAACGTATGCTTTCAGTAATCGTTCACCTACGCCACGTCGCTGAAGTTGCCGACTGACATCAAAGCAATCAATCGACGACACGAGTTCAGTGTCCATTTGAAAAATGCGGCCATTAATCTGATTTCTACTACCTACTCCGATCGCTAAAAACGTGTCATCAATATCTTCCAAGCTGTCAATTGCACCAATCAGAGGAGTGCGTAACAGCCACTTCGCTACAATACCAAGGACATATGGCGATCTCTGTGACCCAGGAATTTCAGCAGGAAACTGTTGCTTTGGCATGTATGAAACTAGCAGTTCACTTAGCCTAGTATGTTTCTAATCCCATTATTGATAGCAGCGTGCGCCTCGGTAATTTGGGGATGACCAGCAGCAATGATTTCAGTAGCAGCAATTTCATTCACCACTCGAATTGGCATGGTCGGCTCAACTGCTGCGGCAATGGCCCCTAAGATCTCACCGGTCTGGGTTTCGGCTAGCCGCCCACTATATGCAGCAATCAAGGCTGCATGGCTGCCCCCAAAATCCGGTCGTATGGCCACCTGTACCTCACCAAAGCTCGGTGCCTGGACCAAAGCAACCGCAAGCGCAGCTGGATTTCTAAAACGCCGGCCGTTACGCTCGGCCGTAAGATGATGTAAGTCTACTGCAGTTCGGTCTAAGCCAGTCCGGCGCTGTGCGCCTACAATTTGTTCTGCAATGGCGGCCGTGCCCTCACTGTCAGTCTCTATTCCCTGCGCGGCTGCCCACTCGACAGTTGGCTGATACCAGATCTCTGCGAACATATCCTTTGGCAGCGTTTGTCGTGGTCGTTTCGGTGCTACCTCGCCTAATTGCTGACCATTGGGATGAATAATAATTGGTAGTTTCCTGCCAGCTTTAGTTTGGATCTTATCCAGTTGCCCGTAGCACTTGTCCAGTCGCGGGAAAGCTGCTGCAATTTGAAACGCCTCTAGGTTAGCACCGGCATCCAGTGGCGTGTCTTCATTCCAGGATTCATGCACAATATTGATAAAGCCGGCTTTAGCCAGCGTTCGGCCGGCATGGCGGGCAGCTGGGAAGCGGAGGTCGCTCCACTCAATACCGGCTATTAGATCAAACCCACCCTGCTCTAGAAATGCAAGGTAGTCAGTAGCAGTATCTGTCAGCGCCACCATCGGCAAGACATTTAAATTGGAGGCCCCGATAGTGGTTCGTGAAATTGACATCTGTTGATTATATGATAGTTATGTCAAAAGATCCAGCTTTTTTTAGCAGAGAGTTCACGCGGTTTGCTAGCAGATAATGCACCGTGGTGAATGAAGTACGAACCTCTTTACTTGATATTGACTACATAATCAGCTGAAATCTCGTCCCAAGAGTCAATAGTCAGTATTGTGTTTGGGAGTTTACCTTTTTCTGAACTGTATTTCGTAACACCAATAACCTTGCAACCTGCTGCAACTCCAGAAGCTATCCCAGCGCTTGAGTCTTCGACTACAACACAATCACTAGGCTGTAATCCCAGTCGTTTGATTGCTTCGAGATACAAATCTGGTGCTGGCTTATGAGCAGAAACATCATCAGCAGTTACCATTGTTTTAAAAAAGTACTGTATTTTTAAAATATCCATTTTCGCTTGCAAACTGCCAGAACGGCTGGCTGTAGCTATGGCGCAGATAACATTGTGTTCCTTTAAGTCTTTTAAAAAATCTAAAAGTGCTGGGTCAACAGTCACATTACTGTCCTTCAAACCCTTTCTTATTTTTTCTGTGAAATTATCAGAATATGCCTTTTCATCGATACTGATGTCCAAATGCTCTTTAACGGCAGCCAATATGTTTTTGGTTGACGAGCCCATATGCCCTTGCTCATGAGGGTCTGGCACACTATCAATATCTACACCATGAGAAGCAAGTACTTCTCTCCGAGTCTTTACTACTAGGGCTGCAGAGTCAATTAAGACTCCATCTAGGTCAAATATAGCTGCTTTAATCATAGCCATAGTATAACAAGATTCCGACTAAGTAATTTTGACTTAAAATCGGAACCTAAAGAACAGATGCAAAAATCAGTGGTGCCCCGGGTTGGACTCGAACCAACGACCTTAAGCTTAGAAGTCTTCTGCTCTATCCAGCTGAGCTACCAGGGCTAATGGTTTAGTTTTATGCCTTATTCTAGCAGTTGTGATTCCGGGTAGCTGGATAGATCAATATCTTAACTACCGAGCTCGGCTTCGCCAAGACCCAGCTGAGCTACCAGGGCACATCATTAGTGTAAGTTATTGACAATCTTTGTACAGTACTTTTGTGCCTGTCTTATCATAATAGGTTACGCAGCCTCGAGCATACGTGTGGTGATGATACAACAATCCAGCCGCACAAAGTAATATAAAAGCCGTTAAACTTAGGTATAGTTTTTTCATAATTTATGGTGTAGCACAGTATCCAACGTTATACGCTACTCTGCACCTATCACCTTTGCTCTGCGTGATAAACTGGTTGTCAACAATGAAGCACACGATACTTGTTGAGGCAAATAGTAGTGACCCACCGAAGAGTCATGAATTTGCTATCGTGAGCACCATTCCTAATTTTGGAAAATCTGACAAGTGTGCTGCGAGATTAATTATTCCGTTTATGGTATTTTGCGCCGCAGTAGGATTGCGGAGTGTATCGCTTATGTACAAAAATATATCTTCAACATCTTGCTCGGCCAACCTGGAAAACCTTATTTTCATGTTCACAAAGACACATTGTACTTTTTGGCAATCTTTTCTACGTCCACCGAGGCCTCATTCTTCATAGATGCGATGCCCAACTCGATTTCGTGTATAAGATCGACGCGCGCAACTTCTGGGTCATAGTCGTCAATTTTAGTAATTATGTAACTACCACGACCGTTGCGAGTGAGGTAAATTACTTTTTCCAGGTCAACTTGATGAAGCACTTCTGTGTAGTTTCGGAGATCTGATATAGGCAAAATAGTTGGCATATTGTTGCTCCTTTATTCCATTTTAGTACTATTCACATGTATATACAACAGCAGATGGATGAGATTTTATAATGGTGCAGCACGATGTCCAAAGTTATAACCCTACTAAGGAGTCACCAAATTGCTGTACCAGCAGCATTATAACAGATAAGAAATTGAAGATTAGTGATCAAACACAATCAAGCTAAAGCTAAGCTTGATTACCGGGGGTTATTTCACCCTTTAAATGGGCGTCACGGATTCGTTTGCAGGCATTCTCTAAAACAAGTGCTTGTTCATAGCCGGAATCTATTTCACTTAAAAGGTTACCTGCCTTATCGAGAATGTACAAAGCAGGCCCTGTTTCGCCAGTTGCAACTCCTGTATAAGTGAAGCCGAGACGGTAATTATAGACATTTAATATGTTTATCAATTCTTGAAGGTTGGCATGAGGCGAACCTGCTTTATCCAGTCGCAGACCAAATTTACTTACAGTTAGGTCATCATTCATCTCTAAATCAAAAGTCTTGGCATAGTCCTGAATCTCAGATAGTTCAGCCTTTTGTAAATCAATGTCGTAAATATCTTTTCGTAGGGCATGCAACACACGCAGTTGCAGTTCACCCAAAGAAGCCTGAGCAAAAGCTTCCATAGAATCAAATTGGTCAGGCCGAGTTACATTAACAACCATTGGGCGCAGTAAATGCCCAAAGGTTGTTCCCCATGTTTCCAATGGCTCTTTACCCCAGTAGGTATAGTATTGCTCGCTGTCAATATCAATCCCTGTTTGAGATGCCAATTTGTGCATTAGGCCTGAAAAGTCTAAAGTCACTTTACGCTGAAGGGGGATTGGTACACTATTTCGAGTATACTGACGTGGCTCGTCATCAACACGAATGTCTATATTGCCATCCGTGATAAGCTGAGAAATCTCGAGCCTAAATCCTGCTTCTTCGCCAGTTTGATTATTAATAACAGTCACAATCGGATTAACTAAGGTTTGTCCGGCACCCTTACACTCGTAGCACCTAGAAGTATGCCTGCCTTCACCTTCACATTCATCACAGTCAGGATCAGGCGTACCAGTTTCTCTGGCTTTTACTGTTTGTCCATCAAGGTCAGTGTATGATGAACCACCAGTATGAACACACCAACACTCACCCTCAGTTATGCCACCATTGCAGTCTCTGTCGCAAGGCTGAAACCTGTTCGCCTCAACTAAGTCTTCAGAAACTTCCAATGCTTTCCCTAAAATAGCCTCTAATTCTTTTTCATATTGAGGGTCTTGTTCAACGACATTTTTGGTAGGTGATTTGGGTTCATGTTTTGTACTCTTTGGACCTGTATATGCCTCAAAGGAATCGAATGACGAATCGATAAGTGGCTCTTTAATAGCCACCTCAAATGACATTGTTTCATTCCTTACTTTATACGTTTGCAGTGTGGTCTCGCCTGTTTCAATGAAACGCATGACATCAATACCGCCATCTAAGCGATATGCAATTATCTCATCGTGGCTTCTAAGCTGCATTGTAGCAAGTGCTATTGCATCCAACTCTTCCGGAGGCTTTCCCTCAAATTCCATAAATGAACCATATCATAACAATAGGGGTATGAAAATTGCCTATGCTTAGTGGTTTAGCTTTCTCCGAAACTTACACCTAAGTATTCCCTAACTTCCAGCATGAAACGGCAAATCGAGTGAAAAATTGGTATGAAATCATTGGGCACACCCTTGAGCGCTCAAGCAATGCAACTGATAAGTTCCGTATAGGTGACTTGAACACTCGTTGAGACATTTTACTCTGCATAGGATATAACCCAGTCCTCATGAACAAAGCTGTGGTTATCACGCCCAATCCGTGGCTGGTTCCAATGACCGAAGAGCTACCGCAGATAAAGACTGAATTAGCTAAGGTTATAACCGAATCTGAGAACTGTAATCACGAAGGCGCAACAGATAGGGAGCAAAACCTTGTGTCACAATGGTGCGGGTGTGGAGAGTCGAACTCCAATCACCAGTTTGGAAAACTGGGATAATAACCGCTATACGACACCCGCATCGCCTTGCATTATAGCAAAGTGCGAGTTTTAAGGTGACCCTTCGGCGAAATATTAAAAAATTATTAAACTTGTAAATAACACTGCTGATTGGTAAAGTCTGTGAGATTTCTTACACCTGTGGACAAACTCAAAATAAAGCGTACAGTCAGAGGTAGCGAGTGCAATAATAACAGGTCTGAGTCTAACAGAGACCATAGAGCGTCCGCCCGAAACAAAAGCAGCAGCTTTAACGAAAGGCAGTGTATGACAACTTCACCGAAGCATGACTCTCAGAGTCTGGCTTCAGTCACTAACAAAAAACCTTCCAACACGCAAAATAACCTTAAGCTCTTACGCTTTAGCGAATTAGATGCTGAGTTCACCCGGCAATCCAGGCGCTTGGCCATCATGGTCAGCAAACTCAAACGAAACATCACCAAAATGAACTGATGGTGGCGGCCACAGCTGCTATTATGGCTGCATGCCCACTACCTACATCGTCACCGGCAATCCGCATAAACTAGCCAGCTTTCAGCGGCATTTAAAAGATTACGACTTCAAAACAGTCGAGCTTGACCTGCCTGAGATTCAAAGCTTAGATAGTCGCCAGATTATCACTGACAAAGTACAGCGAGCTTATGAGGAAATCGGCAAACCAGTCTTAGTAGAAGACGTTTCTGCAGGCTTAGACAAATTGAACGGCCTGCCAGGACCATTCATCAAGTTCTTTGAGGAGCGCCTGGGCAAGGATGCTCTCTACCAATTGTCGGGTACAGAAACACCGGCAACAGTAGTGTCAACTATCGGCTACTATGATGGGCATAAACTGATCATTACAGAAGGTGTAGTCCACGGCACTGTTGTTGCTGCCCGAGGCGATAAAGGCTGGGGCTTCGATGCCTGCTTCATGCCCGATGGCCAGACGAAAACTTACGGCGAAATGACCTTCGCCGAAAAAGATGCTATCAGTCACCGCAGTTTATCAATCGCCGCTTTTCTAAAAGAGTTGCAACAGTTGTAAAAAGCTGACTGCTAACGTATAATCACCTCTGTTCTGTGCATAGGTGCAGACATGGCGGTCTTAGCTCAGTTGGTTAGAGCGTCGGGTTGTGGTTCCGAAGGTCGGGGGTTCAAGACCCCTAGACCGCCCCATGATCGAATCCTAAAATGAGACTTCTTCGGAGGTCTCATTTGCTGTACTACTGAGAGTAAAACAAAAAGAAATTGGTCGAACTTAGCCGTCGGCAATATTGATAGGTAAACCATCGGCCCGTTATGAACGGGTCGCAGTCCAGGGTGCCACCGAAGACGGCCTGCCCCAAGCCTACATTTCTAGATACTGACCGATTTAAGCAATAAGTTCGGACAGGCGATCCCATGACTCGGTGGCGCCCCACTGCATGCCGCTGTTAACCATACCTTCTAAGGCTTCGAGGCTGGGGAAGCTGGAGATGGTCTGGAGGTTGGTCTGGCCGTCGCCGGCCGGTTCGAAGGTGACGGTTTCAGTGATGACTGTGTCAGCGTATGCATCATAAATGAATGTCTGACTAATTTTTCGGGGTTTATCGACCTCTAAAAACTCACCATAGAAGACGAACTTTTTGGAGCTATTTTCACCTGCTGCATCACTGTGGATCATCCGCCATTTGCCGCCAACTCGCATGTCATACCTCTTGGATAGCCGTAGTGTATATGCGTGGGCCCCACCACTGCTGAACTTGATAAGGATCAGTGTAGGCCGCCCAGAGTCGGTCGGGCGTGGCGTCCATGAGGCGCTGGTGAGTGACGGTTAGGTTTTGTTTATCGATTGTGAACTGTGATTCTGACATGACTAAACTCCTCTATTTATAAATTCTTGCAAAGCATCGAGCTGCTGGTCTTTCATCTTGGCGTACTGTCGGAGATAGGCCTCAGCTTTTTGTAACTGCTCGGGCGAAGCTTGTACCAGGATGTACTTGCCCCGGCGACGCTTGGTGATCAACCGGGCTTTTTCTAAAATTTTGAGGTGCTTAGAGATTGCTGCCAATGTCAGCTGGTAGTGGTGGGCAATCTCGCCAACTGCTAGCTCTTGCTGTGATACCTGCCGTAAAATATCCCGGCGCGTTGCATCTGCTAGTGAGCCAAAGATATCATCTAATTGTAAGCTATATTCAACCATACAGTTGAATGTTATATGGCATTCCTTTTCCTGTCAAGCCGATTGCATTGGCTGAATATAATCGCGATCAGTGATACTTAACGTGTTAAATATGGTAATGGTGATGTGCATTGCAACCGTTTTGTCATACGCTTATTATATGAGTGACAACATCTTCAATAAACTAGTCCGCCAGGAAATCCTGAGCGATAAAGCCTGGATGGATACCAAGCATCTGGCCTCTCCTGTTACTTTACCTGGATGACGACTTTGCCGCGAGGGTGGCCAGTTGCTAAGTAGTCGAGGGCTTCGGCGGCTTGCTCGAGTGGGAAGATTTTGTCGATGTGAATGGTTAAGTCGCCGGCATCGATGAGCTTGGCGATTTCGGTCAGGCGCTCGGTAGTGACACGGGTGAACTGGTGGGTGTAACGTAGCTGCTTCTGCTGCGCCTTGGACTCATCGACTGCTTCGACCATTGACACTAGGGCGCCGCCGGATTTGAGGACGTCGTAGGACTTTTGGTTGGTTTCACCGCCGACGGTGTCGAAGACAGCATCTAAGTCAGATACGACTTGGCTGAAATCTTGGGCTTTGTAATCAATGACTTCGTCGGCGCCGAGACTCTTCACGAAATCTATGTCTTCGACTGAAGCAGTAGTGATAACGTAAGCATCGAAGTGCTTGGCCAGCTGGATGGCCATGGTGCCAATGCCACCGGCGCCGCCGTGGATCAGTATTTTTTGGCCAGCTTGCAGCTCCATGTGGTCGACCAGAGCTTGGTAAGCACTGATACTGACCAATGGCAAGGCAGCGGCCGTATCGAAATCAACTGATTCGGGCTTGGCGGCTAGGGATTCGGCTTTGACGGGCGTGAACTCGGCGAACGAGCCATGACCACTGAGAGCATTGGCTTGGCCATAGACAGCTTGGCCGACTTCGAAGCCACTGACGCGCTCACCTATGGCAGCCACTACGCCCGCGCAGTCACCACCGAGGGTGGCTGGGAACGTTAGGCTAAACATGTCTTTGACGGCCCCGCTACGGACTTTGACATCAAAAGGATTGGCGCTGGCAGCGTGGACCTGCATCAGGACTTGACCGATGTCTGGCTGGGGCTGGTCTGCATGGTCAGTGTATTTGAGAACGTCGGCCTCACCATATTCCGAGATTTGAGCTGCACGCATAGGTGGTTACCTCCGGTTTAGAAATTAGAATCTGCAGGCGATTATATATGACACTTAGACGTCCGCGAGTAAGCATGCTTACTGATATACTGGAAGCAACTGTTAAACTCGGAGAAAACATGAAACGATTACTGGTATTTGGGCGGCACTATAAATTATTTAGTTTGGCGGTGCTGGCGCTGGTGGTTGGCCTGGCGCTCCAGTTCACTCATCATCATACAGCAGCACATTGGGTGGTTAACCTGGCAGCTATATTCGAAGTCATAGTGTTACTGCAAGGCATGATCCAGGACCTGCGTACCGGTAGCTACGGCATCGATATTCTGGCAGCGATAGCCATAGTGGCTTCGGTCTGGCTGCATCAGCCATGGGCGGCGATTGTGGTCGTGCTGATGCTGACCGGTGGTGAGTCGCTGGAAGATTATGCCGAGCATCGCTCCAAGGCCGAGCTTGATGCCCTACTGCAACGCGCTCCGCAAAAAGCTCACCTTGTACGGGGACGTGACAGAGTCGTCGATGTCAAAGTCGACCAGCTGCAACCGGGAGAGAAAATCATCATCAAAGCTGGCGAGCTGGTGCCGGTTGACGCTAGTATCATCGAGGGAACTGCCAATTTTGACGAGTCTGACATTACCGGTGAGAGCTTGCCGCAGGCACGCGGCATTGGCGACCAAATCATTAGCGGCTCGATCAACATTGATGGCGCCATTACCGCTAAGGTCACCGCTACGGCCGATGATAGCCAGTATCAGCAAATTATCAGACTGGTGCGGGCGGCTTCGGAGAGCCAGGCGCCGTTCGTACGACTGGCCGAGCGTTATAGCATTCCGTTTACGCTTATGGCTTTAGCCGTGGCATCCTGCGTCTGGGTCATCACTGGCCAGTCGATTCGTTTCCTGGAAGTGATTGTGGTAGCTACGCCCTGCCCGCTGTTGCTGGCAGCGCCGATTGCTCTGATAAGCGGTATGGCCCGGGCCAGTCGCTATGGCATCATTGTCAAAAATGGTTCGGCGCTGGAACGCCTGGCCGAGGCTAAAACCATGGCCTTTGACAAGACCGGTACCCTGACCCGCGGCCAGCTTCAGGTGGCCGACGTCAAAGCCTATGGCAGCTTTCAGGCCTCCGACGTTCTGACCTTAGCCGCCAGCCTGGAGCAGAGCTCCAACCATATTTTAGCCCAGGCGATCGTAGCCGGAGCTGGCCAGCGGCAGCTTAAACTTATCAAAGCCAAACACGTGCAGGAGATAGCCGGCCAGGGAGTCAGCGCCCAACTAAAAGGTCAGGAGATATTGGTTGGGCGCCTAAGCCTGCTCCAGGAGCGTGGCGTCAGTCTGCCCAAACAGTTTAAACCCGCCGACATTAGCCAGACTGCCGCCTACGTCGCTGTCGACCATCAATTGGCCGGTGTCGTGCTGCTCCAGGATGAGTTACGTGCCGAGACTGCCCTGACGCTCCGGCGGCTAAAGTCGCTGGGCATCAAGCACATGATCATGATGACTGGCGACAATGCGGCCAGTGCCCAGAGCATTGCCTCGCAGCTGGGCATCAGCAAGTATCACGCCGACATGCTACCGGCCGATAAGCTGCACCAGCTGGAGGCCATCAAACAGCGACCCTTGGTCTTCGTTGGCGACGGCGTCAATGATGCCCCGGCCCTGACAGCCAGCGACGTCGGCATAGCCCTCGGCGCCCGCGGTTCGACAGCGGCCAGCGAGTCGGCTGATATCGTCATCATGACCGACGATCTCGGCCGCGTAGCGACCGCCCTGTCGATTGCCCGGCGCAGCTTCAAGCTGGCTCGTCAGAGCATCATTGTCGGCATTCTGCTGAGCTTCATCCTGATGGGGGTGTTTGCGACTGGTAGATTCTCACCGCTAACTGGCGCCATTGTTCAGGAAGTGGTCGATGTGATAGTTATTTTCAATGCCCTGCGGGCTCATTTCGCGCCTGGCGAAGTCGCTTGAACAACAAGCTTAGATCAGCAGTCGTAGGCCTACGGCCACCAACAGTGGCACTAATAAATTATCTAGTCCCTGAACGCCAAAATTCTCGATCACAGTAGCCGCTATAGCTATGCTAGCCAAACTCGGAGCGGCCAGCGCTAACTGGCTATAGTGTTTAAACGCTACTAGTATCACGACCGAAACCACTAAAAAAGTAGCGCTGCCGACCAACGTTTTGGTATGGCCCAGAACTTTATAAGCCCGCTTCTGCCCGTAGCGCACGCCCATCACGGCAGCCATGCCATCAGCCAGGCTCATCTGGAGTAGTGCCGCCATATAGATCCATTTGTTCTGGGTGATGAACGTCGCCCCACCGACCGCTATGGCGAAGAACAGCTCGCCCCAGGTCGGTCGCTGGACACTATGGATCGCTTTGAAAACCTGCAGCTGCTTGGACACCACGACAACTACGAAGAAAGCCACGCTCAGCAAACGGATCTGATTCCAGCTCAAAAAGAATGGCCAGAAAGCCACGAAGCTGCCGACGCTAATGTGCACGAACTTGCGACTAAACTCGTCATGCATCTCGCGCTTGCGCCACCACAGTTCACTGCCCATAAGCAACAAAAAGACAGCTATAACCGTGAGCACGAATGTCATACCTGTATTGTACACCGATAATTCTTACAGATGACAACTTCGATATATCATATGCTATGAGACTATGCCAGCCTCACCAACCGTTGATACACTAAGCGAGCTATATGCTGATCCCAAAAAGTGCGCTGAGCTGGTTGGGCTGGACTATATCGACAACACCGAACATGGCCTAACCCGGGCGAAGCACGGACAGGGTTTTAGCTATTTGGATATTGAGACTGGTGAAGCAGCTGATGCTGCGACACGCAAACGCATCACTACGCTGGTCATACCACCGGCCTGGCAAGATGTCTGGATCTGTCCGTCGGCCAATGGCCATATTCTGGCTACCGGTATCGACGAGAAAGCCCGCAAACAGTATATCTATCATCCCAAATGGCGCAGCACTCGTGATGTCATCAAATTCTACCGCATGCTTATCTTTGGGCGGGCCCTGCCGAAGATTCGCAAAGACATAGACAAGCATTTGAACGGTCGCAAACTAACCGAACAAAAAGTCATTGCTATCATGCTGTGGATACTCGATAACTCTTACATCCGCATTGGCAATGATAGCTACTTCCAGGCTAATGCCTCAGTCGGATTAACGACTTTGACAGATCGAAATGTCGTGATCGCCGGCCCGGTTGTGACACTAGCTTTCACCGGCAAGTCAGGCAAAGAGCAACAGATCACATTCGACAACGCTGACATTGCCAAAGTCTTGGACGAGCTGCGCCAGGTCAAAGGCGCCCGGCTGTTCCGCTATACTGACGCCGCTAACGACTGGCACAGCATCGACTCCGACGATATCAACAAATATCTGCACCAGCTGACTGGTGCCCACATTTCAGCCAAAGATTTCCGCACATGGGGCGGCAGCCTGATGGCCTTTTTGCATTTGTTAGAGGAAGAAGCTGATGCTGCAAGCCACAAGAAAACCAACAAGGTTGTAATTGAAGCCATTGATCAGGCCGCCGCCGTCCTCGGCAACACCCGCAACGTCGCCCGGGCTTCATACGTCCATCCTGACATTCTTAGTGTCTACGGTTCCAAAGATTTCAGTAAATACTTCACCATTGCCGAGAAGGGCCGCAAAATCGCTGGCCTCGACCAACACGAAAGCCAATTATTTTACTTCCTAGAGCAGCTCTTCGCCGAACAATTCGAACTTATCCAACAAAATAACTAGCCTCGGCGTAGTAGCCGGCGCGCGGCGCGACCAGTTTTGGTGCGCAGGAATTCGGCACCCAGGTAATAGTATGGGAAGACGGTCAGGACCAGCAGCGTGCTCGACAACAGACCAAAAATTAGGACGACAGCCAGGCCCTGCCAGAACGGGCTAGTGATAGCCAGCGGTACGAGTGACAGCACAGCGATCAGACTGGTGGCAAACAGCGGGCGGAAGCGCTCCTCGAGGGCGGCGACTGCCGCGTCCACCGGATTGGCACCGGCCCGCCGCGACTGATTGGCAAAGTCAGTCAGCAGAATGGTGTTCTTGATGCTGAGGCCGATCAGCGCAAAGAAACCGAGCATGGCAAAGAAGCTGATCGGATTATTGGTAATGAACAGTCCGAACATGACGCCAAAGATGCTGAATGGAATTGCCATGAAGATCAGCAATGGCTGCAGGAATGACCGGAATTCAAGTACTAGCACCAGATACATAATGAGCAGTAGTACCGGGAATGCCAGCGCCAGTGTCTTGAATGAATCCTGGTTCTGTGACTCCTGGCCGATGTCGAAACTGAGGTCGCCAGCCTGCAGGCCGTAGCTGCTGAGCTTAGCGCCAGTAAACTCCTGATTGACGGCGGTCTGAGCCAGGTTGACCAGCGTGGTGGTGTCCGTCCCGTCAAAGCTGGCCGTGACGTCAACGTTGGACTGGCCATTGGTACCCGTAAAGATTTGCGGATTGGGTGGGGTGACATGTGTAAAGTGAGCTGTCTTGCCGCTGGCTCTGATAAGTTGCTTCGTCCTCAAAAAGGCAGCTACATCATTGGCAGCTTTCAGCGCGGCCGGACGATTGTTGGCTTTGAGCTGCACGGTGAAAGCAGCCGATGGTGGTCCCAGATCCACTTGGCCGACTATGGCTTTAGCGCCGGTGAACTTGCTGTCAAAAGCTTTTTGCAAGTCCGCAACCAGTTGGGGGGCGGTAGCAGCCCGTTTGGTGTAGGAGATAATCTCCAGTTGAGCGCTGGCCGACTGGGCGTTAGCCAGACCATAGTAACTGCTCTGTACCAGATTGTCTTTCAGGACGCTGGCAGTCAGCTGGTCGGCTTTGGCGGCCACGGCTTGAGCTTCGTCGATAGTAGTGCCGGCCGGGTAGTTCAGGCTGACGATCAACTGGTTGGTGTCCTTGGCTGCCGGGAAGATATTGAAGACGACCTTACCGGCCAAGAAACCGCCGGCCACTATAAAGCCGAGCCCAATGATCAGCGCCAGCAACCCGACGCCGGTCAATCGTTTACGCGAGTGCCGGGCCCAGAGCATTGGCCGGGCAATGCTGGCGGCAATCCTGGCCTCCAGTCGGGCGGCTACTTCATTGTGCTTACGGCCGCTTAGCTGCTTGCGTGTCAGCAGTGTAAAACGAGCAAAGAAGGGAATGAATATCAAGGCTACCAACAGGCTGATAATCAACGACGAAATAATAGTGATTGGAATGGCCCGGATGAAGCTGCCGAGTACACCACCGACGAACAAAAACGGGGCGAAACTGAGGGCAGCAGTAGTAGTAGCCGCCACCATGGCCCGACTGACTTTGCGGGTGGCCCGCTGCACAATGGCAGCGCGATCGGCACTGTTACGCCGGGCAGCGTCGATAGCTTCGACCATAATGGTGGTATCGTCAACAATCAGTGACAAGCCGAGGATCAGCGCGAACAGCGTTATGACGTTGAGCGTATAGCCTATGGCATAAAGCAAGCCTAAGGTCAGCGCAATGACCGTTACCATCGACAGTACGGTTATCAGCGAGGCCCGTACGGCAATCACCAGCGAACCAACCAGCAAGACTATGACTAAACCTTCCAGCAGGACTCGCTGTAGCTCAGAAATATTATCCTTGATAGATGGTGCATAGCTGGCGCTAATGCGTGTGCCGTAGCCCTGCAGTTGATGATCACCGGCCAGCTTATCAAGCGCCTTCCGGACATTGGCATCGAGCTTGATGACGTCTGACCCGGTATCCGCCTGAACAGTGATCAAGACCGATCGGGCATCGACATAGTTGCGACCAGCCAGGAAACTAATGCGGTCAAACGTCTGCTGAGCAGTTGTCTTCGTACCGCCAGGCGTCATGATATCGGCATAGGGATTTTTGACGCTAAATGATCTGACGCCGGTAACATGCTGGGCGTTGAGCGCGGCTACCGCCTGGTTGGCTTTGGCAAGTAGCTCGGTCGTACTGGCCCGGTTATGCTGATCATAAAATGAAATGGCTATATCAATCTGCTGCGTATCACCACCCGTAACACCAAAATATGGCACGTCATATTTGACGCTGGCGGCGGCTGGCAAGGCTTTGAGCTGGCCAATTTTAGCTTTTAGCCTAGCGGTAGCAGCTTTGGCATCGACGCCATCTTTGTACTGCACGACGACATTATAAAAGGTGCCGGCGCTCTGGCTGGTGACACTACTGACATCAGGCTGTTGCTGCGCCGCACGGGCAATCGGCTGCGTAACCAGACTATCAAGCTCTTCAGGGGTATCACTGGCATAGGTACCATCGATGATAGCAATCGGCACCGTAATGCTCGGGAAACCTTCCCGGCGCAGCAGGGTAGTATAGCTGAGTATGCCGAAGCCAAGCAGCACAATCCAGATGGCAGCTGTCAGACGGGGCCGCCGGAAGAAAAAGCTGGTAAGTCTGGGAAGTAATTTATCGTTTGGTTGAGCTGCTGCAGTCGGTTTGGTCTGAGTCATGATCGGGTATAGCCTTGTTTACCCCTTAATAATACCAGTTGCCCGGTTTCTAAAAAAGGACTAGGTTAAAACCTAATCCTTTTGTTGTGATCGCGGTACTGATACGTGAAACGAACCTGTGCTTGATAGTCTACACAGCTTACTATTAAAATTCGGTAGTATACAGACTGGGCTAAGGTCACTTAGTCTATCAGTAGATGGACTAATGTCTAAGCCAGCCACAGATTTGCAGTTCTTGTTATAATTAAGCCTGATGGAAGATGTAAACCTACCAGATGTGAACAAGGTTAGAGGCTCTGGCGACAAGAGAGAGTTACCTCCTCAAATGTCTGCCGAAGATACCTCCAACTGGGACAAGCGCAGCAAATAGATACGTTCCGATGATATACGAGAAAGTTGTTGAACCTAGTAGCAGCGATAAACTGGGTATACACTAAATACCCTTAATTTCATGTTACATTTCAACAATTTGCGTACTCACTTGTCGTAGTTGATTGTTGGTAAAATCAGGCTAATTAGTTCGTCTGCTTTCTCTTGTCGTATGGTTCTTTTCGGCGATATCCGCTTTTTCATACCGTGAGCACTTATAAGCAGAAGAACGAGTAACGATATTATTACTATAATCGTCGCCACCATACTTCAGGCTACATACCGTCGCAAGTACCCTGAATAACGACGCTGTCCTTACGAACGTCAATTACCCAAGCACCCCCTGCACCAAATACACTTAATTCTGGTCCATCTACTATTGGAGTGGGTGCAGTAAACCCGTCTGCTTCTAATTGTTGAGGCGGCCCAGTGACATCACCAGTTACGCCAACACTAGCATCTTCGCCAGTACGCCTAACTTTTACAGTAGCAACATCACCCTTTTCTTTTCCATGCACTATAAATGTTGCCATGCCGTCGCCCTTAAGGTCAGTCTTGGTACGCTTACTATCACACTGCACGTTCGAGGGGTCGGTTAAATAACTGTCCACCGAACACCCAACAAGTGCTGTTGCTGATAATGCAGCTATAGCTAATACATTTCGTCTACGTGATACGAGTCTTTCCATGAGTGCCATTATAGTATATAAATTCGAATAAACCATGAGCCTAATAGAAAGATGTTAGCGTGATTTTAAAACCCGTCCAAAGCTCTCACCGTGCGCTAGGCGATGAATAGGCGGTACTTCATCGTTCACTATTTAATCGTGGATTATTACAAGTATCTGTCTGCAATTCTTTTTCTCAATTATCGTTGTAAATAAGTCATAACTTAGTTCTTTCACGTCGACCATAGCACCTTGCAAAAACCTGTGACAGGACACATATTGCCATGTCGACTATTCCGTATGGCAAACGCTAAACAAGAACCTTTGAAAAAGAAGAAACGAGAGCGCAAGAAGCGTGTAGTTACAACCGTATAAACAAGGACGATATACTGGTCCTAAACACTATATGTAGCGAATTTGTTACGAACCTACGAGCTGGAAACGATTGTAACCCTGATATAAAGCTAAATCCACCATACGATTTGATGGTGGATTTAGACAAAATACTTATTGGTCGGGGAGACAGGATTCGAACCTGCGACCCCGCGGTCCCAAACCGCGTGCGCTACCAGACTGCGCCACTCCCCGACATTTTGCTCGCGTTTACTACCACGCGCGACAGATCAAAGTATACTAAATATCCCTGTTAATTGCTAGCCGTTTGATGATTCGCAACATTTCGACCTATACAAAATTCTGCATGGGCCCATAGTAGGATAAATTAAAAATGAATAAATCAATCGGTCCTTTTTTGGATTGTCACATTTTTTGAAGCATAACTAAAATCAACTTCTTAAAGAAACAGTGATTCATGAAAAAATATGACAAAATGGAAAGTGGCTTAGTGGCAGGACTGCTTTTGAATGTACCATGCGATCTAGAAAATGCGCTGGACGTGTTGGGCACTACTGGCCAGCCCGCGTTGAGAATCAACTTCAACTAGCAGGGCATTGAACTGACGCCGGCCTTGGGTTTCCATAACGTTGCGAGTCTGCACGCCGTCGCGCCAGCGTGGGATAACGCTGTCGAAGCTGACACCCAGTGAGGCATCCAAGGCGCCGCACATGCCGACGTCGGTCATATGGGCTGTACCGCCCGGCAGGACCCGGGCATCAGCGGTCGGCACATGCCAATGGTCACCGACGACCGCCGTCACGCGGCCATCCAGATAATGACCGATGATGACTTTCTCGCTGCTGAAATCACCGTGGAAATTCACAACCGTCGCTACCTTGGATACAGCTTTTTCGGTAGCCAGAATCTTATCGATTATTTGGAGTGGATTATCAACGGGCTTATCGGCATCGCGGCCGACGATGTGGCCAAGCAGACTGACAATCAGCATTTTGCCTGCGGCAGTATCGACATATTTGTAGCCGAGTCCCGGCGTGCCGGCCGGATAATTAGCCGGCCGGATGATGGGCTGGGCCGGGTCGCTCATGGCGTCATGGATCTCAGCCAGATGCAAACTGTGATTACCGCCTGAAAAAGCATCGACACCGGCCGCCCGCAGCCGGTCCATATCGACTAGCGTAATCCCCTTACCATTACTGACATTCTCGGCTTGGGCTACCACCATATCTACGTCCAGTTCAAGTTTCAGTTCAGCTAAGCACTGCTCGACAGTCTGGATACCAGTCTCGGCCATCACATCGCCAACATATAAGAGTTTCATTACTCCTAACTCTACGCGAGGTGGCGCAGCTTCTCAAGCGCCCGACTGCGTTGCTGTTGCAAACGCACCCATTGGGCATCAATGGTCCGGTGCAATCGAACAATGTCATTCATCTCGATATCATAGCGAAACCAGGTGATGGTGCCGTCTTGTAATTGGCGCTTGTAATGTTGCTGCAGCACATTCAGTTTGCGGCGCACTAAATGCATATCGGCAAACATGGTGCGGATTTCATCTAGTACTGATTCGAGAGTTTCTCGGGGCTCTTCTGGCATAGGTCTACCTCTGTTAAGTGATAGACCCATCGTACCGGTAAATTATCACCGAGTCATGAAAAAAAGCTTAAATTTGTCTATTTCGCAAATTCGATGGCGCGGGTTTCGCGGATGACGTTGATCTTGATGGTTCCCGGATACTGCATGGTCGACTCGATCTTGGTGGCAATGTCGCGGGCCAGCTTGATAGCGCTCAGGTCATCGATCTGTTGCGGCCGCACAAAGACGCGGACTTCGCGGCCCGCACTAATAGCGTAGGATTTCTCAATACCTGGGAAGCCATTGGCAACATTCTCAAGCTCGCGCATGCGCTCACCGAAGTTCTCGGCTGAGATGTTACGGGCCCCAGGTCGGGCGGCGCTAATGGCATCGACGACACGGATAATCAAAGCTTCGGTGCTAGTGGCTTCGACGTCATCGTGGTGTTGTTCGGCAGCCAAAGCCACTTCTTCCGGCGCACCATATTTGCGCAGCATCTCGCCGGATATGTGGTGGTGCTTGCCTTCCATTTTGTGGGTCAGGGCTTTGCCGAGGTCGTGGACCAGGGCGGCGTATTTGGCTGTCTTGACATTGGCTCCGAGCTCTTCGGCAATCATGCCGGCTATGTGGGCCATTTCAGTAGAGTGCTTGAGGACGTTCTGGCCATAACTGGTACGGTATTTGAGCTCACCCAATAAGTGCAGTACTTCTTTAGGGATGCCAATAATGCCGACTTCACGAGCGGCATCCTCGCCGGCGCGCAAGACTTCTTTTTCAACGTTTTTCTGGGCTTTATCGACGACTTCTTCAATCCGCCCGGGATGGATACGGCCATCCTTCATCAGCATTTCTATGGCCTGGCGGGCCACCTCGCGTCGTACCGGATCGAAGCTGCTGAGCACCACGAAGCCCGGTGTGTCATCGACCATGATGTCGACCCCGGTAGCCCGCTGCAGGGCTTGGATATTACGGCCTTCTTTGCCGATTAAGCGCCCTTTCATCTCCTCTTCTCCAAGCTTGACACTGGTAACGGTGCGCTCGGCGGTAACCTCCGAGGCCATGCGTTCCATCGCACTAACAATGATCAGGCTGGCCGCTTCTTCTGCATTATCTTTGGCTTCGTTCTGAATTTTATTGACCAGGCCCACCAAGTCATTACGAATATCGTGCTCCGTCATCTGCATCAGCTTGTCGGCGGCATCGGCTTTGCTGAGCTTGGCAATCTTCTCCAGTTTGTCCTGCTGCCGAGTGCGAATATCACGGATCTCATTCTTAAGGGCTTCAACTTCATCTTCACTCTTACGCAAGTTTTCATTGCGTTTATCAAGCTCGTCGAGCTTCTTATCGAGATTCTCTTCACGCGAGACTAGACGTTTTTCGATGTCCTTGAGTTCATTACGCCGAGATTGCTCTTCTTTACGCGATTCTTCGGCAGCTTTGAGGGCTTCCTCGCGGGCGCCAGCCACCATTTTTTCGGCATCGCGTTTGGCTTTCTCCAGCTCTTTTTTGGATTTTTCTTCAGCCGAGCCTTGGCGTTGCTTGGTAATGACGGCATTGCCGCCAAAACCAACAATCAGCCCAACTATAGCGAGCAGTACTGTAATCATACAGTTTCCTTTCTTGTATCTGACAGATTGACGCCGGGCGATCGCTATCACTTCTCTAGCCCGCACGTACAATCTGGAATTCAATATTTAGGGTTCGTTGGGACAAACATCAGTCATAAATGATGATGTTTTCCTATCACAAACTATACGCCGCCATATCGTAACTGGTCAAATCTGACTAGTGCTCTGGCAAATCTACTTAAGGGCCAGCTTCAGGCGAGTTATTTTCGGCTGACTTTCACTTGATGCTCCGGCTGGTTCGTCCAAAAAGGCTTGGGCGGTCTGTTGATGAAAAACTTGCCGATGCAGCACACGCGATGACTGCAGCTTGGGAGCTGCTGGTCGTGCAAAGGGTTGCGGCGTAATGAGCTGAAGCTGCGGCGAACTAGCTGGCGAAACGACAGAAGATTTTGTGAGCTCAGGAATAATTACCCGACGTGAGTCGAAGCGCCCGGCAAAAGTCGGAGTATCCAGGCGAATCTTCAGGTGATTAGTTTTTGCCAATGTCTTTGTCTTACTTAGTTATTATTTTGTTATTATTTTTTGTTTTAGCGTTTGTAGGGTTAACTATAAGCTTTGTAAAGGTATTGTCAATATAAACCGGCATAGCCTAACTATGTTTTTTATTATTTTTTGGGTGTACTTACGTTAGGCAGGGCCCCATACTCCGGTAAAACCAATTGGTCATTGGCGCCAACCAGTAAACTATCAATACCGCTGTTAATCCAGCCGTCATGCCTAGCAGCTGCAATTGGAATTTTCAGTGAAGCAGCCAGGGCATTGGCGACTGTGATACCGATGCGCAGACCAGTAAAGCTGCCGGGGCCTTGAAAAATAACTATGCCTTCGAGCGCTTGCAAGTCCGTATTATTTGATGTTAGTAACTGAGCAATTTTGAGATGAATGGTTTCAGCTAGCTGGCGATGGGCTTGCCAAGTTTTGTAGTCAGTCTGGATCACTCCGTCATATAAGCCAACTTCGGCCTCCGGTTTATCAGTTCGAATGGTTAATATTTTCATTAGACTAATGACTCCATTACATAATCAAAACTTGCAGGATAAGAGAAATCTAATATCCGACCAGCTTCGCTGGTGGCCGTAATGCTGATAGTTAAGCGGTCGGATGGTAGCACATCGTCGACGATAGCAGCCCACTCTACTACCGTTATCATGCTGGGGTCAGCCAGGATCTCAGCCAGTTCATCACGCATGATGCCAGGCTCGCTCAAACGGTAAAAATCGAAATGCTGGATTGTGAGCCCGGCGGCCCGGTACTGGTTGGTGAGCGTAAAGCTGGGGCTACTAACGCGGTCGGTACTACCCAGACCGCTGGCCAAGCCACGGACAAAAGTAGTCTTACCGCCGCCAAGGTCACTCACCAGTTCGATCACCTCGCCGCCGCGTAACTTTTGACCAATAGCCGCCGCCAGCGCCAAGGTTTGTTCTAAGCTTTCGCAGTTGGTTTGCCAGGTCTTTTCGGTACTCATATATACCGTATAGTAGCGCGAGGCTGCCGACCAGGGCAAGCTCCCGGGGATGTATCGGTATGCTCGGCTGAGTGGTAGCAGCTGCCGTTTTAGAAGCTGCCGCGGTTGTTTTCAGTTTTTTGGTGGCACTGACTGGCTTGCCAGCGCTTGAGGTCTTAGACTTGCTGGCAGCGCTCGATGCTTTCGTGGCTTTAACAGGTGGCTGATTAATGACGTTACTAGCGCTCGGTGTTGGCTGAGTCGTCCAATACCATTTGCCATTGGCCAGCGCCCAGGCCTGACCATCAACAGCCATCCCATAGACATCTGACGCCGCTATTGAATTGCCCAGCGGGTCCAGCAGTTTGACCTGGCTACCGCTATTGCTGAGCGTCAGCTTGGTCAGACTGGCGTAAAAGGCCGTAAAACTATGTGGCGCCAGGCTTGAGCCTGCTGGATAGGCATAACTGTGCAGTGCGGTTAAGCCTGACTGTAGCACAAATCCACTCAGATCAAAGGCCACGTCATTGGCGTTATATAGCTCGATGTATTCGTCAGTGGCATCGGTGCCGGTACCTAATGGGTTAGGCAATAACTCGGTGATTTGCGGAGCCATTAAACCAATATCAGCGGCGGGCAGACTGGCGGTTGGCACAGCTGCGGGAGTATCCAGATTGACTATCGTGGCCGGCGGCTCACTGGCTGGCAGCAATTGGCTGAGTCCGCTGGCAACCGGACCAGCGGCTGCACCATTTGCAGATACCAGGCCACAACTGTTGGCCGGGTCGGGCTGGATTGCCTGCCAACTACCGACACCGGCCGCCGAAACCAGCGGATTATTCTGAGCATCGACCGGTTTGCGCTGTAAGAAAGCATTCGTATTTGCTGGCAATGTTTGGGCACCACTGGCAGCCGTTTTGGACCAGCCGACATAATCCTGCATGCTTGAAGTGACCAGACCGCCAGGCGTTGTCTGGTTCAGACCCAATACTTCCACCATGCCGGCAGTGCTGGAAAAGCCCAGCGACACTGAGTCGACTGTCAGCTGATAGCACAGCTGCAGCGTTCCGTCATTGACCATATAGTAGCTATGTGGCGGTAGCGTGCCGCTGAGCGCTACCAGCTTACTACTCGTAGCTTTGCTGAGGTCAAAGCTGTTGAAGTACTCTAGCTGATAGTTACTCATGTTGAGCGCGCTATTGGTCGGATTATACAACGTCACAAACTGGCCATTACTGCTGGTGACCTTGAGCTGGCTAATGGTAAGGGAGGGCACAGCAGTAGTATCAGCCTGCACCGGCATAAAGCCGATACTCCCAAGTAATACCAGCAGTACGGCTAGCAGTATGCGTTGTATAATTCGTTTTGTCCGCCACATAGTAGCCCAGATTGTAGCCAGCGCTCTGCTGGCCAGCAAGCAGTAGCATAATGAAAGTGCTCTAAACCTTAAATAATTTAAGGTTTACCCTGTAAACACTGCCTCGCCTCACTGTTTCGCCGCCAAAGCGTTATACTGGAATCATGCTACAACTCAGCGCTGCACTTTTGGACAAGTCCGTATTATCGCTACGCACCGGTACGCCGATTGCGACCATTACTGCCGCCATTTTTAATCCTAATAACCTTAAAATCGAAGGTTTTTATTGTATTGACCGCTTCGATAAAACTGAACTGATACTGCTCTATCAGGATATTCGCGACACGCTCAAACAGGGGTACGTTGTCAACGACCATGATGTATTAGTGCAACCCGAGGAACTAGTCCGGCTACACGATATACTCGAGTTAAATTTTGAGCTGATTGGTAAACCTGTCGAAACCATTAGTAAAAAGAAGGTCGGCAAAGTCAGTGACTATGCCGTCGAAACCGAAACTATGTTTGTGCAGAAGATCTATGCCAGTCAATCGATTCTGAAGAGTTTTACCGGTGGTTCACTTAGCATCGACCGTAATCAGATTAATGAGATTACGCCCAAGAGAATTATCATTAACGAACTCATTAAAACCGCCCGGGTACCAGCTCCTGCAGCCGCCGCCTAATAGTCACCATCCTGGCTCAGCGCCGCTTTGATATCACCATAGCCGAAGCCCTGACGGGCTAAGTATTGCATCAGCTTCTGGTCGTCCTGATATTTAGACTGGCGTCTTTTACCTTTGATCACTTCGTCAAGCGCCGTCCGTTCAGTGCTTAGCTCGCCAGCTTCATTAGACAGTACGCGCTGAATTACATCTTCAGACACTCGTTTCTTTTTGAGTTCCATACTAATCTTACGCCGGGAGGTGGGGCGTAGTAGTAAACGATCACTCACAAATGCCCGCGTGAACTTTTCATCATCTATCAGACCAATGTCACTTAGCTTATTAAGTATCTGCTGTGACAGCGATGGATCAGCACCCTTACGTTCTAAATAAAAGGAGACTTCCCAAGCGGTACGTTGCCGCATCGCCACGTATCGTAGCGCACGATTATAGAGCTTGTCGTCTAGCGATAGCTTTTTATAGTCGTCAATCTGCGGCTTGGCCAGCTCCATACCGCTATGCAGCCTGGATTCTAATAGCGCTGTTTCGCTCAGGCTAAAGCTATATTGTTCGTCGACATATACGGAGTAGCGATCCCGCATCTTCAGTTGCTGCCTGATGGCTGTTATTTTCATAAGATGAAGACCGGTGTCAGCGGCTGGACACCGCTGACACCACAGATTCCCTATTCTTTTTCGGCAGCGGCTGGTTCGGTCTTGCGCTCGGCCTCGGGAGCGGGCTTCTCGGACTCCATAACCTTGGCGGCTATGGCTTCCATAACTTTAGGATTATCCTGCAGGTAAAGTTTGGTCGCTTCACGACCCTGGCCAATCTTCGCGCCATCATAGGCATACCAGGCGCCCGACTTTTCAACGATGTCGCGAGCGGCTGCTAGATCCAGAATGTCACCAGAGCGGCTAATACCTTCATTGTACATAATGTCGAACTCGGCCTCGCGGAATGGTGGTGCAATCTTGTTTTTGACGACCTTTACTCGTGTCCGGTTACCGACTATCGCCTCGCCGGCTTTAATCTGGCCGATGCGACGGATGTCCATGCGGACTGAGGCATAAAACTTGAGGGCGTTACCACCGGTGGTTGTCTCCGGGTTGCCGAACATGACACCAATCTTCATACGAATCTGGTTAATAAACACCACTGTCGCCTTGGAACGGTTGATGACGCCTGTCAGCTTACGCAGGGCCTGGCTCATCAGACGAGCCTGCAGACCTGGCAGCGAGTCGCCCATATCGCCTTCAATCTCGGCTCGTGGTACCAAGGCGGCCACGGAATCGACGACAATCAGGTCGACCGCATTTGAGCGAACCAATGTTTCGACAATTTCCAGAGCCTGCTCACCATTGTCCGGCTGTGACAGCAAGAGGTTCTCAACATCGACCCCAATCCGCTTGGCGTACGCCGGGTCAAGGGCGTGTTCAGCATCAATAAAAGCTGCTGTGCCGCCCCGCTTCTGGACCTCAGCAATGGCATGCAATGACAGTGTCGTCTTACCGGAACTTTCCGGGCCATAAATCTCGATAACGCGGCCACGTGGGATACCGCCACCGAGGGCAATGTCTAAGGAGATTGCGCCCGTTGGATACGTTTCAACCTTTTGGGCATGGGCATCCCCAAGCTTCATAATCGAGCCTTTGCCGAACTGCTTTTCAATGGTCTCGAGTGCTAGACCAAGGGCCTTAGCTTTACCGTCGACTGAGCCGCCGCTGGTGTCACCCATAGTTTTTTTAGCGTCAGATTTAGCCATATGTGTAGTCTCCCTGAAATTAAGTTACGGTTGCGTTACCCCCGCTAGTCCCACTAGTTTAGCACTATACCCCCACCCCCTGACGGTGAAAATTGCTACAGCTTACTTTTTATGTGATTTTAAGCAAAATTTAACAACTCCAGATATGTAATGCAAATACTCTTTAGAGATCATGCTTACGTTTTTACGCCAGAATTGTTAGAATAGGTCCAGGATGGGTGAACCAAGACAAACAATTAGCGTGATCATCATGAGGCAAAGCTAGCCATGCGTATTCCCGATTCATTAGTTGAGAGCATGCTCGCCGCTTCCGGGCAGTTTAGCAGTGAGCAGATCAGCGCGCTGCGCGATCAGGAGACCAGCGACAAAAAGCCACTCCAGGATCTGGTTATCAAGAACAATCTGCTGAGCGAGAAGGACCTGACCAAGCTATACGCTGCTGAGATCGATGTACCCTTCATAGAGCTGAACGCCAAAGAGATCAAGCTGGAGACGCTCAAACTACTGTCAGAGCGCATTGCCCGCCAGTATAACGCCGTGGTGTTTGATGTCGACGCCGACGGAACTCGACAAATTGCTATGGCCGACCCGGATGACATTCAAGCTCTGAATTTCTTGCAGAAACAGCTCGGTGCCGGGCTCAAAGTCCATATCACTACCAGCAGCCTGTTACAGGCAGCGCTCGATCAGTACCGCGGCAACATCAGCAGTGAGCTAACTAAAGTTATTGCTTCCGAAGACGATGATCTTGATGACGAACTCGATGAAACTGACGTGGCCGAAGATTCACCAGTGGCGCAAACGGTCAACATTATTATCGAATACGGTATTAAGGCTGGCGCCAGCGACATTCACATTGAGCCGCGCGAGACGTTCGTGGTGGTGCGCTACCGCATAGATGGGATGCTGCGCGAGGCCAACAAGCTGCCCCGAAAACTCCTGGGGTCATTGGTCAGCCGTATCAAGATCCTCAGCAACCTCAAGATCGACGAACATCGGGCACCGCAGGACGGTCGCTTCAAGGTTGAATTTAGTGGGCTTATGTATGCCCTGCGTGTCTCTACCCTGCCGATTCTCGACGGGGAAAAAGTGGTCATGCGTATTCTTAATGAATCTTCTAAACCTGCCGATCTGACCGAACTGGGCTTCTGGGGCAAGGCCCTGACCGATCTGCAGCACGCCATGGTCCAGCCCCACGGTATGATCCTGGTGACCGGTCCAACAGGTTCAGGCAAATCTACTACTTTGTTTAGTGTGCTGAGCAGTCTCAACACACCCAACGTTAATATCTCGACCGTTGAAGATCCCGTCGAATACCACATCGTTGGCGCCAACCAGGTCCAGGTCAACAACCAAGCTGGCATGACCTTCACCAATGGCCTGCGGGCCCTGCTACGTCAGGACCCCAACATCATCATGGTCGGTGAGATTCGCGATGGTGAGACGGCCGACCTGGGCGTCCAGGCTTCGCTGACCGGACACCTGGTGTTCTCTACCCTGCACACCAGCAACGCCGCCACCTGTCTGCCCCGTCTGATCGATATGGGCGTTGAGCGCTTCTTGATCGCCAGCACCGTGCGCATCGTGGTGGCCCAGCGACTGGTGCGGCGCCTTTGCACCAACTGTCGGGAAGCCTACGCGCCAGACAGCACTGTCATTAAGCAGCTCGAGAAAACCTTTCACCTGAGCAATAACGGCGGTCTGAAGCGCATGCACGAGCTCGAAACAAGTGCTCTTAAAGACGGTATCGGTAAATCTGCCACTGGCGACAGCGCTACCGACAAACTAGGTACCAGCTCGACTACTATCACCTGTCTCTGGAAAGCCCATGATGATGGCTGTGATAGCTGCAACCACACCGGATACAAAGGGCGAATAGGCATCTACGAGATCCTCGATAACTCGACCGCTGTCCAGGAAATGATCGTAGCGAATGTCACCAGTGAGTCGATAGAGAAAAAGGCTATCGAAGAAGGCATGCTGACCATTCAGCTGGACGGGTTTATCAAAGCCCTGCGCGGGCAGACCACTATCGAGGAAGTGCTGCGCGTAACTTCGCAGGAATAACATGCTATTTAATTACACCGCTACCAATGCAACTGGCAAAACAGTCTCCGGCCAGTCCGAAGCCAACGATCGCCAAGCGTTGATTGCTACGTTGCGTAAGCAAAGCTTGCATCCGATCGCCATCGAGGTCAGTAAGGGCAAAAAAGGCAGCAAATCGCTGTTTCAACCCAAGAAAAAGGTCAAACTCAATGACCTGGTGATCTTTACCCGCCAGCTGTCGACTATGATTTCGGCCGGGGTCCCGCTTGGCCGCTGTCTGGCTGCACTGCAGACCAACGCCGAGAACCCCTATATGCGCGAAGTCCTGGCCAGCATCACCAAGGACGTCCAGAGTGGCCAGCCGCTGGGCGACGCCTTCGAAAAATTCCCCAATGTGTTCTCCGATGTCTATGTCAACATGGTCCGGGCCGGCGAAGAAGGTGGTATCCTGGATGACATCCTCAAGCGCCTGGCTACCCAGGTCGAGCAGGACGCTTCCATTCGCAAGAAGATCAAGAGTGCCACCGCCTATCCGATTGTTATTCTGACGATCACCGTTATCGCTTTTTTCGGTGTCATGCTGTTCATCGTACCTAAGCTTGGTGGCATCCTGCTATCACTCGGTGGCCCCAATGCCAAGCTACCAATTTATACGCAGGTACTGCTCAATATCAGTAACTTTTGCGCCCAGCCCACCATCATGAAGCACTTACCGATACCAATCATTGATAAGATACCTAATCTGATCTTAATAATGGGTGTCCTGGCAATCGGTGCCAGCTACGGATTACGCTACATCAAGACCCCGGCCGGCAAATATAAGTTTCACGGCTTGCTGTTGCGTATCCCGGTTGTCAAAGTCGTTATCCTGAAGATTGCCATTGCCCGCTTTTCCCGAACCTTTGCTTCACTCATGGGCTCCGGCGTCAGCGTGTTAGACGCCTTACAGATCACTGGTGCTGCCCTCGGTAACAAAGTCATTGAGAAAGAGCTGGTCGAAGCCGCCGAACAGGTCCGCAACGGCAAACCGCTCAGCGAGCCCATCAGCCATAGCCCGCACTTCCCACCGATTGTCGCCCAGATGCTGCTGGTCGGTGAGGAGACCGGTCAGATAGACACCGTGCTGGTCAAGATCGCCGACTTCTATGAAGAGGAGGTTACCGTGCTGATTGACGGTCTGGCAGCCGTTATTGAGCCGGTCATGATCGTCATCCTGGGCGCTGGCGTCGGTCTGATAGCCGCCTCTATCATGGGACCGATCGCCAACCTATCCAAGAATATTGGCAGCAGCTAGCATCCGGAAGTTATCCACAGAACAGTTGACTGGTTACAGCTTATGTTTATAATCATAGCTAGATGCTTGTAGCAGCACCTTTTAGATAGCATAATAAAACAGGCGCTACGAAGATCAACATTAAAAATTAATACCAGTACTAACTAATCAAGGAGGGTGGGCTCTCATGGTCTCTCTAAAGCAGGTTTCACTTAAGTCACTCAAACAGCAGAACAAAGGTTTTACTATCGTAGAACTTTTGATCGTCATCGTCGTCATCGGTATTTTGGCCTTATTGGTCGTTACTACCTATGCCGGTATTCAGCAAAAAGCCCGTAACACCAAGCGTCAGACTGACGTCGCTGCTCTGCAAACGCAGATCGAAGCGTTCTATCAGACAGCTGGTTATTACCCTAACCTGACTGACCTCAACAGCTCCACCTGGCTGAGTGCCAACATGAAGAGCCTCGACCAAACCGCTCTGATTGATCCAAGCAATGCCACCCAGAGCAAAACGCTTGTCGGCGCCCCTGTCGCTAAGTCATACTCCTACGCAGCTACCAACGCTGCCGGTACTACCTGTGACGGCGCTAGCCCGGCTGACCAGGCTTGTGCTAACTACACTCTGACCGCAACCTACGAAGGTACCGTCAACAACCAGTCTACGTTCGTTAAGACGCAGCTCGACTGATCTACTGATCTTATAGATACGCAGTAGCCAAAAGCTCCGGGCAACCGGAGCTTTTTCTATGGGGTGTTTTCTATGGGTGCGTCAGGATCTCGCGCCACGACAGGATGTTGTAGCCGGAGGTCAGCGGGTAGCTGGGTGGTGGTGCGTACATAAGATTGTAATCGTAAGAAGTTGTGTTGACCTCGATGCCAGATATGTAGCCGTTGCTGGCATCATAGGCTGCATCACCACACTGTGAGCTTCCATCCAGCCAACTCCAGGTCCATGTCTGACGGGTGGCAATCGAGCCATAGAACAGCAGCTTCTGATTGGCGCCGGTCCAGCCGCGAGTACAGCGGTTGGTATTGGTGCGATAGACGCCTGGGTACCAGACTTCACCGGTCTGTGCCAGCAGTGCCCCGTCTACCTCGAACGTGAAGTTGCCGCTGGCTGGCAGCGCGTAGGGAGCGATCAGCACTGAATCCTGGGCCACCAGCCCAATCGCATCGCTGCCGTTCTTGGTGCTATAGACTATCGGCCCGGAAATCACGATATTCGCATAGCTGGCACTGCTGCTGGCCGTCAGACGGCCGGCGGCAATGGTCACGCGGCCATGATAGGTCGGGTTACTCTGGACCCAGACATTGTCTTCGGCGAAAATCACGCCAGACGCAGGAATGGTAATGTTAGTGGCGACTGACTGGGTCGTCAGGGCGGCGCTGGCGGTAGCTGCCTGGTCATTTTCGGCATTGACGAGCGATAAGTTATAGGTGCCATCAGCGTTCAGCTGTATCAGGTAACCTTTAGTGAGGCTGTAAGTGGTGCTTAGTTGTGGCAGGTACGAGCTGGTCCGGGAGTTTGGTACCTGTGAACAGGCATTTGCCTGAGAAGCCAGCGAAACAGTTGCTGAGTTGGCTGCGAATGCAACTTTTTTCATCGTACACTGACTGCTGACTACCTGATTGAAGTTAATTTGCGGCACCGGGTAGGTCCAGACTGATTTGGAGCGGGTATTACAGTTGACTGGCGCTGTCACAGCGGTATTACACCAGACGCCAGGATGGCTGGCTGAACCATTACCTCCATAATTAGTACTCGGCACATAGCTGCTGTTGGCGCTGCTAACGATGGCATTACTGGCACCGTCCATTCGGACACCTTGGTTAGAATCGATTGGCCCGTCTGCCGTCTCCGTATTGCCGAACCACAGTGCCGTATCCGATGCGACGGCGTAGCTGGCAAACGACGGTGAGCCGATCTGAGCCTGAACGGTACGGCTGATATTGGTACCAGTGACTTTGCCGATAGACCGGATAGTTGCAATCGTCGAGCCATTGCTGGATGGATTGACGTAGACGGTAAAAGTACCTTCGTTAATACCATCGGCATCTATATAGTTATGGACATAAGGCCCGTAGCCTAACTGCGCATCGGGAGTAGCAGGCGTGGTGCCACCATCTTTGTAGTCAATCGAGTTGTGATTAAGATGCCATAGATAATAGTTCAGGCCGGCTTCAGCAATGTTGAAAGCCCGTTGGCTCTTGATGGTATTACCGATCACGAAGAAATTAGTGCTGGCCACCTCGACCATAGCCGTGCCCATGATCGAAAAGGCGATGATAATCGATAGTATGGCCGGTATCATAAATTGGTCTTTCTGTTACGCAGGCTGACGGTGATGCTGAGCGGCTGCCCGTTGGCACTGTGGGTGCTGGGGACCGCCAGATTCACCTGCACCGACTGAATACTGTGTTCATCGCTAACCGGGAGGGTCATGGCGGCACCAGAGGCATCGTAGTAAGCGAACAAAGTACCGCCTGCGGGCTTATAATAGTTGGTAATAATAGTATAGGTCTTCTTCTGGGCAGTAATGAGTGTGCCGGTAGGCGGATTGGCCGTCATGGGGGTGATATCTACCAACACCGCCGTGCCAGCAGCATTCAGGTAGTACCGGACCTGCGATGTGTAAGCATCAACCGGCGAGAAATAGGCATAAGCCGTCAGATCATTATTAGATACCGATACAAAATCAGTCAGCCCACGCATGACATCGGCTATCCGCTTGGACTGATTAGCAAGCTCCGTGTAGTTGGAGCCATCTTTTTGATACTTGGAGTACAGCAACAGATAGTTGTTAAAGAAACTGGCGAAGGTAATAAAGGCTATGGAAGCCAGCGCGATTACGACGACCAATTCAACGATGGTGAAGCCAGCCTGCTTTCGCTCATGAGCAGTATTACGGCGTAACAATGAAGCCTCCCAATAACGGGCCGGCCGGCAGGGTCAGCGTGTTGCCACCGCTAATTATCACCAGCTGCGTACCACCTGCAGCTACACCAGTCAGATTAATTGTACAGGTCAGCTGGACACCACCGGAGCTGCCGGTGCAGGTTGCGGTGTAGGTGTTGCTGCCCTGCAGGAATTTCACCGTCGTCGAACAGCTACCAGCTGTCGCGCTACAAGGCAGATTCACACCGGTAACGCTGAATGACAGGTCGGACAAGGTGCCGCTGGCCAGACTGCCTTGAGCCGGTGTAATACCGCTGACACGCGGAAATGAGCTGCTAGTGGTCAGCATCAGCCGCACTTTCTGCAGGTAGGCGGTGCTGCCGTAAGTGTAGGTCGTAGCTGGCGGGCTGCTGGCGTCGTAGGTCGGCACGCTGATCGGTGCCAATGGATTGCTGCCGCCGTAAGGCACGGCCGCCGCCAAATAGTATGTAGTGCTGCCGACTGCGCAGCTGGTGGCACCGACATCACCACAGAAGACATAGGGCCCTGGTACCAGATTGGTCAGGGCTGCCAGGCCGCTGGCATCTGTTAGTGGCCGAATATCACTTGGGCTCAGCGTATCGTAATAATAGCTGGTGTCAGTGGTGGCAGTATACTTTTTGTAGCCGCCTTTTAGGTATATCTTAGCTCCGGGCAACGGGCTGCCGGTGACGCCGGTGGTTTCAATCACCAGGCTATTGGTTCCGACCGGTTTGAGCGTGAGCGTGACATAGGATGAGCTTTGGGCCAGTAGGTTTTGGCTCGAATACGTCGGCTGCAGGCTACCTGATGGGGCGATCGTCGCCAAAGCAGTGTAGTTGCTGTTGCTGGCGGCAATCTTATAGTTATAGCCACTGGCGCTCGGTGGTAGATCATAAAATATAACTAAGCCATTGGCGTCGCTGGTATCCGAAACATTTACGGCTGGTGAGGTAACGCTGTTGGTAGCCGAGATGGTAGCTCCAACTACCGGATTGCCGCTATCGTCGACGATATTAACAAATAACGCACCAGTATTACTGTTGGTTTCTGCCACCAGGGAGGCGACCTGGGTGTCGAGCGTTGCCAGATTGCTCTGGCTGGTATCGGTCACACTGACATTTATATCTTTATAATCTGCAGGATTGGTATCCTGCGATGGCGCCCCCGATGGTGGTGGGTAGTTGCGGCAATATTTCTGCTTGAGCGTGGGGTTGGGGTAGGAGCCACAGCCGTCATAGGCATCGTCGGCATAGCTGATAGCCGAGGTGACTGTGTAGGTCTGGCCGTCGACTTTCTTGGTAATAGTAGCAGGGATCGTGGTGGTTGCATAAATAGCACCGCCAGCCACCGCCAAGCTGTCATAGGGCAGCGATTTGAGGTATTCCATCTGGTTGGTGGCCAATGTCGAGGCTACAGCTTGACGCTGGGCAGTAATGGCACTATGCAGCAGAGCCGTAAACAGCGAAAAAGCACCCAGGCTCAAACTGGCGACCACCACGATGGTAACCATCAATTCCACCAGCGTATACCCTGCCTCACTATGCCTCATTACTATAAAGTATAAAAAAGCATAACTGTTTTGCATAATCAATTTTGAATACCTGTGCTAGCGGGGTAGCCGATACTATCTGATATAATGGGATTAAAGACGAATATGCTTTGATGGGCAGCATGAATAAAACAATGAAAACTCCTAATTTTTTTAACGACAAGCCAGTCTTTGGCCTGGATATTGGACATGGTTCGCTCAAAGTCATGCAGCTCGACGACTTTGCACCAGTCAAAGCCGGCGCTAAAAAGGTTCACCATCCACGGGTAATCGGCTACGGCGTTGCAAGCTTCGATAAAAGTGCCCAGCAGGACGGCGTAGTAGTCAAGCCGGAGATTATTGCGGCCGCTACCAGAGAGCTGTTCGAAAAACACCTGATCGGCGACATCACCACCCGCCGCGTAGCCATTGCCATTCCTACGTATCGGACTTTTACCCGGTCCATCAAGTTACCAAAGCTCAGCAGCAAACAGCTGGCCGCCGCCGTTGAACTGGAGGCCGAGCAATATGTCTCGATGCCACTGAGCGAACTCTATCTGGACTACGAAATTATCAAAAAGGATAGCCAGTCGACCGAGCTATTCATGGTGGCCGTTCCTAGAACAATCGTTGACTCTTACCTGCAGCTTGCTCAGCTACTCGGCTTAGAGCCGGTTCTAATCGAGCCGACGCTGAGTTCATCCAGCCGGTTGCTCTACGTCAGCGAAGCCCACAATGACTTGCCGACAGTGATTATAGATTTCGGTTCGCTTTCTTCAGACATCAGTATTTTCGATAAGCACATGCTGGTAACCGGCACCGTCCAGGGTGGCGGCGTCAATTTTACCGATTCCATCCAAAAGCAACTGGGCGTGACCCTGGCAGAAGCCGGACTGATAAAAACCCGCTACGGGCTCAGTCTCAGCAAGAAACAGGCAGATATCCGCAAAGCCCTCGAACCAACCCTGCAGCAGACCGTCAAAGAAATCCGCCGCATGATCCGCTACTACGAAGAGCGCTACGGCGCGGAACGGCCGATTGGCCAGATTATTACACTCGGTGGTGGAGCCAACATGCCAGGGCTAAGCGAGTATCTGACTGAGGCGCTGCGACTGGCCGTCCGTCATACCAACCCGTGGCAGTATTTCAACTACAAAGGTTTGCAACCACCGTCAGACGCCGATAAGCCGATGTATGCCACCGTAGCCGGCCTGAGCCTGGCACCGGCCAAGGAGATCTTCCTGCCATGATCAACTTACTGCCTGGCGACGTCAAAACCAGTTATCGCTATGCCCGACGTAATGTTGGCCTGCGCCGTTGGGTAATAGCGTTTGTGCTGGCTTTCGTGGGTCTGGGGTTAATTTCCACCTATGGTTTACTGGCATTGCATCAGCAAAACAGCCATTACAATAAGCTGATTGCCACCAACCAGGCGACCTTGCTGCAGCAGGATTATACGAAAACTCAGGCTCAGGTCAAAAACATCAGTAGCAACTTCAAGCTGGTCGTCCAGGTACTCAGCAATGAAGTCCTGTTCTCCAAGTTGATTAGCCAGATTACGGCGACCATTCCGGCCAGCGCTAATCTGACCGGCTTACAGATCAATAAGGCCCAGGGGGCGATCGATATCTCGGCTATTGCCACTGACTACAATGCAGCCACCCAGGTACAGGTCAACCTGGCCGATCCTGCTAATAAGATCTTTACCAAAGCTGATATTGTCAGCATTGGCTGCACCAGCTCCAGTACTCCTCAGTCTGACCCGACCAAAGCTGCATATCCATGCACCGTAGCCCTCCACGCCTTATTTGCTGCCAATAATCCGTTCCTGTTCATCAACAGTCCGGCCGCTAAGGTGATGGACCGGCCATGAACAGCAAAGGCGTATATTATTTGCTGATTGGTCTGATCGGGCTGTTACTGGTCGGGCTGCTGGCCGGTGCCTACGGAGCCAACAGCTTACTGGCGACGCAAGCCGTCAGCCTGACCAATCTTAAAGCCAAAAATAGCGCCCTCGACAAAGAACGGGCCAGTCTGGTCATTGCCAAGAAGCAGATAGCCAACTACTCTGAGCTAAACAACATCGTGACCAGTGTTGTGCCGCAGGATAAAGATCAGGCCGAAGCAGTACGCGAGATAGTTAATATTGCCCGAGACAACAATATCACTTCACTCGGCTCCATCACCTTTCCGTCATCGACCTTGGGCGCCAGCGTACTACCTGGCGGCAGCGTACTTCCACAGCGTCAGGCTGTCACCAAACCCTTCAGCAGCACCAGTAATAGCAAAACCAACTCATTGTCGCAACTGCAGCCGGTTGCGAATATAATCGGTGTCTATGACCTGCAGATCACGGTTACCGGCGACCCGTTGTCACCTATCAGCTATAGCCAGCTGATCCACTTCCTGGCTGGCCTGGAAAATAATCGTCGCACCGCCCAAGTCAGCTCAATCAGCTTTCAACCCGATGCCAAAAACTCCGGAAATGTAACCTTTAGTCTCACCCTGGATGAGTATATTAAGCCATGAACAAAGCTAAAAACAGCCTTAAGCCAGATTTTGAAAAACTAACTGCCAGTCTGCTCAAACTCAAGCGCTACAGTTTCATCATTTTCTTGGTTTTGGTAGCTGCTACCTACGGTTTTGTGTTGCTGCGCATCAATAGCCTCAGCCACATCGAACCAACCGAGGACGCCGTCAACAGTCAGGTCCAGGCTGCCAAAATTCCTAAGATTGATCAGTCAGTGGTCGCCCAGCTGAAGTCGCTGCAAGACAACAGTGTCAGCGTCAAAAGCCTGTTCGACCAGGAGCGCACCAATCCTTTCCAGGAAAATAACTAGTTAAGTTGGTGAGCTGGTGTTCTGGTTGGGACCGGGATCGGGCTGGCCGTATGAATCATGCTTGCCCTGTTCAAAATTCTCGCGGGCCTGCAGAATCTGTTGGGCGTAGTAGTTGGGGTTCGGGCAATAGGGGAATACAAATTTGCTGCGCTCACCGGCTGTCTCCACCCGGAGTACGCCGAAATTGAACATGTGCATCAGCGGGCCGTTCTGCTCAGCAGTAACGTCCTCGAGGTTTCCAAGGCTGAGTTGACTAGACTGCTTGCCAAATAGACTGGCCTGCTGCACCTGAGTCAAACTATCATTGGTAAGCACCCAGCTATTGCCCCAGTACACCTTATGAGTAATGGCCAGGAAGCCAAAGATGATAACGGTAGCTATCAAAAAAGCTACGGTACCGATACTGACAATTCTAGAAGTCGACATACTAGTCAGGATGTGGGGCGAAACACCATAAATTATGATTGCCAAGAATACTAACATAGCTCCAGCAGTGATGTGAATGCCGATCAGGCCAAAGGGATGGCGCTTGATATTGCACAGCACTACTTCATCTTTGCGCATGGCTGCCAACGGGTTGTGGACGGCTTGACTGGCCGGCTTTTGATCTGATGATGGATTCATAGTGGTTATTATACCTCTAGTGCGGCATTAGGCGAAGCGGCGGCTGATGGCTTTTTGCCGAGATGCCGGTAGGCTTTGGCAGTGACTTTCCGGCCCCGGGGCGTGCGCTCCAGCAGGCCGATCTGCAGTAAGTACGGCTCAATGAAGTCTTCTATCGTGCTGCGCTCCTCGGCAGTCAGCGCCGCCAGCGTCTCGACACCGACCGGCCCGCCGGCGTAGCTATCGATTATGGCGTTGAGCAGCAGCCTATCGGCCGGATCAAGTCCCAGTTCATCGACTTCCAGCAGCTCCAGCGCCTGAAAGCTGATAGCAGTGTCGATAATGCCGTCACCATTCACGTCAGCGTAGTCGCGTACCCGCTTCAGCAGCCGGTTGGCTATCCGCGGTGTCAGCCGGGCGCGGGTCGCCAGTGCCCCGGCAGCTTCAGGATGAATTTTGACTTCCAAGATCCCGGCAGCCCGCTCAATGATCTGCTGGACTTCGTGTGGCTTATAAAACTCCAGCCGGTGGATATGACCGAAGCGGTCGCGCAGCGGCGCCGCCAGAGTGCCCACCCGGGTAGTGGCGCCAATAATCGTGAACTTCGGCAGATCCAGCCGCAAACTCCGAGCACTCGGCCCCTTGCCCAACATGATATCCAGCTTGAAGTCCTCCATGGCGCTGTACAGCACCTCCTCGACATTGCGGTTGAGCCGGTGAATCTCATCTATGAACAATATGTCGCCATCCTGCAGATTCGTCAGCAAGCTGGCCAGATCCCCCGCCCGCTCGATGGCCGGTCCGCTGGTGATACGGATCTGGGCGCCCATCTCATGGGCGATAATCGTCGCCATGGTCGTCTTACCCAGTCCCGGTGGCCCGTACAGCAGCACGTGGTCAATCGGCTCGGAGCGCATTTTGGCGGCCTCAATCGCCAGCTTCAGGTTCTGCTTTAGCCGCTCCTGACCAGTGTAGCTGGCAAAATCCTGCGGTCGCAATGTAACCTCAAGTTCAATCTCCTCGATTTCTTCAGGCTCGGCCGTGGCATCGACAATACGATCAATCATTACCTTTATTATAGTTCATTTCTAGCTCAAAGCATCAGATTGTTCCGACTGCAATGTTGTTATTTAAATTCTTATGGGATGTGGACCGGGCTCCAACAGGTGCGTAGGTCACGGTCTCGCTTGGCAAGCTTTTCGAGGTCGTGGGCGGTGAGTTCGAAGTCAAAGATTTCAGCATTTTCTTTGATGCGGCTAGGAGTGACCGATTTTGGGATTACCACTAGACCCTGCTCAACGCACCAACGCAGCATAATTTGGGCATAGCTACGACCGTGGACTTCGGCAATCTCTTTGATTACAGGGTCATCATTAGCTTTGGCATGCGCCAGCGGTGAATAGGCCTCCACAATTATGTCATTGTCGCGGCAATACTTAAGCAGTTCTGGCTGCTGCAAGAAGACATGCAGCTCTACTTGATTCACCTGCGGTATGACTTTGGCGTAAGTTTTCATTTCCTCCAGGTGCGTGATGGTATAGTTACTGACGCCAATGGCTTTGGTCTGCCCGGCTTCGTATAATTCTTCCAGGGCCAGCCATGATTTCCTGCGGAGTACTGTGACCGGGAAATGCAACAGTAACAGATCAGTATAATCAACGCTTAGCTTATTAAGTGATTCTTGAAAGGTTGCTTTAGACTTCTTATGGCCAAAATTCTGGACGGCGATCTTAGTAGTAATGAAGATGTCTTCGCGTTTCAGCCCAGCCGCCTGCCAGGCGGCACCAAGCATCTGCTCATTACCATAAGCTTGGGCAGTGTCAAAGTGCCGATAGCCCGCTTCTACGGCTGCCGCGAACATTATGTTGTATTCGGCTTCATCAGTAACTTTCCAGGTACCCAGGCCAAGCTGCGGAATGCTGACGCCATTGGCAAGTGGTACGTTGGGTATCCTCATAATTTATCCTTTTAATGCCAATTTGATACGGTCTTCTGTCGAGAGTTCGGGATCGATATGTTGCAGGGCGAGCACGGCATCGGATTCGCTATAGCCTAAGGCCAACAAGGCCTGGACGGCTTCATCGCCGGTGTTAATGCCACCGCGGGTCACCAGATTCTCGGCCTCACTGCCTGCTACCAGCCCAACTTTGTCGCGTAGCTCTACCACCATCTGTTCGGCAGCGCGCTTACCAACGCCTTTAGCAGTCTGGAGCATTTTGACGTCGCCGGCGGCGATGGCGCTACGCACCGCGTTGGCATTACCAATCCCAAGTACGGCAAGCGCGCCTTTCGGCCCGACATTTTTGACGCTTAGCAACTGCTCAAACAACTTTTTAGTATCGGCCAGTACGAACCCGAACAGATCATGGGCATCCTCTTTGATATTTTCGTAGACGTAGACCTTGGTAGTTTCACCGATGTTCAACCTTGTGTAATCTTCAGAAGTCACGTGCAGCCCATAGCCGACGCCGTGCACGTCCAAGATAACGTCTGTCAACGTCTTCTCACTCACCACTCCATTCAGTGTCGCAATCATCCCCTTATTATCGCACAGTCATGCTGTGGGTGATAGCCGCCGCCAGGGCGTCTGCCGCGTCATCCGGTTTGGGAATCTCTTTGAGCTGCAAGATCACCCGTACCATTTCCTGCATCTGTTTTTTGTCGGCCTTGCCATAGCCGGTCACCGCCTGCTTGATCTGCATGGGCGTGTACTCGGCAATCTTCAGCCCGGCCTGCATCCCGCATAGCAGCACTACACCTCTGGCCTGGGCCACCGTCATGGCTGTGGTGACATTACGGGCAAAGAATAGCTTCTCGACCGACATCTGGTCCGGCTTGTTGAGCTTGATGATCTCACTCAGTTCTTCATAAATCGTCAGCAGTCGTACGGCGTCATCTTCCTTCACCGGCGTTCGGATCACACCGGCATCTACCAGCTTGGCTTTGCCACGATCGATGTCAATCACGCCGAAACCCAGAATTCCGGTGCCCGGATCAATGCCTAAAATTCTCATTGAGGAATAAATTTACGAAAATCGACACTAGTACCAATTTGCAGACTGTCGAGCTCGTCTAATGGTATCCACTCAGCACCAACGGCGTATTTTTGTTCCCACTCATCAAAACCATCGTTAGCGATTGTTCCGCCCACAAAATCGCAAGCATAATAGTACATCAAGGCCTGTACGTATTTGTCAGTGGTCATATGCGGTTTGTAAAAGCTAGTAGTGGCTGCTAACAGTTTAGGGTTCGTAACTTCCAGACCGGTCTCTTCTTTGACTTCACGAATAACTGCCGCTTCCAACGACTCACCAAGATCAAGACCTCCGCCAGGCAGATCATAGCCGTTGGTCTGCTTAAGCAATAGTAATTTGCCCTCCTGGATGACAATACCGTAGGCCGAGGGGCGCCAGACCAATTTTGATACTTCGACTTCAGAGTTATTACCATCAAAATGATGAACAGTTACCAGATCAGGCATTACGGTGCACCTCAGGGATGTCGATATCGAAGTTGACATGGGTGTTCACAACATCGTCGCAGTCGTCGAGCGCATCCATCAGGCGCATCAGCTTGCCGGCGGTGGCTTCGTCGGTGACTTCGACGGTCGTGCTGGGCACATATGTTAGTTCGGCTTCAATGATGGTGACGCCAGCATCAGTCAATGCTTGGCGAACTTTGGCGAGTTGCTTCGGGTTAGTGTAGATGATAGATTCGCCGTCTTCCTCGAGCATGTCCTCGGCACCGGCTTCGATGGCCTGCATCATCAGGTCATCACCACCGCCCGGCACCCGGATGGATCCCTTGCGCTCGAACTGGAAAGCCACAGCCCCCTTTTCAGCCAGGTTGCCACCGTGCTTACTGAAAGCCAGTTTAACGATAGGCAGTGTGCGGTTGGTGTTGTCGGTAGCGCACTCTACTAAGATAGCCGTGCCGCCAGGACCGTAACCCTCATACAAGACCTCCGTGAGTTGGGCGGCCGACTTGTCCTTGATGCGGTCGATAGCTCGTTGGATGTTAGCCGACGGCATATTGGCGGCCTTACCTTTGTCGATAGCCAGCCGTAGGGCGAAATTCGTGTCAGGATCAGTACCCGTACGGGCGGCCATAGCAATAGCGTTGCCAATCTTGGTGAAGACGGCGCCCCGAGCCGAGTCTTTGGCTCCCTTTTCGCGCTTGATGGTCGACCATTTGCTGTGTCCAGACATAGTGATTGCTCCTAGTACGGTTCTTCGGTTATATCTGTTATTATAGCACTCCTGTGCCGGCTTTTGTACCAAAGCGCGGCAATAAATAGGGCAATGCCGGCATACCACAGCAGCATTTCCAGCAGCGGTAGTGCTAAGTTTTCGACAAAGATGTGCGGTAGTCCAGCTAGCAGATGCGAAACATCCAGCATATAGTTCAGCAGGACTTTGGTTGGCCAGGCAATCCAACCTGCCAGTTGTGGCATAAACATGCCGGCAAGCCCTGTAATGGTGGTCAGCAGCATTGCCAGTGGCACCAGCGCTACTACCAGCATGTTTGCCGGCAAGCCTATTAACGACATCTGACCAAAAGTGAACAATACAATCGGCAGGCTCATAGTCTCGGCGCAGATACTCTCAACGCCGACAGCAATCAGTACCGAATCCTTATGCCTGAATGGCAGGCGTTCGGACACTAATGGCGCCAGCAGCATAACCCCAAAAAATGCCAAAAAGCTCAGGTACCAGCTGATGTCACTCCAGACATAGAATGGGTTGGCGTAAGCGGTGATCAATGCTGACAAGCCAATAAGATTAAGCGGTTTCATCGACCTGCCATAATAAGTGGTGACGATACTTAACGTGCTGACTATTGCCGCCCGGATGATGCTGGCGCTTGAGCCGGCCAGTAACAAAAAGATGGCTATTAAGACGAATGACAGGAGTGTGGCCAGGCGTTTTGACTGCCTGGCGAACAGCTTTTTACTGGCGTGTAACAGGATCGTCAGATTGTATCCTGACACAGCTATGATATGCGTCAGACCGACCATCAGCAAATCCTGCTTAACAGATACAGGCAACGTCGCCCGCTGGCCAATAAGCAGCCCCATAGCAAACGAAGCAAGGGGTTCCGGCAAGGCTGACTGCATACCCGCAGCAAACCGCCGCCGAATCTCGGCAACCAATGAATTATGATGACTTAGCACCGTTAGTTTAGCAAAGCCCAATGTGCCCTGCTTAGCCCCATAGCCGGTTCGTAACTTGCCGGTTGCCTGTATGACATCACCTTGAAAGACAGCGTTAGTTCCAAAACCACTGACCGAAACCTTGCCTGCTAAGTGTTGATCGTCGGCAGTAGTTACTCGGCCTGCATCAAACGTCAGTTGGGTATGCGAACCATAGACGCCGTCCTGTAGCGCCGTCACGGTCAGCGTCTGGTTGTGATCGTAGTATGGCTGATATGCCGCCAGCTTCGCCATGAACAGTGACCCACGCCACCAACCAAGGCTCAGGCCGAACAATATGATCAGCGCTAAACCAACCATTGTCTTTCTATAAAATCCCAGGCCACTGAACAGCCCGAGCAGCACCGGCCAAAATAAGCCCATCCGATAATCGAGTCGAGCCAGGCCAATTCCCAGCAAAAAGCTCACCAGCAGTACCAACTGCAGCGTTGTCCGCCGGAACCGATATCCTAGAAGCTGCTCCACCCGCCAATCTTAGCAGCCTGAACATGCAATGCTGAAAGAAGTTAAGCAATATTTAAGAAGTAGCCTACAAGTAGCTTAGGTACGGCGAATAGTCAGTAAGCGGGCAATGCCGAAAGCTACTATGGAGTATACGGCCATGGCTACCAGAGTCGACAATTCAAATCGTGATACACCATAACTTAGGTGGTAACTGAACAAACCGAAGAACGGCGCTACAAATGGATGGCTGGCTGAATATATAAAGTTGGCAAAACCATTTGAAGCATTAGCCCCTAACAGGACCAATACGAACCGGAAGGCTAGCAATGTCAATAATACACCGGCTATAAACCAGACAATGCGGGCTGCTGTATTGGTTTTATCCAGTTGAGCAGGCGCAGCTGTAATGGGCTCATTGTCAACCGCGCGAGTGGTTTGAGTAGCTATGCCATCTGTCGTTACATTCTTGACTTGTTGTATTTGCTCGGTCATACGGACTCCTTAGGATGATACCTGTTTATGAAACATTGAAAATGATGGTACTGCTTCGACATTTCGTTCGAGTGCAGTGGCAAATATAGCAAAGGAAGCTCCTAAAAAGGCTAGGCTATCGAGTAGCTCCATGTGGTACTGATAGGTCTGCTGGACGACCCAAAAGCCGGTAAGTGCGGCTACACTGCCAGCTACTATGCGGAACCAGACTTGGCGGGGGGGAGTAGTTATGAGCTGAATCGTGAGCAAGGCAGCAATTATTACTCTAACCTGTTGATATGATGCACTATTGGTGACCAACCAAAAAGCAGGACTATGTGGAAAAACCATGACGCCTAATCCGAGAACACAGATGCATATAAGTGACAGTAGTGATAAAAGTTTCCCCATAACGGCCTCTCTTTTTGATTTCTAGCCTTAGTGTACGAGTTACAACCATAACCGTATGTAAAAAAAATTACTCATGAACTAATCCCGTGAAATGGTCAAAACGTAGCCGTTAAAAAAGCCGCTCCGAAGAGCGGCTTTTAGGTATAACCAAATAGTTTTAATTATTGTGGCTGTTCTGGCCACCACGCTTGGCTGCGGCCGTCTTGCCGGCTGCACCGGTAGCCTTGCTATTGCTATTCAGGTTGGTTGTGCGCGAGGCATTACCACTACTTGCCTTACCGCCCTTGCTGGCGATTTCTTTTTGCTTGTTCTCGTCCATTGATGCGAATCCTTGAGTACCGGCCATAACTTTCTCCCTTCGTTAGTTGATGGTACTTACAAGGTTACGTCTGATTAGGAATACGCGCAGTTAGGTTTTCACTTGATAAGGTGTGGTAGGAACCTGTACAGCCAGTGGTCATTAAATTATTATTTCTAAAACTTTTGGTTCGATCGTAATACCACTATCGGTTTTAGCATCAAGCGTCATGATTTCACCGTCTAACTGGACGATGGTCTGTTTGAGCGTTTTAAAACCGTAATTGCTAACCTGCCGGTCACCGGTCAACCCCTTGGTGGAGGCATGCAGCAATGTCATCAGAAGCCTCAGCTTAGTGTGGCGGCGAAAAGCCGTAACCTCGAACTTACCATCGGTCATGTCAGCATATTTGGACAGTGACAGCACTTTCGACATTTTACCCACGTTACTGAAGATGAGGCTGTCATAGCTGCGCCGCTTACCACCGACAATGATTTGCACGGGCTGCAACACTAACAGTGATTTGAGTACAATCCAGACCTGGTTGAAACGATTAAGCACCGTCTTATTAAGCTCTTGCCCAACTTTGGGGGTCAGACCTATACCAATATAAGAATGAGCATAGCGCTCATAGGTCTTGCCGTCAGCCGTACCGACCAGCTTGAGCAAATCAACACTCAGTGATTTACCGCGCTTGATTGCCGTAGACGTATCGATGGTATGCAGATTGTGATAGTGATCATTAGCGTTGCCAGCCGGCAGCAACCCAGCAATCGGTCGGGCACCAGCAGTTTGAGCCCGCATCAGACCATTGACGACTTCATGATAACCGCCGTCACCACTCGATGAAATAATCAGCGGCCGTTTAGTAGCCATGGCCAGTTCATAAGCCAGTTTCTCGCCATGTCCGGCATGCTTGGTAGCCACTAACGTTACCGTTTGGCCCGGTAGCAGTTCCGTCAGGTCACGCTTCAGTGCCTGGGCCAGGCTTTTGCTGGCACCAGTACTATTAGGATTATAAATGATGGAAACAGAGCTGTACCTGATCATAATCTTCAGTATACTGGCAATAGATGATTCACACTGTACTATTCGCTGGCTGGTTCCTACTGCCGGCGGCGCTGGCAAATGTGGTGCCGGTTATCAGCAATAAACTGCCCGGACTGAAGCACTGGCATACGCCATTAGATTTTGACAAAACCTGGCGCGGTAAACGAATATTTGGGGCTCACAAAACCTGGCGAGGGTTAGCGTCAGGGATTGTGGTGGCAGCCCTGACATTCGCGCTACAGCAGTACGCCGTTCGACACACCACTTGGGCAGCCGGCATAGTCAACCATACCGCCTATGCGCAGCTGCCGATCTTATTGCTCGGCGCGTTATTTGGGATTGGTGCTCTGGGTGGCGACGCCGTCGAGAGTTTCTTCAAACGGCGGCGCGACATAGCCTCCGGTCATTCATGGCTACTATTTGACCAGACCGATTACGTGGTTGGCGGCATCTTGGTCAGCTTGCCGTTTATCATTTTGCCGCTTGCCTACTACCTGACAATGCTTATTTTCTGGTTGATAATCCACTTACTAGGCAGCTATGTCGGCTACAAAATTGGTCTTAAAGAACGGCCGATCTAGCGTTGGATGCCAAGATAACCTTTGGATGCTGTCAAACCCATGACAACCGATAATGCCAAGACACTATACACCAATATTTCGACAAAACTGTGTGGTGTAGTGTGAAGGGCGCGGATAACAATCAGTCCCACCAGACTCACCCATAGCGCCGCCATGCTCAGCTTGCCCACCCGCGATGGGTGTAACCGCTTGTGACGGTACATGCTGTAGGCTGTCAGGACGCTATTCAGCAGCTGCGGCAGCACCAGAAGCAGCAATGCCCACCACGGCGCAGTCCGTGATACCAGCAGCACCAAGATAGTCATCACGGTGCCAATTTTATCTATAACAGCATCAAGCATCTCGCCAACGGGGCCTTTGGTCGCGGTCCGGTCGGCTATCCAGCCATCCGCCACATCGCATAGCCGGCCGGCTACCAGCAAGCCAATTCCCGTCCAGTACTGGCCATGGGCCACACACGCCAAGCCAACAATAACTACCGCCAAGCCAATGAGTGTTATGACATTGGCCGGCGTTAACCAGCCGCCTGTTACGGCACCAACTTTTTGCCAAACGTTATATTGATTTCTGCCCAGCTCATGCCAATCCGGCTGTTTTTCACTACGGTGTAATTGCATGGCTTAACTATAGCAAATATAGCTAGTATGAATTTTAATAGCTGTGACTAGCAAATATAGCTAGACTACACACTTAGACATGCACCATTTAGTTGCCGCCACATTGATACTGATAGCCCTCGTTGTTTTAGTCGGAATTGCTATCGTGCTATTTGAAATAAAGATGTTCATAGACGTCATCAAAAATCCAAATTTAAGTGACATCGAAAGAATCGTCTGGCTAGCCGGCATGCTACTGATTCATCCTTTCGTCGCCATCGCCTACTACTTCATCTCCCGCAACAACCGCAATACCATTTAGCAGCTGACTAATGCGTGTCTAACTGCAGTTAGAGCGAAAGCATCTGATACATATCTATCACCACTTCATCGGCATTTTCTTCCGGAACAAATACCACGAGTTTCACTAATTCTTTCATGACAAAAGTATAACAAACAAATATTGTGAGATACTATAAAAGCTTGTTAAGCTTAAGATAGTTACAGTACTGTGTAATATGGAGAAATAACTGAGATGTATAAAATATTAGGTGTCTTATCTGCATTTGCAACACTGGCGTTAGTAGCCATGCCAGCCGTGGCCACTGCGCATGTCACCGTTAAGCCTGCGCAGGCAGGCATTGGGTCTTATCAGACATTTACGACAAATGTTCCTGTCGAAAAAAATATGCCGACTGTGGGTATACGTTTAGTAATACCGGCTGGGCTACAATATGTGCAACCTAATGTTAAACCCGGCTGGACCATCGATGAAAAGACTAGCGGCGGCGGTGATTTTCCTACCATAACAGAAATTAGCTGGACTGGTGGTTCTATCCCTGCAGGACAACGCGATGAGTTTAATTTTGCAGCTCAGGTGCCAGCCAAAGCAACTTCGCTGGACTGGAAAGCCTACCAGACATATGCTGATGGTTCGGTAGTTTCGTGGGACCAGAACCCCACTGGCAAGGAAGATGATGGTTCAACACCATATTCCATTACTAAAGTAGTGAATGATTTGACACCCAAGGGCGCTAGTAGCAGCACCGACAATACTAAGAGTAACGATACGCTTGGCTTAGTGTTTGGTATCATTGCCATACTCATTAGTGTCGGTGGAGTCCTGTCGCGTAGAAAAGGCTAGTCTTCAACGACTGCGTGTTGCTGGCGTCATAGCACTCCTAAAGTAAGTCGTAGTGCTAGACTTGTTCGAACGCCGTGGGTTGCAAGGGTTTGTATTTATAGTTGCTTGTCGTAAATAAGACCAGTGCCATGACCAAAGTCAGCACTTCGGTAATAGTCATAGACCAGATGACACCATGTAGTCCATACATTCGGTGGGCTACCAAGACCACCGGGATGAACAACACGCCCTGCGTGACGGACATGATGGTTGCGGCTTTAGCCTTGTTTGTGGCCTGGAAGTAAGTAATGAGCAGCCCGGTGAAACCATTAAATATTGTCGATATCAGCATGGCACCGAGGATATAAACACCAATGTTTATCAGACTGCTGCTTTGGCTGAAAAGCATCAGGACAGGTCTTCGTAACAGGTACACTATGCCAGAGAAAACTACCACAAGCGCTCCTATGCCGATAGCCGTCTGGCGCAGTGCCTGTTTCAACCTGTCTGCCTGCTGCGCACCATAATTGTAAGCCAGCAGCGGCATAGCACCCATGAACAGGCCCATACATAAAAATTCTGGAAACTGAACGATGCGCAGTGCCACCCCAAAACTAGCCAGCACATTGTCGCCATACTGGACGGCAAAATGATTGAGCAGCAGTGTCGTCACTATCAGAAAAGCCGACATCAACAGCTCGGAGGCACCAATGCTAAACGTTTCTTTGGCAATAGCCATGTCCAGCGAGAAGTATCGCGGCGACAAGTCGGTGTTGCTATTTTTCTGCTGCAAAAAGTAGCTGTAGTATAACAGTGAACCCAGGTTTGAAATACCGATTGCCAGGGCTGCGCCTGCCACGCTCATATGTAGTACCAAGATAAACAGTACATCAAACACTAAGTTCAACACGACAGCCAGAAGCATGCCATACATAGACTGTTTGGCAGCACCTTCTGCCCGCACTACCTGCTCCATGGCAAAGTTAGCCACCAGTACCGGTAAACATAGCAGCAGGTACAATGTGTAACTTCTGGTAGCGGCAAACGATGCCGCATCGGTTCCCAGCGCATGCACCAGCGGGGTGAGCACTACTATGGATAACGCCGTGATGATGATGCCTGTAAGCACACTGCCATAGAGTACGAATGCCGAAACATGTTTTATTTTCTCAGTATTTTTCTCGCCCAGTAATCTGGAAATATAGGTGCTGCCGCCAACTCCGAAAACCGCACCGATGGCCATGGCAATCGTCAGAATCGGCAGGCCGAATGTCAGTGCAGCCAGTAACGACGTATTATGCAAAGTCCCGATAAAATAAGCATTGATGATGTTATAAATGACACCTGCCGATATCGCCAGCATCATCGGTATACAGAGGTGCAGCAATGAATTTACAACGGGAGCATCCTGCAAATAATACTGATTATCGCGTTGCATGGTTCGTCTCCATATCAAAGGTATCGTCAATTTTACGTAGCAAACCGAGCAAGGTTTGAGTTTCTTGCTTAGTGAGTGATTTTACTAATTCACGTTCTACCTGCTGGGCAGCTCGGGCAAATTCATCAATCAGTTTCTTGCCTTTCGGTAAGACATACAGCATTTTTTTGCGATCATCAGTCGGTGACAGACGCCGCGTGATGTAACCCTTTTGCTCCAAGCCCTGAAGCAAAGCAGTAATCGTGGCTTTTTGCAGCCCAAATAACCGGGCCATATCCTGCTGAATGACGCCTGCCTGTTCGTGGGACGCGATGTAATCTATAGTGCGACCCTGCTGTGCCGTCAGGCCGTACTGCGCAACAAAACCGTCAGCTCGACGCTTAGTTTTCATAACGATTGACCTGAGCAGATAAGCCAGTGATTCTTGATCCATATGTTCTCCTTAGTCTAGCTATATCTGTAATATAATCGTTCGGTTTCGAACTGTCAAGTATCATACCTACTAAAACAAAGCCGCCAGTTCCATACAATACTGATTTGTTTACCATATAATCCCCTTTACCTTGATACCATTCTGCTGACTGCGTCCACCAGCTCGTCGGCCTTTTTGCCCTGCTCCTTAGTAGTCTTCGCATTAGCTATGCAGTGCCTGGCATAGTCACGAAGGAGCTCAACTGCAACTTTATCTAACGCAGCTTAGGCGGCAGTTATTTGCATCATAATGTCTACGTAATATTTGTCTTCTTCGACCATATGCGCCACACCACGCACCTGACCCTCGGCGCGCTTCAATCGTTTGACTATCTGCTCTTTGTTATCTGAATATCCGTACCGTTTCATTTCCACTTAATGTCCCTCATGGAAGTTTTAATGTATCAAGGCGTGCCCCAGAATAATGGGTTTACAAGACCGGCGTTCATTGCTCCTGGGATCAATGCTTCAACGCAGATGCCTGCAACTTCCATAGTAAATATCGACAGGCTATCGGAGATGAGGACAACCGACAGCGCGGCTTTAAACTTCAATCCAGCTTTGAGAAGAGGCATAACCGAAAGAGAATAACCGAAAACAAATGCCAAAATAACCGCCAAAAAGATTGTGGAAGCATTGCTCAGCCCGAAGGCAGTTTCCACTACAAGCCCCACTATCTCGCCAATAGTACGGCCCGTAAACAATGCAGCGTTGCACCTATTTATGCTGAGTTCAATCGTTGGCGTGAATTATTAAAGCCTGCTTACTCCCCCGTTAATGCATGGTTAAATCCTGATATGATTGAAGATGATGATATAGCGCAGTTCTTTTTTACATTGCAGGACGGCATGCTAGAGATGCGTGAGGCATCAACTGAAGTTAGTACTACTCGCAATAACTACGCTGAATTAGTAGGTCCCATTAACAGCAAATAGAAGATTATAAACAGATTTGTATATTAAATCTACTCATCAAAAGTATATAGAAATGTCCGGCGTATCTTGACCATCATCATTCATTAAAGAATGATATACCATGTCCTTAACTAAGATAGTACCGTGATGGTTGAAAAAATTTAGCAGCGCAATAAGCAGCTTATTATCTACATCATCAATGTCTGCAGTTTTCATTCTGATCGTACATGAATTAGGTGACTGATATATGTTTTCACCTGTAGCAAATATAGCTTCGTAACTTGAATCTATTTCTTTATTATCTTCGTTGGCAGACTCTATTAAGTCTTGATCTGATACATCGTAGTCAATATATATTGAACCGGAATCTTTCTGGTTATATGATGACACAAACATAAACTGGTTAAGACTAAATGACTTGTGATTAACATCATTCAAAAGCTGATTGTACGCGTGCTGAACGAGAGCACCTATACTTTGATCCGTATTCGTAACAGGTAAATTGATGTAGAATCTTATATCTTCCATGTGTTAAATATACCTCATATGTGTAAATGTTAAAACGCTGCTGCACAAACGATGACTAGTGGCCCGCAAGCTGGGCTAGCAAGTTTGAGAGCTAACCAAACTGTTGTTCCCGCTCCAGCTGCAGCACCTCCAGCAACTACTGCCTTACTGACGCTATCATTTTGAGTCGGTGTAGGACCTGAAGGCGGAGTGTTACCTGATGGGCGATTACCATCTTGATTATCTCTACTTCTTCGTCCGCCATCAAGCTTTTCATTTGTTTTTTGTTTTTGCTCTGCTTGTTTGGCTTGTTTTTGCTCTTGGGGTGTTAATTTTTGGCCACTCTGCTTTTTCTGAAGTGCTTTGGTTTCTTCTCGCGATGGTTGTTTTGGTTGCTTAGACTGCCGCCCATGTTGCCTAAGGCCGGTTAAGTCAAACCTGTTCACTGGATCGCTTGGATAGTTGTACGGATTCGAATTACCACCCTCTACTGGATCTTCGCTCAAGAATCTCCCAATACCAGGTATGTATACACGAGCTCCCATTTGTACTGGGCTAAGAACAAAACCTGCTTCACTAAACTTCTCGTTTTTACCAACCCAACTGAATGAGCCATTTACACCCGAATTATTCGCTTGAGAAACAATTGGTGTATTAGGTGTAACTAAGCTGTTGCTGGTAGGGTTAAGCACCTGCCCGTAAGGAGAGTAAATGAAATCAGCAGTTTTCGAACCAGTTGCATCAGTAGTTGTCATCACGTCACCATGTATATCTGTCAAGCTGTAAACAGCCTTCGCACTTGCAGTAGTTTGTGTAGGTCGAGTGGTTAGCACAACTCCTCCAGGTAACTGGAAATACTTTTCAGTTATATTCCACCCGCTGTCGCGCGCAAGATCCGGTGAATCTCCACCATCTGTATATCCATAGAACTGCGTAGCTGTGTTGCTACCATTTACGCTAGCATACCGCATGATTACTCTGTTGCTGACATCACGATTGTATGCCATCTCAAGCTGACCATAATTTTGATTAACATCAACATTGCGATCACTTGAATCATATGTAAACGTTGTTTCCGCAGTGCCTCCATTCCAGTTTGAGCCTAATCTTGTTGTATTCCCATGGGAATCATATAATGGCATTTCAATATTTTTGTCACTACTAGCATATAGCTTATCAGCATTGTCGTACAGGTAAGTCTGCGTGGTTGTGCTACCACCAAAGGTAGTTCCAATACTAGTAATATTTGAGTTTTTGTTTGATGTTGTTACCGCATTACCGTAAGCATTAGTAGGTGCTTGATATCCATATGTGAAGCTGTATGGACCAACAGTTGCCGAAGTTAAGCGATCAGTTGGATCATAGCTGTAGCTCTTGCTGTTACCATTTTCTGTACCCGAGGATATGAGACCGGATTGAGTACGGTTTACACTGTCAGATACTGTTGTTGTTCCGTTCCCTAATGTATAAGTCATACCACTTTGGCGTCCGAGCTGGTCATAGCTTACAGTACTTAACTTCAATTGGGTTGCATTTGGATAGTCAACGCCCGACAAACGTCCATATGCATCGTAGTGGGGTGTTGCATACAACACCCCATCAATTAACTGACCTGAAAGCCTATTGTATCCATCGTAATTATACGTAATGTTACCTCGTTGGCTATTTTCAGAAGTAATCCTTCCCACATTATCGTATGTAGTGGTCGTACCTTCTCCGTATACATCATTGTAGGCAGTTGTTTTGCCAAGCAGGTCTATCTGAGAGGAAATCGTACCTTTGTTATCAGTAGTTGAAGATATCAATGGATTACCGTTAACGGCCCAATTATTCGTGACTGCGCGTGCAGCTGCAGTGCCTATTGCTGGGTAATCTGTTTCTGTTACTCGGCCGCGCATATCATAGTAGGTACAAGTCCACGGATCTGTATTGAATCTGTTAGCAATGACTCGTCCAGCATCATCATAGATTGTCTGCGTCGTACGGCTAGTTTGAGTTCCACTTCCATCGGGATCAGGTTCTGTCTTGAGAGACATTCTTCCGGCTTCAAGATATGCTTCCGTAGTGCTTGTTGTACATGGGTTATCCGCTGTATCGCTTGCACTGTAATAGGCATATGTAGTAGTATTTCCAGCTGGCTGGCACGCAAATATGGTCGATTATCGATATCACCCCATGGCAAACTGTTTGGCCATTGTTTGAAATGTCGTCTAGTCTGGGTATAGCCCGATTCGCTATATTCCCTAATCGCATCGAGATAACCACCTGCTTGATAGACGGCCACCAAACCAACGTGTGCTGGTACAAAACCTTCACTTACTCTCACAGTCTCCTTTAACAGTTCTTCTGCCCTAGATAAGTCTCCGGCATCAAGGAGCTCCATAGAATCATAATAAGCGTCCCATAGTTCGCTCTCGATACCACTGGTGTCGCTGATTTCTGCCGTCAATGGCCGACCAGCTAGCTGTGCGATGTTTTGAGCAAAGTCATTGAGTTGCCTCGAGATCACTTCCCAAATAATAGCAAAGTCAATTTCACGATAGCCATGAGAGATGATATTGCGCAAGCCGATTAGTTTGTGCCATTCATCTGCCTGGTGTTCATTGTAGTAGTCGGGGAAGCCATCACGAATCCGCGCTAACTGCTCGCCGATATCCTGGATACGCATCAGTGTAGCATCCTGAGCGTTCGGGTCTTTCATGAATAACGGCTTGCTTGCTGGCGTATTGCTACGAATCGACTCCAGAGTGTCCAGTATGAAATCCAGATGTGTTTGCGGTGATTTAGCCACTATAAAATCTTAACTAAGTCGGGGGTAATGTACGGTTCAAACCTATGGTTGAGTTTAGTGGCCAAATCAATACGCTTTGCAGTGCGTTGCTCGAGCTTGTACTGCAAACTGCCAAGATCAAGATAGGTTTTGTGAGGCGCTAGCTCTACGAATAAATCTAGGTCGCTATCTGGTGTTGCTTCACCACGAGCGTAGCTCCCAAATACAGAAGCCGCAATTACGCCATTATCACGAAGCATTTGCTTTAATTCTTCGATTGGAATTGGTAGGTCTAGGCTAGCTTGTGTCATATACCAATTATAGCGCTGTGGACTCGGATTAGCCAAGCCTCACAGATGTATTATAAAAATTTTGTCCAGGAGAACTTGATGCTTATGCTTGGAGGGCCCGGTGGGATTCGAACCCACGACACGTGGATTAAAAGTCCACTGCTCTAACCTACTGAGCTACGGGCCCGCGCGCTACGGGTCAAATTAACTCCTTACATTATCCGTATTATGGCCAAAAAGTCAATCGTTCTTAGGCTTGGCGATAGAACAATGCAGCCACCAGTTTTTCAAATTCAATACGGTTTTGGGCTGGTATTTGCAGCTGGCCAATCAGCTGGATGGCTTGGGCCTGATAATCAGCCAACTTTTTTGCCAGCACAGTGGCAACGTCAGTAGTCATTAGTAAATGTTGTGTATACTCCACATTGCCGGCAGGGTCGGTTGCCAATTTAGTCTCGGCCTCGGCGCGGGCAGCCCCCTGCAGCAAGCCTAGCATCTCAGTCACTACTGCCGTTCGCTTGCCCTCCACCAGATCACTGATTACCGATTTACCGGCTAGTGCGGCGTCACCAAACACCAGCATGTCATCCGCCAGCTGAAAGCCAACACCCAGAATACGGCCGAGCTGGCGCAGCAGTTTAAGTTGTTTTGCCGGTGCGCCGGCCAGGGTGGCACCTGTCACTAGCGGACCAATCATGGAGTAACTAGCTGTCTTCGCCTCAGCAATCAGCTGAGGTTCAATGAGTGTATTGCTAATCGCTGATTCGACATCTAGCAGTTCACCGCCGATAACCTGGAACATAGCTTCGTAGAAAATGTCTTTTAGACCAAACGCCACCGAATAGTGGTCGAGTAAACGGTTGGCGGCCGACAGCACCAGATCGCCGGCCAGCAGGCCAGCCGTATGAGCATAATGCAGCCGCGTGGCCTCATCGGCGACTGAGTCGTAATACTGCAGATACTGCCCAGCTACATTCGGCTGGCCGTGACGGCTATAGTCGCGGTCGACCACGTCATCATGCATCAGCAAGCCGATATGCAGCAGTTCCCAGGCACTAGCGGCCTCCAGCACACTGGCCGGGTCATGGCCGCCATAGGCTTCGTAGCTGAGCATGACAATGTACGGTCGCAGGTATTTGCCACCACCGGCTACCTGATCGCTAATCGACTGCCACAGTCGACCATAAGACGGATGGAGTCGGCCAGCCCGAGCCAGCTCTTGGGCACAGACTTCGGACAGCCGCTCAGCCACTTGCTGGCGGACAACTTCGAGCCTAGCCCTTGTGCTTTTTGCCATGCTTCTCCTCATGCGAGGCTTTCGGCCGCAAGCTGAGCAAGGCAAACAGGCACAGCAAAGCACTGATGCCGACTATCAGGTCCTGGGCCCGCTGGGCTTGCAGCCAGATAGCAGCATTCATAATGCCAGTGGATGTTTCAGTCGGCAGTAGTGGTACGGCCAATAGTGCCGCCAGCAGCCCGACGCCGGCCGCTGGTAGTACATTGAGTACTAGTTTGAGGCCTTTAGGCACCGATTTGACCATGAATAGCATCGTGACAACGACCGGGATAGCCAGTAGCGTCAGCTGAGCTGTCGACTGGCTGGCGCTGATGGTGTGATCAGCCTGTTTTGACACCAGGCTCAACAGCGAATCGACGTTCGGACCAAGGAACCGGGTCAGCACCGAGCCCAGGCACAGGCTGAGGAACACTAGGGCAGCGTTAATCCGCAGTACCATCAGCAGTACTACCGGGACGAGCACAATACAACCGAGGATGACGGCCGGTGTCATGTGCTCTTACTATACCATGCTACCGTAAGCTGGATGGCTGGCCCTTTAGGCGCCGACTTTGTCTTTGCGGCGACCACTCTTGTAAGCAATCTCAACGTAATCAATAATCTTTTCGGCGACATTGTGGCCAGTCACTTTTTCGATGCCGAAGCCGGGGCTGGAGTTGACTTCCAACACTAGTGGCCCGCGCTCGGAGCGCATCATATCGACGCCGCAGATAGGCAGGCCCATGGCTTTGGCGGCTTTTTGAGCGGTCTTGCGCTCTTCATCGGTCAGTTTGACCGGGATGCCTTCACCACCCTGGTGCAGGTTGGACCGGAAATCGTCGTCCAGGCTCTGGCGTAGCATGCTGGCCACCACCTTGCCATTCACTACGAAAGCCCGGATATCAACACCGGCGCTTTCCTGGATAAACTCCTGCACCAGGAAGTTCACGCCTTCTACATAAAAGGCCTGCATTACAGCCAGCGCAGCCTTGCGGGTCTCGGCCAGCACTACCCCGTTGCCATGGGTGCCACGAGCCACCTTGATGATAACCGGAGCGCCGCCGACCTGCTCCAGCACGCCTTCGAAGTCAGCCGTTTCACGGGCAATGACGGTCTTAGGGATACCGACACCACTCTTAGCCAGCAGCTGCATGCTGCGCAGCTTGTCGCGCGAGCGGACGATGGCGATCGAACTGGTGGTCGTCACGACATTACGCATCTCAAACTGGCGAACAATTGATGAGCCGTATTTGGTCAGACTAGAAGCGATCCGCGGAATAATAACATCAACGTCGCGGACTTCCTCGCCTTTATAGTGGATGACCGGATTGTTGCGCTCAACGGTAATATAACATTTGGCATAGTTAACTACCCGGATCTCATGACCACGCTTCAGCGCCTCTTCTTTGAGTCGCTTCGTCGAGTAGTTACCCGGACCTTTGGATAGAATAATAATCTTCATAGTTTATACACCAAGCGTACCATTAATCTGCTGTAGTTCACGTGCCAATTTTCGCTTGCGCTTCTGCTCCTCGTCATGCAGTACCTGACCACGAGCAACATCGACTAAAAACTTATTTTTCAGAAGTTTTCGGCCAATCAAAATAGGATACAGTTTATCGGCCCTATTGGCCAATGTGAAGCTGGCCCTGATAGTCCGCCCTTTGAGTGTAATGCGCAGCTTGACGACGTAACGCAGCTCTTTGTGGCCAAAAGAGTTAGCAATCCTGGTCTGGCGATAATCATCGGCCCCAAGCGTAATAACATGGCCGCTGTAGTATGGGCTACCGGGACCAAAAAGTGTAAACTGAAGCTGACCAGCCTGTTCAGTGACATTGCTGGCCCAGACGCTGCTAATGTCGGCGCCGGTGTCTACCTTAGCTGGCACTGCCGCCGTACCATAATCAGCCAGCTGGATGTGCTCAGCACGGCCAATAATTGTCAGTTCGTAATCCATAGTCTGTTATTATACCACAAATGAATAATTTGAGCAACACTATCTATCACTATTACCTTTCGCATTTTGACGAACTTCCTTTTGATAAGCAATTCCATTTTGCTTCGCGGCTATACCTTTGGTCTTACGACCCAGCTGCCCGTGATTTGCTGGCCGGCTTCCGAGCCGAATTTACAGCCAGTGATCAGCCAGCGCTAGCATTGGCCCAAGTAAGGACTGCTGCTCTCGAGACAGCCGGCCACGGCTCCAAAAATGCCAGTCAGTTGCGGCAGCCATACTTCGACCGCTACCCGGAGCTCAAGACCAATGTCATGCTGCTATTTCGGACAAATTTCATGGATACACTCTACAATGTAGATGGCCGCCCGGCGCTGACCGAACTAGTCGACATGGTAGCCATGCAACAGCTGTACGAACAGCTTCAGGCGGACAGCGATGCCGTCGCCATCCTGTCGACCCACGCCGTAAACTTTATGTACCTTTACCAGAAGTTAATCAACGAGGCTACTGGCATGCCGGATCCAGAGCTGTTCTGGCAGGTTGGCCAAAGCTATTACGACCTGGCCAACCCTATACACCTGCAGTTACTCATCTATCTCTACACCCACTGCATCATCGGCGAATCACTGTTTTACGCCCGGGCCATCCCCGAGCTACACCTGCCCATTTACCGGCGAATGATCGAGCAGCTCGAACAGATCATCGGAGCCCAGTTTGGCGCTATCAACCTCGATAACAAGTGTGAGTTTTTGGTCTGCTGCCGGCTGGTAGGCTACGAATCAAAGCTAGCTAGCCGCATCTACAGCGAAGCCGAACGATCCGTCTCCAATAATGGCAGTTTCATTATCGATCGCCACAACACCAACCCTCAGCAAGCTAATGTAGATTCAGCCAGCTCCGAACACCGCAACGTGCTGCTCATTATGTCGAGCCTACCCTACGCTACGCGCTCAGTCAGCCAGCACATCCTGTAGGAATTGACCGATCAGGATCGATTTTTCGTCTACAAAAGCTCCGCTGGCGATCTGAGGTTGCGAGTTAATCTCCAAAAAGTAATGTTCACCGCTATTCTTATCGATGATTGCATCGACACCCGCCAATTCATACTGACAGTCACTAGCGAACTGACGAGCCTGATCGATGATTGTTTGCGGAAAGTCCGCGTTGGCAACCAGTGACGCCGCGCCTCCCTGTGACGTGTTGTTAAGGTGAGAGTCAGCAGCACCCTGGCGGCGGATAATGGCCAGCTGCGAGCCGGCTATGAGTAACCGGTAATCACCTTCGTTAGGTATCATCGTCTGAGCCAAGAAGGTAATGCCGGGATTATCGCCCAGTATGTCAGCTAGCTCGCTAGAGTCATGCACCAGAAAGTTGTTATTACCATGCGCACCATGAATATCCTTGACGATAACCGGATACGAAAGGTGCTCTTCAATCAGCTGTGGCAGGTAGCGAGCGCTGCTACTGACCGTCGTCGGAAACGGCAGTTGCAAGCGCTGCATTTGAAAAGCCTGCGGCACTTTGCCGGTGGCACGTCGCTGCACATGAGCCGTATTGACAGCGGCTATGCCCTTCTGGTCGGCATAGCTGGCTATGAGCGCCACATCATTCATCACAGCTCGCAGTTTTCCGCGAAACAGTAGCAGGTCATAATCGTCAATCAACAGTTGATTGCGAAAATCATGAATGGCGGTTGCGCTACTATCGATCACATAGCCGACTTCATCGAGGTGACAAAATGCTACGTCGGCCTGTACGGCTACGGTCTGCAGACTGGCTGTGACAAATTCGGCCAGGCGCTGCAAAGCCTCGGTTTCACCGTCATCAGTCGACCGGCTGCCCACTATCAATATCTTTTGCATATACCCTCTTAGGTGTTAACTTTGCTGGCTAATAACTGCGCTTCGGCTCGGTCCCAAGCCAATGCTGCCTGGGCCAGGCCGGTTGGGTCCATCTGGGGCTGCAGTAAGTGATGGCGACTTATGCGTAGTGGACGGCGATTGACCTCACAGACCACATCGCGCAGTTGGCCTTGCTGGTCGATACCACGCATTAGATCTATGGCAATCACACTATCAGCCGCGTCGGGCACAGCCATGGTCAAGGCCGCCATAGTGTCCTCTGCCAGCTGCTGCATACCAGCCGGTAATTCCAAACCGAAACGGCCATAGACATCATTATACAAAATATCTGGCTTATCGCCCTTTTCACGGACACAGTTAAGTACCACTTTGCCGCCGACCATCACCAATCTGATGTTGTGCATGCCATCAATGTCCAGTTCGGGTATGCCGCGTGACGTATCTATGTATTCCTGCACAAGGAGTGGTTTACCAGCAGCATAGGGCGTAGCCGCCAGCTGCTCACGGATGGCAGACTTGGTGCCGGCAATAACACCGCTGCCAGCAGCCCCAGTAGCCGGCTTAACAACCAGCCGCTGCCAGGGGGCATCGTCAAGTACATCGGATAGCTCAGTGGTGTCAGATACGACTACGGTGGCTGGCTGTAGCTCTGGAGCCAAGGCCCACATCTGGTCTTTACGACGCACCAAAGTATTCAGGGCTAACGGATTGACAAATGTCCGAATTGACGGTGAGTCATGGATCGCCTGCCGGTCTTCGGTCGGCATAGTCAGATCACGGACCACCCCGGCAACCGGCATTTCTCCGTATGTTTGGCGATGCAGCAATCTGTCCAATCCATAGATAGCTACAGCCGCAGCTTGAACAGTGTCAGTAGCTACCTCATAACTGCTATGGCTCTCGACGATGCCCACCTGTAGGCCGTGAGTTTGCGTCAGCTCACCGGTCAGATCAGCGTAGCGCAAATCAAACTGCTCAGGATTAATTATGTTAGGAGCTAAAATTAGAACGTCAGGTGCATATGGTCTGGACATTTGACTATATTATACTATAATAATGTCAATATGCAATAGCATAACGCTTAGTGTTTGATTTTTACCTCAGTTTCACCGGGCAGCGTATCAGTTGCCTCGGCGGACAATCCGCCGCCAGCTAATGGTTCGGGTGCAGACGGGGCGGCTAGCGGTGGTAGCGGCAATGGTAATAGATCGGGTTGCGATCCTAATGGCACTGTCATGGGAGTACTCGAGCCCTGTACATAGTGCGGATTACCAAATGTTTCAGGATGCTGCTTGGCCAGTTCGAACATGTCTTCCGGTTCATTCGTATGTTCAACAGGTGGTAGTGGGCCGTCGTGGGTCTGCCCCGGATAAAAGGCTTGGTTGATCTGGCGCTCAAGCTCATTAGTAGCAATCGGAGCTGTGGCAGGTGGTAGTGCCGGACCAGATGAAGCACTGGGGAATGAGTAATAATTATCGCTATCTACTGCTTGCGCAGCCTGACTGCGCCGCCGCAACACGAAGAAGACTAATCCACCAATGAGCGCCAGCAGCAGTACAATGCCAAAACTAATGCCCAATCCTCCTGTGACGGCATTGGATTTTTGCTTAGGGGCTCTTCTGGTAGCCGGCTCAGAGGAAGTTGAGGCGGCTCCGGTAGCATCCGTCGTGTCATCACTGGCGTCAGTGGCGACATCTGTAGCAGCCGTGTCTGTAGTGGTCGAGCCGGCATCAGCCACGGGCGTATCGTTTGTACTGGTCGAGCTGAGGTTAGTTGGTTTGGGCGCGACGACATTTACATTCTGGGTAGTGGTGCTAGGCTTGGCAGCTAGCGGTTTAGGGCTCGGGGCAGATGTGGATGTGGTTTGAGCGGGAGTCGATGTTGGTTTTACGGCAGCAGTAGATGTAGATGAGGAAGAAGACGGTGCCGGACTGGACGCCGCCGGAGGAGCTGAAGCAGGCGCAACCGGCGCCGGTTGTGGTTTTGGCGTAGTACAGCTCATGCTGGCCCATGTTTGGCCGCCCTGGCCGACGACCTGATAGCTGTGGCTGTCGCCACCGCTCACGGAGGTATCACTGTATGAATCGTTACCGCTGGCTGCGCCATTGTGTTTTAGGACAACACTACTGTTATCACGCTTGAGGTCGACGCCATTGCCCGTGGTAATGCCGGACCAGCTGAAGCTAATGGCGATGTGGTCCGTATAAGCTGTACAAGAGATTGATGCCGATGGCGTCGTACATCCAGTGTTAGCCAGTGTTTGGCCGCCCTGGCCAATGACTTGATAACTGTGTGATTGACCAGGTGCAACTGCACTGTCGCTATAAGTATCGCTACCTTGAGCTGCGCCACTATGCTTTGAGGCCGTACCACTGCCATCCCGCTTGAGGTCGACGCCATTACCAGTAGTGATACCGGACCAGCTATAGCTTACAACGGTGTGATCAGTGTAGTACGTACAGCTAGCGCTAGCAGTGGCAGCAGTTTGCGCATGAGTCTTAACCAGTACAGTCGTACCAGCCAAGCCTACGATGGCTATCGTCAATACCATAGCAATTCGTGAAAGCGTTCGTGATGAGCGTAATGGCATAATATCTTTGTGTTATTGTTTACGCTTATTATACCACTGTACATTTCTGCTGTAAATACACAGTCTGCGATTAGCCATGTACACGTAGAACACGGCTGTAGACCATATACACTACCATTAGTACTATAGCCAGAATGCTCAGTATCATCGGTATAAAACCAGATTGGTTAAGCTTGTGCTTTTTCATTACTTCTATTATTAATGTTCAGTCACTAATTAGCAATAAATGGCAGCATTTTTTAGTTTATTGTATTTTTATGTATATGTGCTATAATAAACAATATGGCTCATCTCGAAGTACCCAATATATTCGCTGGCTCGGCGATGGCCCAAAATACCACCGGAGAGCTATTTTTTAATGCCCTGGAACAGATGGATGACAGAATTACCGCAGCCGATGCCCGGGAAATAGCTGTCCAAGGTCTAAGCCAACAGCTATGTGAAGCTAAAATTGAGATCACGCAGCTGCAAGAGTTATCAGAAACTGATCAGCTGACCGGGCTGGCAAACCGACGGGCGTTTATGAAGGATTACCATAAGCGTCAGGCAGTCGCTGACCGACGGACAGCGGCTAATAACACTTCTGTTATGGTCATCGACTTAGATGGCTTCAAACAAGTAAACGACCAGGTCAGCTACGCCGCCGGTGATGCCGTGCTGATAAAGGTAGCTGAAATCCTTAACATGAATGTCAGAAGTGCTGACGACGTCTACCGATGGGGCGGTGATGAATTTGTCATCCTTTTGGAAGGTATCACCACAGATCGAAGTGACGATGTCGCCACCGCTATTATTCAGGAAATTGCTGACACCACGCCCGTAACGGCAAGTATTGGTATCGGCGCGGCCGACTTCAAACTAGAACCGAGTGATATTATTGCCACTGCCAACCATGCGCTTCACAGCGCCAAAGCTAATGGTAAAAATGCTGTCGTACGCTTCGATGAAGAGTTAGCAGAGTTATAGGCGCTTAGGCCCAGAATTTAGATTTGTTACCGCCAGCGGCCGAGAACTGCTGTAACAGCTCCTGCTGTTTTTTGTTCAGTTTCGTCGGCGTATCAACTAATAAGGTAACTATGTGAGCGCCCCGACTGGCACTTTTGAGATGCGTCACCCCGTGACCAGACAGCTTGAAGTCTGAACCGGACTGGGTGCCAGCCGGGACTTTCATACGGATCGGCCCATCGACAGTCCTGACCTCTATTTCAGTACCGAGGGCAGCTTCAATCATCGGAATATTTTCCTGACTAAGGATCAGATCGCCTTCGCGGGTGAACTGCTTGTGGGGTTTGACCCGGATGTTGACGTAGAGGTCGCCCTTTGGCCCATTAGCGACGGCCTCACCGTGCTCTCGCAGCCGGATAGTTGCACCGTCATCGATGCCGGCTGGGACCTTCAGCTGAATAGTCTGCTTCTTAGGCTGCGTGCCTTTGCCGTGACAGACGCTACAGACTTTCTCCGGGACCTTACCCCTGCCGTGACAGGTCGGACAGACGGTGGCCTGCTGAATATTACCAAAGATAGTGCGGGTAACTTGCGTGACCTGACCGGCGCCCTTACAGGTGGCGCAGGTCTTCAGTTCATACCCTGGTTCAACGGTTGAACCTTTGCAGTGGTTGCAGGTGTCGTCCAAGCTAAGTGTCATATCGACTTCGGTGCCAAACACCGCCTGTTCAAAGCTGATGTCGACACGGGACTCGACATCACGGCCGCGCGCCTGACGTTGTGAGCGCTGACCACCAGCGCTTTGGCCACCAAAGAAACTGTTAAAGATGTCGCCCAGGCCCAGATCACCGAAGTCAAAGTTCGCACTTTGGCCCTGACCACCACCATAGCCAGCGAATGGGTCGCCACCGCCGTTGCCACCGACACCAGCGTGACCGAACTGATCATAGCGCTGCTTCTTGGATGGATCCTTAAGCACTTCGTAGGCTTCGTTGAGTTCCTTGAACTTAGCCTCATCACCGCCGCGATCCGGATGATGTTCAATAGCTGCCTTACGGAAGGCTTTCTTGATCTCATCGGCACTGGCCGACTTGCTGACACCCAGCACTTCGTAATAGTCACGCTTACTACTCATCGCTCTATTCTAAACTTTCTGGCCGCACTTTGGCAGTCCGATCTGAAATTAGGCTTCCTTTTTGTCGTCGACGACTTCGCCTTCGATGGGCTGGTCTGCTTTGGCTTCGTCAGATTCGCCTTCGGCGGGCGCTTCTTCGGCGGCAGCGGCTTCGTAGAGCTTGGAACCGATGGGCATCAGTTTTTCATTGAGCTCAGAGGCGGCTTTTTCGAGGTCTTCCTTGGTAGCATCAGCGTTCTCGGTTACCTTCTTGGCTTCAGCAACGGCTTCTTCGAGAGTCTTCTTGTCTTCGTCGGACAGCTTGTCGGCGCTGTCCTTGCTCATTTTCTCAGCCTGGTAGATTGTGGAGTCCAAAAGATTGCGGGCTTCGACGGCTTCCTTGCGGGCTTTGTCCTCATCGGCGTGGGCTTCAGCGTCCTTGGCCATTTTCTCGACTTCGGCTTTGTCGAGATTGCCGGAGCCGGAAATGGTAATGCTCTGCTCCTTACCGGTGCCTTTGTCTTTGGCGGTGACGTTCAAGATGCCGTTAGCGTCGATGTTAAAGGTAACTTCGATCTGCGGAACGCCGCGCGGAGCTGGTGGAATGCCGTCGAGGATGAAGCGACCGAGAGACTTGTTGCCTTCGATGATGTCGCGCTCACCCTGGCCGACGTGGATTTCGACCTGTGGCTGAGAGTCGGCAGCGGTTGAGAAGACCTCGGATTTGCTGGTAGGGATAGTGGTGTTGCGCTCGATGAGTTTGGTCATGACACCGCCCATGGTCTCAATACCGAGACTGAGTGGCGTAACATCGAGTAGCAGGACGTCTTTAACGTCTCCTTGGAGGACGCCACCCTGGATAGCAGCACCGACGGCGACGACTTCATCAGGATTGACACCTTTCATTGGGTCTTTCCCAAAGATACTTTTGACCTTTTCCTGCACAGCCGGCATGCGGGTCATACCACCGACCAGCACTACGGCGTCGATGTCACTGGCTTTGAGGCCGGCGTCTTTTAGAGCCTTTTCGCAGGGACTGGCAGTCTTGGTGATCAGCTCACCGACCAGGTCTTCCAACTTGGCGCGGGTCAACTTGTGTTCGAAGTGCTTCGGACCATCGGCGTCGGCAGTCAGGAATGGCAGGTTGACGTTGACCTCCTGGGCGCTGGACAGCTCAATCTTGGCCTTTTCGGCCTCATCGCGCAGGCGCTGCATGGCGGCGTTGTCACCGCTAATGTCGATGCCGTGCTCCTTCTTAAATTCAGCGGCGAAGTAGTTGATGATGACGCGGTCGAAGTCGGCACCACCAAGGTGCGTGTCACCATTGGTGCTTTTAACTTCGAAGACGCCGTCACCGAGCTCCAGGATGGAAACGTCAAAGGTACCACCACCCAGGTCGTAGACGGCAATCTTTTCGTCTTTCTTATCGCCCTTGTCAAGGCCGTAGGCCAGCGCTGCGGCAGTAGGCTCGTTGATGATGCGCTTAACTTCCAGACCAGCGATCTTGCCGGCGTCTTTGGTAGCCTGGCGCTGAGAGTCATCGAAGTAAGCCGGGACAGTAATGACGGCTTCGGTCACTTTGTCGCCCAGGAAAGCCTCGGCGTCGGCCTTGAGCTTGCCAAGGATCATGGCGCTGACTTCTTCCGGGCTGTACTCTTTGTCGGCCATCTTGACCTTGACGCCATTGCCGCTTTTGACAATCTCGTAGCCCATCAGCTTGAGATCGCGCTGGACTTCGGTGTCATTGAAATTGCGGCCAATCAGGCGCTTCACTTCATAAATAGTGTTCTTCGAATTAGTAACTTGCTGGCGGCGCGCAACCTGGCCGACCAGACGCTCGCCGTTCTTGTTGACAGCTACTACTGATGGCGTGGTGCGGGCACCCTCGGAGTTTGCAATAATTTCCGGCTTGCCGGATTGCATGACTGCCATAGCGGAGTTAGTTGTACCAAGGTCGATTCCAATAATTTTACCCATAAGATGATTCCTTTCGTCTTAGATATCACTTCTAATTACAAAACTAGTACTTACAGTTTAAGAAATTGGCACTCACATGTCAAGAGTGCTAAACGTTGTTTTTATTGACGCCTGGAAGACTTTCATGTCCATACTCAGATGCCGTTGTTCACTTTGTCTCATATTTCAACGACATGTTAGGTACTACCAGATGAGAAATGTAGGCTTTCGCCGGTATTTGAGACAAAACGGAAAGTCACCAATTATTATGGTAATGGCCTGCAATTTCAAGCCGACAGAAATATTTGCTAGACCGTTTTGACGCGGACCATGGCATGACGAATGACTTCATCGCCCAGTCGATAACCGGCCTGCAGTTCTTCGGACACTATCTCAGTAGAGCCTTCACCCTCCTCCATTGAAACGGCTTCGTGTAGCGCGGGATTAAATGGCTCATCAATGGTCTTGATACGTTCGACACCCATAGCGGCCAGAGTGTCTTCGAACTGCTTTACAACACCTTGAACGCCTTTGATATAGTCGTTGCCTGACAGGTCAGGTGGTACGTGCTTCAGCGCCCGTTCAAAATTGTCTATGACGGGCAACAAGTCAGCGACCACGCCCGCTTTCAGCCGGCCGCGCAGAGCCGTAATCTCTTCGTCGTGGCGACGGCGAATATTAGTGGCATCGGCTCGCTCGCGCTGCAGCGCATCGGTCAGTTGCTGGATCTGTTGTTCATTCTCATTGAGCTCAGATGGCTCGTCGCCTACTACTTTAGAATCTTTTTTAGACATATAATACCTCCTCTAATTCTTGTCCGGCTCGTGAGACCAGGTTCATAACATCACGATAACTCTGACGGGTTGGGCCGAGTGTGCCGATGTAGCTGCGGTCGCTGAACGGACTGCGGAAACGGCTGATAATCAGCGAGCAGCCGGCGGCGCGGCCGACGGGATTTTCCTGGCCAATGTAGACGCTGAGCGGTTCGTTCGGAGCTGCCTCGCGCAGCCAGGGCTCAAGATTGTCGAGCAGCTGGGCAACCTGCTGGACATTGACACCACCGATGAATTCCGGTTGGCCAAACAGATTAGACAGACCACTAATGTAGAGCTGGTTGCCGATAGTGGCCAGACCGAGGTTGTGAGTCAGCTCGACCAGTGTATCGACGGCGTTGCGGATCATGCGCTCCGGAGCGCCAGCGTGCTGGACCCGGGCCGCCAGGGCGCGTTCGCCACGCCCTTCGGCGAGGTTATATGGTGCGGCCTCGGCCAGATTATTGACGTAGAAACGGTAACCTTTGTCGGTCGGCACCCGGCCAGCGCTGGTGTGGGGCTGCATGATGAAGCCGAGCCGCTCCAGCTCGGCCATCTCGGCCCGGATGGTCGCTGAGCTGACGTGGAAGAGCTTAGCCATCAAACTACTACCGACGGGGCTGGCGACTTCGGCGTACTGCTCCACGATGGCGCTTAAGATAGCTTGCTGGCGACTGGTCATACTAATTACATTGTACGATTTTTAGCACTCTAACGTCAAGAGTGCTAAATCTATAGATTGCGCAGTAATATTTGGGTTTCCAGCAATAACTGTTCTGCTACGTGGTGAGCCTCAGCCTGCTTCTCAGCATCAAAGCTGCCGAGCTTGGCAAGCGTGTTGATCTCCTGTACGGCCTCACTGACCACGTCATTGATAACGAATTTATAGTACGGTCGCTCCAGGGCAGCACTAAACTCGCTGACAGCGCTTTCCATCCGGCGGCGGTACTCCTCAGGGTGCATATCACCGCGATGGTGCAAGCGGCGTTGCCATTCATCGAAGTTAGGCGGCAGCACAAATATACCAAGCGTGTCGGGCTTGAGTCTGATAGCATTATCTATACCGGCAATCTCGGCGTCTGTTATGGCAATCTTGCCCTTATCAGTAGCCTGTTGCAACTCACGGATGCTGATACCGGAGACCTGTTGCTGATGTATAATAGCCGCTTCCAGATACTTGCCTTGCTCAATATCGGCCAGCACATCAGCTTCGTCACGGAACCAGTATTCGACACCATTTTGCTCCATTACACCATCATTGACCCGGGGCTTGCGGGTGGTGTCGGACACGATGTAATAATAATCGTCGGTTTTGAGGAGCTCGCGGATCAGATGATTGCGGCCTGACGACGTTGGGGCTACCAGTAACACCAGTTGGGTTTGAGATAGTGTCTGAAGGGCGGTTTTGGAGAGTTGATAATCTGCTAGCAGCGTTTGAAATGTTTGGAGATTAGCCAGTTCGTTCATTACTTATTTATAACAGACTTACAGAGGTAGAGCAAGGTCATTAGTGATTTTTAATACAAAACCATTCGTAATTAGGGATAGCCAACTACTAACCCTAGCTAATATACAGTGCACCGCCGAATAATCGTGGCCGCAAAAGCATCAATCGCAGCAATATGGTATGAAAGTGCAGCCCAATCGTCAGCAAAATAACAGCCGTCAACAAGTACATAATGCCGGTAAAAGTAGTCAATTCAACGGATGCAATGATCGCTAATCGCATCACATATGGCGCCATCCACTTAAAGAAAAATAGAATATATGGGATCCACACCACTAACACTATCAGCCGTATACCAAGTTTCTGGATAGCCGCCCGGATCATCACCCGACGATTGATGTTAGCGTAAGTAGCCAGCTCTTCATTAAATTGGGCGGCGTGCTGAATGGCTCCGACGATATTAACAGCGAACATGTAAACTACGAGACCGACTAGACACCAGAATAACAATAGCGGTAGATTGCTGATGAACGGACTTCGGTCAAGCGCATGGCCGATGCTGGCAGTTGAGGCCTGCGTCTGGGTATGCAGGTGGAGTAACTGCAGCCGGGTGTCACTGCCCTTGTACTGGGATGAGATGACCGCAAATGCTACTACTATGCCGCTCGCCATGATGGCCAAGAGACCACTCAGCCAAGAGGGGCTCAGCAAAATACCAAACAATTGTGAATCATAACTGGAGTTGTAAGCGAAGTGTTTCATGCTACCTAAGCGTATTGTAACAGCCCATAAAATAATTGATTATAAACTGCTAAAAAATATGGTGAATATACTTAATGTGCATGTGCCTCTTTGCTTGACGCTACTCAAAGGCTTAGGTATACTCTCAGTTAAGTATTAATCAAAATAATAAAAAGTGATACAAAAAATGAAACTTACACAATTCAATGCTCGTGGCTTTAGTCACCATTTCCTGATGATGCTCATCGTTCTCGGTGTTGGCATCGGCGGCACCTTTTATCTAGTGTTATCACATGCCGATACGCCCGGAGCTAACTCCAGCCAAGCCTCAAGCTGTTTTGGCAACAACTGTACGCAAGCATCTAAAACCAGTTCATCCATTACCAGCCAAGCTGCAGCCAGCACCATCGCCACTGCTTCTATCAGCTGCGTCCCTACCTCAGCCCACAACACCATTCGTTTCGACTGGAGCGGTGTGACTACTGGTAATGGCGTTGACCTCAAGCGTGACGGGGTAGCGGTCAAACACAATGCTGCAGCATCTAGTAGCGGTGACTCATACGTTGACACAAGCGTGGCTGTTGGTCAAAACCATACCTATTCAGTCATTGGCCAGGGTGGCCAGACGTTAGCCAGCACTGCTTGTACTACTCCGGCAGCCAGCAGTGCTCCGGCTCCGGCAGCTGCTCCGGCTCCGGCACCGGCAGCCACACCTGCACCGGCACCAAATACCAGTTCTGCCCGTGGCACAATATCCTGCGTCCCTACCTCAGCCCACAACACCATTCGTTTCGACTGGAGCGGTGTGACT